>NZ_AEJB01000482.1 GCF_000331005.1 Streptomyces turgidiscabies Car8
TCCGGTGTCCCGGCGAAGTCCCCGGCGACAGCGCGTACGCCCGTCCCCGCGCCGTGTCAGTCCGGGGCGGGCCGGTCGTTCCGGTCGCCGGCCCGCAGCAGGGCGGCGCCCGGGGGAGTCAGGGTGTGCAGGACAGCCGGGCCGTGGCGGTGGCTCACAAGGAGGCCGGCGTCGCGCAGGACGGTGGTGTGGCGGGTGGCGGAAGCCGCCGAGACCCCTGCGGCGCGGGCGAGTTCGCCGGTCGTGGCGCCGGTCGCCGTCGCCTGGAGGATGACGGCGCGGGTCGTGCCGAGCAGCGCGGAGAGCGGGGCCCGGGGCTGTTGGGCGCCACTCTCCCCGGTGCCGCTCTCCCCGGTGCGGGGGGCCGCGTGCCGCAGCGGGTAGGCGAGCACGGGCGGGAGACCGGAGTCGGCCAGCGACACCGGGCCGCCCCAGCAGAAGTACGAGGGGACGAGCGTCAGGCTGCGCCCCTGCAAGTGGAGATCGCGGTCCTCGGGATAGTCGACCTCCAGCGTCGGGCGCCGCCAGCGCATGTACGGCCCCAGCCCGGCCAGGAGCCCGTCCGTACCGCCGTCCAGGACGGCTCGGGCGCGCACGGAGCGGTCGGCGTCGATGTGCGCCTGAATCTGGTCGCTGTGCGGACGGATCGCGACGTCATAGTAATTCCGCACTGTCCGGACGAATTCCCTGCGCGGAGTGATGTCGGTCAATTGCCGGGCCCAGTCCGGAGCACCGTTCACGCGGTCCAGAATGTTCAGTTCTTGCAGCATGCGCTTGCGGGGGACGGCGAGGATCGCTTCCAGTCCCGCGTCCAGCCCCTCGGACGCTTCACCGGGGGTGAGGAAATCCGGGAAATAGGTGCCTGTCGGATAAAGGGGAAGCAGCACGTTGCGGACGGTGGGCGCCAGGCCCTTGCCGTGCAGCGCCTCGCGGGCGCTCCGATGCCAACCGGCGTACGCCCACAGGCCTTTGCGCTTCTGGAAACGGAGCAGGCTGAAGAAGATTTCCCAGAGCGGATCCGGCCTGGCCGCCACCCGGACGCGCGCGAGATCGGCGTCCGTGAAGTGGATTCGGAGCATTCAGGTCCCCTCGCTGACCACGGCTTTTACGCTCAGGCGGAAAAGTATGTCGATGCCGCGAGGAGGCTGACAAGGTCATATCGGAAGCCGTTCACGGATCGTCCGAAAACAGATCCGTGGGACCAACGACCCTCTGGGGGAAACGAATGCGACCGAGCATTTTGTCCAGGTCACTCATCAGCGCCGTCACCGTCGCCGCGATCGCCGGCGGAACCCTGCTGGGCACGGGCGTCGGGTTCGCGACCGCCGCGCCGGCCACCCAGGCCTCGGCGAGCAGCCAGTCCGCGAGCATCCTCGCGACGCAGAACTTCGGTCTCAGCAGCGCGCGGGCCAAGAAGGTCCAGGGCTGGCTGGCGACGTACTGGAACTACACCGACGGCATCGACGGTCAGCTCGGCACCAACAGCTGGAAGGCCTTCCAGCGCTGCCTGAAGGAGTACTACTCCTACACCGGCGCGATCGACGGAGACCCCGGCGTCAACACGATCAAGGCGCTGCAGCGCCTGCTGCGCAGCTACGGCTACACGGGCGACATCGACGGGGACGCGGGCGACGGGACCCGCGCCGCGTTCGCAAGGTTCGCCGACGCGCACTGAGCGCATTCCGGCCGAGCGGCGTGTCCCCGCCGTACGGGGTACGCCGCTCGGCCGGCCGGGCTTTCCGGGGGGAGACGGCCCGCGCACCGGCAGACAGGCCGTCCACCCTGGCGCACATGCCGTGACGCCAGGGTGGACGGTCTCCCACTCAGCGACGCGACGCCAGAACCGGAACCCGGCCCTTGCCCGCCCCAGCGCCCGATGCCGCCCCCTGGGTCGCCCCCTGTGTCGTCCCGCGCGCCCCGACCTGCCCCACCACCGTCGCCCCGAACGCCAGAGCCATGCCCGCCAGTTGGACCGAGGTCAGCGCCTGGCCCAGGGCCGCCCAGCCGACGAACGCGGCGGTGAGCGGGGACAACGGGCCGAGGAAGGTGACCTGGGTCGCGGTGAGGCGGCCTATGCCGCGGAACCAGAGCCAGTACGCCACCGCCGTGTTCGCGAGGGCCAGGTAGAGGTACCCGGCGGCGGCCCGGCCGTCCAGCGCGGGCGGAGCACCCTCGACGAGCACGGCGAGGGGCACGATGAGCAGGCCGCCGGCGGTGAGTTGCCAGCCGGTGAGGGCGAGCGGGCCCACGCCGTCCGGGCGGCCCCAGCGCTTGGTCAGTACGGTGCCCGTCGACATCGACGCGGTCGAGGCGAGGGCGGCCAGCACACCCACGGTGTCCAGCGCCCCCGCCGCCTTCAGGACGACCAGACTGACGCCGAGCGCCGCCGCGATCCCGGTGAGCAGGGTGCGTACGGTCGGACGCTCGCCCAGGAGCAGCACCGCGAGCCCGGCGACGAACAGCGGGCCGACCGACCCGACGACCGCCGCCATGCCGCCCGGCAGCCGGTACGCGGACAGGAACAGCAGCGGGAAGAACGCGCCGATGTTGAGCGCGCCCAGCACCGCCGCCTTCCACCACCAGGCCCCGCGCGGCAGCACCCGGGTCAGGGCGAGCAGCACGAGACCGGCGGGCAGGGCGCGCAGCAGGGCGGTGAAGAGGGGCCGGTCCGGCGGGAGGAACTCAGTGGTGACCGCGTACGTGGTGCCCCAGGAGATGGGCGCCAGGGCGGTGAGGGCGATGGTGGGGACGAGGGCGGAGCGGCTGGCGGGCATGAGCGCACCCTTCGGAGTAGGTCAGCATTAAGTAGCTTAGCGCTAAGCAACTTTCCGTCAAGCTACTTTCTCGCGAGTGACCCTCCGGCTCCTGTTCGGCGATACTCGGCCCATGAGTGGAAGTGCACAGCCGCCGCAGCGCAGGGACCCCGTCGACGCGATCGTCGACCAGTGGGCGGCGGTGCGGCCCGACCTCGACACCACCGCCATGGAGGTGTTCGGCCGCGTCTACCGGCTCGCGCGCGCCATGGGCGACCGGACGGAGAAGGCGTACGCGCGGTTCGGGATCGCGCGGGGCGAGTTCGACGTGCTCGCGACCCTGCGCCGGGCGGGCGAGCCGTACACGCTCTCGCCGCGTCAGCTGTCGTCGACGCTGATGCTCACCACCGGCGGGATGACCGGCCGCCTCGACAAGCTGGAGCGGGCCGGGCTGGTACGCCGCTCCCCCGACCCCCATGACCGGCGCGGCCTCCAGGTCGCCCTGACGGAGGAGGGGCTGACCCTCGTGGACGAGGCCGTCGGCGCCGGTCTCGCCGAGCAGACGGAGGCCCTGGCCGCCTTCGACGCCGAGAAGGCCGGGCAACTGGCCGGTCTGCTGCGGGAACTGCTGGCGGCGACGGACGGGCCGCGACAGCCGTAGGACCCGGCCGGGAACACACCGAGG
>NZ_AEJB01000483.1 GCF_000331005.1 Streptomyces turgidiscabies Car8
TGAGGCGGCGGAGATCAGGATCCGGTCCCGGGCCTCCTCGAACCCCACGCGGCCGTCCGCGCGGGCCGGGTCGCGCCCCGCCGACGCGGAGAGCGCCAGGTAGTCGTCGAGGACCAGGCCGATCCCCACGCTGCCTTCCGCGAGGTACGGCATCGTCCGCCATCCCTCGTCGACCTCAAGGCCACCGCCCCGCTGTACGACGCAGCCGTCCAGGTCCCGGCGCAGCGCCGTACCGGCCGCGTCGAGCAGCGCGGGGTCACCGGTCGCCTCGTATTGCCTGAGGAACAGCAGGGCGGGCCCGCTCGCTCCACGCAGCAGCCCGGCGCGGCGCTTCTTCGGGTCCGGGAGCGGCTCGTCCAGGCGGCTCACCAGGATGTCCGTGACGTCCTGGGCCCGCTGGGCGAACTCCGGCTCCCCGGTCGTGCGCGCCAGCCCGCCGAGGACCAGACCCAGCCCGGCGAGACCGCCCCGCAGGTCCGAGGAGAGCTTGTGCCACTTCTCCCGGAGGACCAGGTCGATCAGGTCCAGCGCACGCGGCCGGTGCCCGAGCAGGTCGAGGACGTGGGCGACGCCCGCGAGACCGTCGTACAGCCCCAGCGGCGTGCCCACCGGCACCGGGTCGGTGTGGGCCAGCAGCCAGCGCTCGCCCTCCTCGTACCGCTCGGCGCCCGCCTGGGACAGCGCGTACAGGACCCCGGCCGCGCCGTGCGCGAGGCCGAGTCCGCCGCCGTCGGAGAACTGGGTGATGTCGCCGGGGAAGAGCCTGTCGTCGCGTTCGGGAGTGGCGGAGGCGAGGATCGCCTTCACCATCGAGTCCCGGCTGTACGGCCAGTCACCGGGCTCCACGGGAGCCGGCGGCGGCGAGGGCGCGGGGCGCCCCGTTCCCGGCGCGGACACGTCACGGGTGATCTCGGCGACCGCCTCGGCCAGGAAATCGGCCGGTACGTCCGGGAACTGGCCGGCGATCACCTCGGCCAGGTGGGCCGCCTTGCCCCGGTCCACCACGAACAGGGTGGTCAGGGGCATGAAGAGCGCGAGCCGCAGACACGCCAGCGCGTACCGGTCGACGTCCACGCCCCTGCGGTCGGGCGGCGCGAAGAAGCCGGGGTGGGCGACGACCTGGCGGCCCCGCTCCTCGGCCGGCGCCGCCGCCTCGAAGTCGACCAGGGACACCGACTCCTCGTCGGGCGCGACCATGATGTTGAAGATGTGCAGGTCGTTGAAGACGATCCCGCGCGCGTGCACCGCCTCCAGGGTCTCCTCGACCGCGCGGTGGATACGCAGCGCCCAGCGCGTGTAGTCGGCCACCGCCCCCGGATCGGGGTCGTGGGTGAGCAGCGGATGGCGCTCCGCGAAGAAGGAGTTGAGGGGGCGCCCCTCGATGAAGTCCATGACGAGGAAGCGGTGGTCCCCGAGCGTGAACCAGTCACGCACCTCCGGCACCGTCCCGAGCCCCGACACCTGCAGCAGCGCCGCCCGCTCGCGCTCCAGCCGGGTGATCGCGTCCGCGCCGTCGGCCGCCAGCCCCGCGTGCGGTCGCCCCTCCTTCAGGACGACCCGGCTCCCGTCGCGTGTGTCGGTGCCGACGTACACGCCGCCGCCGTTGGAGAAGTGCAGGGCCTTCTCGATGCGGTACGGCAGATCGGCGACCGTCGTCGCGTTGCGGGCCGCGAGCTGGGCCTCCAGGAACGCGGGCAGCCGCACCCAGTCGGGGACCTGGAAGGACGGCGCGCGCCGGTCCGGCACCAGCCGGCCCTCGCCGTCCCGGACGGCGGGCACGAGCGAGCCGCGCTCGTCGACGACGAAGGAGCGTGCGAACGCCCCGTAACGGACGTACAGCGGGCCCTCCCGCCAGCGCAGGTCGGTGAGGATGTACGGGCCCTCGCAGCCCTCCAGCAGGGCGCCCAGCTCGGTCAGCACCTGGTGCAGCAGGTCCTCGTCGGCCGGGTAGACCGTCACGAACTTCCCGCTGCCGTCCCGGCCCGCGTACTTGGTGTTCCGCAGATGCAGCAGATGGGGGCCGGGCAGGAACTTGAACGGGATACCGCGGGGCACGCAGTAGTCCCACACCGCCGCGGCGATGCGCTCCGCGTTCGCCCGGGTGGCAGACGCGTGCACCTTCCAGCCCTGGGTGGGTCCGGGCAGCGGGTCGCCGTCCGGACCGACCGGCGTCAGTGCCAGCCAGTCGCCGATCCGTCCCGCACGCCAGCCCTCCGGTACCGCCCGGCGGGCCGTCTCGAACTGGGGAGCGGCCTCGCCCGCGCCGGACAACCGGTCCGGTGTCTCGTAGAAGTGCTGGTCGGCGAGTGCGTACACCTCGTACCGCTGGTCCATGCCCACCTCCTCGATGGCTGGCACCGAGCCTTCCAGTCCGTGGGCGGGTCCCGACAGTCACGGCTGTCACGAGAGCACTGTGCGGAACGCACAGGTACGGCAGTGGCCGACGCACCCGAGTGCCAGGGGCTGCGCCGGGGCCCCATACGCGCTGTAATGACGAACGTGGGCAGAGAGGACGCGGGTCGCGGAAGGAGAACGGCGCGCGCCGAACTTGCCCTCAAGTCGCTCGCCGTCGAACTCGATCCCCGTGAACGCCTCCGCCGCGTCCTCGAACAGACGCTCGTCTTCGCGGGGGCGACCGTCGCCGCCGTCTACACCCCGGGCGACTCCGTCGACGTGCTGTGCCTGGTCGAGTCGGCCGGTGTGCCGAGGACCCTGTACGGCCTGCGCGACAGCTACCCCGTGGCCGCCCACTCGCCCGCCGCCGACGCCCACCGCACCGGACGGCCGGTCTGGCTGGGCCCCGACGACCTCGCCGAGTGCGCCGAGTCCCGGCGGATGCCGGCCGGTGACGTCCATCTGGCCGCCCTGCCCGTCCGCGCGGGTGCGGTGGTCGGTGACGGCGGCTGTCTGCTCGCCGTGACGGAGAGCCCCGGCGGCTTCGACGACGAGGCCCGGGACTGCCTCGGCCTGCTCGCCGACGCCGTCGCCTGGCCCGCTCCGCCCGCCCCCGGAGACCTCGGCGAACTGCCGGCCAACGCCTTCAGCCTCGCCATGGACAGCGGACGCGTCGAGGTCGGCGACGAACTCCTCGAACTGTTCGCGCTCGACCGGGCGGACTTCGACGGCAGGGTCGAGACCCTGCTCGGCCTGACCGTGCCCGAGGACCTGCCCTCCCTGATGTCCGTCGTCGAGGCCGACCACATGTCCATCGGCGACAGGGAACTGGAGTTCCGGGTGCTCCAGCCCGCCGGCCCGCCGAGGTGGCTGCGGCTGCGCGGGCGGCTCGCGATCACGGGGGAGGGGCGGCCCGCCCGGCTCGTGGGCACGGTCGGCGACGCCTCCACCCTGCGCTCCGGCGTCACCGACGTGGCCCGCGTCCAGCGACTCGCCGCCGCCCTGGCCACCGCCGGGACCGTCCGCGACGTCAGCAAGGCCGTCGTCACCGCCCTGCGCGAGCCGCTGCTGGCCGACCGGATCGCCCTCGCCGAGCTGGAGAACGAACGGCTCGTCGTCACCGTCCTCGACCCGCCCGAACCCGAGTCCTGGCCCGAGCTGTGGCGGCTGGAATGGCGCTCCGAATGGCCCGAGTCACCCGTCCGCTCCATGCCCACACTCGCCGCCGCCCTGCGCGAGGGCCGCGCCGCGATCTGGCCCGCCGGCACCGAACTCGAACCCGCCCTCGACGGCGTCGGCCCCGGCGGCCTCGCCGTACTGCCGCTGCCCGCAGGCGGCCGGATGGCGGGCGTCTGCCTGATCGGCTGGGACAGCCCGCACGAGTTCGGCACCGACGAACGTGCCCTGCTCACCGCCGCCGCCGGCCTCGCCGGCCAGGCACTGACCCGCGCCCACGCCTTCGACGCCGAGCACGAACTCGTCGGGATGCTCCAGCGCTCCCTGCTGCCCCGCCGCCTGCCCAAGCTGCCCGGCGGGGTCGCCGAGGCCCGCTACCTCCCGACCACCGAGGGCCTGGAGGTGGGCGGCGACTGGTACGACGTGATCCCGCTGCCCGACAACCACGTCGCTCTCGTCATCGGCGACGTCCAGGGCCACAACGCGGGCGCCGCCACCCTCATGGGCCAGATGCGCACCGCCCTGCGCGCCTACGCCGTCGAGGGCCACCCGCCGGACGTCGTCGTCTCCCACGCCAACCGGCTCCTCGCCGACATGGAGACCGACCTCTTCGCCACCTGCTGCTACGTCGAGGTCGACATGGAGGAGGGCACCGCCTGGTACGTCCGCGCCGGCCACCTCCCCCCGGTCGTCCGCCACCCCGACGGCACCACCGAGGTGCCCGAGTCCGACGTCGGTCCGCCGCTCGGCGTCGTCGCCCGCGCCGACTACCCGATGAGCCTGCTGCGCCTCCAGCCCGGCACCCTGCTCGCCCTCACGACCGACGGTCTCGTCGAGTCCGCCGAGATCGACATCGAGGACGGCCTCGACGCCCTGGCAGCCGACCTCGCCGCCGCCGCCCCCGCCCACCTCGGTCTGGTCGCCGACGCCCTGCTCGCCCGCGCCAACCGCAACGACGACGTGGCCCTGCTCCTGCTGCGCTACGACGGCATGGAGCACCGCCCGCTGCGCGAGAGCTGGACGGTGTGGCGGGTGCCCGAGGCGGTCCGGCACGCCCGCCGCTTCACCCGGCGCACCCTGCGCACCTGGGGTGTCGCGGGCGAGGCGGGCCTCCAGGAGAACATGGACACCGTGCTCCTCGTCGTCTCCGAGCTGGTCACCAACGCCCTCGTGCACACCGACGGCCAGGTCCGTCTCGACCTCACCGTCTTCAACGGCCGGCTGCGCGTCGCCGTCGCGGACAACTCGCCCCGCACCCCCATCAGACCGACGAACCTCGGCTGGGAGGCCACCGGCGGCCGGGGCATGCTCCTGGTCGAAGCGATGTCGGCGGCCTGGGGAACCGTCCCGGTCAGCGGCGGCAAACAGGTGTGGAGCGAGCTCGCCCTGGAGCCCTGAGGGGACGCGAGCGGGCTCCCGCACCGGTCACGCTGCGGCACCGGATATTACGTCGTGGGAAATCGAAGCTAGGGTGAACGGATGAAGGCTCTCGTGCTCTCCGGTGGCGCCGGTACGCGGCTTCGGCCGATCACCCATACCTCGGCGAAGCAGCTCGTACCCGTGGCCAACAAAGCCGTGCTGTTCTACGGCCTGGAATCCCTCGCCGACGCGGGCATCACCGAGGTCGGCATGATCGTCGGCGACACCGCCGCCGAGATCGAGGAAGCGGTCGGCGACGGCTCGCGGTTCGGCCTGAAGGTCACCTACATCCCGCAGGAACGGCCCCTGGGCCTGGCCCACGCGGTGCTGATCGCCCGGGACTTCCTCGGTGACGACGACTTCGTCATGTACCTCGGCGACAACTTCATCATCGGCGGCATCAGCGACCTCGTCGACGAGTTCCGCCGCCTCCGTCCCGACGCCCAGATCCTGCTCACCCAGGTGCCCGACCCGCGCTCCTTCGGTGTCGCCGAACTCGACGCGGCCGGCCAGGTGATCGGCCTGGAGGAGAAGCCCGAGCACCCCAAGAGCGACCTCGCGCTCGTCGGCGTGTACCTCTTCACCCCGGCGATCCACGACGCCGTACGCTCCATCAGCCCCTCCCGGCGCGGTGAGCTGGAGATCACCCACGCCATCCAGTACCTCATCGACGCCCGGTCCGACGTACGATCCACGCTCATCAAGGGCTACTGGAAGGACACGGGGAACGTCACCGACATGCTGGAGGTCAACCGCATGGTCCTGGAGGGCCTGGAGCGGCGGATCGACGGCGACGTGGACACCGCGTCCGAGACCATAGGGCGGGTGGTGATCGAGGAGGGCGCGAGCATCAGCCGCTCACGCATCGTCGGACCCGTCGTCATCGGCGCCGGAACCGTCGTCAGCGACTCCTACGTCGGACCGTTCACCTCCGTCGCCGAGAACTGCCGGATCACCGACAGCGAGCTGGAGTTCTCCATCGTGCTGCGGGACTCCTCCATCGCCGGGGTGGGCCGCATCGAGTCGTCGCTCATCGGCAGGCACGTCGAGGTGACCCCGGCCCCCAGTGTTCCCAGCGCCCACCGCCTCGTCCTCGGAGACCACAGCAAGGTGCAGATCCACTCATGAACCTCCTCGTCACCGGCGCCGCCGGATTCATCGGCTCCACGTACGTCCGCGCACTCCTCGCGTCCGACGCCCCCGACGCGCCCCGGATCACCGTGCTGGACAAGCTCACGTACGCGGGCACCCTGGAGAACCTGCCGGCCGAACACCCCCGGCTGACGTTCGTCCAGGGCGACATCTGCGACGCCGAACTCGTCGACAAACTGATGGCCGAGGCCGACCAGGTCGTCCACTTCGCCGCCGAGTCCCACGTGGACCGCTCGATCGACGGCGCCGCCGACTTCGTCCGCACCAACGTCGTGGGCACCCAGGTACTGCTGGACGCCGCCCTGCGCTACCGGGTCGGCCCCTTCGTGCACGTCTCCACCGACGAGGTGTACGGCTCGATCGAGTCCGGCTCCTGGCCCGAGGACCACCCGCTGGCCCCCAACTCGCCCTACTCGGCGTCGAAGGCG
This sequence comes from Streptomyces turgidiscabies Car8, assembly GCF_000331005.1. Taxonomy (GTDB): domain Bacteria; phylum Actinomycetota; class Actinomycetes; order Streptomycetales; family Streptomycetaceae; genus Streptomyces; species Streptomyces turgidiscabies. The sequence continues at coordinate 6,570 of NZ_AEJB01000483.1, forward strand.
TCCTCGGACCTGCTCGCCCTCTCCTACCACCGCACCCACGGCCTGGACGTGCGCGTCACCCGCTGCTCCAACAACTACGGGCCGCACCAGTTCCCCGAGAAGGTCATCCCGCTCTTCGTCACCAACCTGCTGGACGGCAAGAAGGTCCCGCTGTACGGCGAGGGCCTCAACGTCCGCGACTGGCTGCACGTCGACGACCACTGCCAGGGCGTCGACCTGGTGCGCACCGGCGGCCGGCCCGGCGAGGTCTACAACATCGGCGGCGGCACGGAACTCAGCAACAAGGAGCTCACCGGGCTGCTCCTCGAAGCCTGCGGCGCCGACTGGGACAGCGTGGAGTACGTCGAGGACCGCAAGGGCCACGACCTGCGCTACTCCGTCGACTGGGGCAAGCTCCACGACGAGCTGGGCTACACCCCGCGCCACGACTTCGCCGCCGGCCTCGCGGCCACCGTCGCCTGGTACCGCGACAACCGCGCCTGGTGGGAGCCCCTCAAGCGACGCGTCGGCGCTGAGGCGAAGAAGAACGAGAAGCAGGTGAGCGGATGAAGTGGCTGGTGACCGGCGCCGCCGGCATGCTCGGCCGCGACACCGTCGAGGAACTCCTCAGGCGCGGGGAGAACGTCGTGGGCCTCGCCCGCGCCGCCCTGGACATCACCGACCCCGACGACGTGCGCCGTGTCTTCACCGACCACGAGCCCGACCTGGTCGTCAACTGCGCCGCCTACACCGCCGTCGACGACGCCGAGACGGACGAGGAGACGGCGCTGCGGATCAACGGCGTCGGACCGCGTCTGCTCGCTCAGGCCTGCGCCGCGCACCACGCCCGACTTGTCCACGTGTCCACCGACTACGTGTTCGACGGCGAGGCCCGGGACACGCCGTACCCCGAGGACCACACCCCGGCCCCGCGCACGGCGTACGGCCGCACCAAACTCGCCGGTGAACAGGCCGTCCTGGCCACGCTCCCGGACACGGGGGTCGTCCTGCGCACGGCCTGGCTGTACGGTGCGCACGGCGGCAACTTCGTGCGTACCATGATCGACCTGGAGGCGCGTCGGGACACCCTCGACGTCGTCGACGACCAGCGCGGCCAGCCCACCTGGAGCGCCGACGTCGCCGTGCGGATCGCCGACCTCGGACCCCTGATCGGACCCGAGGCACACGGTGTCCTGCACGCCACCAACTCCGGCGAGACCACCTGGTTCGAGCTGGCGCGAGAGGTGTTCCGCCTCGTCGACGCCGACCCGGACCGCGTACACCCCACCACCAGCGCGGCCTTCACCCGGCCCGCACCCCGGCCCGCATACAGCGCCCTCGGCCACAGCCGTTGGCAGCAGACCGGTCTCGGAGCCCTCCGTGACTGGCGTACCGCCCTGCACGAAGCACTGCCACACATCCGCAAGGAGATTTCCTCGTGAAACGCCATGAGTTCCTCCGGGAGCTCCACAAGGTCAGCGCGAACAGGAACTACCTGGAGATCGGCGTCAACGACGGCCGAAGCCTGACCCTGTCCCGGGTACCGAGCATCGCGATCGACCCCGCGTTCAAGGTGGTGTCGGAGATCCGCGCCGACGTCCATCTCGCGAAGGCCACCAGCGACGACTTCTTCGCCCGGGAGAACCCCCTCGCCCACCTCAAGGGCGGCCGGCACCCGCTGCGCAACCTGGCCCGCAACCGCAGCCCCTTCGGCTACTGGCAGCGCACCACGCTCGACCTGTCGTTCATCGACGGCATGCACCTGTTCGAGTACGCGCTGCGCGACTTCATCAACGTCGAGAAGCACTCGGACTGGGCCAGCGTCATCGTCCTCGACGACATGCTGCCGCGCAGCATCGACGAGGCCGCCCGCGACCGGCACACCAACGCCTGGACCGGCGACGTCTACAAGCTGATCGAGATCCTCGCCCGGTACCGCCCCGACCTGGTCACGGTCCTCGTCGACACGGCGCCCACCGGACAGCTCATCGTCTTCGGCGCCGACCCCGACAACACGGTGCTGAAGGACAAGTACGACGAGATCATCGCGGAGTTCGAGGTCCCGGACCCGCAGAAGGTGCCCGAGAGCGTCCTGGAGCGGACGCCCGCGGTCAAGCCGGAGACCCTCGTCGAGGCCGCCTTCTGGGCCCCCCTCGTCAAGTCCCGCAACCGCGGCACCAAGCGCGGCAAGGGCCTGGAGCAGCTGCGCCGCAGCCTGCAGCCGCTGAGCACCACCCGCTGACGCGGAACCGGACAAAGGCCTGCGGCTGTCCAGCAATTAGTGGCAGTTTTAAATCTACAACGGCCGCTGCAGGGAGCTGATGAACGACAACGCCGACAAGGTGATCACCTCCGGTGACGGCTGGAACGACGAGGACCTGTCCCCCGTACGCCTCGACGACGCCGGTACGGCGGTGCTGCGGCAGGACGCGCGGATGCTGGACCGTGTCTATCCGGGCGCCACGGCGGGGACGGCGCTCGCCTTCACCTTCGAGGACCGTTCGCGGGACGGGTCCACTACCCTGACCTGCAACCCGGTGCCCAGTTCACTGCCCAACGTGTCCCAACTGGTGGGCTCGGGCCAGTACTCGGTGCTGGTGTGGCGGTCGAA
>NZ_AEJB01000484.1 GCF_000331005.1 Streptomyces turgidiscabies Car8
GCCGGCACGGCGGAGGGCCTCCTGTCCGTGGCGGTGTACTGCGCGCTGGTCGGCGAGGACGTCCGCCATGGGCTGTCCCTGTCGGTCAACCACGGCGGCCCCTCGGCCGCGACGGGCGCCCTGACCGGCGGTCTGCTCGGCGCCCTGCACGGCGAGACGGCCCTCCCGCCCGCCTGGCTGGCGGAGCTGGAGGGCCGACCGACGATGCTGGTCATCGCCGACGACTTCGCCATGGAGATGACCCAGGGACCGGCGCTGCACGGCCCGGCGGGATCCTCACCGGGGTGGCTCGCCCGGTATCCACGGGCTTGACGGGTGATGCGGGGCGGATGATGCGGGGCGAACGACCCGGGACGGGGTGACCCGTCCCGGGTGAGGCACCGGGCCGTCCCCTCAGCCCACTCCGTCCTTCGTCCGGCGCTTCCCCGGCACCACGTCCGCCGGCTCCTGGGCGGGGACGGGCACCCGGACCGAGGTGCTGTCGTCCCCGTCCGTGTTCACGGTCTCGATGATCGCCAACCGCTCCGGCGTGTCCTCGGGCCGCAGGAAACCGATCAGGATGTAGAGCACCAGCGACACGGCCAGCGGGATCGACACCTGGTACTGGAGCGGCACCCCGCCGTCCACGTTCCAGTTGATCGGGTAGTTCACCAGCCAGAAGGCGAGCAGCCCCATCGACCAGCTGCCCAGTGCCGCTGTCGGCCCCGACCGCCGGAACGGCCGCAGCAGGCCCAGCATCATCGGGATCGCCATCGGACCCATCAGACCGGCCACCCACTTGATGACGACCGTGATGATGTCCTTGAACGCGGGGGAGTTGACCTGCGTCGCCGCCGCCATCGACAGCCCGAGGAAGACGACCGTCGTCACCCGCGCAGCGACCAGCCCCGACGAGTCCGACCACGCCCGCGCCCGCTTCCAGACCACCGGAGCGACGTCCCGGGTGAAGACGGCGGCGATGGCGTTCGCGTCGGACGAGCACATGGCCATCGTGTGGGAGAAGAAGCCGACGATGACGAGCCCCAACAGGCCGTGCGGCAGCAGCTGTTCGGTCATCAGGGCGTAGGAGTCGGAACCGTCCGGCTTCTGCGACTGGACCAGCAGCGGGGACATCCACATCGGGAAGAACAGCACCAACGGCCAGACCAGCCACAGGATCGCCGACAGCCGCGCGGACCGCTCGGCCTCCCGGGGAGTGGCCGTGGCCATGTACCGCTGCGCCTGGTTGAGCATGCCGCCGTTGTACTCGAACAGCTTGATGAAGAGGAACGCGAGCAGGAAGACCGTGCCGTACGGACCGACCAGCGGCTTCCCGTGGCCCTGCAGCGCGGGGTCGTCCCAGACCCCGAAGAACCCCCCGTGGTCGTCGAGTTTGCTGACGACGGCCACGAACATGGCGATTCCGGCGAGGAGTTGGATGACGAACTGCCCCAACTCCGTGAGCGCGTCGGCCCAGAGCCCACCGATCGTGCAGTAGACGGCGGTGATCGCGCCGGTGATGAGGATGCCCTGGTTGAGGGACATGCCGGTGAAGACGGACAACAGGGTCGCGATGGCGGCCCACTTGGCGCCCACGTCCACGATCTTCAGCAGCATCCCGGACCAGGCCAGCGCCTGCTGCGTCTTCAGGTCGTACCGGTTCTTCAGGTACTCCAGCGGGGACGCCACATGGAGCCGGGACCGCAGCCGGTTGATGCGCGGCGCGAACAGCTTGGAGCCGATGGCGATGCCGAGCGCGATCGGGAAGGACCAGGTGACGAAGGACGTGACGCCGTACGTGTACGCGATACCGGCGTAACCCGTGAACATCACCGCGCTGTATCCGGACATGTGATGGGAGATGCCGGACAGCCACCAGGGCATCTTCCCGCCGGCGGTGAAGAAGTCGCTGACGTTGTCGACCCGTTTGTGGGACCAGACACCGATGGCGACCATCACACCGAAGTACGCGATGAGCACGGTCCAGTCGAGACCGTTCATGTGCTCCCTCCCAGGGGCGTCGAGCAGGTCGAGCGGGGGTGTCGAGCGCCCGCTCATCGTCGATCGCTGGCATGGCAGCGACAACAGCCCGTATGGTCAAGAGGGAGTAAAGAAGTTCGCCGCACTGACTTACGTTCATGTCCATGAACTCGGCGCGACCACTGAAAGTTTGGCGGAATATCAGCTACCGCATCAGCTCACCCGCGTTCACCAGCAAGGACTGTCCCGTGATGGCCCGAGCCCGCTCAGACGCCAGGAACACCACAGCGTCCGCGACATCCCCGTCCGTGGCCAACTCGGGCAACGCCATCCGCTCCGCGAGCCGCCGCCGCACCTCGGTCTCCGGCACCCCTTCCCCCTGGGCCGTGAAGCGCACGTACGCCTCCACCGGCGGCCCCCACATCCACCCCGGCAGCACGGTGTTGACCCGTATCCGGTGCGGTCCGAGCTCCCGGGCCAGCGAGTACATCGCGCTCGTCAACGCCCCCTTCGAGGCGGCGTACGCGGCCTGCCGCACCTGCGAGGGCGCCGCCACGGCGGACTGCGTCCCGATGAACACCACGCTCCCGCCCCGCTCCTTCAGCGCCGGCAGACAGGCCCGCGTCATCCGCAGCGTGCCCAGCAGGTTCACGTCGACGACACCCGCCCAGCTCTCGAAGTCCGCGTCCTCGATCCCCCCGAAGTAGCTGTCCCAGGCGGCGACATGGGCGACCCCGTCGATCCGCCCGAACCGCTCGCACGCCAGCGCGGCCAGCGCCCGGCACTGCTCCTCGTCGGTGATGTCGGTCGTCCGGTACGCGGTCCGCGCCCCGTCCGGATCCAGCTCGGCGGCGGTCTTCACGAGGTGCGCCTCGGTACGCGCCCCGAGGACGACGTTCCCCCCGTCCCGCAGTACAGCCGCCACGACCTGACGCCCCAGCCCGGCCCCGACACCGGAGACGACCACGGTCTTCCCTGTGAGCAGCGACATCGAAGCCCTCCCCGACTCTGGCGGATTATCTGACGGAGCGTCAGAGTATGGGCGTCCGAAGGAGGAAGGAAGAGAAAGGAAGAGGAGGAGAGGGGATGGGAATGGACGAGAAGGGAACAGCCGGGAACGAGGGAACGGCCGGGAACGAGACGACGGCCGGGAACCGGATGACGGTCGAGAACGAGGCGACGGTCGGGAAAGAAGCGACGGTCGCGAAAGAAGCGGCCGTGGGAACCCGTAGTGAGGTGTACGCCGAACTCGCGGCCCTCGGTCCGTACGGCGTCCACCCGGGCCACGCGCTCATCACCATGGTCGAGCCGCACCCGGGCCACGAGTACGCCTACAACCGCTGGTACGAAGACGATCACTACTACGCCGGCGCGATGGCCATGCCCTGGATGTTCTCCGGCCGCCGCTGGGTCGCGACCCGGGACCTCCAACTCCTGCGTTACCCCGAGAAGTCGGCGGTCGCGCAGCCGGTCACGGCGGGCTGCTACCTCTCCACCTACTGGATCACCCAGGGCCGTTACGCCGACCACATGCGCTGGACCGTCGGCATCAACAAACGGCTCAATCGCGACGACCGCGTCTGCCAGGACCGTACCCACGTCTTCACCGCGTTCCAGGACCACGAGACGACGGTCTACCGGGACGGCGACGCCGGCCCCCGCGACTTCCACGCCCTCGACCACCCGTACGCGGGGCTGGTGTTGCAGGTCATCGACGCCGAAAGCCCGGCGGGGCGGGCGGAGTTGCTGGAGTGGCTGCGCACCCGGTACCTGCCCGAGAAGCTGGCCGGGTCACCCGTCGCCATGGTCACCGTCTTCCACCCGACCCCGCTGCCCGGTGACCGGATGACGTACGTGAAGCAGGTCGAGGGAGTGGACGTACGGCTGACACTGCTGTGGTTCCTGGAGGCGGATCCACGGGACTGCTGGGAGCCGTACTTCACGGGACTGGGGGAGGCAGTCGACGAAGAGGGCCTGGGGCGGGTGGAGTTGGTGGCACCGTTCGTCCCCACGGTGCCGGGGACGGACCTGTACGTGGACCGACTCAGGTGATGATCTGAGGGCGGCCCGGGTCGGCCGGGCATGGCCGAGCCCCCTCGGCCAGGACGGCGGGCCAGTCGAGAGGGCTCTTCCTGTGCTGCTTATGGAGTTGTGAGAAGTGGCGGTGAAGCATCAGATGAGGTCGGACGCTCCCCGGCTGATCTCTGCCACGAACGAGTTCCATGAGTCGGCCGGGAAAGCCAGCGTCGGACCTGCCGGGACCTTGGAGTCCCGGACCGACATCGCCGCGAGAACCGGGGACTTGACCTCGACACACGCGCCGTTTCCGGTGGAGTACGAGGACTTCGTCCAGGTGCTCGTGGCGCCTTGCTGAATTGCCATGTTCGCTCCGCTTTGACCAGGGGGTGAGTTGCTGTCGCCGACCGGAGGGCGCCCTGCGGAGCCCTCGGCACGGTTTGCGCCAACGTTGTTCCTCGATGGCCTGATCGACGCTACTCGCCAACGCCCTTATGCGGACCAACCGTTCACTCGACCGGGTGGCATATACCAGCGGGGTCTTCCACTGGCGTGATGCGGAGGTGTAATGTGCGGCCCTTGCTTCTCCAGGACGTCAGCGTGCGTACTCTTTCGCCAAGTCCGCGATGAATTGCCGGGATTGGTCCACGTTCAGGGCCTGTGCCCGCAAGTGTTCGTACATGACGCTGTACTTCTGAACGTCCTGCGCCTTCTCCAGATAGAGGTCGCTGGTGACGCCCTCGATGTAGACCACGCTGGAATCGGCCGCGTCGGGGAACTCCAGGATCGCGTACTGGCCGTTGAGGCCCGGATGAGCCCCCATCTCGAACGGGATGACCTGCACCGTGACGTGCGGCAGCTGCGACTGTTCGACCAGGGACTCCAACTGCTCCCGCATCAGCAGCTTGTTGCCCACGAGCCGGCGCAGCGCCGCCTCGTCGAGCACCGTCCACAGGCGCAGGGGGTTCTCCACGGCGGTGATTCGTTCCTGCCGACGCAGCCTGACCTGGACGCGGTTGTCGATGTCGCTGGAGGCGGTCTCCGGCAGCGCGCCGGTGATGAGGGCCTCCGCGTAGGGGCGGGTCTGCAACAGCCCCGGGATGACCTGGGGGTCGTAGACGCGCAGCGACGCCGCGTCCGTCTCCAGTCCGATGTACACGCTGTACGGGACATCCCCGAACGCGTGCCACCAGCCCTGCTGGCGGGAGTCCTTGGCCATCTCCATCAGGGAGTCGACCATCCGCTGGTCCTCGACCTCGTACACCCCGCACAGGTCGCGGACATCGCGCTGGCTGATGCTGCGGCGGCCGTTCTCCAGCCGGCTGATCTTCGACTGGGAGACCAGCAGCCGCTCGGCGACCTCTTCGGCCGTCATGCCCTTCTGTTCGCGGAGCCTGCGCAGCTCCTGGCCCAACCGGCGTCGCCTGACGGTGGGATTCACATTGGACGCCATGGGACGTGCACCTCCGGCTGCGTACCTGTACTTGCCACTTTCCGTATCTGCTGTTGAGCAGACTGCCACCAAGGTGCGTGGTACCGCTGGGAAACTGCGGATATGCGGTGCCGAGGCGGGAGATATGCGCGCGGTACACGCCAGTTCGGCGGATTCCGCTTATCCTCCCCGGTCCGTTTCCGGTCGTCTTCGGACGCGCATGTGCCGGACGACATGTGCCGGATGCCCGCTGTGTGTCTGTCGAGCACCTGCTGGGCGACTGGTCCCGGA
>NZ_AEJB01000485.1 GCF_000331005.1 Streptomyces turgidiscabies Car8
GGCTGTGTCACCTCACCACGTGGCCCGCACCTGGCGGATGATCCGCCGACGCAGCCGCACCCTGCGGCTGCCGTCACGCAGCAGGCTCAGGCGGTCCAACTCCCAGTGTCCGTACTCGGCATGGTCAGTCAGCAGACGTGTGGCCTCCTTGCGGGTGACCCCGCGTGGTACGTACACGTCGACAAATTCGTATTCCGGCATCGCATCTATTGTGCGGGCAGAGCCCCGGTACGGATAGCGTCTGCACTATGTCTGATGCTGCGCAGCCCACCGCTGCCGAGGTACGCGCCGCCGCCGAGGCGGTCAAGACCGCGCTCGACCGCCACCTGGCGGCGGTCGAACGCCGGTCGGGGGAGGACGACCCCGATGTCTATGAGGCGTTCAACCAGCTGGCCGCTGCCGCCGAGGTGTACGACGAGCTGCTCTACGACCGCTACGACGAGGTCACCCCCTTCGAGATCCCGGGTACGGACGACGCCCTGCCGCCGTACGCGGGCCCCGAGGAGCCGAACGCGCTGAGTGTGCTCATCCGCCGCGACTACGCCGTGGTGGAGCCGCAGCGACTGCTGGCGCAGGCACAGCGGGTGGAGGCCGCGGACGACGACGGCGCGGGCGTCGAGGTCTCCGGCACGGTGCACGGGGCGCTGGGCATCCTGTTCGGCGAGTTCGAGCCGGACGAGATCGCCTCCCGGCACAAGGAGTTCGGCCTGGAGGAGGGCGACTCCACACTGTGGGTGACGGCGGCGGACGAGTCGGCCGACCCCGGGGAGTGGCTGGAGGCCCCCTTCGACCAGGTCGACGCGGAACGGGTCGTCTGCCGTTTCGACGTCAGCGCGGTCTTCGACGACGACGCGGACGACGTCATCGAGGACGACGACCTGCTGGAGGACGGCCTCGATCCCGACCTGGTGGCGGCGAGGCTGGACGAGGACGAGGACCTG
>NZ_AEJB01000486.1 GCF_000331005.1 Streptomyces turgidiscabies Car8
GCCCCGCACGCGCCCGTCCCCGCCTGGACGGGCGCGTGAACTGCCGCAGCGTCCGCTCCAGACGCCCCTCCAGCAGCTTCCGGCGGGCGCCGTCGACGTCCGGATCCGGCCAGGAACGGACCAACCAGCCCCGTACATCCGGTCGTTGAGGATTCGACATGACTGCCGTGTTCAGGTCGGGGGCATGGATCCCGTGAACGCGTTCGATCAGGAGGGGACAGTACACCGGCGTCCGGGCGGGGGTCATGAAGAGGCAGGCGCGAGGGGGCGGTCCCGTAACCATCGGGGCCTTCTCGGCGAAAACGGCGGAGGAAACGACCGAGAACGACCACGACCACGGCGATGGCAACGACGACAACGGCAACGCCGTCGGCGACGGCGGCGGCACGCACCGGGGGGAGGCGTCGTACATGAGGCGCAGGCTGGGCTGTTCGGATCTGCGGGAGGTACCGGAGGCCCGTAGGGCACTGCGCGAGCTGTTGCGGCACTGGGGGCGGCCCGGCTGCTCCGAGATAGCGGAACTGCTCACCAGCGAGCTGGTCACCAACGCGCTGGTCCACACCGACCGCGACGCGGTGCTGACGGCGACCGTCTCACCGCACGGACTACGCGTGGAGGTACGGGACTTCGTGGGACGCAGGCCGAGGATGCGCGCACCGGTCGCCGACGACGGTACGCATGGCAGAGGGCTGGTTCTGGTGGAGTCCCTCGCCGACGCGTGGGGAGTCAGGGCGCACGGCGTGGGCAAGGCGGTGTGGTTCGAACTGAACGGGG
>NZ_AEJB01000487.1 GCF_000331005.1 Streptomyces turgidiscabies Car8
CCGTTCTTCTGCCCGCGCCTAGGCCACCCGGACGCCCACGAGGCAGGTGTCGTCGTCCGTGTCGGACTTGCTGTAGGTGAGCAGGCGGTCCAACTGCTGGTCCAGCGTGGGCGGTACGGTGCGCGCGGCCAGCAGCAACTGGGCCAGCGATTCCTCCACGGACCGGTCACGGCGTTCGATCAGGCCGTCCGTGTACATCAGCAACGTGTCGTCGACGGCGAGTTGGACCTCGTGTTCCTCGTACGTCGTGTCGGGCACGGCGCCGACCAACAGGCCCGTGATCAGGGGCAGCGGCGTCGCTTCGTTGCCGCGTACCAGGACGGGCGGCAGATGACCGGCCCTGGCCCAGCGCAGGGTGCGGCGGTCGGGGTCGTACAGGCCGCAGACTGCCGTGGCGGTGACGACTCCGGTCAGATGGTGGGCGACCATGTTGAGCCAGGACAGCAACTGGCCGGGACCGGCGCCGGTCACGGCGAGACCGCGCAGCGCGTTGCGCAGGACGACCATGCTGGTGGCCGCCTCGATGCCGTGTCCGGCGACGTCCCCGACGCACAGCAGCACCAGCCCGGACGGCAGCACCACCGCGTCGTACCAGTCGCCGCCGACCAGGTGCTGGGTCTCGGCGGGCCGGTAGCGGACGGCCACGCGCAGGCCGGGGGCCTCCAGCGGGGCCTGCGCCGGGGGCATGATCGCGTGCTGGAGCTGGAGGGTGAGCCGGTTGCGTTCGCTCGACTGCTGTTCGGAGTGGGCGAGTTGGTCGCGGGTGGCGGCGAGGGCGACCTCCGTCCAGTGGTGGGCGGAGATGTCCTGGTAGGCGCCCCGGACGACGAACAGCCGGCCGTCGGAG
>NZ_AEJB01000488.1 GCF_000331005.1 Streptomyces turgidiscabies Car8
CCTTCCGCCACGTCCTACACCGACGCCGTACCGGCTTGTTCCCTCAGCGCCAGCCACTCCTGCAGCTCGATCAGGTTCCCCTCCGGTCCGCCAGATGGGCGACCCGCATCCGGTCGCCCATCGGCCCCGGGCCCCGGAGGAATTCCGCGCCCCGCGAGGTGAGCTCGGCGTGGGCGGCGTCCAGGTCGTCCACCCGCAGCGCCACCAGCGCGCGGTGCCCGTCCGGCTCCGCACCCAGCCGCTCCAGCACCTCGGCCAGCTGCGCCCGGTCCTGCAGCGCGATCGCGGCGTGCCCGGTGTCGGGGCTGAGCTTGGCGTACGGGCCGCTCTCGGCCTCGAACTGCGGCTTCAGCCCGAGCACGTCCCGGTAGAAGCGGTAGACAGCGGGGAAGTCGGACACCAGCAGGCGTATCTGGGTGAGTTCCATAGGGTCTTTCTAGCCCGGTCACGCCCCGCCGGAGACCTAGATCCCTTGCCAGTCGGGCTTGTTGACGAAGGTGTGCCGGAAGTAGTCGGCCAGCTTCAGCTTGGAAGCGGCTCCCTCGTCGACGACCACCGTCGCATGCGGGTGCAGCTGGAGCGCCGACGCCGGACACACCGCGGCCACCGGCCCCTCCACCGTCGCCGCCACCGCGTCCGCCTTGCCCTCGCCCGTGGCGAGCAGCACCAGGTGCCGTGCCTCCAGGATCGTGCCGATGCCCTGCGTGATGACGTGGTGCGGGACCTGGCCGATGTCGCCGTCGAAGAACCGCGCGTTGTCGATCCGGGTCTGCTCGGTCAACGTCTTGATCCGGGTCCGTGAGGCGAGTGACGAGCACGGTTCGTTGAACCCGATGTGTCCGTCGGTCCCGATCCCCAGCAGCTGGAGGTCGACCCCGCCGGCCTCCGTCAGCGCCCTGTCGTACGCCTCGCAGGCTCCCCGTACGTCCTCGGCGGTCCCGTCGGGCCCGACGAACGCGTCCATCCCGATCCCGAGCGGCTCCAGCACCTCGCGCCGCAGCACCGAACGGTAGGACTCCGGATGGTCGGCCGGCAGCCCCACGTACTCGTCGAGCTGGGCTATGCGCGCCCGGGACATCTCCACGGCCCCGGAGGCCGCCCGGGCCGCGAGCGCCTGGTAGACGGGCAGCGGGGTCGAGCCGGTGGCCACGCCGAGCAGTGCGGTCGGCTTGTGCCGGAGCAGCTGTGCGATGGCCCCGGCGATGAGCTCGCCACCCGCCTTGGCGTCCGGAACGATGACAACTTCCACGCTGGGCCTGCCGATCTGGAGAAGCGCTCAAGAGACGTACGGGGGAACAATGTGGTTTAGACCAATCTAACAGAACGGGGTTTCCCGGCCCAGGCTCCCGGCCGGTGAACCTCGCCGCCGAGGGGCCCACGGAAATTGCCCCGTCGATCCGGCCCCGCACATGAACCAACAAGGCTAGGCTGCATGGTGGATGCTGGGACGTCCGACTAGTTCCAGCGGGCGACCCTGAGGCATCCGAACTGCTCGTGATCCCACAGCGACAAACAATCTCCAACGCATGGACAGGGCTTGTGGTCTAGTCCACAATGCGTAGAGAAGTGTTCGATCGATCAGCTGTACGTACGACGACCAGAGCCTCCGTCTTCCCCGCACAGGAAGACGGATCGAGGAACCGGGGCTCTCTGCCCTGACTGCGCCGGCTCCTCATCCATCGGCCGACCGGGACCGCACACCCCACGGCCGTTGCTGCTCCGGGCTGCGGTGCCGGGAGGGCTGAGGGTCCCTCTCAGGCGCCGCGGCCCGCGGGTGTTTCCGGGCCCTTTCGAGCCCCGCCCCCAGCCACGGTTTCCGGCCAGGTCCGAACCGGCGGGTACGCTCGCACACGTGCCCTCCATGAACGAACTCGTACGCCAGCACACCGCGCTCAGCGACTCCGACCTGGAGTGGCTGCACCTGCTGGTGTCGGAGTGGCAACTGCTCTCCGACCTCTCCTTCGCCGACCTCGTCCTGTGGGTTCCCACCCGCGACGGCACCCGCTACGTCTCGGTCGCCCAGATGCGGCCGAACACCGGGCCCACCTCGTACCAGGACGACATGGTCGGCCATCTCGTCCCCCGTGGCCGCCGCCCCCTGCTGGACGCGGCTCTGGACGAGGGCCGGATCGTGCGCGAGGGCGACCCGGAATGGCGCGAAGAGGTCCCTGTCCGGGTCGAGTCGATCCCCGTCCGCCGGGAAGGACGCGTCCTCGGGGTCATCGCGCGCAACACCAACCTCCTCACCGTCCGGACCCCGAGCCGCCTGGAGCTGACGTATCTCCAGAGCGCCTCGGACCTGGCCCAGATGATCGCCGCCGGATCGTTCCCTTTCTCGAACCAGGTGGTCGACATGGACGCCTCGCCGCGGGTCGGCGACGGACTGATCCGGCTCGACGCCGACGGCATCGTCCAGTACGCCTCGCCCAACGCGCTGTCCGCGTACCACCGGCTCGGCCTCGCCTCCGACCTCGTCGGTCAGCACCTGGGCGTCACCACGGCCGAACTCGCTCCGTCCCGGGGGCCGGTGGACGAGGCGCTCTCCAAGGTCGCCAGCGGCTGGGCGCCGCGCGAGTTCGAGATCGAGTCCGTCGACGGGGTCATCCAGTTCCGCGCCATCCCCCTCAAGCCCAAGGGCACGCGCATCGGTTCACTCGTCCTGCTCCGCGACGTCACCGAACTGCGCCGTCGGGAACGCGAGTTGATCACCAAGGACGCGACCATCCGGGAGATCCACCACCGCGTCAAGAACAACCTCCAGACGGTGGCCGCCCTGTTGCGCCTCCAGGCTCGGCGTATCGAGTCGGAGCGCGGGCGCGAGGCCCTGGAAGAGGCCGTACGGCGGGTCGGGTCCATCGCGATCGTGCACGAGACGCTCTCCCAGAACCTGGACGAACGCGTGGAGTTCGACGAGATCGCCGACCGTGTGCTCGCCATGGTCTCCGAGATCTCGCCGGGCACGGTCACCGGCCGGCGCACCGGCCGCTTCGGCATTCTGGACGCCGAGGTCGCCACCCCGCTCTCCATGGTGCTGACCGAGATCCTGCAGAACGCCCTGGAGCACGGCTTCGGACCGGGCGACACCGGCTCGGTCGAGGTCTCGGCGGTCCGGGGCGGCACGACCAAGGAGTCCCGCCTCCTCGTCACCGTCCAGGACGACGGCGTCGGTCTCCCCGAGGGCTTCGACCCGCACCGCTCGGGCAACCTGGGCCTGCAGATCGTACGGACGCTGGTGGAGGGGGAGTTGGGCGGCACCTTCGACATGGTGCCCGCTCCCGAGCGGGGTACGCAGGTGATCCTCGACATCCCGGTGCGCGCCGGCAAGTAGCCCGCGCACCGCGATGATCGGCCCTGGCACAGCGATGAGCCCCGGACCATGGAACGGTCCGGGGCTCATATGCTTGTTCGCGCTGTTGCTATGCGCATCGGGGGCACTGCGCGCTGCGGCTCGGGGGCGGGAGATGCGTACTCGCTGTACGCGCCGCCAAGCTCAGGCTGTTACGGGGTGGGTTGTCAGGCGGTTGCCTGGCGGGCCCGGTTGCGGGCGGCGCGACGCTTCATGGCACGGCGCTCGTCCTCGCTGAGACCACCCCAGACGCCGGAGTCCTGGCCGGACTCAAGCGCCCACTGCAAACACTGCTCCATGACGGGGCAGCGGCGGCAGACGGCCTTGGCTTCCTCGATCTGCAGCAGCGCAGGACCGGTGTTGCCGATGGGGAAGAAGAGTTCCGGGTCTTCCTCGCGGCAAACGGCGTTGTGACGCCAGTCCATGGCTGCTACCTCTCCTTGGTATTACATGCACGTTGCTTGTGAATGTGAACGCTTTCACGAATCCCTCAACAAGTGAAGGGCCGATCATCAGACGGACTGATGTCGTCCTTGAAGTGAGGAGGGGTTCTGGCTCTCTGCGGGGGCCGGTGTTGCGGGCCGTCCCGATCGCCACTTAGAGACTCGCAAACCTCAGCGGCGGATACAACCCCTACCGGAAAGTTTTTTTGGATTCCTCGGTGTCGGCTCGGTCACAGCCGTACTTCCATGGGGTGGACCCTGGCCTAAACGTTCGAGTGGAAGGACTTTAGCCCGTTCCGCTCACACAATCACACGCAGTGCACGGCGTACGCCTGTGAACGTCACGCTCGTTCGCAGTCCCAGGTGGTCGCCGTCCATCTGGAGGGGCAGAGGGACCTTCGAATGCAAGGTGAAGTCCGTCAGGTCATGCAGGGCCGTGGCATGCCTGCCATGGGGTCCCCGCTCGGGGGACGAAGTGAGCAACTGCATGCCATACCGGGCAACCGCACCCGTCGACATACGGCTGAGACCGAGTACGTCGAGCCCGGTATCGAACGAGGCCTTAGGTGAGGCGTACACCGGACGATTACCCAGATACGTCCAAGGGGACGTGTTGCAGACTATGGACAGCACCAGATCCGTCACCGGGTCGGCGCCCGGCTGTTCCAGTGTGATCGTGCCGTGCCGGCGATTGGCCTCGCCCAGGAATTGCCGCACAACTTGCCGCAGGTAAAGGGAATGTGTGGATTTCCGGCCGCGTTCCCGCTGTTGCTCCACACGCCCGATCACACCGGCGTCGAATCCCAGGCCCGCACAGAACGTGAACCAGCGCTCCGGCACCGACTCGTCCTCGGTCCCCGGGGTGCCTTTCGCGACACCGAGGCCCACCGTGCGTTCCCGGTCCTCGCGCAGGGCGTCCAGCAGGACGCCGGTGGCCTCCACGGCGTCGTTGGGCAGACCGAGGGCGCGGGCGAAGACGTTCGTGGAGCCGCCGGGGACCACGGCGAGGCGGGGCAGCCGGTCCGGGTCGGGCCCGTTGTGCAGCAGGCCGTTCACGACCTCGTTGACCGTCCCGTCGCCACCGAGGGCGACGACCAGCTCGACGTCCTTGCTCTCCGCCGCCTGCCGGGCGAGGTCACGCGCGTGCCCCCGGTACTCGGTGGTGACCGCCTCGAGTTTCATCTCGCTCGCGAGAGCATGGGTCAGCACATCGCGCGTACGTGCGCTTGTGGTGGTAGCCGCCGGATTGACCACGAGAAGTGCACGCATGCGAAGCAGGGTACCTACTGGGTGGTACTCGGCCCAGGGCAGGTTAGGGCTCAGTAAGAAAAGCGGAGGTGAGCCGGGCGCTTCCCCCGCCCATCCGGGGCCCGGCCGAGCGCTGTGGAGCCCGCGGCTACCCTTTGGGGGTGAGCGCTGAGCAGACCCCCACCTCGGAAACCGCCGAAGAGCCGCGGCCCCTGCGGCTGACCGCGGCGGCCGTGCTCGCCGCGCTGGAGGGGCTTGCCCTCGTGACCGGCGGGGCCTTCATCCTCGTACTGGGGCTGACGGGCGATCCGGACGACCGGCAGCAGGCCGTCACCGGCGGTGTCACGCTGATCGTGCTCGCGCTGCTGCCGCTGCTCGCCGCGCGCGGGCTGCTGGGGCGGCGAAGCTGGAGCCGCGGGCCCGCCGTCATCACGCAGATCATGGCGCTGCCCGTCGCCTACAACCTGCTCCGGGCCGACAGCATGGCCATTCCGGGCGGGATCGTGCTGGGGGTGGTGGCGGTCACCGCGCTCGTGCTGCTGGTGAACCAGGAGACGACCCGGGCCCTCGGGATCCGGGGGCCCGGCAACGCGTCGGAGTGACCCGAGGGTCTACTCCTCCACCAGCAGCCTCTCCCGCAGCTGGGCGAGCGTCCGCGCCAGCAGCCGGGAGACGTGCATCTGGGAGATGCCGACCTCCTGGGCGATCTGCGACTGCGTCATGTTGCCGAAGAAACGCAGCAGCAGGATCCGCTTCTCCCGCGGCGGGAGATCCTCGAGGAGCGGCTTGAGGGACTCGCGGTACTCGACGCCCTCCAAGGCCTCGTCGTACGAACCCAGGGTGTCCGCGACCGCGGGCGACTCGTCGTCCGTGTCGGGGACGTCCAGGGACAGCGTGGAGTAGGCGTTGGCCGACTCCAGGCCCTCCAGGACCTCCTCCTCCGAGATGCCCAGCTTCTCGGCCAGCTCATGGACCGTGGGGGAGCGGCCGTGCAGCTGGGAGAGCTCCGCCGTCGCCGTGGTGAGCGAGAGACGCAGCTCCTGCAGCCTGCGCGGAACGCGGACCGCCCAGCCCTTGTCACGGAAGTGCCGCTTGATCTCGCCGACGACCGTCGGGGTCGCGTACGTCGAGAACTCGACTCCACGGTCCGGATCGAAGCGGTCGACCGACTTGATCAGGCCGATGGTCGCGACCTGGGTCAGGTCGTCCAGCGGCTCACCGCGGTTGCGGAAGCGGCGCGCGAGGTGCTCGACGAGCGGGAGATGCATACGCACCAGCCGGTTGCGCAGCTCCGCGTACTCGGCACTGCCGTGCTCCAGCGCGCGCAGCTCGTAGAACAGGGCGCGCGCTCCGCTGCGGTCCGTCGGGGAGTGCTGGGTGACCTGCACCGCCGGCTGTGCGCTTGGCGCGTCGTCTCGTTCGTGCTCGCTCATCGTCCCGCCTGTCGGCCTTCCCTGAGCCCGCGCGTCGGCGGGGACAGGGGAGACCTCATTCGGCCCTTCCAGGGGCGCACTCTGCACGGCACCTTCCCGATCCAGCTGCCCGTCGTCCGTGAAGCCGGCCTCCGGGGGGTTGTCCTCCGGGTGCGGCCGGGCCTGCTCGGGGATGCCGGAGATCCCGGCGGTGCCGGAAACGGCGTCCGCCGTGCCTCGCGGCCCGTCCGGGCCGCCGCTGCCCGCCCCGGGCAGCTCCCGTGTGCCGCGCTCTTCGTCCCGCACCGGCCCGTCCCCGTTCCTCACGCCGGCCCGGGTCCCGCGCCGCGCTTCTTGTGGAGACTGATCGACACGGTCTTGTCCTCGGCGACGGTCGAGTCGACCTGGCCCGCCAGGGCCGACAGGACGGTCCAGGCGAAGGTGTCGCGCGCGGGGGCGTGACCGTCCGTGGTCGGGGCCGAGACCGTGACCTCCAGGGAGTCGTCGATCAGTCGGAACACACAGCTGAGTACGGAGCCGGGCACGGCCTGCTGAAGCAGGATCGCGCAGGCTTCGTCCACTGCGATGCGCAGGTCCTCGATCTCGTCGAGGGTGAAGTCCAAACGGGCCGCGAGGCCGGCCGTAGCCGTACGCAGCACCGACAGGTAGGCACCCGCGGCCGGCAGCCGGACTTCCACGAAGTCCTGGGTCGCGGGCTCGCCTGCGAACTGGGACACCCTCACCTCCAAGGTGGTACAAGCTCTTTCGGGGGCCGAGGGTCGCCCCCCGGGGTAACGCGATACGTGGTTCAGCGGTGACGCTACCGCGCTCCGGACTTTCCTGTCCCGGGACCCCAGCCCCTTGCTGTCACTCATAGTAAACCTATGGATACGCACAGTGGCTAGGGGTCTGCGGGCCCAATTGGGAAGAGCGCGCGCCGGGTTGACGTACCCAGGCGTCAGACGGTCGAACCGTCCGGATCCAGAGTCACACGAGTACGCCCTCGGTCACCAATGCCCCTGCTCACACGGGTGCGGGGCCGGGGGTGCGGCGATTCGGGGCTTGTGCGCCGTCATACGAGGACGTGGTCGACGAAGCACCAGCGCCAGCTCTCGCCGGGTTCGAAGGTCCGCATCACCGGGTGCCCGGTCTCCTTGTGGTGTTCTGTCGCGTGGCGGTTCGGCGAGGAGTCGCAGCAGCCGACATGGCCGCATTCCAGGCACAGGCGCAACTGCACCGGGTGGGTGCCGGACGCCAGGCACTCCGGACAGGTCTCGCTCTTGGGCTCTGGTTCCGGGAGGGGCAGCGCGTCGGCATGCGTGCACTGTTTCATGATTGCCAGGTTACGACGGCTGTGCGGAAAGCCGCGCGGAAGCCGAAGCGCACGAAAAACAATGTGGGCGAACAAGAGTGGGCGGAACGAGAGTGGGCCGAAACCGATGCATGTGATGCCACTGCTCCTGCTGGTCGCGGGGAGCGCCGCCATTGCCGCCGCGGCCCGCCGGACCCCTGTCCCGCCCCCGCTGCTGCTGGTCGCGGCCGGCCTGCTGTTCGCGTACGTCCCCGGGGTGCCCGACTACGCGCTCGACCCGCATGTCGTCCTGCCGCTGATGCTGCCCCCGCTGCTGTACACGGCGGCCGTCGACAGCTCCTACCTCGATCTGCGCGCGCAACTGCGGCCCGTGGCACTGCTGTCCGTGGGGTACGTGCTCTTCGCGACGCTCGCCGTCGGCTGGGCGGCTTATCTGATCGTGCCCGGACTGCCGCTCACCGCCGCGCTGGTGCTCGGCGCGGTCGTGGCACCGCCGGACGCCGTCGCGGCCACGGCGATCGCACGCCGGGTCGGGCTGCCGTCGCGGGTCACCACCATCCTCCAGGGCGAGTCCCTGGTGAACGACGCCACCGCGATCACCGCCTACCGCGTCGCCCTCGCGGCGGCCGTGGGGGAGGGCGCGACCTGGGCGGGCGGGATCGGCGAGTTCCTGCTCGCGGCGGTCGGCGGCGTCGGCATCGGGCTGCTTCTGATGGTGCCGATCCACTGGCTGCGCAGGTGCCTGAAGGAGGCGCTGCTGCAGAACACGATGTCCCTGCTGATCCCGTTCGCCGCGTACGCGGTCGCCGAGGAGGTGCACGCCTCCGGGGTCCTCGCCGTGGTGGTCGTCGCGCTCTATCTGGGACATCGCGCGTGGGAGGTCGATTTCGCGACCCGTCTCCAGGAGGAGGCGGTCTGGAAAATGGTTGCCTTCGTTCTCGAATCGGCTGTCTTCGCCCTGATCGGCCTGCAACTGCCCGTCGTCATGAAGGGGCTCGGGGCGTACGAGGGTGTCGATGCCGCCTGGTACGCGATCGCCGTCTTCCTCGCGGTCGTCGTCACCCGGTTCGCCTGGGTGTACCCCGGGACGTTCGTGCCCCGGCTGCTGTCGGCGCGGATCCGGGAACGGGAGCCGAATCCGACCTGGAAGGGCGCGTTCGTCATCTCCTGGGCCGGGATGCGGGGGGTCGTCTCGCTGGCCATCGCCTTCTCGATCCCGCTCACGGTGGAGGGCGGCGAGGCGTTCCCGGAGCGGAACCTGATCCTCTTCCTGACCTTCACGACGGTCATCGGCACGCTGGTCGTCCAGGGGCTGACGCTGCCCCCGCTGATCCGGCTGCTGAAGGTGCCGGGGCGTGACGCGCAGGCCGAGACGCTCGCGGAGGCCAACGCCCAGGCGCAGGCGTCCAGGGCGGCACAGGGGCGCCTGGAAGGCCTGCTGGAGGACGAGCGCAACGCGCTGCCGCCTCCGCTGGCCGACCGGCTGCGCATGGTGCTGGAACGCCGCCAGAACGCCGTCTGGGAGCGGCTGGGCTCGGTCAACCCCGTGACCGGCGAGACGGTGGACGACACGTACCGGCGGCTGTCCCGCGAGATGATCAGCGCGGAGCGGGAGGTGTTCGTTCGGCTGCGGGACGGGCGCTACATAGACGACGAGATGCTGCGGACCCTGCTGCGACGCCTGGACCTGGAGGAGGCGGCCGCGTTCCGCGAGGCGGAGTAGGGCGGTTCAGGGGAACGGGCGCCCTGTGACCACCGCCGCGACGGTGGTCCCGTTCGCGAAAGCGCCCTCCTCGGCGAGGGCGACAAGTCCGTACAGCATCTTGGCGACATAGAGACGTTCCACGGGGACGCCGTGGCGGGCATCGAAGTCGTCGGCGAAGGCGTTCAGTCCGGGGGGCGTACGGGCGTAGCCGCCGAAGTGGAAGCGGTCGTCGAGGGTCCACGAGCCGCGGGGCCCGCCGAAGGCGAGGTCCTGGAGGGCCCGTATCTCCGCGTCAAGGAAGCCCCCCTTGAGGACCGGGAAGCCGAGGGCCCGCTGCTCGGGAGCGAGACCCGCGGTGAGGCCGGCGAGGGTGCCGCCGGTGCCGCAGGCGACCGCGACGACATCGGCGTGGCCGCGCAGTTCCTCGCCGAGCGCGCGGCAGCCGCGTACGGCGAGCGCGTTGCTGCCGCCCTCCGGCACGACGTAGGCGTCCTCGGCGCCGGCCGCCCGGCGGATGCCGGCGAGGGTGTCCTGGTCGGCCTTGTGCCGGTAGGTCGATCTGTCGACGAAGTGCAGACGCATGCCGTCGGCCACGCAGTGGGCCAGTGAGGGGTTGAGGGGGCGGCCGGCGAGTTCCTGGCCTCGGACCACGCCGACCGTGGGCAGGCCCAGCATGCGGCCGGCGGTGGCCGTGGCGCGCAGATGGTTGGAGTAGGCGCCGCCGAACGTGAGGATCGGCCGTCCGGCGGCGGCTTCCAGGTTGGGGACCAGCTTGCGCCACTTGTTGCCGATCAGATCCGGGTGGATGAGATCGTCGCGCTTGAGGAACAGCCGGAGGCCGCGCTGCGTGAAGCGCGGGTCGGGGAGTTCCTGGAGGGGACTGGGCGAGGACACGGGACCATTGTCCCTGCCAGCCCGTTGGGGCTCCCCCTCTGGGGGAGTTCGAGGGCAAGGCCCGTTCAGGGCCGGTAGTGGGGGTCTGGGGGCGCAGCCCCATGGATGGGACGGGCAGGGGCGGCTGGGGTGGGGAAACTCCTACTTCAACCGGTCCCGCACCCGTTCCCTCAGCCACTGCATGCCGAAGCCCCGGGGATCGATCTTGCCGGGCTGCCATTCGAGGTGGCCGATGACCGACCGCTCCGTCCAGCCGTGGTGACGGCACAGTGCCGCGGCGACCTTCTCGACGGCGTCGAGCTGGGCCGGCGGCCAGGGATCCTCGCCGTCGCCGAGGTTCTCGCACTCGAAGCCGTAGAAGTGACGGTTCCCGTCCGTGTTGGCCTCGTTGTCCGGCGGCAGCGCCTTCTCCGCGATCACCGCGCGCAGCACGTCGTCGTCACCCAGGCCCGCGTGATTGGCCCTGCCGTAACCGACCAGGTGGACGCGCCCGTCCTTGGTGATGACGCCGTGGCACAGGGGGCCAGGCAGCTCCGCGTAACCGTCGCGGCAGAGTTCCACCGTGTACTCGCTGCCGCGGGTGACCGTGTGATGGATCATCACGCCGTGGACCGGTCCCCAGGGGCCCTTGTGGTTGCGGTTGTGGTGGACCCAGTCGCCCACTTCGACGACGTCGACGCCTTCTTCCCTGAGCCGGTCCAGAAAGTCGCCGGCGGACATGGGTGGGGCCATGACCGTCTCCTTCGCTGCGCGACGGCCACCGGTCGTGACCGCCTCGTACCGCAGCTTGTACCGGAATCCGGCGGTCGAGGTCGAATTGTTCGCACGGCGTGCGAGCCGATCCGGCCGATCCCGCCGTCCCCGTATCCGGTCCGTGACGCCATATCGGT
>NZ_AEJB01000489.1 GCF_000331005.1 Streptomyces turgidiscabies Car8
GACTGCCGTACGCCGCATCCTCGACCGCATCGGCACCCCGGACGAGGTGGTGGCCGACGCGGGCACCGGTGCTTCCGGTTCTCCCGCCGCACCCGTTGCCCCTGAGGCGCCGCGTGCCTCCGTACCCGTACAGCGCGACCGGGACCGGGACCGAGACCGGGAAAAGCCGCAGGGCAAGGGCAGGGGGTTCGGGCGCCTCGTACCGAGGCCGCGTCCGGCGGAGACCGGCAAAGGAGCGGACGTCACGGAGGCGTTCGCGCCCTTTCCCTCCGACGGCGATCCCGCCCCGCCCCATCTCGCGGGTACGGACGAACTCGGGGACGCGGACTGGTGGTTGGCGGGTCGCAGGGGGCCGTTCACGGATGTGGACAGCCTTCCGGCCGGGTTCGTCGGCGGTGTGGAGATCCCCGACCTGCTGAAGCCGCCGCCCAGGCCGCAGAAGCCGAAACCGGCGGACGAGGCCGTGGAGACCGAGGCGCCCGAATCCGGGGGTGCGGAGGGTGTCGAGGGCGAGGTCGCGGAGACGCCCCGCCGACGCCGCCGGGTGCGCCTTCCGCTCCCCTCCGGCAGCTGGAGCAACCCGCTGCTCCTCCTCGCCGCCGGCCTGCTGGTCGCGGGAGCCGTCCTCGGCAACGTCTACGCGCTGCTCGTCGGCTGGGCCATCGCCTACGTCTCGCGCCGCCTCTCCCAGGCCGAGACGAAGTGGGCGGTCGTGTACCTGCCCGGCGCGGCGGTCGCGGCAGGCGCCGGGTGGCTGTGGGGCCGTACCCAGGGCCGCTGGGGCGACCCCATCGCCGAGGGCCACATGAACGAGGCCCTCTCCCAGACCTGGCCGTGGGTGGTGAAGGGCGCCGCGATCACCTCCGCCCTGTTCCTGGTCTGGCGCTCCCAACGCCCCCGCTGAGCACCATCCCCCGACCGCTCCCTGTGCCGGGCCCCGAGCCTGCGGCCCGCGCCCCATCCGCTCCCCGAGCCCGCCAGCTGACCACCACCCGCCCGGCCCCCGTACCCGTGCCCCCGTACCCGCTCCCTGCCCCCGTACCCGCGCGTGCACCCGAGCCCGCTCCCTGCCCCCGTACCCGCGCGTGCACCCGAGCCCGCTCCCTGCCCCCGTACCCGCGCGTGCACCCGAGCCCGCTCCCTGCCCCCGTACCCGTGCCTGCACCCGCCCCCGTACCCGTACCCGCGCCCCCGTACCCGCTCCCCGCCCCCGTACCCGCGCCTGCACCCGAGCCCGCTCCCTGCCCCCGTACCCGCGCCCCGTACCCGCGCCTGCACCCGAGCCCGCTCGCTGCACCCCAGCCCTATCCCCGCATTCGCTCCCCGTACCCGAGCCTCATCCCCGCACCCGCGCTCGCTCCCCGTACCCGGCGTCCCGCGCCCCTCCCGCACAATGGTGCATATGACACTCACCGTCGGCTTCGACCTCGACATGACCCTCATCGACTCCCGTCCCGGTATCCACGCCTGCTATCTGGCGCTTGCCGAGCGGACCGGCACGTTCATCGATGCCGACCTGGCCGTCACCCGGCTCGGGCCGCCCCTCGCGGACGAGCTGGTGCAGTGGTTTCCGGCCGATCGCGTCGCCGCCATGAGCGATCTCTACCGGTCGATGTATCCGGCCATCGCCATCACCGCGACCCCCGCGATGACCGGCGCCTCCGAGGCCATCGCGGCCGTGCGGGAGTTGGGCGGGCGGGCGATCGTCGTCACCGCCAAGTACGAGCCGAACGCCAAGCTGCACCTCGAACACCTCGGCATAGAGCCCGACGCGGTCATCGGAAACCTGTGGGCCGAGCAGAAGGCGGTGGCGCTGCGCGAGCAGGGCGCGAGCGTGTACGTCGGCGACCACGTCGGAGACGTACGCGGCGCCCGGACCGCCGGTGCCCTCTCCGTGGCCGTGCCCACCGGGCCCTGCGACGCCGCTGAGCTGCGCGCGGCGGGCGCGGACGTCGTCCTCGACGACCTCACCCACTTCCCGGCCTGGCTGGCCGCCTACCCCGGCTGTTCGGACGCGACGGCCGCCCGCGCCTGACGCCGGCCCTCGGCCACCGACCGCAGCACCCCGGCGCCCGCGACGAGGAAGCCGACGCCCATGAGCATGCTCAAGCCGAACATGAACGTCGGGAATGGCGTCGTACCGAGGAGAAATGGGGCCACGGTGACCAAAGTGGCCACCGCACCGACGAAGAAGACGATGGCACCGACACGGATCAGCCGATCTCCGGCCGCGGCGGAATTCGTTTGGGTTTTGTCACGCACTCGACCAGGGTAGTTCCCTGCCCGAAGGAACAACCCGGCGACGTCTTGTCACCCGCCTGTCGACCATTAGCCTTGGTACCGGCGGGTCCAGCGACCCGCCGGAGTGCTGTCAAGACCCGTTTTCCCACCAGTAGTTCGTGGCAGATCTCAGCAGTTCGCAGCATCTTCAAGCAGTCCGAAGCAATTTTCCGACGAGTATGAGGACGAGGAACAGACGTGCCCACCGGCAAGGTCAAGTGGTTCAACAGTGAGAAGGGCTTCGGCTTTCTCTCCCGCGACGACGGCGGTGACGTCTTCGTCCATTCCTCGGTCCTGCCCGCCGGAGTCGATTCCCTCAAGCCGGGCCAGCGCGTGGAGTTCGGAGTTGTCGCCGGGCAACGCGGTGACCAGGCACTCTCCGTCGTGATCCTGGACCCGACCCCGTCCGTCGCGGCGGCGCAGCGCAAGAAGCCCGACGAACTGGCCTCCATTGTCCAGGACCTGACGACCGTCCTGGAGAACATCACCCCGATGCTGGAAAGGGGCCGTTACCCCGAGAAGACCTCCGGCGCGAAGATCGCGGGCCTGCTGCGGGCGGTCGCCGACCAGCTCGACGTGTAGGACAGCACTGGGTTCTTCCGTGGATTTTCGGGGATTTCCGTGGATTTCTAGGGGAAATCGAGTGCGTTCGGGCCGAGGGGTGGCACCAGCCCCTCGGCCGCCGCACGGGTCAGCAGACCCCTGACCGCCGCATAGCCGTCCTCACCGAGGTCGGCGGTGAACTCGTTGACGTACAGCCCGATGTGCTGGTCGGCGACTTTCGGGTCCATCTCCTGCGCGTGCTCCAGGACATAGGCCCTGGAGGCCTCCGGGTCGTCCCAGGCGGCCTGTACGGAGGTCCGGGCGGCCTGGGCGAGGAGCCGCAGCGTCTCCGGCCCCAGCGACCGCTTGGCGATGATCGCGCCGAGCGGGATCGGCAGCCCGGTCGTCGTCTCCCAGTGCTCACCCATGTCCGCGAGCTTGTGCAGCCCGTAGTTCCGGTACGTGAAGCGCGCCTCGTGGATGACCAGCCCGGCGTCGACCTTCCCGTCCCGTACGGCGGGCATGATCTCGTGGAACGGCATCACGACGACCTCCCCGACCCCGCCGGGGACGGTTTCCGCAGCCCAGAGCCGGAACAGCAGATACGCCGTCGACCGCTCGCTCGGCACCGCGACCGTACGTCCCGTCAGGTCGGCCCCCGCCTCCCGCGTGAGCACCAGCGGGCCGCAGCCCCGGCCCAGCGCACCCCCGCAGGGCAGCAGCGCGTAGTCGTCGAGGACGTACGGCAGGACGGCGTACGACACCTTCAGTACGTCGAACTCGCCGCGTTCGGCCATACCGTTGGTGATGTCGATGTCCGCGAAGGTCACGTCGAGCGCGGGCGCGCCCGGCACCCGGCCATGGGCCCAGGCGTCGAAGACGAAGGTGTCGTTCGGGCAGGGCGAGTACGCGATCCGCAGTTTCTCGGGCTTCTCAGGTTTCATGCGGGTGCTCATGATGGTTCCAACTCTCCAGTACCGGCGCGAGCTTCCCGAAGGCATCCGTCAGGGCCGTGAGGGCGTCGCCGATGCGCCAGGCGGTGCGGTCGCGGGGCCCGACGGGGTTGGAGACGGCCCGGATCTCCAGCACCGGCACACCGTGCGCGGCGGCGGCCTCGGCGACCCCGAAGCCCTCCATCGCCTCGGCCAGCGCGCCGGGGTGCCGGGCGCGCAGTTCGGCGGCTCGTTCGGCGCTGCCGGTGACGGTGGAGACGGTCAGGACGGCGCCGGCGCGGGCGCCCGTCACGGCCGTGACATCTCGTACGAGTGTTTCCGGCGGACGGTGGGTGACGGCTCCGAAGCCCAGCGCGGTGACCGGAACGAAGCCGTCCGCGGTCTCGGCGCCCAGGTCCGCGACGGTGATCTCGTCGGCGACGACCAGCGAGCCGACCGGCGCCTGGGGCTGGAAGCCGCCGGCGATGCCCGCCGAGACGACCAGGCCGTACGGGGTGCCGCGGAGGGCGGCGGTGGTGAGGGCCGTCGCGACGGACGCGGCGGAGGCGGCGGGACCGACTCCCGCGGCGATGACGTCGACCGGCCCGTCACCGGACGGGAACGCCTGTGCCACCGCGTCCCGTTCGACGGGGACCGCGGTGGCTACGAGGACTCGTACTCGTACCCCTGACGGCGTCGGAATCGTCAGGAGTCCTTCTTCAGCTTGAACGACCACAGGCCGTTGACCTCTTTCTCGCCCTCCTTGATGGAGACGAGCGTCGAGTTGCCCTGGGCGCCGTACTGGGCGTTGAAGAACACGCTGCCCGGGATCGTGCGGTACGTCTTGGTGCTGGAGTCCGTCAGCGGCTGGCCGTTCATGAGGATCGTCCAGCCCTTGTCGGCGATCTCCGGGTCGACGCCGAAGCGCACGGTCTCGTCCGGGTCGACCGTGATGCTCTTGATGTCCGTGTCCTTGAGGCACTTGGCCACGTCGGCGGTCTTCAGCTCCTTGCCGTCGTCGTAGCAGGAGGCCTCCGAGTTCACCGAGGCACGGCCGACGGTGATCGTGGAGATCGGCGTCGGCTTGTCGCAGGCGGACAGGACGAGCAGTCCGGCACCAACGGCGCCGACGGCGGCAACAGCGCGGCGGCGGCGCGCAGTGGAAGCGGAACGCAACGAGGTCATGGCCGAAGGCTATCGGGCACCCGCGGCACGCTTGTCACGTGGGTACGGCGTGCCGGGCCCGGTAGGACCCGATGGCGGCCCTCAGGCGACGCGGGGGTGGGCGCGGCCCCCGTGGCGGGCGGAGCCGATCAGGCCCTTGACCGTGGTCAGCCAGCCTACGGCGACGATCGCGGCGGCCACCGCGAGGCCCAGCTCGCCGACCAGGGGCAGCGCGATACCGATGGCGCCGCCGAGCACCCACGCCATCTGGAGCAGCGTCTCCGAGCGGGCGAACGCGGAGGAGCGGACGAGTTCGGGGACGTCCCGCTGGATCAGCGCGTCCAGGGACAGCTTGGCGAGCGCCTGGCAGAACCCGGCGACCGCCGCGAGGCAGGCGACCAGGGCCGCGCCGAAGAAGACCGCGGCGACGACCGACGCGCCGAGGACCACGGCGACGACCGTCACGATGATCAGCTCCGGCGCGCGCTGCTTCACGGCCGCCCCGACCGCCGTACCGAGCGCGTTGCCCGCGCCCGCCGCGACGGCGACCATGCCCAGCGACCACGCGGCGCTCTCGCCGGTCAGCGGATGCTCGCGGAGCAGGAAGGCGAGGAAGAAGGTGAGGAAGCCCGACAGACAGCGCAGGGCGGCGTTGGCCCCCAGGGCGTGGGTGACCGCCGTACCGACCGTGCGCAGGCCCGGGCGGCGGAGGGTCTCGGGGCGGTGCGGGCCGTGCAGGTGCTCCGCGTCGGCAGCCAGCAGGGCGGTGTCCTCCCCCTTGGCGGAGTCCACCTTGGGCGGCAGGGAGAAGGACAGGAACGTACCCGCGATGAAGATCACGAAGGCGCCGTAGAGCGGCCAGCGTGGGCCGAGGGCCTGGAGCCCGCCGCCGATGGGCGCGGCCACACCGGTGGCGAGCAGCCCGCTCAGCGTGACCCGCGAATTGGCCTTGACCAGGGAGAAGCGGGGTGGCAGGAGACGGGGTACGACGGCGCTGCGGACCACGCCGTACGCCTTGGAGGCGACCAGGACGCCCAGCGCGGCCGGGTACAGCTCGATGCTCCCGGTGGCGACCGCGCCCGCGAGGAGCAGGGCGAGGAGGGCGCGGGCGAGCATCGAGCCGGCCATCGCGGCACGGCGGCCGTGCGGCAGACGGTCGAGGAGGGGGCCGATCACGGGGGCGAGGAGGGTGAAGGGCGCCATGGTGATGCCGAGATAGATGGCCACGCGCCCGCGTGCCTCGTCGGTGGGGACGGAGAAGAAGACGGTGGAGGCGAGGGCGATGGTGATCATGACGTCACCGGCGCCGTTCACCGCGTGCAGTTCGATGAGTTTGCCGAGCCCGGACTCCCCGGCGCCGTGCGCGTGGGTGGCCTTGCGGATGCCCCGGGCCGTACCGGTCACCGGGAAGTGCAGGGCACGGCCGACCGCACGTACGGACCCGTTCATCCGGCCCCGTACGCCGTGCCGGCCGCTCTTGGTGCCGGCGCCGCTCCGGTTGTTCCCCTCGGCCCCACCGGTCCCGGTGGCGCCGTGGGGCGACCTCTCGGTTGCCACCTCGCCATAGTGCCCCGAGAAGGGCGTAACTAGTGCGGTTACCGCGCGTATGGGTCCGAGTGGGATGCGAGTGAGGGTCCCTCAGGGGTTTTTCGGAGGTCTCCCAGGGGTCCCGCAGGGGTTCCTCAGGGGTCTCTCGGACGGTTTCGGTGGGGTGTTTTCCGGCCATCCGGGGGTGGGAAGAGTGGGGTGAGAGGCGAGGAAAAGGGGGGCCGGAGTTGCCACGGTTGGATGTCGGTCGCCACGAACCGTCCCGTCGGTGTGGGCCCCGGGCGCTGGAGAAGGTAGCGTGCGTAGCGCGCAGTGGCGGTTGTTCTCGGCCGCGCGCCTCTCGGCCATCCCGCAGAATGGATGACGTAGGTGCGCCCGAGCGTGATCGGGCGCGAACGTTGACGCGGCCCTCTGGTCCGCTCCGTTCGCAACCGTTCGCACCCCGTCGGGA
This sequence comes from Streptomyces turgidiscabies Car8, assembly GCF_000331005.1. GTDB lineage: Bacteria > Actinomycetota > Actinomycetes > Streptomycetales > Streptomycetaceae > Streptomyces > Streptomyces turgidiscabies. Next base: position 6,919 of record NZ_AEJB01000489.1, read on the forward strand.
CGGGCGCACTCGTGAGACGGCGTAGGAGAGAAGCGATACCTGTGAGCGCAGCGACAACGCGAAGCCGCACCCCTGACCGCCTGTGCGCCGAGGCCGTCGACCTCGCCCTTTCCGCGGCGGAGGAGGCGGCGGCGCCAGGCGTGGTGGGTGAACACTCGGGCCTCGTGTCAGAAGGGGACCGGGTCGTCACGCACTTCTTCGAGTGCAAGGAGTTCGGCTACCGGGGCTGGCGCTGGGCGGTGACGGTCGCCCGGGCGTCCCGGGCCAAACTGGTCACCCTGGACGAGGTGGTGCTCCTCCCCGGCCCCGACGCCCTCCAGGCCCCGGAATGGGTGCCCTGGAGCGAGCGTCTGCGCCCCGGGGACATGGGTCCCGGGGATCTGCTCCCCACGGACGCGGAGGACCTGCGTCTGGAGCCGGGTTACTCGGGCGAGGACGAGCCCCTGCCGAACTCCGTGCTGGCGGCGAGGGCGGCTTCGGCCTCGGCTTCGGTGGAGCTGGCCGCGGATCTGGCGGACGCCGAGGACGCGGACATCACCCCGGGTTCGCCGGCCGGCTTCACGGTGGTGCCGGCCCGCGGGTCGATCGCGGCGGTGGCCGAGGAACTGGGCATGCGCCGGGCGCGTGTGCTGTCCCGGTACGGCCTCCACACCGCCGCCGACCGCTGGGAGGACGCCTACGGTCCCACGACGCCCATGGCGCAGGCCGCGCCGGCGACGTGCGTGAGCTGCGGGTTCCTGGTGGCGATCGGAGGGTCACTCGGACAGGCGTTCGGCGTGTGTACGAACGAGTTCGCTCCGGCGGACGGGCGTGTGGTGTCCCTGGCGTACGGCTGCGGAGGGCACTCGGAGGCAGCGGTCATGCCGACGCCGCCGGTTCCGCCGCCGCACGTGATCGACGAGACGCTCGTGGACCCGTTCCCGCTGCGGCCCGCCGCGGAC
>NZ_AEJB01000490.1 GCF_000331005.1 Streptomyces turgidiscabies Car8
GTGACTTCCGCCGTCCGCTGCAACTGCTGGCGCGAGTCCTTGAGTTCACCGATCCGGTCACGGGTCGCGAGCACCGGTTCGTCAGCCCGCGGATGCTGCGGGCCTGGCCGTCGTACCAGGAGTGGGCCGGGTAGTCCCGGGGTCCGATGGGCTCAGTCGCCGCGCCACCAGCGCAGAAGGCGCCGGAACACGCCCGGTCGGCGCGCCGGTTCGGGTGCCGCCGTCGGCGCCGATGTGGGCTCGCCGGCCGGGACGGCCGGCTCCGGCGCCTTGGGCCGCGGCTGCTCCGTGCCGACCTCCCAGTTGTTCGGGCGCTGTGGCGGCACCGGCCTGACGCCGGGGTTCTCCATGACCTCCTGCGGAGACCTCGGCGCGAACTTCACCGGCAGTTCCACCAGGTGTCGATTGGCGACAGACGAACGCCAGCGCAACTCGTCCTCATCACAGGCGAGTTGGATGTCGGGAACGCGGGTCAGCAGCGCGTCGACGCCGACGTCGGCGATGGCGCGCCCGATGTCCTGGCCCGGGCACTCGTGGGGGCCGCCGCTGAACGCGAGATGGGAGCGGTTGCCCTGCATGTTGGCTTCGAGATCGGGGCGGACCCTCGGGTCGACGTTGCCCGGTGCGATGCCCAGGAGAAGCCCGTCGCCCTTGCGGATGCGCTGACCGCCCAGCTCGGTCTCCTGCTTGGCGATGTAGGCGAAGACCGTGCTGAACGGCGGCTCGTCCCACAGGGACTGCTCGACCGCTTCGGGCACCGTCATCTGGCCGCCGTTGAGCCGGGCACGGAACCCCGGGTTGGTGAGCACCTCCCGGAGAACGTTGGCGAGCAGGTTGGTCGTGCTCTCGTACGCGACGATCAGGACGACACGCAGGTGCTGGCCGATCTCCTCGTCGTCGAGCCCCGCCGGGTGGTTGATGAGGTGGCTGGTGAAGTCGTCCTCGGGCTCGGCCCGGCGGCGAGCGGTGAGCCGCATCAGGGCGTCCATGACGTACTGATTGCTGGCGATCGCGGTCTCGGTGCCCTTGAGCATGTCGCGGGCGGCCTGCACGATCCGGTCGCCGTACTCCTCGGGCATGCCGAGGATCTCGCACATCACCGCCATCGGCAGATGCTCGGCGAACTGGCTGACCAGGTCGGCGCTGCCCTCCGCACAGAACTTGTTGACGAGGTGCTGGGTCGCGCGGTTGATGTAGCGGCGGATGCCTCGGTTGTCGATGGTCGACATGGCGCCGGTGACCGCGCCGCGCAGCCGCAGGTGCTCGTCGCCCTCGGTGTGGCAGCAGATGGGCTGCCGTGCGAAGTGCGGCATGAGCGGGTGGTCGGGCTTGACCGTGCCGTCCTGCATGGGCGTCCACAGCCGGCTGTCCTTGCAGTACTGCGAAGGACTCCGCACCATGTGCATGTTCTCGCCATGCCCCAGGACCACCCAGATCGGCACATCGTCATGGAGCAGCGCGGGGGCCACCGGGCCGTGCTCGGCGCGGAGTTTTTCGTACACGGCTCCCAGGTCCTCGGCCTCGGGGCCGTACAGCCGGCGCAGTCCGCCCGGGCCGGTGCCCATGCCGTGGGCGGGGCAGCCGGGGGGTGGGCTGGTGTCGGTGTCGGCCGTGCCGGTCAGGGAGTGGGGGTCAGGCGTCACGGTGATCGCTCCGAAACTGAAGTGGATCCGGTGTCAGAAGAGTTGGTGGTGTGCTGGGTTGCCGGTGGCCGCGCTCAGACGGACGCCTTCGTCATCTCCAGGGAGTGCAGAAAGCGCATCAGCGTCATGAGCGTGTCCCGGCTGGAGGCCCGCCTGCGTGCGTCGCACTCGACGATGGGGATCTCCGGGGCCAGGTCGAGGGCCGAGCGCAGGTCCTCGACCGGGTAACGGGGCGCGTCCGGGAAGGAGTTGACGGCGATGACGAAGGGCACGCCCCGTTCCTCGAGGCGCCCTATGACGTCGAAGCTCACTTCCAGGCGCCGGGTGTCGATCAGGACGACCGCGCCGAGGGCGCCTTCGAACAGGCCGTTCCAGAGGAACCAGAAGCGTTCCTGGCCGGGGGTGCCGAACAGGTACAGCACCAGTTGGTCGGTGATGCTGATGCGGCCGAAGTCCATGGCCACGGTGGTGGCCGTCTTGGAATCGGAGCCGTAGTTGTCGTCGACGCCGATGCCGGCCTGCGTCATGGTCTCTTCGGTGGTCAGCGGCCTGATCTCGCTCACCGAGCCGACCATGGTCGTCTTGCCGACGCCGAATCCGCCCACGATCACGATCTTCACCGCGGCCTGGGTGCTTGACGGCAGGCGGTCCTCGGTCCGTGGGCCGGGGATGGTGTCAGAGCTTTTGAAGTCCATGCATCACCGCTTCGAGGAGGGAACGGTCGGCGAGAGACTCGCGGATGAGCGGGTAGCGCGCCTGGACCAGTTCGGCCGTCAGCAGCTCGGTGAGCAGGACGGTCACCACGCTGAACGGCAGGTTGAGGTATGCCGAGAGCTCGGCCACGGACAGAGGGGCCTTGCAGAGGCGGAGCAGCGCCGACTGCTCCGGTGGGGCGGCGGGCGGGGGCTCGGCGCACGCCACGATTAACGTGACGAGGTCGAGGGAGGCGCGCTCGCCGCCCGGGGCCGCGCCGGTGAGCACATAGAGCCGTTCGGGGTTCTTGCGCTGCCCCTCCTTGGCCTCCCCCTCCTTGCCCGCCGCGCCCTCTTGGTCTGCTGCGCCCTCCGTGGCGGCCGTGCTCTGGTGGAGCAGCTCCGGCGGAGGTTCCTGCTTGACGGGGTAGCGCCGTCGGCGCTGCGGAGGAGTCATACGGTCTGCCCGTTCCGCCGGGGCGGACTGGTGAGGTGAGCGCCGATGCGGACGACGAGGTCGCGCATGTGGTTGCTCATGTTGCCGGGTTCGGCGATCACGTTGGCGAGGACCGCGAGGTAGGCGTTGGGGCCGGCGGCCATCAGGTAGAAGTAGCCGCCGGTGACCTCGATGATGACCATGCGCATCGTGCCGTCACTGTCCGGGATCTCGTGCGCGACGGCGCCGGCGAGGCTCTGCAGCCCCGCACAGGCGGCGGCGACACGGTCGGCGGCGTCGGGGTCACCGCCGTAGCGCGCGATGCGCAGGCCGTCGGCGGAGAGCACCACGATCTGCTGGATACCGGGTACGCCGTCGGCGAGCTCCTTGAGCATCCAGTCGAAGTTGGCTCGCTGCGAGATCACTTGAGGTCCCCCTCGTCGTCGGCCTCAGCGTGGGCCGGCTGCTGGTTGGTCGCACTGGCGGCGGTCGGGTCTTCCCGGTGGCCGCCGAAGACCGCATGGTCGTCCGGGTGACCGCCGAGGGCCGTGGGGCCGGCGGCCGGGAACGCGGTGAAGTCGGCCGCGTCGTCCGGGTGGTCGGAGAACATCGACGGGTCGTCGGGGTTCCTGGTGAAGGCCGTGGGGTCCGGGTCGCCCTTGAGGCCCTCCATGAACGCCTCGACCCACAGGCCGGGCAGGGGCTCGTCTTCCTTTTTCTTCTTCTGCGACTCGGGCTCCCACAGCTTCCGGAGCTCGGGGTCGGCCTCCAGCTCGGCCTCGGACGCCCTGGACCGGGCGTACCGCTCGCTGAGCGGGGTCTTGACCCGGCTGCGGCGCTGCGGCAGACCGTTCTCGGTCCACTCGGTCACCTCCGGGATGTCGTCCTCCATGGAGACCGACGCCGGGATCCGCGGGCCCGTCGTGGGGCGGCGCTTCTTGGGCGGGCGCTTGGGGCCTTCCAGCGCACCGAGTTCGATCTTGGGCGCGGCGGTGGCGCCGATGCCGTGGGCGAGTCCGGGCGCGGGGTCGCTGGTGAGCATGTCGGACGGCACGACCAGCACGGCACGGACACCGCCGTACGCGGACTGCCTCAGCGAGATCTGCATCTTGTACGACTCGCAGAGGCGCCCTACGACCGCCAGGCCGAGGCGCGGGGACTCACCGAGGTCGTTGAGGTCGAAGCCGGCCTGGGCGCGGGCGATCATGACCTCGGCGCGCTTGCGGGACTCCTCGCTGAGGCTGACCCCGGCGTCCTCGATCTCGATGGCGATGCCGGTCTGCACCTCGGTCGCGGTGACGTGCACCTTGGTGTGGGGCGGCGAGTAGCGCGTGGCGTTGTCGAGGAGTTCGGCCGCGGCGTGGATGAGCGGTTCGACGGAGTTGCCGTCGACGTTGACCTTCGCGATGGAACTCACGTCGATACGGCGGTACTCCAGGATCCGGGACATCGCGCCGCGCAGCACGCTGTACAGCGCGACGGGCTGCGGCCACTGGCGTCCGGGCCTGCCGCCGCCGAGCACGGAGATGGAGTCGGCGAGTCGGCCGATCAGCGCGGTGCCGTGGTCGATGCGCAGGAGGTCGTCGAAGACCTCGGGGTTGCGGCCGTGGTCCTCCTCCATCTCCCGGAGTTCGTTGGCCTGCTGGTGGACGATCGCCTGAACGCGCCGGGCGATGCTGACGAACGCGCGCTGCGCGCCGTCCCGCATGGACTCCTCGCGATCGATGATCTCCAGGACCCGCTCCAGCAGTTTGCGCTGCGGAACCGGGAGTTCGCGGTACGGAGAGTCGGGTCCACGCAGTTCGCGAATCACCCCTGAGGGTGAACCGGCGCCGCGCAGCAGATGAAGCGCGTACGGCAGGACTTCCGTGCCGAAGCGGGTGAACTCCTCGTCGTGGGCGGCGATGCGCCGCTCCAGATACGCGGTGTGACGGGTGTGCTCGGCCCGCAGACTGCGGACGGTACGGCCACGACGGACCACTTCGGCGGCGACCGCGACGACCAGAACCGTGGCGATGGCTCCGCACCAGCCGACGGCGGCGCGGACCGGCCCCGTCACCAGGGCGGCGGCGGCTCCGGTCGCACCGGCCATTGCTATGGCAGGCAGCAACAGCACGCGCGCGTAGGGAAGTTCACGGCCACCGGGAGGCGATTGAACACTCACCATGTATGCCCTCTGAGAAAAATCGGCTGGGGTTGGGGGAGCTTGCTGTGGGGTACGTCTGGGAACTGTCCGGATCTTCGGTATTTTTGGGAACAAGCGCACGAATACATCTCAACTCGGTGCGCTGCGGGCGAGCTTAGTCCGACCGGATCAACGCCGTGTCATATTCGGCAAGCCTCTGAAATGCCCCTTGCGAGTGGAGTACCCTCGGCTCATTTGCACGCTGTGGATGCAATCACACACAGTGTGTAACGACGTACGGGCGTACGAAAACCACTCACCGTGACGGGTGAACGCGGGCCTCCGGAAGGCCCCGGACCGCCTCTGCCCTCAGATACCGGCGACGCGCAGCGCCGCGTCCGCCGCGGCTTCCGCGAAGACGGAGACCGGCCGCTCGGGGCCGGAGCGGTGCACGAGGATGACGCCCTCGATGAGCCCGAAGAGCAGATCCGTCCGCAGTTCCAGCTCACCCTTGGCGAGCACGCCACCGGCGGCCGTCGCGGCGAGCAACTGCCGGTAGGCGTCCTTGAGTTCGGCTCGAACGGCATGGAAACCGGCGAAGCGTTCGGCACGCACCTCGGGAAGCAGGTAGAGACCGCCGAGGTTGTACGCGCCCCCGCAGAGCAGTTCGACGTCGGTGCGGCACAGCTCCCACAACCGGCCCTCGGCCGGGGTGGCGTCGTCGGCCAGCAGCCCACGGGCGTACGTCAACGAGGGCGTGACGGTGGACTCCAGGAGCTCGGCGAGCAGCTCCTCCTTGCCGGAGACGTAGTGGTACATGGACGCCTGGCGCATCCCCGCCCGCTCGGCGATGGTCCGGGTGGTGGTGGCCGCGTAGCCGCGGGTGGTGAACAACTCGGCGGCGGCGGTGAGCAGTTCGGCCCGCGGGGCGAGCCCACTGTCCGGCCGCTGCGCGGCCCGCGGTCTGCCGACCCGCCGTCCGCCCGGCCCGCCCGTCGTTCCCATGCGTTCGATCCTCGCACACCCCCCGGCCGGATGATCTCCGTGAGCGATCGGTAACCGGGTGGCAACACACGGGCAACGCCGGCGTCTCGACGCCCGCCTAATTTCTGTCGGGCGACAGAAATTCAATCGGCAGGACAGAGCGGCACAGCAGGACAGACAGCACGAGCACCACGAGAAGCAGTACGACTTCGGAGCCGGAGGACCCTCGATGGGGACATCGACCACGTACGGAGCCCGCGATCACGCCCGCGCCCAGGAGGGCGCCCAGGCGGAGGCCATGCCCGTCGTCCCGGCCGCCGACTGGCCCGCGCCGCCCTGCGCGGCGGGCCATCTGGTGTGGGCCGAGACACTGGCGGGCGGCAACTACACGCACCGGGTCCTGGCTCGCGGCACCGAGCTGCGCCTGACCGACCTGCGCGGGGACGCCTGCGCCCATCTGCTGCTCTTCGTCGCGGACCGGCCCTGGGAGCGCCTCAACGTCGCCGACACGGTCAAGGTCCAGTGGAACGCCTACCTCGGCGAGGGGCAGCTGCTCCTGTCCGACCAGGGCCGTGTCCTCGCCTCGCTGGTCGCCGACACCTCCGGGCGCCACGACGCGCTGTGCGGCACCTCGACCCTCGTACGCAACACGAACCGGTACGGCGACGGCACCCCGCAGTCGCCCTCCCCGGCCGGCCGTGAACTGTTCAAGCTGGCCGCCGCCAAGAACGGCCTCGAGCCGCGCGATCTGCCGCCCTCGCTCTCGTTCTTCCAGGGCGTGGAGGTACGCGAGGACGGCTCCCTCGACTTCACCGGCTCGGCCGGACCGGGCGGCAGTGTGACGCTGCGCGCCGAGCAGGACGTCACGGTGCTGATCGCGAACGTCCCGCACCCCGCCGACCCGCGCGACGACTACGTCAGCACCCCGCTGGAGGTGCTGGCCTGGCGCGCCGAGGCGACCCGCCCCGGCGACCCCCTGTGGGAGGCCACGCCCGAAGGTCGCCGCGCGTTCCTGAACACCGCCGAATTCCTTGCCGCGAGGGGGCTCGCATGAGCACGCCGACCGTCCGGAAAGCCATCGTTCCCGCCCGCGCCGCCTGGTCGTCCGTCGTCCGGGCCGGCGGGACGCTGACCATCACCGACCTGCACGGCAACCAGGCCGTCGACTTCCTCGTGTACGACGCCCACGACACGGCCATGCGCTACAGCGCACCCGACACGATCCACGCCCAGGGCGGCGTCTTCCTCACCACGGGCAGTGTCCTGATGTCGAACGAGCACACGCCCCTGATGACCGTGACCGCCGACGACGTGG
>NZ_AEJB01000491.1 GCF_000331005.1 Streptomyces turgidiscabies Car8
ACCGGCCTGATCGTCCCTCAAGGAGGTGCGCCAGGATGACCAGCACGGTCCCCGCGCTCGGAACCCGTACGGCCGAAGGCTCAGCACTGCAGGCCGTCCTCCTCGACATGGACGGCACCCTGGTGGACACCGAGGGCTTCTGGTGGGACGTCGAGGTGGAGATCTTCGCCGGCCTCGGCCACATCCTCGACGAGTCCTGGCGGCATGTCGTGGTCGGGGGCCCGATGACCCGCAGCGCCGGATTCCTCATCGAGGCCACCGGTGCCGACATCAGCTTCGCCGAACTCTCGGTACTGCTCAACGACGGGTTCGAGGACCGTATCGGCCGCTCCCTGCCCCTGATGCCCGGTGCCGCCCGCCTCCTCGCCGAACTCTCCGCGCACGAGATCCCGACGGCCCTCGTCTCCGCCTCGCACCGCCGGATCATCGACCGTGTCCTGGCCTCGCTGGGCCCGCAGCACTTCGCCCTGAGCATCGCGGGCGACGAGGTGGAGCGTACGAAGCCGTACCCCGACCCCTACCTCATCGCGGCCGCCGGACTCGGCGTCGACCCGGTGAGATGCGCCGTCGTCGAGGACACGGCGACCGGGGTGGCGGCCGCGGAGGCCGCCGGCTGCCATGTCGTGGCCGTACCGTCGGTAGCCCCCATCGCCCCCGGCGCGCGCCGCACGATCGTGACCTCGCTGGAAGAAGTCGACCTGCCCTTTCTGCACGGCCTGATGAGGAACGACCGATGACGGAAATAGGCTGACCCGTTTACCGAGTGTGCCCGATCGAATGCGGGAATGCGCGCGGATGAACGGGCAGCTCATCAATTGAGAATTTCGACCCTCTGTCGATCTCCGTCGGCGACGGAATTCACGAACGCGCTCTTGCGCTTCGAATGTGTGAGTTTCGCCACGCGGCCGGGGCTCGACAGCGGGCAAGTGCCGTGTACACGCACCTCGTTCGGGGACTCCCGGCGCACCCTTGTGTCCTGATTGGGGACAGCCTGCGCGGAATCCTTCCGCTGTCGGTTTTTCGGTGCGTCCACACCCGGTTTCGCAGCGTGATGAGTCGCCAACTCCGGCTGCATGCGGGCGTCTCCGCGGTCCGGACTAACCTCGTTGGGAGAACATCGACACAATCCCTCACCCGCGCGCACCACCCCACGCCCGCCGGGTCCCCTGGGATCGACAGCCTGGAGAACCCGAGCATGAACCGCAAGACTTTGGTGCTGCCGACCGTGGTCGGCCTGCTCGCTCCGGTGCTCGCCGCCTGCGGCGGAGTCGACGGCGCGGGCAGCAGCAGCGGCGCGATCGTCGTCGGCACCACGGACCGGTTCACCGCCACGAAAGACGCCCCCGCGCCGATCGACCCGGCCTACGCCTACGACGTCGGCACCTGGAACATCCTGCGTCAGACCGTGCAGACCCTCATGGTCCAGCCGCGCGGCGACGGCGAGCCGGTGCCCGAGGCCGCCGAGAAGTGCGCGTTCACGGACAGCGGCAACGAGCGCTACGCCTGCACCCTGCGCAAGGACCTCAAGTTCTCCGACGGCGACGCCGTCAAGGCCTCCGACGTGAAGTTCTCCATCGACCGGGCCCTGCGGATCCAGGCCGACAGCGGTGTGTTCGCCCTGCTGTCCACTATCGACACCGTCGAGACCCAGGGCGACCGCGAGGTCATCTTCCACCTCAAGAGCGCCGACGCCACGTTCCCGTTCAAGCTGTCCACCCCGGTCGCGGGCATCATCAACCCCGCCGACTACGACAAGGACAAGCTGCGCGACGGTTTCGACGTCGACGGCTCCGGCCCGTACACGCTCGATGCCGAGGTCAAGAACGACGAACTCGTCAAGGCCGTCTTCACCAAGAACCCCCATTACCAGGGGCAGTTGACGCCGAAGAACGACAAGGTCGAACTGCGTTCCTTCACGAACGCCAGCGAGATGGGCACCGCGCTCTCCAAGGGTGACATCGACCTGATGACCCGCTCGATGTCACCCGAGCAGATCAAGAAGCTCGACGAAGCCTCGACCGGTGACATCGACCTCGTCGAGATGCCCGGCCTCGAAATCCGCTACCTCGCCTTCAACACCGACGCCCCGACGGTGAAGACGAAAGCGGTCCGCCAGGCGATGGCCCAGATCATCAACCGCGCCCAGCTCGTCGCGAAGGTGTACGGCGACGAGGCCCAGCCGCTCTACTCGCTGGTCCCGGCCACCATCACCGGCCACTCGAACTCCTTCTTCAACAAGTACGGCGAGCCCAACGACGTCAAGGCCAAAACCCTGATGGAGGGCGCCGGCATCACCACCCCGGTGAAGCTGACCCTGCACTACACGACCGACCACTACGGCTCGGCCACCAAGCAGGAGTTCGAGGAACTGCAGCGGCAGCTCAACGCCAGCGGACTGTTCAAGGTGACCATCAAGGGCGCTCCCTGGGACACCTTCCGCCCGGCCGAGAAGGAAGGCGAGTACGACGTCTACGGCATGGGCTGGTTCCCCGACTTCCCCGACGCCGACAACTACCTCGCGCCGTTCCTCGACAAGGACAACTTCCTCAACCTGCCGTACGCCAACGCCAGGATCCGCAACAGCCTGATACCCGAGTCCCGCCGCGAGGCCGACCGCCTCACCGCGACCGCGAGCCTCACGGACATCCAGGACATCGTGGCCGACGACGTACCCGTACTGCCGCTGTGGCAGGGCAACCAGTACATCGCGGCACGTGACGGCATCACCGGCGCCGAGTGGGCTCTCAACTCCTCCTCGACGCTCCAGCTGTGGGAACTCGGCCGCGGTGTGAGCAACTGACCCGCACACCCGTCCGAGGCACAATTCCCGACCCGGAGCTGGGACGGCTCCGGGTACCCAAGACCCGACGACAAGGCACTTCCACGTGAATCTGCGCAACCAGTGGCCGGTCCTGCCCATCGTGGCGGGGCTGGCCTCCGGCCTGCTGACCGGATGCGGCTCGGAGAACGGTGACTCGGGGGCCGACGGCTCCACCGTGGTCATGGGGATGTCCGACGACGTCCTGGCCACCGACCCGGCCTCCGGCTACGACCCCGGCTCCTGGCTGCTGTTCAACAACGTCTTCCAGTCGTTGCTGAGCTTCCCCAACGGGGGCACCGAACCGCAGCCCGAGGCGGCCAAGGAGTGCGCCTTCAGCGACGCGCAGACCAAGGTGTTCAAGTGCACCCTGCGCGACGACCTCAAGTTCAGCAACGGTGACGCGCTCACCTCGGAGGACGTCAAGTTCTCCTTCGACCGCATGCTGAAGATCAACGACGCCGCGGGCCCCGCGATCATGTTCCCGATGCTCGGCTCGGTGGAGACCCCGGACGACAAGACGGTCGTCTTCCACCTCAAGGTGCCCGACGCCACCTTCCCCAGCAAGATCGCCTCCGGCGCCGGCTCGATCGTCGACCACAGCCAGTACGACAAGGACGGCCTGCGCAAGGACGGCGAAGCCGTCGGCTCCGGCCCCTACAAGCTCGACTCGTTCGGCGAGGACAGCGCGGTCTTCTCCGTCAACCCGAACTACAAGGGCACCGCCGAAGTCCACAACTCCGGCGTCACCCTCAAGTTCTTCCACGGCGACCAGACCAAGCTGAAGAGCGCCCTCGTCGACAAAGACATCGACATCGCCTACCGAGGCCTCAAGGCCGGCGACATAGCCGACATAGAGAAGGACAGCGGCGACGAGGGCATCGACATCGTCGAGGGCACCAGCGCCGAGGTCCAGCACCTCGTCTTCAACATGAACGACCCGGTCGCCGGAAAGCTCGGGGTACGCAAGGCCATCGCCTACCTCCTCGACCGTGAGGCCCTCGTCGACCAGGTCTACGAGGACACCGCGACCCCCCTCTACTCGATCATCCCGGCCGGCATAGCGGGTCACAACACCGCCTTCTTCGACACCTACGGTGCCCGGCCGTCCAAGGCCAAGGCCCAGCAGGCCCTCCAGGCCGACGGCATCACCGGCAAGGTCCAGCTGACCCTCTGGTCGACCCCGTCCCGCTACGGCCCCGCCACCGACGACGAGTTCAAGGCCATCGCCGAGCAGCTCAACGCCAGTGGCCTGTTCGAGGCGACCGTCAAGTCCGTGCCCTTCGCGCAGTACGAGAAGGACATCGAGGCCGGCAAGTACGGGGTGTACGTGAAGGGCTGGGTGCCGGACTACCCCGACGCCGACAACTTCACTGCCCCGTTCTTCGGCCAGGGCAACGTCCTCGGCAACAACTACACCAACGACACCATCACCGACACCCTCATCCCCGGCACCGCCGCCCAGAGCGACCGGTCCGCGACCGACACGGACTTCGCCGAGCTCCAGAACATCGTCGCCAAGGACGTCCCCGTCCTCCCCGTGTGGCAGGCCAAGCAGTACGCCGTCGCCCGCGACAACGTCTACGGCCTCGAGTACTGCCTCGACGCCTCGACCGTCTTCCGCTTCTGGGAGATCAACAAGGACTGACCCGGCCGCACACACGAGGTCATGCAACAGGGCGAGCATGGCGGCGAGTTGCTTCTCCGTCGGCTGCCCGCCCACCGCGTCCGGCCCCATGACGTACCGGCGCAGCGCGCAATGCCCCACCATGAAGCCGGCGTTGACCGCGATCCGCCCCTCCAGCGCGTCCAGGTACTCCCCGAAACTGCTC
>NZ_AEJB01000492.1 GCF_000331005.1 Streptomyces turgidiscabies Car8
CTATGCCTCAGCGGCAGCGATCAGCTCTGGCCACCGGCCAGCTTCTCGCGGAGCGCCGCAAGGGCCTCGTCCGACGCCAGGGCGCCGGACGTGTCGTCCGACTCCGAGGAGTACGAGCCGCCGCCACCGCCGGAGGCGGCCGGAGCCGCACCCGTGGTGCTGGTGCCCTCGGCCTCCGCCTGAGCGTCGGCCTCGCGGGACTTGATGACCTGAGCCTGGTGCTGCTCGAAGCGCTGCTGCGCCTCGGCGTACTGGTTCTCCCACACCTCGCGCTGGGATTCGAAGCCCTCGAGCCAGTCGTTGGTCTCGGGGTCGAAGCCCTCGGGGTAGATGTAGTTGCCCTGGTCGTCGTACGACGCGGCCATGCCGTACAGCGTCGGGTCGAACTCGACCGAGGCCGGGTCGGAACCGAAGGACTCGTTGGCCTGCTTCAGGGACAGCGAGATCCGGCGACGCTCGAGGTCGATGTCGATGACCTTGACGAAGATCTCGTCGTTGACCTGGACGACCTGCTCCGGGATCTCCACGTGGCGCTCGGCCAGCTCGGAGATGTGGACCAGACCCTCGATGCCCTCGTCCACGCGGACGAACGCACCGAACGGAACGAGCTTCGTGACCTTACCGGGGACGACCTGACCGATCTGGTGCGTCCGGGCGAACTGCTGCCACGGGTCTTCCTGCGTCGCCTTCAGCGACAGGGAGACACGCTCACGGTCCATGTCGACGTCGAGGACCTCGACGGTGACTTCCTGGCCGACCTCGACAACCTCGGAGGGGTGGTCGATGTGCTTCCAGGAGAGCTCGGAGACGTGCACGAGACCGTCGACGCCACCCAGGTCCACGAAGGCACCGAAGTTGACGATCGAGGAGACGACGCCGGAGCGGACCTGACCCTTCTGCAGGGTCGTGAGGAACGTCTGGCGCACCTCGGACTGGGTCTGCTCGAGCCAGGCACGGCGGGACAGGACCACGTTGTTGCGGTTCTTGTCCAGCTCGATGATCTTCGCCTCGAGCTCCTTGCCCACGTAGGGCTGGAGGTCGCGGACTCGACGCATCTCGACGAGGGAGGCCGGCAGGAAGCCACGGAGGCCGATGTCGAGGATGAGACCACCCTTGACGACCTCGATGACGGTACCGGTGACGATGCCGTCCTCTTCCTTGATCTTCTCGATGGTGCCCCAGGCGCGCTCGTACTGGGCGCGCTTCTTCGAGAGGATCAGGCGGCCTTCTTTGTCCTCCTTCTGGAGAACAAGGGCTTCGATCTCGTCGCCGACCTTGACGACCTCGTTCGGGTCGACGTCGTGCTTGATCGAGAGCTCACGGCTCGGGATGACACCTTCGGTCTTGTAACCGATGTCGAGGAGAACCTCGTCCCGGTCAACCTTGACGATGACGCCGTCGACGATGTCACCATCGTTGAAGTACTTGATCGTCTCGTCGATAGCGGCGAGGAATGCTTCCTCGTCACCGATGTCGTTGACCGCAACCTGCGGAGTGGTGGCGGTGATCTCGGTGCTGCTCGTCATGTGGGAAAGGGCTCCGGTACGGACAGAGAGTCGTAGGTACTGCTTGCGCCGGGAGCCCGTTTCGCTCTGCAGAAGGCCGGACAGCCAAGGAAGCGCCACACCGGGACCCGAAGATCCGGTGGCGCCTCGACAACCGAGGGGACATACATACAGATGCGAGCGCAACCTGCTACGTCTGAGGTGCGCAGGCCCGCAGCGCAACTTGTAGCATACGGGGGCAGCCGGGCAGGGTCAATGCGCGAAGGCGCACACCCGGGGCGGATCACCGCATACCCGGCACAAGACGTGTCCCAGGAGGCCACGAGGGCGTGATGACGCCCCATGGGTGACGGCCGCCGGGGACAGGTCCGGGGGAAGAGCCCGCACACTAATACGAGGGAGCCGATCATCCAAGAGCCCGAATCGTCCGAGCCGGAGGCCACCCGGCGGTCCGCCGGAGTCACCGAGAGCTCCCGGGCCAACCGGGGCTGGTGGGACCGGAACGCGGACGACTACCAGAACGAGCACGGCACCTTCCTCGGCGACGACCGTTTCGTCTGGTGTCCCGAGGGCCTCGACGAGGTGGAGGCCGAACTCCTCGGCCCGGCCGAGGACCTCAAGGGCAAGGACATCCTGGAGATCGGCGCCGGCGCGGCCCAGTGCTCACGCTGGCTGGCAGCCCAGGGCGCCCGTCCGGTGGCCCTGGACCTCTCCCACCGTCAGCTCCAGCACGCCCTGCGGATCGGCGGCGGCGTCCCTCTGGTGGAGGCCGACGCGGGCGCCCTGCCCTTCGCGGACGGCTCCTTCGACCTGGTGTGCTCGGCCTACGGGGCCATGCCCTTCGTCGCCGATCCGGTGCTGGTCCTGCGCGACGTGCGCCGGGTGCTGCGCCCGGGCGGACGCTTCGTCTTCTCGGTGACGCACCCGGTCCGCTGGGCGTTCCCCGACGAGCCCGGCCCCGAGGGCCTGTCCGTCTCGGGTTCGTACTTCGACCGCACGCCGTACGTCGAGCAGGACGACGACGGCAACGCGGTGTACGTCGAGCACCACAGGACGATCGGCGACCGCGTCCGGGACGTCGTCGCGGGCGGTTTCCGCCTGGTCGACCTGGTCGAGCCGCAGTGGCCGGCCTGGAACACGTCCGAGTGGGGCGGCTGGTCCCCGCTGCGCGGCAACCTCATCCCCGGGACGGCGATCTTCGTCTGCGAGCGCGACTGAGACGACCGACGTCGAAAGCGCCCTCCACGCACGCGTGGAGGGCGCTTTGCGTGGACGTACGACACTGGGGGCGTGATCCGTAACGACGCCCTGGACGTCCTGCCCGTACGCGGCGCCCTGCCCGACCTGACCGACGCGCTCGACGCGCACGGCGCCGCCGTCCTCGTGGCGCCGCCCGGGACCGGCAAGACGACGCTGGTGCCGCTGGCGCTGGCGGGGCTGCTGGAGGCCGGCGGGCCGGTGCGGCGGGTCGTGGTCGCGGAGCCGAGGCGGATCGCCGCGCGGGCGGCGGCCCGGCGGATGGCGTGGCTGCTGGGCGAACAGGTCGGCGGGAGCGTCGGATACACCGTGCGCGGAGAGCGGGTGGTCGGGCCACGCGCGCGCGTGGAGGTCGTCACGACCGGTGTGCTGCTGCAACGGTTGCAGCGGGACCAGGAGTTGCCGGGCGTCGACGTCGTCGTGCTCGACGAGTGCCACGAACGGCATCTGGACGCCGACACGACGGCGGCGTTCCTCGTCGACGTACGGGCGGCGCTGCGCCCCGAACTGCGGCTGGTGGCGGCGTCGGCGACGACCGACGCCGAGGGCTGGGCGGGGCTGTTGGGGGGCGCGCCGGTGGTCGAGGCCGCGGGTGCGTCGTATCCGGTGGAGGTGGTGTGGGCACCGCCGACGCGTGCTGTCCGGCCGCCGCACGGTATGCGCGTGGACCCGGCGTTGCTGACGCATGTGGCGTCGGTGGTCCGGCGGGCGCTGGCCGAGCGGGCGGGGGACGTCCTGTGTTTCCTGCCCGGCGTCGGGGAGATCGCGCGCGTGGCGGGCCAGTTGCGGGATCTCGGGCCCGCGGTGGAGGTGCTCCAGGTGCACGGGCGGGCACCGGCGGCGGTGCAGGACGCGGCGCTGTCGGGCGGGGCGGGCCGCCGGGTGGTGCTGGCGACGTCCGTGGCGGAGTCGTCGCTGACGGTTCCCGGGGTGCGGGTGGTCGTGGACTGCGGGCTGGCACGGGAGCCGAGAGTGGACCACGCGCGCGGGCTGAGCGCGCTGACGACGGTACGGGCCTCGCAGGCTGCCGGTCGGCAGCGGGCGGGGCGGGCGGGGCGGGAGGCGCCTGGGGCGGTGTACCGCTGCTGGGCGGAGGCCGAGGACGCGCGCCTGGCGCGTTTTCCGTCTCCCGAGATCAAGGTGGCCGACCTGACGGCGTTCGCCCTCCAGGCGGCCTGCTGGGGCGATCCCGACGCCTCCGGGCTGGCGTTGCTGGATCCGCCGCCGGGCGGTGCGATGGCGGCGGCCCGGGCGGTGCTGACGGCGATCGGTGCGGTGGACGGGGCGGGGCGGCCCACTGACCGGGGTGTGCGGATGTCCCGCCTCGGCCTGCACCCCCGGCTGGCCCGGGCCCTGCTGGACGCGGCGCCCGTGGTGGGCGCGGCCAGGGCCGCCGAGGTGGTCGCGCTGCTGAGCGAGGAGCCGCCCCGGGAGTACGGCGACGATCTGGCGGCGGCCTGGCGTGCGGCCCGGCGCGGGAACGACGCGTACGCGGCCCGCTGGCGGACGGAGGCCCGCAGGCTGCGCTCGGCGGCGCCGGATGCCGTGCGTCAGGAGTCCGCCGACGGCTCCGCCGCGGCTGCCGGGGACGACCGTGCGGTCGGGCTCGTCGCCGCGCTCGCCTTCCCTGAGCGGGTCGCCAGGGCTCAGGGCGGTTCGTATCTGATGGTGTCCGGTACCCGGGCCGAGGCCGGTGACGGTTCGGCGCTGCGGGGCGCCCCCTGGATCGCGGTCGCCGTGGCGGACCGGCCGGTCGGGGCCGGGCACGCGCGCGTACGGCTCGCCGCCACCGTCGACGAGGACACCGCGCGGTCGGCGGCCGGCGCCCTGCACGCCACGGGCGAGGAGGTCCACTGGGCGGACGGGGACGTCGTCGCCCGGCGGGTCGAGCGGCTCGGGGCGGTCGAGCTGGCGGTGCGTCCGCTGCGCGACCCGGACCCCGTACTCGTACGCGAGGCGCTGCTTGAGGGCCTCCGGCGGGACGGGCTCGGGCTGTTGCGGTGGTCCGCGGACGCCGGGACCCTCCGGCAGCGGCTCGCGTTTCTTCATCTGCGACTGGGCGATCCATGGCCCGACGTCTCCGAAAACGCTCTCCACGCGCGCGTGGACGCATGGCTGGAGCCCGAGCTGAGCCGGGCGCGGCGGCGGGCCGACCTGGGGCGGATCGAGGCGGGGCAGGCACTCCACCGGCTTCTGCCGTGGGCCTCCGGGGAGGCCGGGCGTCTGGACGAGCTGGCGCCCGAGCGGCTGGCGGTGCCGAGCGGGTCCAGGATCCGGATCGACTACTCCGATCCCGAACGGCCCGTGCTCGCCGTGAAGTTGCAGGAGATGTTCGGACTGCGGGAGTCGCCCGCCGTGGCCGGGGTGCCGATCGTCGTCCATCTGCTGTCGCCCGCCGGGCGGCCCGCCGCCGTCACCGCCGACCTCGCCTCTTTCTGGAAGGACGGCTACAAGGGCGTCCGTGCCGAGTTGCGCGGCCGGTATCCGAAGCATCCGTGGCCCGAGGACCCGGCGACCGCCGAGCCGACCCGGCACACGAACGCGCGGCTCAGGCGGTGACCGGCTCGGGGGCGGAGGTCTCCGTGGGGACGGGGTCGGCGGGCCTGCGGCCGCGGGCCTCCAGCCAGAGGGCGAGGGCCAGCAGGAGCACGCCCAGGGTCAGGAAGCCCCAGGGGAGGTACGACGTCAGCAACAGGACCAGTACTCGCTGGGACTTGACGAGGGCGACCGTCGACTCGATGTAGTCCTCGCGCATTTTCACGTGCCCGGAGAAGGCTGTCACCTTGTCGCGTCCCCTCAGGAGAGCGCCTCCGCGCAGTTCCTCCTGGTGGATCTCCTCGCCGTAGACGGGCGCTCCGGTGACGGGTTCCACCCAGAACTTGCGGACCGTGGTGTACCAGCGGGTCATACCGGTCGCGGCGACCGTCTCCGCGGTGACGCCCTTGATCGGCAGGTCCTTGGGGAAGGGAACCTTCGTCCACGGAATGGTCTGCTCGAAGTAGTAGACCGGGACGCCGCGGAAGTTCCGCGTGCCCTTGTAGTGGATGGGGGCGGTCACCCTGGCCTGCGCGTCGAAGTACTCGTAGTCCCGTTTCTCCGTCAGGAAGGGCCACTTGAACTCGATGCCCTCCCGTTTCACCGGGTCGCCGTCGACCATTTCTCCGGTGGCGTGCACGGGTTCCTGGCTGTGCGCGTCGAAGATGTAGCGCTCGGGGATCTTCGAGACCATTTTCCCGTCGGGTCCCTGGACGTAGGAGAGTCCGTCCCAGACGACCACGTCCCGCCCCGCCGTCTTCTCGATCTTCTCCGATGCTTCGACGTTGCCCTTGAGGGTCTGCACGATGGTGACCTTGGAGACCTTCTTGGCCTGGAACGAGTCGTAGTCGAGAAGGGTCGCGTCCTTCGCCTCCAGGACCATGTCCGTGTACTGGTTCGCCGGGACCTTGGCGAGGCGCGGGAAGGCGTACCAGCGCATCAGCGGGGACAGCGCCGCGAAGAACACGGCGAGGGCGAGCAGGATCAGGCCGGACTTTCGGCGCATCTCGGCCTCCCTCCCAATGAGGTACGGCGGCTACGGATGTGACGGGACGGTCGTGAGCAGCGGCTTCGGGGACGTCGTGCCCGTCGGCGAGCCCAGGGCCGTGATCGTGAGGACGAGCGCGAACGCGAGGGCGAGGCCGGTCGCGGCGGCGATCAGGGCTCGCATAGGGGGCCTCCCCGGCTGCCGACAGTTAGCTGATGGGGTGTCAGGTCGGGGCACGGTAGCAACGGTCGGCCGAGATGAGAACAACTCGTACGCAGGAAAGCGGCACCCCTCGCCGTGAACGGGGTGCCGCTGTCCTGCGTATGAACGTGTGACGACTGGGCCGGTACGACGACCTACGCGCTCGGGGACGCGGAGGCCGAGGGGTCGGCGGACTCGGTCGGAGCCGTCGATCCCGCCGATTCCGTCGGGGTGGGTGCCGCTGTCACCGTCAGTTCGACGGCCAGGGTGGCGCCGCCGGTGGTGGTGATGCGGAGCAGGAAGGTGCCGGCAGTGTCGTCCGCGTACAGCTTGGGCAGTTTGAGCAGGCCGTTCGCGTCCGTTTCGAGCCCGGTCAGGGTGCGGACCGTCTTGCCGTCCGCGCCCTTGAAGTAGGGGCCCTTGGTGTTCACGGTCGCGTCGTCCGCCGAGGTGACCAGGGTCGCGGTGGCCGCGACCTTGTCCGCGAGGGCGCCGTCGTAGGTCGCCTTGACCTCGACCTGGTCGGCGAACTCGCCGCCCGCCACGCAGGTGAGCGCGGTGGTGCCGGTGCGGGCGAGGGTGTCGGCGGCGCGGGCGGTGACGGTGGCCGTGTAGTCGACGCCGGTGACCGTACGGCCGACGACGATCGCGCGGACCGTGAAGTCGCCCGTCTTCTCGCCCGCCTTGAGCGTGGGCGCGACGGCGACTCCGGTGCTGCCGGTGACGACCGTGGCGACGCTCTCGCCGCCGGTGAAGGTGGTGTCGGTGTCGCCGACGATCGTGAAGCGGATCCTGACCTTGCCGACCGCCTTGCCGGCCGAGGTCTCCGCGCGGGTGCTGATCCTCTTGGTGAACGCGTCCCCCGCCATCGCGGTGAGCTTGGCGGTCCCCGCGTCCTCCAGGTGGTCCACCGTGTCGGTGGGCGTGGGGGTGGGCACCGGGGTCGGGGTCGGCACGGTGGGTTTGCCCGGCTTCGCCGGGCCCGGGGTGCTCGTCCCCGGCCTGCTCGGGCCGGGGCTCGGCGTCGTGCCGGCCGGCGACGGAGTGGGGCGCGCGCCGGAGTTGCCGCCGCCGCTGTTCACGGGCAGCGTGCCCGTGCCGTCCGGAACCTCGTGGATGCCCTTGCGGTAGTACTCCAGCCACGACAGGACGAGGTTCAGGTACTCCGTCGAGTTGTTGTAGCTGAGGATCGCCCGGTTGAGGTCGGCCTGCGTCGACAGGTCCCAGCCGAACCGGCACAGGTAGTGGCCGGCGGCGAGGGCCGCGTCGTAGACGTTGTTCGGGTCCTTCTTGCCGTCACCGTTGCCGTCGCGGCCCGCCCACGTCCAGGTGGACGGGATGAACTGCATGGGCCCGACGGCGCTGTCGTAGCTGCTGTTGCCGTCGTACGCGCCGTTGTCGGTGTCCTTGATGAGCGCGAAGCCGTTGCCGTCGAGCTGCGGGCCGAGGATCGGGCTGGTCGTGGTGCCGTTCGCGTCGACCCTGCCGCCACGGGCCTGGCCGGACTCAACCTTGCCGATGGCCGCGAGAAGCTGCCAGGGAAGGTTGCAGCCGGGCTTGGCCGTGGCCAGCGCCGTCTCGGCCTTCTTGTAGGCGTCGAGGACGGTCGCGGGTATGCCGGCCTCGGCCTCGCCGCGCGAGACGGGCGTGCCTATGACCGACGACTGCTCCGGGCTCGGACTGGGGTTCGGACTGCGGAGCGGTGGAAGGTCCGTGTAGTACGGCGGCGAGTTGCCGGTCGCGCTCGCCTGGTCGTCAGCCGTTGCCTCCGACGTGGGCTGGGAGTCACTGGCGGTCCGTCTGCCCTGGTCGTCGACCGTCGCCCCCGGAGCCTGGGACGCGGACAGAGCCGCGACCGCGAGCGCGGCCACCGCGGTCGTCGCCGCCCCCTTGCGGAGCCTCCTGCCGATGTACGCCGCCATACAGAGAACCCCTCCCGTGGGCGACAAGTCGCCCTGTTCCGCTTGTTTTCGCCCGGTCCCGGCCGATCTCGACCCGTCCCGACCGATCTCGGTCAGCCTTGCAAATCGGCCATTTCGCCCGATTTCACGCCTTGTTCGTGCGTTACGCCTTCGTTGCGCCGCCGTGTTCGTCCATGCTCCCCAGCAGACCGACCCAGGCGACCCTACGACAACTTGTGTTGCGCGAACACCCGTTCGTGCCCGATATTCACCGATTGGCCAACTGTGATTCTGCCGCGTCGCACGGACCCGGGTGGCCCGCATGCGGCTTTCCCCGCACCTCCACTACTGACTCGTAACCCCCGCCGCAGGTTGTAGCCGTCCCGCATACTGGACGCCGGTGATCGCCGGGACGGTTCGCCCTCGCCAACATCCGCTCCAGGGAGCCCTTTTGCCGTTCACTCTCAGCCACGCGGCGGCCGTACTGCCCGCCGTACGCGCCGACGGAACCGGACGCGGCCGACTGATACCGGCGGTACTCGTCGCCGGCTCCTTCTCTCCCGACCTGACCTATTTCGCGGCGAGCGTCCTTCCCCGGGCGATGGAGTTCGGCGAAGTCACCCACTCCTTCCCGGGCGTCTTCACGGTCGACGTGGTCGTCGCCTGGGCGCTGGTGGCCCTGTGGCTGTTCCTGCGCGAGCCGCTGGTGGCCCTGCTGCCACGCGCCGGGCAGAACAGGACGGCGGCCCTGCTGCGCTGCGGCACACCCCGCGCGCGCGTGACACCGTCCCTGGCGCTCCGGTGGTACGCCTCGGCCGCCTTCGGCGCCCTCACCCATGTCGTCTGGGACGCGTTCACTCACCACGACCGGTGGGGGGTTCGGCTGTTCCCCGTCCTCGACAGCGGCCTGCGGGGCTCGCCTCTGTACTGGTACCTGCAGTACGGCAGTTCGGCGCTGGCCGCGGTGGTCATCGCGGGGTTCGTGTACTACGCGCTACGGCGGACCGGCGCGGGCGAACCGACGGGCGTGCCGGTGCTGTCGGTACGGGACCGGTGGCTGGCCTGCGCCGTGATCGGCGGCTGCGCGGCGGTGGGCGCGGTACAGCGCGTGCTGCGCTGGTGGTCGCACTGGGGTGGGCAGGCAAAGCTCTGGGAGGTGATCCCGACGCTGTGCTTCGGAGTCGGTGCTGGTCTGCTGACGGGGCTGGTCCTGTACGCGGCGGGTGTCAGGGCCTGGCGCCCCGGGAAGCGGACGGGGGCTCGTGCCGCTGAAGGGCATCATCTCCGTACAGAAGACCATGCAGGAGACCCCTCAGCAGGCCGTGCAGAAGGTCGTTCAGCAGGTCTCTCGGTGGAGGAGACCCGGGATCACGCCGGCGGGCGGGCCTGAGGGCGTACGGGTTCCCGCTGACCGCCGCGGAGCGGGCGGCGCAGCCAGTCTCGGCCCCAGCCGGCCCAGAGGCGCCAGGTCAGGGCGCGGCCGGACACCGGCAGTCCGAAGCGTGGCCCGAGGTGGGCACGGCGGGTGCGGGGGCGCGGTGCGAGCGCGCGCCGGAGGGCTTCCGCACGGCGTCCGAGGGGTTCGGCCACTGGGCTGCTGCCGGGAATGCGGGCGGTGCTCGCGTCGGCCGCGAATGCCGGTACCGGGGAGGGCCGCGTGGGGGCCGTCCGGCGGATGAGCGTGCGTATACCCATGCCCGCATCCTGTCGGGCGGGCCCAGACGAGGCGTGTTCGCGAGGGCCACTCGGGTGACGGCCCCGGCCCGCCTGCCCGCCCAGTCGAGGGCTTCGCCCTCCCCGCCCGCCGACGGGCTCACCCCACGGCCGGCGGGTCGGCGCTTCCCTGCGGGCGGCCGGGTGCTGGATCGCGCCCGGTTGTCAGGCGTGTGGGCCTGGGTCGCGAAGGCGCGCGTGGCCCAAGCCCACGCACCGCCCGCCACCCCGCAGCCGACGAACCGCCCGCTCGACCCCGCACCCGGCGGAGCCGCTAGTGCGCGGCCGACTCCCAGTCGAGACCCGAACCCACCGACACGTCCAGCGGGGCCCGGAGGGTCACCGCGCCCGCCATCTCGCGGCGGACCAGTTCCTCCGTCGCCTCACGCTCGCCCGGGGCGATCTCCAGGACGATTTCGTCGTGGACCTGGAGCAGCATGCGGGACTTCAGCTTCGTCTCCTCCAGCGCCCGGCCCACGTTCAGCATGGCGATCTTGACGATGTCCGCCGCTGTGCCCTGGATCGGGGCGTTCAGGGCCATGCGCTCGGCCATCTCGCGGCGCTGACGGTTGTCGCTGTTCAGGTCGGGGAGGTACCGGCGGCGGCCGAACAGGGTCTCCGTGTAGCCCGTCGCCCGTGCCTCGTCGACCGCCCGGCGCAGATAGTCCCGTACGCCGCCGAAGCGTTCGAAGTACGTGTCCATCAGGCCGCGTGCCTCGCCCGCGTCGATGTTCAGCTGTCCGGACAGGCCGAACGCCGAGAGACCGTACGCCAGGCCGTACGACATCGCCTTGATCTTGCGGCGCATCTCCGCGTCCACCGCCGAGCGGTCCACCGCGAACACCTGGGAGGCGACCGTGGTGTGCAGGTCCTCACCGGACGTGAACGCCTCCAACAGGCCCTCGTCCTCAGAGAGATGGGCCATCACCCGCAGTTCGATCTGGCTGTAGTCCGCGGTCATCAGCGACTCGAAGCCCTCACCGACCACGAACCCGCGGCGGATGGCGCGGCCCTCGTCCGTACGGACCGGGATGTTCTGGAGGTTGGGGTCCGTGGAGGAAAGCCGGCCCGTCGCCGCCACCGTCTGGTTGAACGTCGTGTGGATACGGCCGTCCGCCGCGATCGTCTTGATCAGGCCCTCGACAGTGACACGCAGTTTCGCCTGCTCGCGGTGGCGAAGCATGATGACCGGCAGTTCGTTGTCCGTCTGCGCCGCGAGCCACGCCAGGGCGTCCGCGTCCGTCGTGTAGCCCGTCTTGGTCTTCTTCGTCTTCGGCAGGCCCAGCTCCCCGAAGAGGACCTCCTGAAGCTGCTTGGGCGAACCGAGGTTGAACTCGTGGCCGACCGCCGCGTGCGCCTCCTTCACCGCCTGCTGCACCGCGCCCGCGAACATCTGCTCCATGGCTTCCAGATGGGCCCGGTCCGCCGCGATGCCGTGCCGCTCCATGCGGGCCAGCAGTGCCGACGTCGGCAGCTCCATGTCCCCCAGCAGATCCGCCGCGCCGACCTCCTGGACGCGCTCGCGGAACGCCTCGCCCAGGTCGACGATCGTACGGGCCTGCACCATCAGGGAATCGGCCTCCGCACCCTCGTCCGTACCGAAGGCCAGCTGGCCGTCCGCCGTCGCGGCGGGCGCCAGTTCACGGCCGAGGTACTCCAGGGACAGCGCGTCCAGGTCGAAGGAACGCCGGCCCGGCTTCACCAGGTACGCGGCGAGGGCCGTGTCCATGTTCACCCCGGCCACGGTCCAGCCGTGCTCCGCGAAGACCCGCATCGCGCCCTTGGCGCTGTGGAACACCTTGGGCCGCTCCGCGTCGGCAAGCCAGGCCGCGAACGCGTTCTCGTCGGCCTCGTCCAGCTCCGCAGGGTCGAACCAGGCAGCCGCTCCCCCGGCCGCGGCGAGCGCGACCTCGGCGACCGAGCCGCTGCCCAGCGCCCAGGTGTCGACCGTGGCGACGCCGAGCACCTGTGTGCCGTGCTCGGTGAGCCAGGGGGCCAGCTCGCCCGCGCCGAGCACCGTCCCGTCCACCTCGACGCCGCCCTCGGCCACCGGTCCGGCCTCGACCTCCTCGGCGCCCGGGTCGACGGCCAGCAGCCGCTCGCGCAGCGAGGGGTTGCGGATCTCCAGGGTGTCGAGAACCACGGCCACCGCCGTACGGTCGTACGCCGCCCGCTCCAAGTCCGTGACCCTCTTCGGGAGTTCGACGTCCCGGACCATCTCCGTGAGCCGGCGGTTGAGCTGCACGGCCTCCAGGTGGTCACGCAGGTTCTGCCCGACCTTGCCCTTGACCTCCTCGACCCGCTCGACCAGTTCCGCGAACGACCCGAACTGGTTGATCCACTTCGCGGCCGTCTTCTCACCGACCCCCGGAATGCCCGGCAGGTTGTCGGACGGGTCGCCGCGCAGCGCCGCGAAGTCCGGGTACTGGGCGGGCGTCAACCCGTACTTCTCGAAGACCTTCTCCGGGGTGAACCGGGTCAGTTCGGAGACGCCCTTCGTCGGATACAGGACCGTCGTGTTCTCGGTGACCAGCTGGAAGGAGTCCCTGTCGCCGGTGACGATCAGCACCTCGAAGCCCTCGGCCTCGGCCTGCGTGGTCAGCGTGGCGATGACGTCGTCGGCCTCGAAGCCGTCGACGGCGAACCGCTCCGCGTGCATCGCGTCGAGCAGCTCGCCGATCAGCTCGACCTGGCCCTTGAACTCGTCCGGCGTCTTCGACCGGTTCGCCTTGTACTCCGTGAACTCCTCGGAGCGCCAGGTCTTGCGGGACACGTCGAACGCCACCGCGAAGTGCGTGGGCGCCTCGTCGCGCAGCGTGTTGGCGAGCATCGACGCGAAGCCGTAGATCGCGTTCGTCGGCTGGCCCGTCGCCGTCGTGAAGTTCTCCGCGGGCAGCGCGAAGAACGCGCGGTACGCCAGCGAATGCCCGTCC
Organism: Streptomyces turgidiscabies Car8; assembly: GCF_000331005.1. GTDB lineage: Bacteria > Actinomycetota > Actinomycetes > Streptomycetales > Streptomycetaceae > Streptomyces > Streptomyces turgidiscabies. Next base: position 13,034 of record NZ_AEJB01000492.1, read on the forward strand.
ATGAGCATCAGCCGGGGACGGCCCGTGCCGGAGGTCTTCTCGGTCTTCTTCGATGCTTTTTCTGCCACGACCCCGATCCTGCCACGTGCCACTGACAACGCGGGCCGCCCGGGCCGCCCAGGGCGCCCCAGGACCCACTACGCCGTTGTCGCTGCCCCGTGCGAGGATCGAACAGGTGGCACATACGCAGGCGAACCATGCGCACGCCCACCACGCGCAAGCGGAGACACACGTGCAAGCGAAGGGGCTCAGCCATGGCCAGCAAGCCGCCCAAGAGTGATCCGGTCCAGGACGCGCCGCAGGTCGCCGACCCCAAGCACGCCGCGGCAGGCCTGCCCGCCATCGGCCACACCCTGCGCATGGCCCAGCAGCAGATGGGCGTCCGCCGCACCGCGCTGACCCTCCTGCGCGTCAACCAGAAGGACGGCTTCGACTGCCCGGGCTGCGCCTGGCCCGAGCCCGAGCACCGGCACGCCGCGGAGTTCTGCGAGAACGGCGCGAAGGCGGTCGCCGAGGAAGCCACCCTGCGCCGCGTCACCCCGGAGTTCTTCGCCGCCCACACCGTGACCGACCTGGCCGGCCGCAGCGGCTACTGGCTGGGCCAGCAGGGCCGCCTCACCCACCCCATGTACCTGCCCGAGGGCGCCGACCGCTACGAACCCGTCTCCTGGGACCGCGCCTTCGACATCGTCGCCGAGGAGCTGAAGGCCCTCGACTCTCCGGACGAGGCCCTCTTCTACACCTCGGGCCGCACCAGCAACGAGGCGGCCTTCCTCTACCAGCTGTTCGCCCGCGAACTGGGCACGAACAACCTCCCCGACTGCTCGAACATGTGCCACGAGTCATCGGGTTCCGCGCTCAACGAGACCATCGGCATCGGCAAGGGAAGCGTCCTCCTGGAGGACCTCTACAAGGCCGATCTGATCATCGTCGCCGGCCAGAACCCCGGCACCAACCACCCCCGGATGCTCTCCGCCCTGGAGAAGGCGAAGGCGAACGGCGCGCGGATCATCAGCGTCAACCCGCTGCCCGAGGCCGGCCTGGAACGGTTCAAGAACCCGCAGACCCCCCAGGGCATGATCAAGGGCGCGGCCCTCACCGACCTGTTCCTGCAGATCCGCATCGGCGGCGACCAGGCCCTCTTCCGCCTCCTCAACAAGCTCGTCCTCGACACCGAGGGCGCGGTCGACGAGGACTTCGTCAACGAACACACCCACGGCTACGAGGAGTTCGTCGAGGCGGCCCGCGCCGCGGACTGGGACGAGACCCTCACCGCGACGGGCCTCACGCGCGCTGAGATCGAGAAAGCCCTCGCCATGGTGCTGGCCTCCGAGCGCACCATCGTGTGCTGGGCGATGGGCCTGACCCAGCACAAGCACTCCGTGCCGACCATCCGCGAAGTGGTCAACTTCCTTCTCCTGCGCGGCAACATCGGCCGCCCCGGCGCCGGCGTGTGCCCGGTGCGCGGCCACTCGAACGTGCAGGGCGACCGCACGATGGGCATCTTCGAACGCCCCGCGCCCGCCTTCCTGGACGCCCTGGAGAAGGAGTTCGGCTTCGCCCCGCCCCGCGAACACGGCTACGACGTCGTACGGGCCATCCGCGCGCTGCGCGACGGCGACGCGAAGGTCTTCTTCGCCATGGGCGGCAACTTCGTCTCCGCCTCCCCCGACACGGAGGTCAGCGAGGCGGCCATGCGCCGCGCCCGCCTCACCGTGCACGTGTCGACGAAGCTGAACCGCTCGCACGCCGTCACGGGCGCGCGTGCGCTGATCCTGCCGACGCTCGGCCGTACCGAGCGCGACCTGCAGGGCAGCGGCGAGCAGTTCGTGACGGTCGAGGACTCCATGGGCATGGTGCACGCCTCCCGGGGCCGCCTGGACCCGGCGAGCACGCATCTCCTCTCCGAGCCGGCCATCGTCGCCCGCCTGGCCCGGCGGGTCCTGGGCGAGGAGTCCCGCACGCCCTGGGAGGAGTTCGAGAAGGACTACGCCACGGTCCGTGACCGCATCGCGCGCGTGATCCCGGGCTTCGAGAACTTCAACGCGCGCGTGGCCGACCCGGCGGGCTTCGCGCTCCCTCATGCCCCGCGCGACGAGCGCCGCTTCCCGACGGCCACCGGCAAGGCCAACTTCACCGCCGCGCCAGTCGAGTTCCCCAAGCTCCCCGAGGGCCGTCTGCTGCTGCAGACCCTGCGCTCGCACGACCAGTACAACACCACGATCTACGGCCTGGACGACCGCTACCGGGGCATCAAGAACGGCCGCCGGGTCGTCCTGGTCAACCCCGAGGACGCGAGGACCCTGGGGGTCGCGGACGGGTCGTACGTCGACCTCGTGAGCGAGTGGAAGGACGGCGTGGAGCGGCGGGCGCCCGGGTTCCGGATCGTGTTCTACCCGACAGCGCGGGGCTGCGCGGCGGCCTACTACCCGGAGACCAACGTCCTGGTCCCGCTGGACGCCACCGCCGACACCAGCAACACCCCGGCCAGCAAGTCCGTGGTCGTGCGTCTGGAACAATCGGCCACCGACTGAGCGTTTGCTCAGTGGACGAGGACACAGGCGTGCGGACGCCGCACCGATCACCACGAACGGAGCCGGGCCCATGGGCGAGCAGCAGCACGTGAAGTTCCCGCAGCACGTCATCGACGAGTACACGGCACTGGGCATCGACGTGATCGCCATGTTCTCCGCGGGCCACCTGGGCAACCGGATGGGCGTGCAGATCGTGGAGGCGTCGGCCGACCGGGTCGTCGGCACGATGCCCGTCGAGGGCAACACACAGCCGTACGGGCTGCTGCACGGCGGCGCTTCCGCGGTGCTGGCCGAGACCCTCGGGTCGGTCGGGGCGATGCTGCACGGGGGCAGCGCGAAGATCGCCGTCGGCGTGGACCTGAACTGCACCCACCATCGCGGGGCCCGCTCCGGCCTGGTCACCGGCGTGGCCACACCGGTGCACCGGGGGCGCTCGACAGCGACGTACGAGATCGTGATCACGGACGAGGCCGACAAGCGCGTATGCACGGCGCGCCTGACGTGCCTGCTGCGGGACGCGCCCGCGGCGGGATGACGCCGTCCCCCTCGGCCCCCGCGCCCTTACCCGTCCCGCCCCCTGGCGGGACGGGCGGCTACCGTTCCCCCATGAGGCTGCGACCATGACCGGCATCGGCCCCGTCGAGCCCGTCAACTCGCCGGACGCGCAAGAGACTTACGAAGTCATCGGTGCCGACACACCACGCCTCGCAGAACGCTGGCAGGCCCTGTCGCCACGCGCCCGCAGAGCCGCTGTCGGCGCCGCCGCACTCGGCGCCACGGCAGCCGCGGTGATCGCCCTGCTGCCCCCCGAGCCGTCCGCCCCCGCCCGCACCCTCGTCGCCATGCCCTGGCCCGCCGACGTCACCACGTTCCGGTACACAGGACTCGCCGCGACCTTCGACTCCGCACCCGCCAACGGCCTGTTCCGGTTCGCGGTGACCGTACACAGCGGACCACCTGTGACCGTGCGCGTCATCGGCACCGGACTGGACGGTCTCGCCGCCCGCATCTCACCCGCGGAGACCTCCACCGTCGACGCCGGGACCACCCGGCGGATCACCGTCCAGATATCCGTCGTCGACTGCGCCGTCCACCCTCTCGACGCGGACCTGCCATTTCTTGACGTAACGCTGCGTAACACTCGCGCAATACAGCATCATCGTTTCGCCTTCGCCGCCACCTACCCCGACGACCTCTCCCAGCTCGTCCGGGCCGCCTGCAGCCCTTTGCCCGCACGGCCAAGCCCAAGGGCAACGGGAAGTGCAGATTCTCAAAATGTGGACTACGGACAGTTTCGGCCAAACGCCCCGAGACCACACTCCCCCAAGCCATACCAACCGGCACGTCATAACAAGAAAGTCACAAGCCAGCCCACCGAGATGCCCCCACCTATGGACCGGGCTTAGAGTCACGGCCAGTCACCGCTCCACCGGGAGTTCGGTACCAGCGCCGCATACGTCGCATCCCCCAGGGGACGGCACGCCTGCGGAAAGGACTGATTGTGCGACAGCGTTCTTTGGTGATTCTCACCTCCATTCTCACCACCGGAGCTCTGACCCTCACCGCGTGTGGCTCCCGTGACGACAGCGGTGACGGCGACAGCGGTGACACCACCCTGACCATCGGCGTCGACGCGCCCCTGTCCGGTGAGAACTCGACCACCGGCCTCGGCATCCAGTACGGCGTCCAGATCGCCGTCGACGACGCCAACAAGAACAACCTCGTCCCCGGCGTGAAGTTCAAGGTCAAGGCCCTCGACGACAAGGCCCAGCCCGCCACCGGCCAGTCCAACGCCACGGCCCTCGTCGGCGACGACAACGTCGTCGGCGTCGTCGGTCCCCTGAACTCCGGCGTCGCCCAGACGATGCAGCAGGTGTTCGAATCGGCCAACATGGTCGAGATCTCCCCCTCGAACACCAACCCGACCCTGACCCTGGGCAAGGACTGGCAGACGAACAAGCAGCGCCCGTACAAGACGTACTTCCGTACGGCCACCACGGACGAGCTGCAGGGCACCTTCGCCGCCCAGTACGCGTACACCGACCTGAAGAAGAAGAAGGCTTTCGTCGTCGACGACAAGCAGACCTACGGCGCCGGCCTCTCCGGCATCTTCAACGAGCAGTTCAAGAAGCTCGGCGGCACCATCGCCGGCACCGACCACGTCAACACCGGCGACAAGGACTTCGGCTCCCTCGTCACCAAGATCAAGACCTCCGGCGCCGACATCCTCTACTACGGCGGCCAGTACGACGAGTCCTCGCTGATCACCAAGCAGCTCAAGGACGCCGGCGTCAAGATCCCGCTCTTCGGCGGCGACGGTATGTACGCCACCACCTACATCGAGACCGCGGGTGCCGCCGCCGAGGGCGACCTCGTCACCTCCGTCGGCGTCCCCGTCGACACCCTGGCCGGCGCGAAGGCGTTCGTCGCCGAGTACAAGGCCAAGGGCTACAAGGGTGACTACGGCGCCTACGGCGGCTACTCCTACGACGCCGCCACCGCCATCATCAGGGCCGTCAAGGCCGTGAAGGACGCCAACGACGGCAAGGTTCCCGACACCAAGGACCTGCGCTCCAAGGTCGTCGACGCGGTTCAGAAGTCCGACTTCGAAGGCATCACCGGCAAGGTCTCCTTCGACGAGTACGGCGACACGGGCAACAAGCAGCTCACCGTCTACCAGGTCGTGAAGGGCGCTTGGAAGGCCGTCCACACCGGTACGGCCAACGCCAGCTGAGCACCTGACCAGCTGATCCAAGCCCAGCACAGCACCACGGGCCGCGCGGCAGGACGACCCCGACCGCGCGGCCCGTTGTCACACCCCACCCCCGGCACGTATCCAGTGCACACGACCACCAGCGACATGGAGGCCACGCGGTGAACACCCTGCCGCAGCAGCTGGCCAACGGGCTGCTCCTCGGCTCGATGTACGGGCTGATCGCCATCGGCTACACGATGGTGTACGGCATCGTCCAGCTCATCAACTTCGCGCACGGCGAGATCTTCATGACCGGGGCCTTCGGCGCCCTCACGGTCTATTTCTACGTCCTTCCCGACAACACCGCGATGATCATCGCGGTGCCCCTGATGCTGATCGGCGGCGCCATCGTCGCCATCCTCATCGCCGTCGGAGCGGAACGGTTCGCCTACCGGCCACTACGCGGAGCACCACGACTGGCGCCGCTCATCACGGCCATCGGCCTCTCCCTGGCCCTCCAGGAGGTCGTCCGCAACTTCTACCCGGACGCCGACCGGGCCCGCGCCTTCCCCGGCCTCGACGCCACCCACGACATCGGCTCCATCACCATCAAGGACGCCGACATCTTCCTCATCGTCGCCGCCATCGTGTGCATGTCCGGCCTCGCGCTCTTCGTCCGCCGCAGCCGCACCGGCCGCGCCATGCAGGCCACCGCGCAGGACCCCGACACCGCGCAGCTGATGGGCATCGACACCAACCGCATCATCGTCATCGCCTTCGCCATCGGCGGCTTCTTCGCCGCCGTAGCCGCCCTCGCCTACGGCCTCAAATACGGCAACGTCGACTACCGCATGGGCTTCCTGATGGGCCTCAAGGCCTTCACCGCCGCCGTCCTCGGCGGCATCGGCAACATCTACGGCGCCATGCTCGGCGGCATCGTCCTCGGCGTCGCCGAGACCCTCGCCTCCGCCTACATCGACGGCATCCCCGGCATGCAGCAGCTCGGCGGCCAGGGCTGGGCCAACGTCTGGGCCTTCGCCCTCCTCATCATTGTGCTGCTCGTCAGGCCACAGGGCCTGCTCGGCGAACGCGTCGCGGACAGGGCGTGAACACCATGACCGACCTCTCCAAAACGGCACCCGCTCCCGAGCCGGGCCTCATCCCGCTGCCGGCCACCGCGGCCCGCGCGCTCACCCTCGTCGGCGGCATCGCGACCGCGGCCTCCGCCTTCCTCGCCTGGACCTGGACCTCCGAGTTCCCGGGCGACCTCACCATCTCGGGCTACCCCGGCGGACTCCAGTGGCTCACCTTCACCGGTGGCCTCCTGATCACGCTCTTCGCCCTCGCCGGCTACGGGATCCGCGGCCTCGGCTGGCTCCTCCCCGGCGGCAACAACGGCCCCACGGTCCTCACCGCCCTCGGAGCCTTCGGCACCACCTGGTTCACCGTCATCGCGATCACCGTCAACCTCGACGGCCTCGTCAACCTCGAACCAGGCGCATACGTCGCCGCCGTCGCCTCCCTCCTCGCGGTCATCGGCGCCTTCGCGCTCCCCTCCGGAGCCGGCGAGACCAGCAACGCGAAAACAGCCTTCGACGCCGGACTGCGCAAGGGCGGCATCGCCTCCCGGACCCGGATCGTCATCGCCACCCTCAAGGGCCTGGCCGCCTACATCGGCAAGCCCGACCGCATCCCCGCACCGCAGGCCCTCTCCCCCTGGGTCGAGCGCGCCGTCATCACCGCCGTCACGGCGGTCGGCCTCGGCGTCTTCACCTACGGCATCGACACCGAGTACGGCGAGCTGTTCATCGGCTACCTCATCCTCGTCGTGTTCACCATGTGGGCCCTCCACTCCGCGGGCCTCACCGACCGCTTCTCCCGGCTCGTGGCCCACCACCGAGGCTTCACCCTCGCCATGGGCTTCGCCGCCGCGATCGCGTTCCCCTTCACCCAGACCGACGACCACTACGCCAACATCGGCGTCAACATCCTGATCTTCGGGACCGTCGCACTCGGCCTCAACATCGTCGTCGGCCTCGCCGGCCTCCTCGACCTCGGATACGTCGCCTTCCTCGGCGTCGGCGCCTATACCGCCGCCCTCGTCTCCGGCTCCGAGTTCTCCAAGTTCTCCGGCGTCCAGTTCCCCTTCTGGGCAGCCGCGCTCTCCGGCGCCGCCGCCTCGCTCCTCTTCGGCGTCCTCATCGGCGCGCCCACCCTGCGCCTGCGCGGCGACTACCTCGCCATCGTCACCCTCGGCTTCGGAGAGATCTTCCGCATCGCCGTCAACAACATGGACGGCGTCTCCGGCCCCGACATCACCAACGGCCCCAACGGCATCCCCTCCATCCCCGACCTCGACTTCTTCGGCTTCAGCTTCGGCGAATCCCACGACGTCGCCGGATTCACCCTCGGCCGGTTCGCCAACTACTACCTGCTCATGGTCCTGATCATGGCGATCGTGGTCCTCGTCTACACCCGCGCCGCCGACTCCCGTATCGGCCGCTCCTGGATCGCCATCCGCGAGGACGAGACCGCCGCCACCGCCATGGGCATCAACGGCTTCCGCGTCAAGCTCATCGCCTTCGCCCTCGGCGCCTCCCTCGCTGGCCTCGCCGGCACCGTCAGCGCCCACGTCACCTACAGCGTGGTCCCCACCCCGTACCAGTTCGCCGGCTCCACACCGCCCAACTCGGCGTTCCTCCTGGCCGCGGTGGTCCTCGGCGGCATGGGCACGGTCGCGGGCCCCCTCCTCGGCGCCGCACTCCTCTACCTGCTCCCCGAGAAGCTCGTCTTCCTCCAGGACAAGTCGCTGCTCGCGTTCGGCATCGCCCTGATCGTCCTCATGCGCTTCCGCCCCGAGGGCATCATCGCCAACCGCCGCCGCCAGCTCGAATTCCACGAGACCGGCCAGCTCGACGTACCCGACCCGCACACACTCGCCGACGATCCGGCCGTCACCAAGGCGGGGGCGTAACCGACCATGACCACATCCACACCCACCCCCGTACTGGAAGCCCGCAACGTCACCATGCGCTTCGGCGGCCTCACCGCCGTCCGCTCGGTCGACTTCACGGTCAACTCCGGTGAGATCGTCGGACTGATCGGCCCCAACGGCGCCGGCAAGACCACGTTCTTCAACTGCCTGACGGGCCTCTACGTCCCGACCGAGGGCACCGTCTCCTACAAGGGCACGATCCTCCCGCCGAAGCCCCACCTGGTCACCCAGGCGGGCATCGCGCGCACCTTCCAGAACATCCGCCTGTTCTCCAACATGACGGTCCTGGAAAACGTCCTCGTAGGCCGCCACACCCGCACCAAGGAAGGCCTCTGGTCCGCCCTCCTGCGCGGCCCCGGCTTCAAGAAGGCCGAACGGGCGAGCGAAGAACGCGCCATGGAACTCCTGGAGTTCATCGGCCTCGCCCACAAGCGGGACCACCTCTCCCGCAACCTCCCCTACGGCGAACAGCGCAAGCTGGAGATCGCGCGCGCACTCGCCTCCGAGCCGGGCCTGCTCCTGCTCGACGAACCGACGGCCGGCATGAACCCCCAGGAGACGCGGGCGACCGAGGAACTGGTCTTCGCCATCCGCGACAAGGGCGTCGCCGTCCTCCTCATCGAGCACGACATGCGCTTCGTCTTCAACCTGAGCGACCGCGTCGCCGTCCTCGTCCAGGGCGAGAAACTCGTCGAAGGCACCTCCGAGGTCGTCCAGGCCGACGAACGCGTCATCGCCGCCTACCTCGGCGAACCCTTCGAGGGCGACCCCGGCCAGGCAGAAGCCGCCGAGGTCGAGGCCGCCGAAGCCGCCACCGACGCGACAAGCACCACCAGCACCAAGGGAGAAGGCCAGTGACCGCACTCCTCGAAGTCGAGGACCTCAGGGTCTCCTACGGCAAGATCGAAGCCGTCAAGGGCATCTCCTTCAGCGTCGAAGCCGGCCAGGTCGTCACCCTCATCGGCACCAACGGCGCCGGCAAGACGACCACCCTGCGCACCCTCTCCGGGCTGCTCCAGCCCACCGCCGGCAAGATCCTGTTCGACGGCAAGCCGCTCAACGGCGTCCCCGCGCACAAGATCGTCTCCCTCGGACTCGCCCACTCCCCCGAGGGCCGGCACATCTTCCCCCGCCTCACCATCGCCGAGAACCTCCAGCTCGGCGCCTTCCTCCGCAAGGACAAGGAAGGCATCGAGAAGGACATCCAGCGCGCCTACGACCTCTTCCCCATCCTCGGGGAACGCAGGAAGCAGGCGGCCGGAACCCTCTCCGGCGGCGAACAGCAGATGCTCGCCATGGGCCGCGCCCTGATGTCCCAGCCCAAGCTGCTCATGCTCGACGAGCCCTCCATGGGCCTCTCCCCGATCATGATGCAGAAGATCATGGCCACCATCGTCGAACTCAAGTCCACGGGTACGACGATCCTGCTGGTCGAGCAGAACGCCCAGGCCGCCCTCTCCCTGGCCGACCAGGGACACGTCATGGAGGTCGGCAACATCGTCCTCTCCGGCACCGGCCAGGACCTCATCCACGACGAGTCGGTCCGCAAGGCGTACCTCGGCGAGGACTGAGTCCTTCGCCGGTATGACGGCATGA
>NZ_AEJB01000493.1 GCF_000331005.1 Streptomyces turgidiscabies Car8
GGCACCGCGAAATACCTGCTGACCTGTGGATACTCATCTTCACTGCCCTCCACGGTCGACTCGACTCCCACCGCCATCAACCAGGGACTTCGCACCATTTCCGAAGGCGGCCACGACTCCGGGTGATCCAGATCCAGCCCCTGTAGTACTGGGCGCTAGACGAGGCGGATGACGCGCTTGCCGCGGGCATGGCCGGTTTCGGTGGCTCGGTGGGCGTCCTGGATCTCGTCCAGGGGATACACGCGCTCGATGACCGGACGCAGGTCTTGCTTGTCGACGTGATCGGCGAGGGTTTTCAGGTCCGTGCGTCGGGGGCTGGCCATGATCAGCCGTACGCGTGGACCGGGCAGGACGAGGGACAGCAGGGCGAAGGGTATGGCGCCGGCGGTGGGCGAGGCGATGCGACCGCCGGGGCGCAGAGCGCGTCGGTAGTCGCGGACAGAGGAGCCGTGGCAGTCGAGGACGGCGTCGAACTGCCCTTTGAGGGCGTTCGGTGGGGTGGTGGCGTAGTCCAGGGCCACGTCGGCGCCGAGTTCGCGGCAGAACGGGGCGTTGGCGGCGCCGGCGATGGTGGTGACGTGGGCGCCCCAGGCGTGGGCCAGCTGGACCGCCGTACTGCCGACGCCGCCGCTCGCGCCGACCACGAGCAGCCGTTGGCCGGAGCGCAGGCGCAGGGTGTCCCGCAGGGCGCGCAGTGCGGTGATGCCGACCGCGGGCAGGGCGGCCGCTGCGACCAGGTCCGTGCCGCTGGGGGCGGTGCTGATGGCCTGGGGTTTGGCCAGGACGTATTCGCCGGCCGCGCCCGTCCGTCCGGAGACGTCGCTGAGGATGCCCCACACGTGTTCGCCCACCGTGACGTCGGTGACCTCGCTGCCGAGTGCGGCCACCTCACCGGCGAAGTCGCCTCCGGTGCCCTTGGGAAAGCGTCGCCCGGATATCAGACGCAGCCCGCCGGAGCGGATCTTCACGTCCATCGGGTTGACGCTGGATGCGTGGACCCGGACGAGCACCTGGCCCGGCCCGGGGGACGGACGCGGAACGTCACCGACGGAGAGCACTTCGGGGCCTCCGTAACGGTCGTACCGCACGGCGCGCATCATCAGTTGGTCAGGTGACATGGGCGGGCTCCCTGGCGGGCATGGTCTTACCTCTTTGTAGAGCGTGGTCAGGAGTAGGAGACGGCGTTTGTCGGGCGTGTTCAGGAGCAGGAGACGGCGTTTGTCGGGCGTGTTCAGGAGCAGGAGACGGCGGTCTTGCCCGGGGCGCCGGCACCGAAGGGCGGCGAACGCCTCCGCGGCCTGCTCCAGCGGCCAGGTGGCGGTGACCGCTACCCGCAGCACGCCTGAGAGGACCTGCTCGGCCAGAAAGGCCAGCCAGGGTCTGGGCGTTGGGGTTGGGGTTGGGGTTGGCCATGCTCGTGGCGCCCGGCCGACGACCACCGCTTGCACTGAGCCGCCCGCGATGGCCTCGGCGAGGATGGCGTAGACCTGCCGTGAACGGTCGACCGGGCATCGCCTGGGGACGCGTAGATCTCCGCGTGGTGCGTGCGGCACGAGCAGTTCCACCACACTGGATGTCGTCGCCCTGATCAAGCCCGGCGAGTGTCGACGACACTCGTGATCAGTACGTCCGGGGGGCGGGGGGTGGGTTGCCGTGGATCACGAAGCCGTACTCCTCCATGAGGCTGTGGGGGGCGTCGCTGCGCGAGTCGGTGGCTCCGGCCTCGCGGAAGTAGCCTTCGATGGCTCCGGGGTTGCACATGACGAGGAGTTCCGCGGTCGATGTGATGGCCTGGTAGCTGTGGGGGACTGATCGGGGCCCCCAGACGAAAGCGCCGGGCTCGGCCTCGTACTCCTCGCACTCGTCGAACGAGGTCGATCCGACCCAGAACCGGACGCGGCCGGACAGGACGATCCAGCTCTCGTCCTCTTGGCTGTGGGTATGCAGGGGCGGCGCCTGGTCGGGGCGCGCGATCTGACGCGTGACGCTGATCAATCCGTTCGACTCGGCGTTGCTCACCACCTGTTCGACCACGTTCATGTGGTAGCTGAAGGTAGGGCCGTCGCCTGGATTGCGTACGAGGGCACTGCTCATGTGAGGTCCTCCTCCCGACGTGGGGCCCGAGGTCGTCGGTCCCGCGTCGAAGTCGCATGTGGTGGGTGCGCCGATCGTCACGCCCGCGCGACCGCCCCGCGGTGCGTCGTTCGTCGCTCAGTCAGACGTCCTGGGTCTGCGACCCGACGAACTGCATGTCCAGGCGAATCTTGATGACCTCACCCAGAAGCCCGGGGAAGAAGTTCAGCCCGAAGTCGCCGCGCCGGATCTCGCCCGTCGCCTCGAACCCGGCGTGCTTCCTGTGATCCAGAGGGGAGTCCACCACCCCGCCGAACTCGACAGCGAGCGTGACCGGGCGGGTCACGTCCCCGATGGTCAGGTCCCCCGCCAACGTCCAGTCCTCACCGTCCCCGGAGATCCGCGTCGAGCGGAACGTCATCGTCGGACGCTTCTCCACGTCGAGCAGCTCGGCCGAGCGGGTGTGCGCGTCGCGGTCGGCGTTCCCGGTGTCGACGGAGGCCAGGGCGATCTCGGCGGTCACCCGCACGTCGTCGAGGGTCTCACCGACGTACAGCCCGGCCGTGAACTCGGTGAACCGGCCGCGGACCTTGCTGATCCCGAGGTGGCGGATGGTGAAGTCGACCGATGAGTGGTGGGGGTCGAGTTCCCACTCGCCGGGACCGAGGGGCAGCGCGGTGACGGACGTGACAGTGGTGTTCGCAGGGGTGTCATTGCTCATGCCCTCATCGTGCGGGCCCTGCGGCGGGGCAGGGGAGACCGGCCGAAGGGTAGTAGTGGCAGGGCCACCCTTCGCGCCGGGGCACGTTGTACGTTCGAGAGGTGAACGACAACGAGTTGGGCACCTTCCTGCGTACCCGTCGCGAAGCCCTCACCCCGGCCGAGGCGGGCCTGCCCGCGGGTTTTCGCCGTCGCACGCCGGGGCTGCGCCGCGCCGAGCTCGCCACCCTCGCCGGCATCAGCGTCGAATACCTCACCCGGCTCGAACAGGGCCGGGACCGCAACCCTTCGCCCAAGGTCCTCGCCGCCCTCGGCGACATCCTCCAGCTGTCGACGGCGGACCGTGTGCTGTTGCACCGGTTGCTCAGGGAACACGGCGAGGACAAGGACTTGTGCCAGTCGGTCACCGCACCGCCGGAGCGCACGGTGCGCCCCACCTTGCGGTCACTCCTGGAGAGTCTGGAGCCCGCGCCGGCCGTCCTGCTCGACCGGATGGGAGACCTCGTGGCCTGGACACAGGGCTACGAGCGGTATGCCGGTCCACTCGGCCTGCTCGACGGCGACCCTCCCAACATGATGCGGTACCTGTTCACCGACGACCGCTCCCGCGCCGTGTTCCCCGGGTGGGACCGGCTGGCCGACGAGCAGGTCGCCCATCTGCGCAACGAGTCCTCGCTGTACGACCCTCATGTCGCCGTCCTGGCCGACGAGCTGACGGCGGCGGCCGGAGCGCCGTTCAGCGACCGGCTCGCCGCTGTTCCGGCCCCGCCCTCCCGTTTCGGGCTCGAGGTGGTCGAGCATCCCGAGGCAGGTCGCCTGCGTCTGTCGTTCGAGACGCTCGTGCTCGCGGACGAGGGCCGTCGCCTGGTGGTGCACCTGCCGGCCGACCAGGCCACGGCCGCCGCGCTGGACCGTCTCAACGGCCGCAGGCCGGGAGCACTTCGGGCAGTGAGCGGCTGACCTTAGCTGGGGGGACATGGCGCTCTCGCCCTCGCCGCCTGGCCCGTACCCGTGCGGATCTGCACAGCCACCACACCCGAGACCTACCTGGCGGTCGACGCCGACGGTCTGTTCCCACGCTGACCGACGCCGAGGACCACACCCCACACCGGGGAAGGGCCCAGGTGAGCGCACATCATGAAAGCGCACGCCGTAGGGGGCCGCCGCTGGGAGCGCCCTGGGACTTGTCTGGGACCTTGGGCCTGTGGCGGCCTTCCGCGGACCGCGTTGCACAAGTCCGGCACTGGGCGCGGTTTCGCGAAGATCGCCAAGATTTCCACTCCCCAGTGCCCTCGGCTCGTGCCGTCGCGCCATCGGGCGAGCCTGCTGTCGATGATCGCATTCGTCGAGTCGGCGCTCATCGGCATCGGCTGTCTCGTCCTCGGCGTGCTCATGGACGGGCTGGGTTCCAGTGAGGGCATGGCCGCCTACGCCGCGGCCCCCCCTGCTGGCATATGTCTCCTGTGACTCCCGGTGCTCTTCCGAAGGGCACCTGTGACCACCGAGACCGAGAAACCCGCCTTCCACTCCTTCGACCTGTCGGCCGGCGGGAGCAACCAGTTCGGTCCCGGCAACCCCTAGGCCCGCCACTTCACGGCGTACGGCCTGAAGAACGACACCACCGGCGTCACCGGCACCCGCCTCCGACAGCGACGCACACCGCCTCGCGGCCAGGTCAACCGCCTCTGCTACTGGGACCAGGGTCACGGTTCCGACATCAACCTGCCCGACGTCGTGGCCCGGGTCGCCGACGTGACGGGCTAATAAGCGCGGCGGCGGCCGACCCGCGTCAGGCGTCCAGTGCCGTGCGCAGGGTGGTGGCCATCAGGTCGATGGCCTCCTTCCCCTCCCGTACCGGGCCGGTGTGGGTGAAGTAGTGGTCGACGCCCTCGAAGACGCGGTGGGTGACGGGGACGCCGGCGGCCTCCAGGGCCTTGGCGTAGGCGGCGCCCTCCTCGTGCAGGCGGTCGTTCCGCGCGGTGATGACCAGGGCGGGCGGCAGTCCGGCGAGGTCGTCGGTGAGTCCGGGCGAGACGAGCGGATGGGTGAGGTCCGCGGGGTCCGGGACGTAGGCGGCGCTGAAGATCCGCATGAGCTGGGGTGTGAGCAGCGGCTTCGCGATGGGGGAATGCTTGGTGGCCGGGTCGGCGAGTTGGTCGAACGGCCCCGAGTCGAGGAGCTGGAGCCGGGGGGTGAAGGTGCCGCGGTCTCGTGCCGTGCGGCAGACCGCGGCGGTCAGGTTGGCTCCGGCGCTGTGTCCGCCCACGGCGAGTCGCGAGCCGTCCCAGTCATGGGCCTCACCGTTCGCGGCGACCCACGCGGTGACGTCGTACGCCTGGGTGACCGGGGCGGGGAACGGACGTTGCGGGGCCACCGCGTAGTCCACGTTGATCACGACGCAGCCGGCCGTGGCCGCTATGTAGCGGCAGATGTGGTCGTCCTGCTCGGGACGGGCGACCACGAAGCCGCCGCCGTGGAGGTTGACGTACACGGGGGCCGGGGTCTCGCTGCCGACCGGCGGACGGTAGACGGTACAGGTCACCGGGCCGGCGCCGGTCTCCACCCGGAGAACCTCGGTGCGCTTCGGGATGTCGCTGAAACGCAGGTCCTTGTGCACGCGGGACATCACGCGGCCGAGCAGCAACTGGATCGCTCTGGCCTTGATTCCGGGGCTGAATGGCATGGCTCGGTCACCCATCACTGCAACGTTGAACTATCAGGATTCCTGATAATGAACGCTCCTCCCCCATCGCGCAATGGGAAGACGGGTGCGGGCTTCGCCGCACGCCACTCGCCCGCCCGCGCCCCTCCCCACAAACCTTCGAGCCCGTCCACGGCTCCTCCCCCGACATCGCGGCCCAGGGCCCGGAACCCCCTCGGCGCGATCGGCGATGCGCGGCCCGGTCCAGCAAGCAGTCGAGGCCGCGACCGCCGCCGACGTCCTCACCCGCGACGTCGGCGGCACGGCCACGACCGAGGGCTGCACCAGGGCGCTCATCGACGCGCCGCATCCCTGGCGGCTGCGGGCGAGGACAGGCCGGACCACCGCCCTCAAGCCCCCTCGCGCCGCCCCCCTCACGCGCCGCTTCGGGTCAGTCCGTCATTTCGGGTCACTCCGTCATGGCGTCCCGGACGAGCGCCGTGTCGACGAACTGTTCGAAGCGCACGATGAGTCCACCGCGTACGACGAAGTGGTGGGCCACGCGGACGTCGATCGGCTTGCCGGTCGCCTTGTTGGCGGCGGTGTAGCGGGCGAGGACGACGACGTTCTCGCCGTCGACCACATAGGTGTCGTCGTGCGCGGCCCATCCGTCCCAGTCCTGGCCGAGCTTCTCCATCACGTTGGCGGTGACGCCGTCGGGCGTGCGGTAGGTGCCGGCGAGCGGGAAGCCGGCCATCTCCGTCCACTCCACGTCGGGGGCGAGAGTGGCCCGCAGGGCCGCCAGGTCACCTGCCGCGGAGGCCAGGTACTGGCGCCGTACGACGTCGGCCGGAGCGGTGGAGGCCGCGAACTCGGAGAGGGTCATGGTCAGCCCCACTTCATCTCGCCCTTGGCGACCTTCGCACCGATCTGAGCGGCGATCAGCATGCCGTTGCCGGGGTAGCGCTTGACCAGCGCCTCGGTCAGCGCGGCTCCGTCGGCGGCCTTGCCGAGCTCCTCCTCGAAGGCGACCAGGTACTCGCGGGTGGCGGAGATGGCGGTCGCGTCGGCCGGGGTGCCGGGCAGGCGGTGGCCGGGGACGACCAGCTCCGGGGCGAGGGCGGCCATCTCGTCGAGCAGGCCGATCCAGGCGGCACGGTCGTCGGGGGTGGCGGTGTCGGCGACCCAGACGTGCTCCTGCTGGAAGAGCAGGACGCCGCCGAGGAGGGTGCGGGACTCGGCCTGCCACAGGTAGTGGCGGTCGGGCAGCGCGGGCGTCCCGCCCTTCAGCTCGAAGCGGTGGCCCTCCAGGGTGAGGTCGCCGGTGAGCGGCTGGAGGTCGACCAGGCGGGTGGGGAGGTTGGGGCCGAGGGCGGCCCACGCCTTGAGCTTGCCCTCGTAGGAGTGCTGGATGTGGTCGATGACGATCGGGGTGGCCACGAACGTCGCGTCGGGGAACGCGTCGGCGATCACCTCGGCGCCGAAGTAGAAGTCGGGGTCCGCGTGGCTGACGAAGACCGTGGTCAGCGTCTTGCCCGAGTCGAGGATCTCCGCGGCGAGCCGGTGACCGTCCGCGCGGGTGAAGGCGGCGTCCACCAGCAGCGCCTCGTTCTCACCGGTGACGAGCGTGGCGGTCTTGTTCTTGCTGCCGGCCGGGAAATCCAGGTCCAGGACCTTGAAGGACAGGGCACTCATCGAAAGCTCCTTGCGGGTAAGGGGGTTGGGGCGTGAGGAGGAGGGAGAGGCGGGAGGGGGACGAGCGGGGTGAAGGGGAGAGTGGGGACGGGGAGGTTCAGGGGGTACGAAGGGCCGCGAGCCGCCGGTCGACCTCGTCGGCGGTGGCGTGGCCCCGGGCCAGGTCGGTGACACGGTCGCCGTCGACGGCCAGGAGGGTCGGGAAGCCGGTGACGCCCAGGGAGGCGGCCCGGTGGAAGTCGGCTCCGGCAGCGACCCGCGCCCCGGGCCCTTCGAAGGCGGCCACCACGGCGTCGGCGTCCAGGCCGGCCGCCTCGGCGACCTTCCGGTAGGTCGCCGGGTCGGAGAGGCTGAGGCCGTCGACGTAGAAGGCCCGCTGCAGCGCGATCGCGAGTTCAGCCGCACGGGCGGGCGCGGCCTCGCGCAGGGCGGCGACCCCGTGGGCGGCGACCTCCGAGTCCATCACGAACGAACCGTCGGCGATCAGCTCCTCGTACGCCTCGCCGAACTCCGCACCGGTCAGCTCGGTGATCTGGGCGTTGGCGCCCTTGACGTACCCGAACTGGCTGATCGGCACCCGGCGCGAGCCGGTGAACAGACCGCCGGACACCACCTCCACCGGGATCTCCGGGTGGCGGGAGACGATCTCGCTCAGGGTTCCGGAGAACCCGTGCGACCAGCCGCAGTATGCGTCGAACGCGTAGACGAGCTTCATGGGGGACCTCGGCAGGGGTGGGGCGCCCACCTTGCGCGAGCGCTTCGCCTGAGAAAACAGTAACTGACGTGTCAGATATTTCCACGCGCCCGTCTCCATCATGTGGCGCCCGCCACATCCCCGCACGGCCACACAGCGGCCGTCGGGTCAGGGCAGGCGGGGCAGCTCGTCGCGCGCGGAGTGACTGAGAATGCGCAGGCCCTCGGTGAACCGCTCCCAGTCCTCGGGCGGCAGTGGCGCCACGAAGTAGCGGCGTATGTTCTCGACGTGCAGCCGGGACGCCCGCACCACGGTCTCCTCCCCCAGTCCGGTCAGACGCACCAGCCGGCCGCGCCGGTCGCCCGGGTCCTCGGCCCGCTCCACCAGTCCGGCCGCCACCATCCGGTCGACGAGACGCGTCACCCCGCCCGTGGTCAGCACCTGCTCCTGGGCGACGGCCCGCATGGACAGCCCGGGCTCGCCCGCCCGCCCCAGGATGAGCAGCACCTCGAACATGAGGTGACTGATGCCGCACTCCTGTTCCAGGGAGCGGCCGAGGAGGTACTCCAGGCGGTTCGCCGCGCCCTGCAACCGCCCGAACGCCAGCACCAGCGCGTTGTTCGCGGCCTCGCGCGGCGACGAGATCTCCGCCTGTTCAGCCGCGTCGGCACCGCCGCCGCCACCGTCGCTCCTGCCCTCCACAGCTTCCATCCACCGATCATCCCGCGTCCCAGATTTGGCAGAGTGCAAAATTTACCCTGAGCAATGATTGAAACCCGCCTCTCTCCCGTACCTCCTGACGTACGAGCCGCTCACCTCAGGAGGCACCATGCCCATCTCGGCCAAAATGGCGGGGAACGTGTTCGTGTTCGGCGCTCTGGGGCTGACCCTCACCGCGCTGGCCTACCCCGCCATGGTCGGGGTGCAGAACACGACGAGTTCACCGGACCGTGTCATCGCCAACACCCGGTACGGCCCCCTCACCGAGGCCGACCGGGACTTCGTGGTGAAGGTGCGCGCGGCGGGGCTGTGGGAGTACCCGCTGGGCGAGATGGCGATGGAGCGGGGCACGACCCCGGAGATGCGGGAAGCCGGCAAGCACCTGATCGTCGGTCACGCCGGACTCGACGACATGTGCCGCAAGATCTCGCCGGAGCTGGGGGTCGTGCTGCCCAACCTGGCGTCGCCTCAACAGCAGCAGTTCGTGGCCACCGCCGACGCGGCCACCGGCAAGGAGTTCGACTCGACCGCCGTCACCATCATGCGGGTGACGCACGGCCAGATCTTCCCGGTCATCGCCAAGACCCGCGCCACCACCAGGAACTCCATGGTCCGCGCCCTGGCCGACCTGGCGAACGACACGGTCCTCGACCACATGACGGTGCTGGAGAACACCGGTCTGGTCAACATCGACCAGGTCAACTTCCAGCAGAGCACGCCACCGAAACTGCCCAAGGACAACACGACCCCGCCGCCGCCCCAGCAGGGCGCACCGATCGTCGCGCTCACCCCGCGCCCCGACCTGAACATCCGCACGGCCGCCCCGGCGCCCACGGGCCCGTCCGCAGCCGGCTGAACGACGACGAGGACGGTGTCAGACGATCACGGTGTCCACCCAGCCGAGCGGGTGCGGCTCCGTGTCGTCCGCCGCCGGGGCCGGGGGCTCGCCGCCCGCCTCGGTGAACACGGTGAGCGCCTCGACGAGCGCCGCCCGCTGGTCGGGGGCGAGACGGGCGACGATCCCGGAGATCTCGGTCCGCCGCCGAGCCGTGACGTCCTCGACCGTGCGACGCCCCTCCTCGGTGAGGCCCAGCTGCGTCTCACGGCGGTTGTCGGGGTTGAGGTGGCGCTCGGCGAGGCCTGCCGCGATCAGCCGGTCGATCATGCGCATCGCGGTCGACGGGGCCACCTGGAGCTGGTCGGCGAGCGTCACCAGCTTGGTGTCCCCGCGGGTGGACAGCACGACCAGCATCCGGAACTGCGGCAGCGTCACGCGTTCCTCGACCGCGGCGAGGGACCGGGCGGAGACCGCCACCAGCAGCCGTGACGCCGTCAGTACCGCACGGGTCACCGCGTCAACATCGTCCATGTCCCCTGCGGGGGTCTCGCGGTCCACCATGGGTCCTTTCTACCGTGCCGAAGTGACCGCTCCCGCCCACGTGGGGAACAGATTGCCATTCACCCGTGACCGAAGCGGCGGAGCGGGAGCGCCTGGCGCCGCAGGTGGGCCCTACCGGCGGTGATCCGGCGGGTATTTGGCGGTTGTAGCGTGAGCGGGTGCCGGACAACGACTCAAGTGACGCGATCAACTCATCCGACGGGTACCGGGAACTGGGCGAGGCCGCCTGGTCCTGGGTACTGGGCCAGATCCGCGAGGACGACGGGCCGTGGCTGCCGGAGACGGTGTCCGAGGACGCGGCCGAGGACGGCCCGGACCCCGTACCCGCGAAGGACCGCGACAGCCTCTACGGAGGAATCGCGGGCCTGGCCCCCGTGCTGGCCGAGATCGCCCGCCACCGCGAACCCACCGACCGGGAGCGGTCGTTGGCGACCGGGATCGTGACGAGGCTGTCGTCGGCGGCGGAGACCCGGACGGAACCGTCGCTGTACGACGGTCTCGCCGGCGACGTGACGGCGCTGCGGCTGCTCGCGCCGGGCTCGGAGTCGGTCGCGCTGCGGCGGCTGGCCGAGCTGGCGGCCCCCGACGGCTGGAGGACCACCGTCGAGTTCGAAGAGGGTTCCGACGCCCCCCTCAACGACATCATCATGGGCACCGCCGGCGTGGTGCTCACCGCCGTCTGGGCCGGCGGCGAACACGCGGAGTCCCTCGCGACGACGGGCTGCGAGGCACTGCTGCGGGTGGCGCACCGTACGGAGGCCGGCCTGGACTGGGGCATCGGGGCGGCCACGGAGTGGCGGGCGCCGAACTACTCGCACGGCACCGCCGGAGTGGCCTCGGCGCTGGCCGTGGCGGGGGTCGCGCTGGGCCGCGAGGACTTCGTCGAGGCGGCCGTCCGGGGAGCTGGGCACGTCCTGTCGGTGGGCTCCCTGGACGACGGCGGCTTCGTCGTTCCGCACACCATCCCGCCGTCGAAGCGGGAGGTCGAGCCGGTGACGTACACGTGGTGCCACGGTCCGGCGGGCACCTCGCACCTGTTCTCGGCGCTGGCGCACGCGGGTGTCACGGAGGTGTCGGGGCTGGACGTGGGTGAGCTGCGGCAGCGCTGTATGACCTCGATCCTCACCTCGGGCCTCCCGCAGCGGCTGCGCCCCGGCTTCTGGGACAACGACGGCCGCTGCTGCGGCACGGCGGGCGTGGGCGACGTACTCCTGGACGCGGCTCAGGACTGCGCGGACGCCGATACCGCGAAGGTTCTGGTGCGGGGGGCCCGGGTGATGGGCGACGCGCTGGTGGAGCGGGCCGTCAGGGACGGGGCGGGCGCCCGCTGGCGGTTCGTCGAATACCGTCAGGAGTCCCCGTTGCTGCCCCCCGGCACCGCGTGGATGCAGGGCGCGGCGGGTATCGCCGCGTACCTCTTCCGGCTCGCCCGGTTCCTCGACACCGGGCCGGAGTCGGTGGTGGTGGACCGGCCGGACCAGTGGTGGGCGGTCCCCGAGCGGCTGCGCGTCGCGGGCGGTACGGCCGTGTCCTGAGCGTCCTCGGAACACCGCCGACACACGTCAGGTCAGCGCCTGCTGCGCCCAGATCGTCTTGCCGTTCCTGGTGTGCCGGGTGCCCCAGCTGGTGGTGAGCTGGGCGACGAGGAGAAGGCCCCGGCCGCCCTCGTCGGAGGTCCTGGCCCGGCGAAGGTGCGGTGAGGTCGAACTGCCGTCGGAGACTTCGCAGATGAGCGTACGGTCGTGGATCAGCCGGAGCTGGATCGGGTCGGCGCCGTAGCGGATCGCGTTGGTGACCAGTTCGCTGACGACCAGTTCGGTGACGAAGGCGGCCTCCTCCAGGCCCCACTCCCCCAGCTGGGCGACGGCGCGTCTGCGGGCCTCGGCGACCACCTCGAAGTCGGCGGGCAGGTCCCAGACGCGTACGTGTCCTGCGTCCAGGGCGCGGGTGCGGGCCAGCACCAGGGCCACGTCGTCGCCGGGCCGTGTCGTCGGCAGGAGGGCGGAGAGGATCTGGTCGCAGCGGTCCTCCAGTGAGGCCCGCGTGCTGTGACCGGCGGCGAGGGTCCGGGCGAGCAGGGCGGTTCCGAGGTCCGGGTCGCGTTCGCCGGCCTCGACCAGCCCGTCCGTGAACAGGGCGACGAGGGTGCCCTCCGGCAGCTGGATCTCGGTGGTCTCGAAGGGCAGACCGCCGATCCCGAGCACCGGTCCGACACTCACGTCCACGACCCGGGTCTCGCCGTCCGGCATGACCAGCACGGGTGGCGGGTGGCCGGCGCTGGCCACGGTCAGCTCGCGGGACACCGGGTCGTAGACCGCGTACAGGCAGGTCGCCCCGGTGGCGCCGGCGGCCACCCGGTCGCCGCCCGTGGCGCTGTCGTCGTCCGCGGCGAGGCGCAGGACCAGGTCGTCGAGGTGGGCCAGGAGTTCGTCGGGCGGGAGGTCGACATCGGCGAGGGTCTGGACCGCCGTACGCAGTCTGCCCATGGTCGCCGACGCCTGGATGCCGTGGCCCACCACGTCGCCGACGACGAGGCCGACGCGCGCGCCCGAGAGGGGGATGACGTCGAACCAGTCGCCGCCGACGCCGGCCGTCGAGTCGGTGGGCAGATAGCGGGAGGCGACGTCCACCGCCGACTGGGGGGAGGGGCCGCGCGGCAGGAGGCTTTCCTGGAGGGCGAGGGCGGTGCCGCGTTCGCGGGTGTAGCGGCGGGCGTTGTCGACGCAGAGGGCGGCGCGGCTCGCCAGTTCCTTCGCGAGGACGAAGTCGTCCTCGTTGAAGACGTCGGGACGGGTGCGCAGCAGGACGGCGACCCCGAGTGTCGTCCCGCGCGCGATGAGCGGCACCGCCACCAGTGAGGTGACGACGGTTCCGCGCAGGCTTTCGGCCCGCACGGGCGCGCTCGCCATCCACCGGTCGAAGTCGGGGGCCCCGCTGTGGCTGAGCACCGTCTGTCCGGTGCGCAGGGCTCGGGCGGGCGGGGAGTAGGGCGCGTAGGTGTCGGTGGTGCCCAGGCCCAGCACGGCCCCGGGCACCCAGTCCGTCCCCGTGGCGTGGGCGAGGCGACGCAGGACGACCTCGCCGTCGGGGCCGGCGTCGACGGGCTCGTCGCCGCGCATGACCGCCTCCAGCAGGTCCACGCTGGCGAAGTCGGCGAACCGGGGGACGACCAGGTCGGCGAGTTCCTGGGCGGTGCGGTCGAGGTCGAGGCTGGTGCCGATCGACACGGCCGCCTCGTCGAGCACCGCCAGCCGCTGCCGCGCCCAGTGCTGCTCGCTGCTGTCGAACCCGGCCATCCCGACCGCGCACACCTCGCCCGAGGCGTCCCGCACGGGCCACAGCTCCAGGTTCCAGGCGTGCTCGCGGATCCCGGAGGGCGCGCGGGTGAAGCTCTCGTAGTGCGTGGGCTTGCCCGTCGTCGCCACGTCCTTCAGGGCCTGCAGCGTGCCCCGCCAGTCCACGTCCTCCGGCACGCCGTGCGGGAAGACCTGGCCGCGGAGCGCGTCCTCGTCGACGCCCATCACCTGGCAGGCCACGTCGTTGAGCCGCCGGTACCGCTGCTCGATGTCGAATACGGACATCGAGAACGACGCCTGCCGGACGGCTTGTTCCACCAGATCGGATCCGTCCTGATGGTCGTCGTCAGCGCGCGCGGAGGCCATGGATCCAGTGTCCTCCCCCGGCCCGGACAGCAACAACCGAACACGTCCGAACGCGCACGGTGAGTTCGCGTACGCCTTCCAGGGAGGGGTCGGGGCGTGACTCAGTGGGCCCAGTCGCCCCGGACATGGCCCAGATGCCGGGTCATCACGGTCCGTACGCGCTCGGCGTCCCGGGCGAGGAGCGCGTCGAGGATCTCCAGGTGCTCCTCGGCGGTCGACTTCAGCAGCCCGCGCTCGGCCAGTGCGGTCAGCCCGTACAGCCGGGACCGGGCGCGCAGGTCGCCGACGACCTCGACCAGATGCTGGTTGCCCGCCAGGGCGAGCAGACCGAGGTGGAAGCGGCGGTCGGCCTCGACATGGGCGATGAGATCGCCGCTCTCCGCCGCCGCCACGCTTTCCTCGGCGTGCGTGCGCAGCGCCTCCAGGTCGGCCGGCTCGGCGGTCGCGGCGAGGCCGACGGTGGTGGGGATCTCGATCAGCGACCGGATGTGCGTGTACTCGTCGAGCTGCCGCTCGGAGACCGTGGTGACCCGGAAACCCTTGTTGGGTACGGGGTCGACCACGCCCTCCTTCACCAGGTCGAGCATGGCCTCGCGCACCGGGGTCGCCGAGACGCCGAAACGGGCGGCGAGCGAGGGCGCCGAGTAGACCTCGCCGGGCCGCAGTTCACCGGCGACGAGCGCGGCCCGGAGCGCGTCGGCGACGCTCGCCCGGTAGCTGGGCCGCGACCCGCCGATGCTGGGCAGGGCGGGCCCGGTGCGCTGAGCGGCCATGGGTTCTCCTGGATGGATCTCGGTTCGTGCGGTGTTCAGAGTACGAACCCGGCCGGGAACGGGTCGTCCGGGTCCAGCAGATACTGCGCGGTGCCCGTGATCCAGGCGCGGCCGGTGATCGTGGGCACCACGGCGGGGCGCCCGGCGACCTCGGTGCTCTCGACGAGCCGCCCGGTGAACGACGTGCCGATGAAGGACTCGTTGAGGAAGTCCTGGTGCAGTGGGAGTTCACCGCGCGCGTGCAGCTGGGCCATCCGGGCGGAGGTGCCGGTGCCGCAGGGCGAGCGGTCGAACCAGCCGGGGTGGATGGCCATCGCGTGCCGGGATCGGGTGGCGTTGGAGCCGGGGGCCGCCAGGTAGACGTGGTGGACCCCGTTGATGGTCGGGTTCTCGGGGTGTACGGGCGGACCGTCGGCGTTGATCGCGTCCATCAGGGCGAGTCCGGCGGCGAGGATGTCGTCCTTCCGCTCGCGCTCGAAGGGCAGGCCGAACGCGTCGAGGGGCAGGATGGCGTAGAAGTTGCCGCCGAAGGCGAGGTCGTACGTCACCGTGCGTCCGTCGGCGAGGGTCGCCTTGCGGTCCAGCTCCACCGCGAACGAAGGGACGTTGCGGATCGTGACGGTCTTGGCCGCGCCGTTCTCCACCGCCACCTCGGCGACGACGAGCCCGGCCGGGGTGTCCAGACGGATGGTGGTGACCGGCTCGACGACCGGGACCATGCCGGTCTCGACGAGCACGGTCGCCACGCCGATCGTGCCGTGGCCGCACATCGGCAGATAGCCGGAGACCTCGATGTAGACCACGCCGTAGTCGCAGTCGGGCCGGGTCGGCGGCTGGAGGATCGCCCCGCTCATGGCGGGGTGCCCGCGCGGCTCGTTCATGAGGAAGTTCCGTACGTCGTCCCGGTGTTCGCGGAACCACAGCCGGCGTTCGTTCATCGTCCCGCCGGGGATCGTGCCGATCCCGCCGGTGACGACCCGGGTCGGCATGCCCTCGGTGTGCGAGTCGACGGCGTGCAGGACGAGCTTGCTGCGCATGATCGCGATCCTCTCAGGTTCATTCGGGTCGACGCGGGTCGGCCGGCTGTCGGCTCAGGCGAGGCCGAGGGCGACGGCCTTCTCGGTGGCCTCGCGGACCGCCTTCTCCTGCTCGGGCAGCAGGGGCATACGCGGTGGACGGACCGGACCGCCGTGCCGGCCGACGATGTCCATCGACAGCTTGATCGCCTGCACGAACTCGACCTTGGAGTCCCAGCGGTGGAGGGCGTGCAGCTGCTGGTAGAGCGGCAGCGCGGTGGCCAGGTCGCCTGCCACGGCGGCGCGGTACAGCTCGACCGTCGCCCGGGGCAGGGCGTTGGGGTAGCCGGCGACCCAGCCCACCGCTCCGGCGGTGGCCAGCTCCAGCAGGACGTCGTCGGCGCCGATCAGCACATCGAGTTCCGGGGCGAGTTCCTGGATCTGGTAGATGCGCCGGGTGTCACCGGAGAACTCCTTCACACCCCTGATGTGTCCGGCCGCGTGCAACGTGGCGAGCAGTTCGGGGGTGAGGTCGATCTTGGTGTCGATCGGGTTGTTGTACGCCACGATGTCGATACCGACCTCGGCGACGGCCGCGTAGTGCGCGAGCACCGAACGCTCGTCGCCTCGGTAGGCGTTGGGCGGCAGCAGCATGACGGCGGCGCAGCCGGCGTCCTTGGCCCGCTCGGCCCAGCGGGCGGACTCGGTGGAGCCGTAGGCGGCCACGCCGGGCATGACCCGGTCGCCGCCGATCGCGTCGACGGCGGTCTCCACGACCTTCGCCCGCTCCTCGGGGGTCAGCACCTGGTACTCGCCGAGCGAGCCGTTCGGTACGACGCCGTCGCAGCCGTTCTCGACGAGCCAGCGGCAATGGTCCGCGTACGCCGTGTAGTTGACGCTCAGATCGTCGTTCAACGGCAGCGCGGTGGCGACGAGAACGCCACGCCAGACGGGGGCGGGGGCAGGGGTGCTCATAGGTGCCTCGGCTTTCGGAATCGGAGGGAGGGAAGCGCCCCTTTCAGGGGCGCGGGGAACTGCGCGACCAGCCACAACGGACCCGCAGACGACTTGGACCTCATGGTTGTTCGGGCTCCTGTGCCAACACACCCAGCGGAACCGGCCGCGCGAACGGCCGTTTCGCCGGCCCGACAGGGCAGCCCGCGACCCCGGCGACCCCGGCCGCGCAGACCCGCCCCTGACACCACCCCATACCTGCCCGGGTGAGCAGCTTGACGGTGCGTAGATCCGTCGCCCCCAACTCCTCCACCGCCTCACGGACCTCCGCCGCCGTCACCTCCTCGCAGCGACAGACGACGGTGTCGTCGGCGACCTGTTCCGCCCAGTGGGCGGGCGGTGCGTAGACGGTGTCGAGAGCGGCGAAGAACCTCCGCAGCCTGGTGCGGACCCGGGCAGCCGAAACCCAGTCGACAGGACGAGGCTCAACTCCCTTCAGCCGCGCGGCGATCGAGTACCCGGCGATCTCCCCCTCGGCGAGAGCCAGCACCGCTCCCCCGATACCGGTGGCCTCGCCCGCCGCCCAGACACCGTCGACGTCGGTGCGCTGCTCGGCGTCGGTGACGACGCAGGGGTCGGCGGTGGCGTCGATCGAGCACCCGAGCGTCTCGGCGAGGTCGGTGTGCGCGAGCATGCCGTGTCCGACGGCCAGGGTGTCGCAGGCGATCCGCCGCCGGGTACCCGGCCGTACCCGGCCGTGGGTGTCCAGGGCGGCGACGGTGACGGCCTCGACGCGGTCGGTGCCGTGCGCCACGAGGACGGTGTGACGTACTGTCACCGGCACTTTGTGGCGCAGCAGTTGGGCCGCGTACCGAGCTGCCTCGGCGATCTTCGCCGGGTTGGCGGCGAGCGTCGCCGTGTGCCGTGCGAAGTCGGCGGGGTGTGTGGACTCGATGTACGCGGCGACTTCGGCGCCCGCCGCGGCGAGGCCGGCCGCGACCGGCATCAGCAGCGGCCCGGTCCCGGCGACGACCACCGTACGGCCCGGCAGGACGAGGCCGCCCTTGAGCATCGCCTGCGCTCCTCCCGCGGTGACAACTCCGGGGAGTGTCCAGCCGGGGAAGGGCAGCACCTTCTCGTAGCCGCCGGTGGCGAGGAGGACGGCGTCGGCGGTGACGGTCTGCGACTCGGTCTGCCCGGGTCCCAGGAGGGCGTGCACACCGAAACCGCTACCACCGCCGAACTCCCGTTCCACGAACCACACATGACGGCCCGCCAGATGCCGGATCCGGCCCGCCGCGACATGTGCCGCCAGTCGGGCCCGCAGCTTCCTCCAGGTGCCCCAGGCATGGTGCAGGGCCTGGGGTCTGCGTGCCTTCAGCGCGGGTGCGGGCTGCCGGTAGAACTGGCCGCCCGCCTGCGCGCCCGAGTCGAGCAGTACGACCCGTACACCCCGGTCGGCCGCCGTCAGCGCGGCGGCGAGGCCCGCCGGACCCGCGCCGACCACCGCGAGCGACGACGCGCTAGCCGAGTTCGTCATGGCCGGTGCCCTCCTGGGTGCGGATCGCGTCGCCGGGCGCGGCCGGGACGAGGCAGGCCCGTTGGTTGGGGCGGTCGTTGACGGTGACCAGGCAGTCGAAGCAGACCCCGATGCCGCAGAAGATCCCGCGCGGCGCACCGCTGCCCCGGGTACCGCGCCAGGAGGTGATGCCCGCCGACCAGAGCACGGCGGCGACGGTCTGACCGGGCAGTGCGTCGGTCTCGTCCCCGTCGACGGTGACGGTGAACGGGGGTCCGGGCCGCGCCCGGGCCAGCTCCAGCGGAGTCGTTCTCTTCGCCTGTTTCACCTGCTTCACCGTCCTCACCTTCGTTGTCTTCTTCACGGTCCTCACTGCTCCCCGCCGGTGAACCTGTCCGGGCGGAACGGCGTCAGATCGAGGTCGGGTGTCCGGTCCGTCAGCGACTGCGCGATCAGGTGCCCCGTACCGACCGCGAGCCCGATCCCCGCGCCCTCGTGACCGCACGCGTGGTAGAGCCCCGGCGCCCGGGGATCCGCCCCGATGGCCGGCAGATGATCCGGCAGATAGGGGCGGAAGCCGAGGTAGGCGCGCATCGCGTGGACCGAGCCGAGCACCGGGAAGAGGGCCGTCGCCTGGGCGGCCAGCCGGCGCACGACGGGGAGGGAGAAGGTCCGGTCGAAGCCGACCCGTTCACGGCTGGCCCCGATCAGCACCGGGCCCGCGGCCGTGCCCTCGACGACCGCGGAGGACTGGAGCCCGGCGTCACCGCTGGCGACATCGGCGACGTAGTCGGCGGCGTACACCTTGTGCCGGACGGTGCCGGGCGGCAGTGGTTCGGTGACCAGGACGAAGCCCCGGCGTGGCAGCACCGGCAGGCGCACCCCGGCCAGCGCGGCGACCTCGCCGCCCCAGGTGCCGGCCGCGTTGACGACGACCGGGGCGTGGATGTCGCCGAGCCCCGCCGTCCGTACGCCGCGCACGGAGCCGTCCGGTGCGCGCAGGATGTCCGTGACGGCCGTGCCGGTACGCAGTTCGGCTCCGGCCCGCCGGGCCGCCCGGACGACCTGGGCGGCGGCGAGGGAGGGCATCACCTGGCAGTCCTGCGGATACCGGACGCCGCCCGCGAGGCCGGGGGCCAGATGTGGTTCCAGGTCGGCGAGCCGGCCGGCGTCGACCGTCTCGGCCTCGACACCCGCCGCCCGTTGTCCGGCGGCGAAGTGGGTCAGCGTGGCCATGCCTTCGGCGTCGGAGGCGACGACGATCCCGCCCTTCGCCTCGAACTCGACGGCGCCGCCCATACCGGGTTCGGCGGCGAGGTCGTTCCAGAGGCGGCCGGAGAGCAGCGCGAGGTCCAGCTCGGGCCCCGGCTCCTTGTCGGAGACGAGCAGGTTGCCCTCACCGGCGCCGGTGGTGCCGCCGGCCACCGGTCCCCGGTCGAGGACGAGGGTCACGAGGCCCGCCCGGGCGAGGTACAGGGCGCAGGCGGCGCCGACCATTCCGGCACCGATGACCACAACATCGCAGGTCAGTCGCTTGCTCACATCAGTACAATGTCACATGTTCCTATTCCCGCCAAGGGCGCCTAGGCTCGACCCGCCGCCGATGAGGGCGGACGCTGAAAATGAGAGTGTGGAGTCCACGACGATTAGCACTGGTCACGGCCCCGCAAACGAACGAGGCGTTCGCGTCGTGGGTGGATCGGATGGCTCGCGTGAACCGATGCCCATCAGCTGAGATCGCCGACCTGATGGGGCTGCACCTTCGGGGGGTTTACGCGAATGCCCGGCCCCCCGTGCTCGGAGTGCAAGGTGATGAGGCGGTCCGGCAGACCGTGTACGCAGCGACGGGTGTCCCTGGCGGCACGGTAGACAGGATGCATCTGTCGGTTTTCGAGGGTGGGCCGCTGAGCGTGGCGGCGGTGCTCTCCGCGGGCAAGGCGCACTGGCCGTCGGCGGCCCGGGAGTGGGTGGAGGTGTACGGCATGAGGCAGGGCTTCGGCGTAGTCGGCGGGCGTCCGTTTTGTGATCACGCGAGGCCGAGGAGCGCGAGGGGTCGGCGGGCGTCGCGCGCGTTCCGGCGGAGGCCGGAGGCGATGTTCTTCACGCCGTTCATTCGCAGGGCCCCGACGGCAAGGTTGCGCCAGGTCGCCATGGCGCGGGGTGCGTTGCCGGTCCGCAGTTGGGAGGCGTCCTCGGCGAAGGTGGTGTCGCGGACGTGGTGCAGGACTTCGATCTTCCAGTGGTCGCGGATGAGCTTCGCGAGCTGGGCGGGAGTGCCCTGCTCGGCGGTCAGGCTGGTGACCGCGTAGACGGTGGTGAGGGTGGTCTTGCCGGTCTTGCGGTCGGTTCGTCGGCGATCTGCACGGCCTGGTGGGCGCCGGGGAAGCGCAGGTTTCCCGCGGTGGCGACCTTTTGCGACGGATCTCGGCGCGGCCGTGGCCTGTGCCGTGGGTGCGGCCTTGGAGCGGGATGTCCTTCCAGGGCAGGGACTTCAGCTGCTTACGCAGGTTCTTCTGGTTGCCCTTGACGATGGCGATGTAGTGGGCCCGGCGGCCCAGGAGGTAGGCGGCATGCTCGCGTTGCGTGTGGAGCGCGTCGCTGGTGACCACGGTTCCGGCCAGGTCGGCGACGTTGTCCAGCAGCGGCTGGAAGCGCCTGGTCTCCCCGGTCTTCTCGCCGACGTCGAGCTGAGCCAGGACGAGCCCGGTGGTGTGCTCCACCGCAGCAAGCAGGTGGTTCTTGCCCAGCTCAGTCGCTCATCCCATAGACAAGCGTCGTCCGCACCAGTACCTGCCTCTTCAGCCACGCAGGAGATCATCCCCCAACACAGTCGGCTCGCTCCACCTGACGGTGCTGGCAGACGCAACAGCTCCGAGGCGTACGTCCGTGGGCAGGGAACCGTCCGCTCGCCCTCCTTCAGCTCACGTGATCACGAAAAAACGGCCGCCCGACGACTACGCCGACGCCCTGAGTCGTTGTGAGGTGCCCCATGCGGCCATCCAGGCTTATGGGGTACATCCGCGTCAGCATCGAACGTCAACTCGGCGGGTACGGACTCGATATCCAGGAAAAGAATGTGCGCCGATGGTGCCGCGACATCGGCCACCGGCTCGGTCGCACCATGAGCCTTTTCCGATGTGTCCAGAGCCCACTGCGCCGCCGCTGATCAACCTGGTTGCTCTCGGCCGCACACGCCCTCGCGAAGACCGAAAGGCAGCCGCCCAGCTCATACAGGCCCTCGATGCGGACGTCGCCGACCTAGACGTACCCGACCGGCTCGTCACCTGGTCATCGCGCCGGACGCCGGGTGGCGATCGACTCGGCCCGTCTGTGGGCCGGCGCCCTCGTCGTTACGGGCTCCGGCAACCACGGCACCATCGCCCACCGCGCTGCGGCCGCGAGGGCGTCGCGCTGATCCGGCAGCGACGCGCCCCTACCTCTTCCCCTCCGCTACCGGCACTCGCCACACCAAGGCAGTGCCCCCGCTCGCCGGACTGCTCAACTCCAGCTCTCCGCCCAGCTGCTGGGCCCGCTCGGCCATGTTGCGCAGTCCGCTGCGCCGGCCGTCGGGCGGGATGCCCACACCGTTGTCGGTGACCGTCAGGCGCACCTCACGGCCGTCGGTCTCCAGGGCGACCCCGACCCGGTCTGCGCGGGCGTGACGGGCGACGTTGGTCAGCGCCTCGGACAGCACCGCCACCACGTGCTCGGCGGTTTCCTTGGGCACATGGGTGTCCAGCAGGCCGTCCATGCGCAAGCCGGGCGCGAAGCCCAGCACCGGCGCGGCCTCGCCGACCGCGCGTACCACCCGGGCGCGCAGGCCCGGTCCGGAGACTCCGTCGCGTGCCCGCAGTCCGAAGATCGTGGACCTGATGATCTTGATGGTCTCGTCCAGGTCGTCCACCGCCCTCAGCACCCGCTCCGAAGCCTCCGCGTGGTCGATGAAGCGGCCCGCGCTCTGCAACGTCATGCCGGTTGCGAACAGTCGCTGAATCGCCAGGTCGTGGAGGTCCCGGGCGATACGGTCGCGGTCCTGGAGGACGGCGATCTGCGCGGCGTCGGCGCGGCGCTCCGCCAGTTCCATCGCGACCGCGGCCTGGGCGGCGAAGCCCTGGAGCGGTTCGGTCTCCTTCTCGGTGAAGACCGTGCGGCCCGCCTCGCGGACCAGCAGGACGATGCCTCGTACCCCACCGGTGGTACCGATGGGCACGGCAACGGCCGGGCCGAGCCCGGTGAACCGCGCGGGACCCCCGGCCGGAACACTCCCCTGGTCTTCTGCGCCCTTGGTGTCTTCGGTGCTCTCGCCCGGAGAAGCCACCGGCTCGTCACGAGAGACATCCGGGCTGGTGACGGGGGCGGCGCCGGAGAAGGCCTTGCCGATCAGGCTGTCCTCCACAGGCAGGACCAGCCCGCGATGTGCCTCCGCCGCCTCCCCGATGGCCAGTTCCACGGTGAGGGAGTCGGTGCCCTCCATCGGTACGGCGACCACCGCGAGGGAAGCGCCGGTGATCTCCCGGGCCCGTTCCGCGATGAGGGCAAGGACCTCGCCACGATCACTGCCCGACATCAGGGTGTGGGTGATCTCGGCGCTCGCCCGCAGCCAGCGCTCGCGCAGCCTCGACTCCTCGTACAGGCGGGCGTTGTCGATCGCCACACCGGCCGCGACGGCCAGCGTCGACAGTACCGACTCGTCCTCCTCGTCGAACTGTGCGCCGTCCCTCTTCTCCGTCAGATAGAGGTTGCCGAAGACCTGGTCCCGCACCCGGATCGGCACTCCGACGAAGGAGTTCATCGGCGGGTGGTGGGGCGGGAAACCATAGGAGTTGGGGTGTTCGGAGATCTTCGTCAGGCGCAGGGGCTCGGGGTGACGGATCACTTCGCCGAGAATGCCGTGACCCTCCGGGTAGGGCCCGATCGCCGCGATCTGCTGCTCGGTGAAGCCGACAGTC
The DNA here is from genome assembly GCF_000331005.1 of Streptomyces turgidiscabies Car8. Taxonomy (GTDB): domain Bacteria; phylum Actinomycetota; class Actinomycetes; order Streptomycetales; family Streptomycetaceae; genus Streptomyces; species Streptomyces turgidiscabies. The sequence continues at coordinate 22,816 of NZ_AEJB01000493.1, forward strand.
AGGAACTCCGACAGCCGTCTGCCGTCCGGTCCGATCACGCCCAGGGCCGCGTACTGGGCCTCGACGAGCACCGCCGCGGCCTCCACGATGCCGCGCAGCGCCTGTTCGAGGTCCAGTTCGCGGCCGACGGAGAGCACTGCCTCCAGCAGGCTGTGCACTCGGTCGCGGGTGCCGCGAGCAGCGTCCAGACGAGCCTGAAGTTCCTCCAGCAGCTCGTCCAGCCGCAGTTGGGGGAGCTTGACGCGGGCTTCCCTTGGCTGCTTGGGGCTTCCCACCGACGTTCCTCCAGGTCCCCTACGACGCGCCGGCAACCTGGCCATAGCGCTCTGGGCTCCACCGTATCGGTCCGTCGGAGGGGGCGGTACTGGATCACCCGACAACAGTCGGGGACCGGGCTGTCGCTGACAGTCATCGCTGAGGAAGGCGGGCCACCACGTATTCGGTGAGGTCGAGGAGCCGGTTGGTGTAGCCCCACTCGTTGTCGTACCAGCCGAACACTTTCACGAGGTTTCCGCGGGCCTGGGTGAGCGGGGCGTCGAAGACGCAGGAGGCGGGGTCGCCGACGACGTCGCGGGAGACGATCGGAGCGTCGGACACCCGCAGAATGCCCTTGAGCGGCCCGTCTGCGGCAGTCCGGAAGGCGGCGTTGATCTCTTCGGCGGTCACCTCCCGGTCCAGAACGAGGGTCAGGTCGGTCAGCGAGCCGTCCTCGACGGGGACGCGGACCGCGAGGCCGTCGAGGGTGCCGGCCAGCTCCGGCAGGACCAGGCCCACGGCGCGGGCCGCTCCGGTGCTGGTCGGGATGATGTTCACGGCGGCGCTCCGGCCACGTCGAAGGTCCTTGTGCGGGCCGTCCAGGACGACCTGGTCGTTGGTGTAGCCGTGGATGGTGGTCATCAGACCCTTGTCGATGCCGAAGGCGTCGTCGAGGACCTTCACCATCGGCGCCACGCAGTTGGTGGTGCACGAGGCGTTCGAGACGACGTGGTCGCTCTCCGGGTTGTACGTGCCCTCATTGACGCCCATCACGATGGTGGCGTCAACTCCCTTGCCCGGTACGGACAGCAGCACCTTGCGGGCGCCGCCCTTCAAGTGCAGCCCGGCGTCCTCCCGGCCGCGGAAACGTCCGGTGGACTCGATGACGACGTCCACGCCGAGGCCGGTCCAGTCCAGGGCGGCGGGGTCGCGTTCGGCGGTCACGGCGATGCGGTGGCCGTCGACCGTGATCGACGTGTCGTCATGCTCGACCGTGCGGTGGAGCCTGCCGTAGGTCGAGTCGTACTCCAGGAGATGGGCGAGCGCGGCCGGGGAGGTGAGGTCGTTGACCGCCACCACCTCGACCGAGGTACCGGCCGCTGTCTCCGCGCGCGCCAGCACACAGCGCAGGTAGTTGCGCCCGATGCGCCCGAAGCCGTTGATTCCCACGCGCACGGTCATGTCCGTCGTCCTCCCGATCGGCGCCCGGTGAAGTCCGGGTGCGCTCCACAGCCTGCTGGTGGCGCACCGGACGGCACTTGGGCCTTACGGGGACGAACTGAGGGACCTTCGGGCCGGGCGGCTCGCCGTGGCCATGAGCCGGAGGAGCCTCAGTGGCCTTCGCGCTTGAGCCGGTCCTCGGCCTGGGTGGCGATGACGGCGGCCTGGACGCGCCGCTCCACGCCGAGCTTCGCCAGCAGGCGCGAGATGTGATTCTTCACCGTCTTCTCGGCGAGGAACAGCCGTTGACCGATCTGACGGTTGGTCAGTCCCTCACCGATCAGGGCCAGGATCTCCCGTTCCCGGTCGGTCAGGCCCGGCAGCGCCTCCGGGGCCTCCGCCGGCTGCTGGCCCTCGCGGAGACGGGTCATCAACTTGGTGGTGGCGCTCGCGTCGAGGAGGGACTGGCCCCGGGCCACCGTGCGCACCGCCGACACCAGGTCCGAGCCCTGGATCTGCTTCAGCACGTACCCGGACGCCCCCGCCATGATCGAGTCGAGGAGTGCCTCCTCGTCGTCGAACGAGGTCAGCATCAGGCAGGCCAGCTCCGGCATGCGCGAGCGCAGCTCACGGCAGACGGTCACGCCGTCGCCGTCGGGCAGACGGACGTCCAGGACAGCCACCTGCGGGCGCAGTGCGGGGACACGCACCAGGGCCTGCTCGACGGTGCCGGCCTCACCGACCACGGTGATGTCCGGCTCGTCGTTCAGCAGGTCGCGCACTCCGCGCCGTACCACCTCGTGGTCGTCCAGCAGGAAGACCCGGATCGCGCCGTCGTCGGTGCCGGGCCGCTCACTGTCCGCCATCAGTCGCTCCTCGTCATGTGTCCGTGCCGATGCCCGTCCATCGCGGAACCAGCCTCACCACCCGAGATCCTTCTCGCCCCGGGGCCGAAGGACCAGGGCCGGTCGGCCCTGATTCGGGCCCGGGCCGGGACTGCCGGCACCTGCCGTCCGGCTGGCAGCCGACCGACGCTGGAAAGGGCAGGAAGCCCACGCAGCCATCGTACGAAGCTGAGGAGCACGGCGTCATGGTCCGTTACGTGTACGACTTCCACGAGGGCGGCCGTGACCTGGCCGGCCTGCTCGGCGGCAAGGGCGCGAACCTGGCCGAGATGACCCGGCTGGGCCTTCCGGTCCCACCCGGTTTCGTCATCACCACGGAGGCCTGCCGGGCCTTCCTGGCCACCGGTGCGGAACCGGAGGGGATGTCCGAGGAGATCTCCCGGCATCTGACCGGCCTGGAATCAGCTGCCGGACGGCTGCTGGGGCAGCCCGACAACCCACTGTTGCTCTCCGTCCGCTCCGGCGCCCGCTTCTCCATGCCCGGCATGATGGAGACGATCCTCGACATCGGACTGAACGACGAATCCGTCCTGGGCCTGGCCAAGTCCGCCGGCAACGCGCGCTTCGCCTGGGACTCCTACCGCCGGCTCGTGCAGATGTTCGGCAGCACGGTGATGGGTGTCGACTCCGCCCTGTTCGAGCGGGCCATGGGGGTACTGAAAGAAATCCGGGGCGTCACGGACGACCTGCACCTGGACGCGGGCGACCTCGCCGAACTCGTCGAGGAGTACAAGAACCTCATCGTCGACGAGACGGGCGAGACCTTCCCGCAGTCCCCCGCCGAACAACTGCGCCGCGCCGTCCTCGCCGTCTTCCAGTCGTGGAACGGCGAACGCGCCCGCCTCTACCGGCGCCGCGAGCACATCCCCGACGACCTGGGCACCGCGGTCACCGTGCAGCGCATGGTCTTCGGCAACCTGGGCCACGACTCCGGCAGCGGCGTCGCCTTCACCCGGGACCCGGCCACCGGCCGTCCCGGCCTGTACGGCGACTACCTGGCCGACGCCCAGGGCGAGGACGTCGTCGCCGGCATCCGCAACACCGTGCCGCTGGCCGAGCTGGAGCGGCTGGACCCGGCGTCGTACCGGCAACTGCGCCAGCACATGCGGACATTGGAGCGGCACTACCGGGACCTGTGCGACATCGAGTTCACCATCGAGCGCGGAACCCTGTGGATGCTGCAGACCCGGGTCGGCAAACGCACCGCCGAGGCCGCCTTCGCCATCGCCGCCGAACTGACCGACGAAGGACTCATCACCCCGGACGAAGCCCTGGCCCGGGTGACCGGGGAACAGCTGGCCCGGCTGATGTTCCCCCGCTTCGACGCCTCCGCGACCGGCGACGCGCTCGCCCACGGTCTGCCGGCCTCGCCCGGTGCCGCGGTCGGCGCGGCCGTGTTCGACTCCGCCGAGGCCGTACGGCGCGCCGCGGCCGGCGAGAGGGTCGTCCTGGTCCGCCAGGAGACCACCCCCGACGATCTGCCCGGCATGGTCGCCGCCCAGGCCGTGCTGACCAGTCGTGGCGGCAAGACCAGCCACGCGGCTGTCGTCGCCCGTGGCATGGGCAAGGTCTGCGTCTGCGGTGCCGAGGAACTCACCGTGGACTTCGACGCCCGCCGCTTCACCACCCGCGACGGCGCCGTCGTCGAGGAGGGCACCGTCATCTCGGTGGACGGCTCCGCCGGCGCTGTGTACGCCGGTGCGGCAGCGCTGGTCGACTCCGCGGTCATCCGCCACCTGGAGACCGGTGAGCGCGGAGAGCATTCCGCCCGCGTGGTCGACGCGGTGACCCGCGCTCTCCAACAGGCCGACGGTGTACGGCGGTTGGAGGTGCGCGCCAACGCGGACACGCCCGAGGACGCCGCGCGGGCCCGCCGGTTCGGCGCCCAGGGCATCGGCCTGTGCCGCACCGAGCACATGTTCCTCGGCGAGCGCCGCAAGCTGGTCGAGGAGATGATCCTGGCTGACACGGACGCCGCCCGCGACCGGGCGCTGGAGGCCCTGCTGCCGCAGCAGCGCCAGGACTTCACCGGCATCCTGGAGGCGATGGACGGGCTGCCGGTCACCATCCGCCTCATCGACCCGCCCCTGCACGAGTTCCTCCCGGACCGCACCGAGCTCGCCGTCCGCGTCGCCACCGCCGCGGCCCGGGGTGCCGCGCCCGACCCGCACGACACCGAACTCCTCGCGGCCGTCAGCCGTATGCACGAGGAGAACCCGATGCTCGGCCTGCGCGGTGTGCGCCTCGGTCTGGTGATCCCCGGCCTGGTCGCCATGCAGGTACGGGCCATCGCTGAGGCCGTCGTCGAACGCACCCGGGCCGGGGGTCGCCCCGAGGCCGAGATCATGGTGCCGCTGGTCGGCGCCGTCGAGGAACTGCGCATCGAACGCGCGGAAGTGGAACGGGTCCTGGCCGAGGTGAGCGAGGAGACCGGTGTCCCCGTGCACTGCCCGGTCGGCACGATGATCGAACTTCCCCGGGCCGCACTCACCGCCGGCCGGATCGCCGAGGAGGCGGAGTTCTTCTCCTTCGGCACCAACGACCTCACCCAGACCACCTGGGGCTTCTCGCGTGACGACGTCGAGGCCGCATTCTTCTCCGCCTACCTCGACAAGGGAATCTTCGCCGCCTCTCCCTTCGAGACGCTCGACCGCGCGGGCGTCGGCCGCCTGGTCGGCATCGCGGTCGCCGAAGGCCGCGCCACCCGCCCCGGCCTGAAGATCGGCGTCTGCGGCGAACACGGCGGGGACCCCGACTCCGTCCACTTCTTCCACGCCGCGGGACTCGACTACGTCTCCTGCTCGCCGTTCCGGGTTCCGGTCGCCCGCCTGGAGGCCGGACGGGCCGCGCTGACGGAGTCCGAGGCCAGCGACAGCAGGTGAGGCAAGCCCGTCCGGCCCCTGATCCGGGGCCGGGCGGCCCTGGGCCGAGGCGGGCGCGCACAGCAGTCTGGAGCCACAGCCCAACGATCGGAAAGACCCGAAGGAGTGGAGCACATGACCGCAAGGGACACCGGAACCCACGTCACCACCGACACGGTGCTCGTACGGGCCGAGGGCGACGTGGACGAGGAAGCCCTCGCCTACGTCCGTGCCAAGGTCGACGCGGCTCTGGGCCGGCCGGGACTTCCGGCCGTCAGCGGCGAGGTGCGGATCACCAGGGCCCAGGCGCACCACAGCGATCAGCCGTGGTCCGCCGGGGCCGAGATCACCGTGGGGAGCACCCTCGTGGTGGTGCACGCCCGGGAAGCGAGCGCGCACGAGCTTGCCGACAGGCTGCAGGAGCGGCTGCGCAGCCAGGCCGACCAGGTCGCGCACCGCGCGGACGCGGCCCGCAGGTCGGCCACACCGCCGCCGTGGCGGGGCGGGCCGCCCGTCGGGCCGGCACAGACCGAGGCGACAGACGCCTGAAGAGGCCGGGGCGGA
>NZ_AEJB01000494.1 GCF_000331005.1 Streptomyces turgidiscabies Car8
AGCGCGGTCGCCCGCGACCTCGCGTGTACGCAGTCGGCGGTGAGTCAGCATGTGAAGCGGCTGGAGCGGGAGACGGGCGTCGCCCTGCTGGAGCGGCATGCGCGGGGGGTCGTGCCGACCGAGGCCGGACGGGTGTTGCAGACCGCCGCCTCGCAAGGCATCGCCGGGCTGGACCTCGCCCTGCGACAGCTCAAGGATCTCGTCGACGGCGAGAGCGGGTCGGTACGGATCGCCACCGGTGCCACCACCGTCCGGCACTTCATGGCGGACGCGGTGGTGGCCTTTCGGCGTCAACACCCCAAGGTGAGCCTGGAGTTCCGTACGGAGAACTCCAGCCGGGGGTGTTTCGCCGCGCTCGCCGACAGCGAGTTGGACCTCGCGTGGGTCACCATCGGGGCGCCGGTGCGGGGTATCGAGCAGCGAGTGGTGATGGAGTTGCCGTGGGTGCTCGCCGTGGGTGCCGGTGACGCTCTCGCGCGGCGGCCGTATGCCGAGGCCGACGATCTGCGCGACCTGCGGGTGATACGGCTGCCGCCCAACTCCACTTCCGCCGCGCATCTGGACGCGGCGTTCGCGGAGGTGGGGGTACGGCCGGTGTTCGACACGAGTGTGGCCGACTGGGACACGGCTCTACTGCTGGCCGAGTTGGGGCTCGGGGCCGCAATCGTCCCCGCTGTGCCTGACCTGGTGGTGCCGGGTTCTGATGGGCCGGTGCGGCTTGTTCCGTTGCCCTCGCTTCGGCCGCTGGCGGTGGGGTGGGCTGTGCGGCGGTGGGATGCGCTCAGTCCGAGTGCCCGGGCTTTTGCGGATACCGTTGCTGAGAGTTGCGGTGGTTAGGTTCATCGTTGGCTGCCGGCCCGTCGAGGCTGGTCGCGCAGTTCCCCGCGCCCCTAAAGGGCGCGCCCCTCACCGGCGATGTGGTCAACTCGCCACCCTCACCCGGAGGGTGACCTTGCCGTTCTTGTCCGCCGCCAGGGACGCCGTGTCGCCGTCGAGTCCCGTCACGCTCACCCTCAGGGTGAGGGCGCCGGTGAAGCTGTCCGCCGCCAGTTGCCACGACTGGGGGGAGTCGACGCCGAGAGTGGTCGTCGCCTCCTTCACCAGGGCCGGGATGCGGTCGTACGGAAGTGAGTCGGGGTCGAAAAGGGCGACCTGGGTGCCCGCGGGCGGGAACACCACCGACAGCATTCTGTCCTGGACGACCACCGTGAGCACCCCGCCCTTGTTGCCGCCCTTGGTCAGCGACGCGACGGCCCGCCGCAGTTCACCCTCGTCGAGGAACGATTTCCCCGGACCCAGGGCGACCGTGCCGGACCCCGACGACACCACCGTCGTGTTCGTCGAGGAGGATGTCGAGGACGAGGACGTGACCGAGGGCTTGGCTGTGTCCTTGTCCGAGCCCTTGAAGCCGTCCAACAGGCCGGTGAAAAACGACAGCAACACGACCGCCACCCCGATCAGCACGCCGACTCCGATGGCCGCGTCGTATGCGCCACTGTCCGGCGGTTTCTGCACGGTCGTCGGCTCGAGCGCCGAGTCGACGACGGCGTCGGCAGCCCGGTTCCGCCATTCCGAGGTCGGATACTTGACGAGCTTCACCTTCCACGGCCGGTCCGGCGGAAACTCGACCACCACGATGTCGCGCGGCTGGTAGCTGGGTACGTCCACGAGGTTGACGGTGTCGCTCATCCGGACGCGGAACGGGGGCGCGTCGTCAGGAAGGATCGTGAGGTCGAAGCCGATCGGTACGTCGGCCGACAGTTCGCCCCCGGTGGCCTGCAGGCTCTCGATCATCGCGAGCGCGGTGACGGGGACAACGGCCGCCTTACTGGCCCGTTTCGGCGCGTCGGCAAGGTAGCCGAGCAGTCCATACATCACTGGAAGGACAAGGCTGCCGATGATCAGCCGCCCGCTCCCCAAGACGCAGCCCACCACGAACCCGACCGGGACGGCTCCCCCCAGGCAACCCCCCAGGAAGCCCCGGAAGACGGCCATCGGACCGCTGCGGGTGGGCGGCGCGTTCGTGACGATCGTCATGTCCTGATTGTCGCCCGCCCCGGGTAACTGCCGGAAGACGTGCGGATGACTGCGGACGAACACAGGGTTACCGCTCTCCAGTGCTCGCCAGCACTCCTCACCGCTCGTACAACCCCTCCACCTCCGCCGCGAAGTCCCGCATGATCTCGAACCGTCGCAGCTTCATCGACGGGGTCAGATGTCCCTCCTCCTCCGTGAAGTCGACGGGGAGGATGGTGAAGCGGCGGATCGACTCCGGGCGGGAGACGAGTTTGTTGGCCTCCTCCACCGCCCGCTGGATGACGGCCCTCAAGTCGGCGTCGTCCATGAGGAGTTCGGCCGGTACCGGGTGCTTGCCCTGCATCTGGCGCCAGTGGGTGAGGCCGGGGGAATCGAGGGTGATCAGGGCCGAGATGTAGGGGCGGCCGTCGCCCAGGACCATCGCCTGGGAGATCAGGGGGTGGGCCCGCAGCCAGTTCTCCATGGGTGCCGGGGCCACGCTCTTGCCGCCGGCCGTGATCAGGATCTCCTTCTTGCGGCCGGTGATCGTCAGATAGCCCTCCTCGTCGAGGGAGCCGATGTCTCCCGTCGCGAGCCAGCCCTCCGGGGCCGCCGGGACGACGCCGCCCGCGCTCGGGTCCCAGTAGCCGCGCAGGATCTGCTCGCCGGACAGCTCCACCTCGCCGTCGGCGGCGATCCGGACGCGGGTGCCGGGCAGCGGCCAACCCACCGTGCCCACACGGGGTTTGAGCGGTGGCGTGACCGTGGCCGCGCCTGTGGACTCGGTCAGTCCGTACCCCTCGTAGATCTCGATGCCCGACCCGGCGAAGAAGCCGGCCAGGGGGCGGCCGAGTGGGGAGCCGCCGCAGATCATGTAACGGACCCTGCCGCCCATGGCGTTGCGGATACGGCGGTAGACGAGCGGGTCGTAGAAGGCGCGCGCGGTGCGCAGCGCGCGGCTGGGGCCGTTGCCGATGCCGTGCCGCTGCTCCTCCACCGCTTCGCTGAAGCGGCGGGCCACGCTCACCGCGCGGTCGAAGGACGAGACCCGTTTGCCCGTCTCGGCCTTCGCACGGGCCGTGTTGAAGACCTTCTCCAGCATGTAGGGGATGGCGAGCAGACAGGTGGGTTTGAAGGCCGCCAGGTCGCCGAGCAGGTCTTCCGATCTGAGGCTCGGGGCGTGGCCGAGGCGCACTCCGGCCCGTATGCAGGCGATGGCCACCATCCGGCCGAAGACGTGCGACATCGGCAGGAACAGCAGCACCGACGCCTCCTCCTTCGTCCGTTCCCGGAAGACGGGGTAGAGGAGTTCGATGGCGTTGTCGACCTCGGCGAAGAAGTTGCCGTGCGTGAGCGCGCAGCCCTTGGGGCGGCCGGTCGTGCCCGAGGTGTAGATGAGCGTGGCGAGGGTGTCGGGCCCCAACACCCCACGGCGTACGGCGACTTCCTGGTCCGGCACGTCCTTGCCGAGTTCCGCGAGCCGCTCCACGTGCCCCTTCTCGAAGACCCACATGTGCTTGAGGTCGGGGATACGGTCGCGTTCCGGGCCGAGGGCGGAGGCCTGGGCGATCGTCTCCGCGGCGAGGGCCACGGCGCCGGAGTCCTGGAGGATCCACCGGGTCTGGAAGGCGGAGGACGTCGGATAGATGGGTACGGTCACCAGGCCCGCCGCCCACGCGGCGAAGTCCATGAGCGTCCACTCGTACGTCGTCCGCGCCATGATGGCCAGCCGGTCGCCCGGCATCAGGCCCTCGGCTATCAGCCCCTTGGCCAGCGCGAGGACCTGCGCGGCGAACTCGGCCGCCGAGACGTGTTCCCAGCTGCCGTCCGCCGTACGGCGGCTGAGGGACGTCGCTTCGGGTTCCTCGTTCGCGTTGTCGAAGGGGATGTCCGCGAGCGAGCCGTACGTCACGGGCGCGACGAACGCCGGTACGGACACCTCCCGCACGGCTCCGTCCAGTCGCCGGATCTCGGGCTCCACCAGCAATGGTTCGCCGTCGTATCCGACGGCGGTCACGATCTGCGGCGGGGTCGGGGAGGACGGGAACGACGAGGACACGAGCGGCTCCTGTGACGTGCGGCGGCCTTCCGGCGTGTACACCTCTGACGGTGTTCACCACAGATGTACGACTTCGGCGGTCCCGCTGTTCAGAAACCGGATCGTACGGCTCGCACGTGTGGGGGTCGTGCGGGTTCCGGGGCGGTGGAGCGGCGGGGATGTGGAAGCTCAGGTGCCATACAGGTTTTCGTTGGGTCGTCTTGCCCTGTCCTGAGCGTTTTTCACGTTAGCACCGGCCCCATATGCCTTCCCAGCCCTTCTTCACACTTTCATCCAGGGGCGATCCGGGACTTACCTCCGGTAACCTGACTCTGGAGTAAGTAAGGCCGGGTAAGGCATAGAGGTGGGAGCTGACCATGACCGACCGCTCGCTTCGCACCCTCGACCGGCCTCCGGCCCTGGCCCCCCTGCTCGCCCGGGGCGCCTTGGCGTCCCCCTTCAAGAAGGCCGCGCTCAACAGACCCCGCCCGAACGCCGCCCTCCCGGACACCCCCCTCCTGGGCACCCGCCTCGTCCTGCCCGGCGTACGTATCGATCTCGCCCGCCTCGCGGCCTACGAACGGGTCTGCGGCTTCCCTGTCGGCGACGACGCCCTTCCCGTCACCTACCCGCACGTCCTCGGCTTCCCGCTGGCCATGCTCCTGATGACCGAGCGCAGCTTTCCGCTCCCGCTGCTCGGGCTGGTCCACACCTCGGTGGAGATCGCCCGCCGACGCCCGCTCGCCGCCAACGGCACCTACGAACTCTCCGTGTATGTCGATGAGTTGGCGCCCCACCGGCGCGGTACCGAGGCCTCGGTGCGGACGGAGGTACGGGAGGGCGACGAACTGGCGTGGGAGTCGCGGAGCACCTATCTGGCCCGGCACCGGAGCGAGGCGTCCGGCGCCGGTGCACGGGCCGCCGATGGTCAGGTCGCCGGTGCACGGGTCGTCGGTGACGAGCCCGAGGCGTTGCCCCTGGTCACCGAGTGGCGGCTCGGCGAGGACATCGGCCGGCGGTACGCCACCGCCTCCGGTGACCGCAACCCCATCCACCTGCACGCCCTCACCGCCCGCCTCTTCGGCTTCCGGCGCGCGATAGCCCACGGCATGTGGACCGCCGCCCGCTGCCTCGCCGCCCACGGCACCCCCGAATCGGCCCTGGTCCGCACCGACTTCAGGGCGCCGGTGCTGCTGCCGGGCACGGTGGAGTACGGGGCGGACGGCGCCGGGAACTTCGAACTGCGGGGCGGGGGACGCGTACATCTGCGGGGTGCGGTGCGGGGCGCTCCGCTGTAGGCGCCGTCAGGGGGTGTCGGGGTTGTTGAGGTTGTCGGTTCGCTGCTGCGCCGTTGTGGCTGGTCGCGCAGTTCCGCGCGCCCCTCAGGGGCGCTGCCCCTTGCGGCGCTGGCGGATCAGGTTTCTTCTGGCGGGGGTGACCAGGGGTGGTCGGCCATCAGGTTGTCCAGGCCTGCCCAGGCGAAGTTCATCAGGGTCGTCGCCGCCTGTCTCGCGGTGACGCCCGGGGTGGTGTTCGCCCAGGCCGCCAGGGACTCGGCGGCGCCGACCAGGGCCACCGCGAGGCCGGCCACCTCCCGCTCGGGCAGCGAGGGGTCACGGTGGGCCTCGCGGGCGGCGACCACGATCAGCTGGGTGACGAACGCGACGAGCTCCTCGCGCATCGCCGCCACCTCGGTCGCGAACGGCTCGCCGTGCGTACGGGCCTGGAGGTGCAGCACCGACCAGCCGTCCGGGTTCTGGGCGGTGTGCGTGAAGAACGCGCGCAGGCCGTCCCAGAGCTGGCGGTCGGCGGGCAGGGCCGGTTCGACGCCGGCGCGGACCGCTTCGGTGAGCGTCCTGGCCTCGCGCCGGATGCAGGCGGTGAAGAGGTCTTCCTTCGAGTTCAGGTACAGGTAGACCAACGGCTTGGAGACACCGGCGAGTTCGGCGATCTCGTCCATCGACGCGGCCATGTAGCCGCGCTGGCCGAAGGTCCGTACGGCGGCGTCCAGCATCTGCTGCTCACGGACGGCGCGCGGCATCCGCTTGTTCTTCACAGCACCCATGAGGGCAAGGGTAGTTGTGCGGCCCGGTGCCGTCAGGTCAGGAGGGCTGGCTCTGCGCCTGGGCCTGCGCCTGCGCGCGGGCCGCCTCGTCGACGGCGTCGTCCTCCTGGCTGCGGTTCGCCTCCAGGTTGGCCTTGGCGCGGTCCACCCGCTCGACGATCTGCACCGACGCCCGGTCCCGCTCCTTGCGGAGCACGACGAAGCTGATCGGGGCGGAGATCACCAGGGAGAGCAGGATGACCCACATGCCGTTGGAGCCGCCCAGGCCGCGCGGGGCGATACCGGAGTAGACGGCGCCCCAGACGACCAGCAGGCAGGCCACCAAGATCCCGAGGCGCATCAGCGTGTAGCGGAGCATCTCAATCCACTCTTCCGGTTCCAAAAAGGGGCACCGTCAAGTGAAGCACGGCGGGGTCCCGATCTTGCACGGGGGTCCACGGGCTTCCGCAAGCTCACAGCAGGGGCAGCAGCATGATGACGTCGTCGCGGTCGTCGCCGGGCGCCACCCGTATCGCGCCGGGTATGCGGCCGACCTCCTTGTAGCCGCAGGAGCCGTAGAAACGCTCCAGGCCGAGGCCGCCGCGGCAGGTGAGACGGATCGCCTCCGTGCCCTCGAAGGTGCGGGCGGCGTCGGCCGCCGCCGACAGGAGGGCGCGACCGTAACCCCTGCCATGGTGACGGGGGTGCACCATCACCGTGTACAGAAACACCCAGTGGGTCATGAGGCGGTGCGTGTTGAACGCGAGGAAGGCGGTCGCGGCGACCCGCCCGTCCTCGTCGTGCCCGACCAGCAGCCGGGTACGCCCAACCGCCATCGCCGCGAAGTGCTTCACCAATTCGGGCCGAATGGTCTCCCTCTCCACCGGCGCGACGAACCCGACGGCACCGCCCGCGTTGGAGACGTCCGTCCACAGGTCGAGGAGCCCGTCGCGGAGGTCGGGGGTGACCGCGGGATCAAGAGTGAAGGTAAGAGTCACCCTGCGAGGATAACCATTACCGCACTCACACGCGCATCGGCTGCGGTGACTCCCGGCGCGCCGGGTCCGGGCCGTCGTACTCGCGGATGATCTCGTACCGGGTGTTGCGCTCCACCGGCCGGAAGCCGGCGTCCCGGATCAGGTCGAGGAGGTCCTCGCGGGTGAGCTTGTTGGGGGTGCCGTAGTTGTCGGCGTCGTGGGTGATCTTGTACTCGACGACCGAGCCGTCCATGTCGTCGGCGCCGTGCTGGAGGGCCAGCTGGGCGGTCTGGACGCCGTGCATGACCCAGAAGACCTTGACGTGCGGAACGTTGTCGAAGAGCAGCCGGGAGACCGCGAAGGTCTTCAGGGCCTCGGCTCCGGTCGCCATCTGCGTACGCGCCTGGAGGCGGTTACGGACCTTGCCGTCCTTCATGTCGACGAAGTCGTGCTGGTAGCGCAGCGGGATGAAGACCTGGAAGCCGTTCGTCTCGTCCTGCAGCTCACGCAGGCGCAGGACGTGGTCCACCCGGTGCCGCGGCTCCTCGATGTGGCCGTACAGCATCGTGCACGGGGTCTTGAGACCCTTCTCGTGCGCGAGGCGGTGGATGCGCGACCAGTCCTCCCAGTGCGTCCGGTGGTCGACGATGTGCTCGCGGACCTCCCAGTCGAAGATCTCGGCGCCACCGCCGGTCAGCGACTCGAGACCCGCGTCGATGAGTTCGTCGAGGATCTCGGACGCCGACAGCCCGCTGATCGTCTCGAAGTGGTGGATCTCCGTCGCCGTGAACGCCTTGAGGGAGACGTTCGGCAGGGCGGCCTTCAACTCCCGCAGGGAGCGCGGGTAGTAGCGCCACGGGAGGCTCGGGTGGAGGCCGTTGACGATGTGCAGCTCGGTGAGGTTCTCGCCCTCCATCGACTTGGCGAGCTTCACCGCCTCCTCGATGCGCATCGTGTACGCGTCCTTCTCGCCCGGCTTGCGCTGGAACGAGCAGTAGGCACAGGACGCCGTACAGACGTTCGTCATGTTGAGGTGCCGGTTGACGTTGAAGTGCACGACGTCGCCGTTCTTACGGGTCCGCACCTCGTGCGCCAGCCCGCCCAGCCACGCCAGGTCGTCCGACTCGTACAGCGCGATGCCGTCCTCGCGGGTCAGCCGCTCACCGGCCCTGACCTTCTCCTCCAGCTCGCGCTTGAGCCCGACGTCCATGCTCGTTCCTCTCCTAGACCGACCTCGTAAACCGTACGCCCACGCCTCTACTGCTCTTCGGGCAGCTCACCGACCCTGTTCTCCCACTTCGTGGAGAGCACGATGGTCGTACGGGTCCTGGAGACGCCCTGGGTCCCGCTGAGCCGCCGGATGGTCTTCTCCAGCCCGTCGACGTCGCTCGCCCGCACCTTGAGCATGAACGAGTCGTCACCGGCGATGAACCAGCAGTCCTCGATCTCGCTGAGGTCCCGCATCCGGCGTGCCACGTCCTCGTGGTCGGCCGCGTCGGAGAGTGAGATGCCGATGAGCGCGATGACTCCCAGGCCTAGCGAGGCGGAGTCGACGGTCGCGCGGTACCCGGTGATGACACCGGCCGTCTCCAGCCGGTTGATGCGGTCGGTGACGCTGGGTCCCGACAGACCGACGAGGCGCCCCAGCTCGGCGTAGGAGGCCCGGCCGTTCTCCCTCAGGGCCTGGATGAGCTGCCTGTCCACGGCGTCCATGCGATCGAGCCTTCCGATGAAGAATCCTGAATACTGCCGAATATTGCTGAAGGTGGAGACTGCTGCGGTTGATGAGGACCGCTGCGCGTGCCGGAGGTTCCTGAAAGTCATGAGTGGTACTGCCAGTTGCTGATACGTACGCCGGCTCAGTCGTTATCAGCACGGGACGTACGGGATGTCCCGGCCGCGCCGCCGAGTTCACCCTCCCAGCGGCGGTACAGCCCGTGCGGTACGCCCGCCGCGTCGAGCACGCGCCCGGCGACGAAGTCCACGAGATCCTGGATGTGGGTGGCGCCGGCGTAGAAGGCGGGCGACGCCGGTACGACGCTCGCGCCGGCGTCGTCCAGGGTCACCAGGTGGCGGAGGGTCTGCCCGTTCAGCGGGGACTCGCGCACGGCGACGACGAGTGCGCGCCGTTCCTTGAGCGTCACACTGGCCGCCCGCTGCAGCAGGTCCTTGGACAGCCCGAGCGCGACCCCGGCCACGCACGCCGTGGAGGCGGGCACGATCAGCATCCCCTTGGTGGCGTACGACCCGGAGGAGGGCCCGGCCGCCAGATCCCCGGCACTCCAGTGCCGTACGCCGCTGATGTCCGCCTCGAAGGTGCCGGGCTTGCCGTCGGCGCCCCGGGCCAGCCATTCCCGCAGGTCGTCCTGCCAGTGGGCGTCGCGGAAGGAGATCCCCGTCTCGTCGAGCAGCGTGAGCCGGGAGGCCCGGGACACGACCAGGTCGACGCTCTCGCCCGCGTCGAGAAGGCCTCGCAGCACTGTGGCGGCGTAAGGAGTGCCGGAGGCGCCGGACACCCCCACGATCCAAGGCACGCGGGGCGTCTCTCCTGGCTTGAGTGGGTTCACGACACGGAGCTTATCCGGCATCGTGGGGCGGGAACCGGGCGAGGGCGCCCGGGCGTTCCCTGTGGGGGCGAGTTGAATCGCCCGTCGTGGGCGGGGGCCGGGGGTCTGTCATGTGGGACAAGTGGATTACGGCGAGAACGGGCCGGGCCGGTACGGGCCTGCTGTCCGGCGGGGAGCGCGCGAAGGCGGCGGCCAAGCTGATGCTCGGCTGGGTGGCACTGCTGTGGCTGCTGGAGGTCGTCGACGTGGCGAGCGGCCACTCGCTCGACGGCCTCGGCATCACACCCCGTACGACGTCCGAGCTGGTCGACGTCGTGCCCGCCGCCTTCGTCCACTTCGGCTTCGGCCATGTCGCCGCCAACAGCGTCCCGCTGCTGGTCCTCGGCTTCCTGGCCGCTCTGGGCGGCCTGCGCCGGTTCGCCGGGGTCTGCGCGCTGATCATCGTCGCCGACGGGCTGGGGGTCTGGCTCGTGGCGCCCGCGCACAGCAACACGGCGGGCGCCTCCGGTCTGATCTTCGGCCTCTTCGGCTACCTGATCGTGACGGGCTTCGTGGAACGCCGTCCGTGGGGCGTCCTGGTCGGCCTGCTCGTGGCCGCCGTCTGGGGCACCTCGATCCTGACGGGCCTGGCCCCGACCCAGACCGGCATCAGCTGGCAGGGTCACCTGGCGGGGCTGATATCGGGCGTGGCCGCGGCGTTCGTGTTCCGGCGCCGACGGGTGCCTCCGGCGCCGCTCACGCCGTAAGGGGCGCGGTCGATTCAGACCGTGAGCCCACGGACGAGCAGGTCGAGCAGAGCGCACCCGAAAAGAGCGATGCCGATGAACCCGTTGACGCTGAAGAACGCCCGGTTCAGCCGCGACAGGTCATCGGGCCGCACGATCGTGTGCTCGTACACGAACGCCCCCGCGACGACCAGCAGCCCCAGCCAGAAGAACGCTCCGGCGTCCGTGGCCAGCGCGTACCAGACCAGCAGTGCTGTCGTCAGCGTGTGGCAGACGCGGGCGCTCCACACCGCCGCCGGGATGCCGAAGCGGGCCGGTACCGACAGCACGCCGGTCTCACGGTCCGTCTCGACGTCCTGGCAGGCGTAGATCAGGTCGAAGCCGCCGATCCAGATGCCGACCGCCAGCCCCAGGATCACCGCGTCCCAGGACCACTCCCCCGTGATCGCCAGCCAGCCGCCGACCGGGCCCATGGCCTGGGCGAGACCCAGGATGGCCTGGGGGAAGTTCGTGAACCGCTTGCCGTACGGATACACCACCATCGGGATCACCGCGACGGGGGCGAGGGCCAGACACAGGGGGTTGAGGAGGGCCGCCGAGCCGAGGAAGACGACGACGGCGATCAGGGCGCCGGTCCAGGCGTGCTTCACCGACATCGCGCCGGTGACCAGTTCACGGTGGGCCGTGCGCGGGTTACGGGCGTCGATCTCACGGTCGATGATCCGGTTGACCGCCATCGCGAAGGTCCGCAGACCGACCATGCAGACGGTGACCAGGAGCAGCCGGCTCCAGTGGATGTTCCGGTCCAGCTGGAACATCGCGGTCAGCGCGGCGATGTAGGCGAAGGGCAGTGCGAAGACCGAGTGTTCGATCATCACCAGGCGCAGGAAGGCCTTCGTGCGGCCCGGCTGGGGCAGGGCGGCGGATGCCGATGCGGAACTCACAGGCCGTATTCCTTCCAGCGTCTGTCGACCTTGGCCGCCGTGTCGGGGTCCGAGACCACCATCTCCGGCCAACCCCCGTCCCGCGTGTACCCCTCCTCGGGCCACTTCCTCGTCGCGTCGATACCCGCCTTGCCGCCCCAGAACTGCTGGTAGGAGGCGTGGTCGAGGTGGTCCACGGGACCTTCGACGATGCTCAGGTCGCGGGAGTAGTCCGTGTTGCCGAGCGCCCGCCAGGCGACCTCGTGCAGGTCGTGGACGTCGCAGTCCGAGTCGACGACGATGATCAGCTTGGTCAGGGACATCATGTGGGCGCCCCAGACGGCGTGCATCACCTTCTGCGCGTGCTTGGGGTACTTCTTGTCGATCGAGACGATCGCGCAGTTGTGGAAACCGCCGGCCTCGGGGAGGTGGTAGTCCACGATGTCCGGGACGATGATCTTGAGGAGGGGGAGGAAGAACCTCTCCGTCGCGCGGCCCAGCGGGCCGTCCTCCGTGGGCGGCCTGCCAACGACGATCGACTGGAGCAGCGGGCGCCGCCGCATCGTCACACAGTCGATCGTGAGCGCCGGGAACGGCTCCTGCGGGGTGTAGAAGCCCGTGTGGTCGCCGAAGGGGCCCTCGGGGAGCATCTCACCGGGCTCCAGCCAGCCCTCCAGCACCACTTCCGCGTGCGCGGGCACCTGCAACGGCACCGTCTCGCAGTCGACCATCTCGATCCGCTTGCCCGCGATGAACCCGGCGAACAGGTATTCGTCGATGTCACCGGGGAGCGGTGCCGTCGAGGCGTAGGTGACCGCGGGCGGGCAGCCGAAGGCGATGGCGACCGGCAGCCGCTCACCCTTGCGCGCGGCGACCTGGTAGTGGTTGCGGCTGTCCTTGTGGATCTGCCAGTGCATCCCGATCGTGCGCTTGTCGTGCCGCTGGAGCCGGTAGAGACCGAGGTTGCGTACGCCGGACTCCGGGTCCTTGGTGTGGGTCAGCCCCAGGTTGAAGAAGGAGCCGCCGTCCTCGGGCCAGGTGAAGAGGGCCGGGAGACGGTCGAGGTCCACCTCGTCACCCTTGAGAATGACCTCCTGGACCGGCGCGTTGTCCGACTTCACCTTCTTCGGCGGCACGTGGACCATCGATCCGAGCTTGCCGAAGGCCTCGCGGACGCCCACGAACCCCTGGGGCAGCTCGGGCTTCAGCAGCCCGCCGATCCGGTCGCTGATGTCCGCGTACGACTTCAGCCCGAGCGACTTGAGCAGCCGCCGGTCGGTGCCGAACACGTTCATGGCCAGCGGCATCGCCGACCCGCGCACGTTCTCGAAGAGCAGCGCGGGCCCGCCTGCCTTCTGTACGCGGTCGACGATCTCCCCGACCTCCAGGTACGGGTCCACCTCGGCCTTGATGCGCTTGAGGTCACCCTCGCGCTCCAGCGCCCTGAGCAGGGAGCGAAGATCGTCGTAAGCCATGCGTTCCAGTATCCGTCACGCACTACCCTTGGACTGTCAGCGGGGGCCGGACGCGACCGTCCAAGTGCCCGGACAGCGACTCAAAGGGAACCGATACATGCTGCGGGTGCTGTTGATCCTGGTGCCTCTCGCGCTGAGCATCTACGCGTTCATCGACTGCGTCACCACGCAGGAGAAGGACGTCCGTTTCATGCCCAAGCCCGTGTGGGCCATCCTCATTCTTCTGTTCCCGCTGGTCGGCTCCGTCTCCTGGCTGATCATCGGCCGCGACCGTGCCACCGCCCAGCGCCTGGGCGGCGCCGGCGGCCAGTGGATCGCCCCGGACGACAACCCGGAGTTCCTCAAGTCCCTCAAGGACGAGAAGGCCGACGAGAGTGAGCCGGTGCAGGACGACGACGCCCATCTGCGGGACTGGGAGGCCGACCTGCGCCGCCGCGAGGAGGAGCTGAAGCGCCGGGAGAGCGGCGAGGACCCCAAGGACCAGTAGGCCTGACCAGGAGGGCTGGTGCGTACGGGGCTGCGGCAACCTCCGTACAGGGCGTACGCCCCCCTACAAGGTGTACGCCGGCGGGCTCCCCGAAGCGGACAGTGCGCCCCTGGGCGGGATCGGTCGCGGACCGGACACTTACCTCGCATGACGACTGCTCCGGCGAACATCCCCGCGTCCCCGGTCCCCGCGTACGGCGACAAGGTCATCGCCGTGGAGACGGCGGGCTCGGAACCCATTCCGGACGCCGAACGGCACGGTGGCCCGGTCCAGTTGCTGTGGACCTGGGCCTCCCCGAACATCGAGTTCGCGACCGTGTACATCGGCGTGATCTCGGTCCTGTTCTTCGGCCTCGACTTCTGGCAGGCGTCCGCGGCCCTGCTGCTGGGCACCGCGCTCGGTTCGCTGACGCACGGGATCCTCTCCCTGGACGGTCCCCGGTTCGGCGTACCGCAGATGGCGATCGGACGGTTCGCCTTCGGGTTCCGGGGGAATCTGCTGCCCGCCGGTGTGAACGCCCTTGTCGCGGGCGTCGGTTGGTTCGCGGTCAACAGTGTGAGCGCCGCTTTCGCGCTGAACACGCTGACCGGTCTGCGTCCGCTGCCCGCCCTGCTGCTCGTGGTGGCGGCGGAGATCGTGATCGGCTTCATCGGCCACAACTTCGTGCACGCCTTCGAGAAGTACGCGTTCCCGGCGCTCGCCGTCGTCTTCCTGCTGGCCGGCGTCTGGACGTTCAAGGAGGCGCACCTGGGCACGCCGGGAGCGGGCGGCGGTATCGGCGGCTTCCTGCTCGCCTTCAGCGCGGCCTGGGGTTACACGGCCGGCTGGAACCCGGGGGCCTCGGACTACTCCCGCTACCTGCCCCGTACGGCGAACCGCCTGCGCACCGCGCTCTACCCGGCCGTCGGCCTGTTCGTTTCCGTGTCCGTCGTGGCGCTGATCGGCGCGGCCTCGGCGACGATCGTCGCTCCCGAGGGCGCGACCCCGACGGCGGCCTTCACGGGTCATCTTCCGGGCTGGCTCGGTGACCTGGTGCTGCTGGCGATCATCCTGGGCGCGGTCTCGGCGAACGCCCTGAACGTCTACTCGTCCGCGATGTCGGTCACGTCCCTGGGGCTCCGACTGCCGGTGTGGCTGGGGCGCGGGGCGATCGTGGTGCTGTGCGGGCTCGCGGGTACGGCGGCCGCCTGGTCGTCGCTGGCGGACGCGGGGGCGGCGTACGAGGCGTTTCTGCTGGTGATCGCGTACTGGGTGGGGCCGTGGCTGGGGGTGGTGCTGGTGGAGCGGTGGCTCCGGGCGCGGACCCCGGTGGAGGCGCTGAGCGCGCGACTGTCCGACCGAGCCTTCACCAACTGGCCTGGGCTTGCCGCCCTGTTGGTGGGCATCGCGGTGTCGGTGCCGCTCTTCTCGAACCAGGAGAAGTACGTGGGGTGGGTGCCGCAGCAGTGGCCGGCCTCCGGCGACATCACGTGCCTGGTGGGGTTCGCGGTGAGCGCGGGCCTGTACCGGGTGTTGCGGCGGGCCGGCTGACCGGCTGATCGGCGCGGGTACTGGTCGGCGGATCGCCGGGCGTGCATCCCCTACACGCCCGGCACTTGTCGCTCACGTCAGTCGGGGTACATCAATCGAACGTCATGTGCACGTCACCTTTAGGTCAAGAATTACCTCGTTCGACTCCGTGGACACACCGGTCAGGCGCCGGAGAGCATCGGCAGCGACGACAGGTGCTCCTCCGGGACGTCGAAAGCCTCTGTCAGGGTGCTGAGGTGCGGTGCCAGCCGGGTGGTGAGGGTGTGCAGGGTCTCCGGCAGGGCGCGTACCTGGTCGACGGTGAGGGCCTGCTCGGCGAGCAGCAGGCCGCTGCGTTCGCTGACCTGACGGAGGAGGAAGAGCGCGGCCAGGTCCTCCAGGACAGCGCGCGTGATCGGGTCGGAGACCCGGGCGCAGGCAGCGAGTAAAGCGTCGGCGGCCTGACCCACGGTGTACACCTCCACGAGGTCGAGGGCGGCGTCGGAGGCGTTGTTCCAGCGACCGAGGGCGTCGCCGCTGCCACCGCGCCGCAGGTCACGACGGGCGGCGGTGTGCCAGTAGCGCTCGGCGGCGGTGAGGGCGCGGCGCAGCAGTGCCGGATCGGTCAACGGCTCGTCGCCGGTGGGCCGGAGAGGTTCGGGCGCCAGATCGTGCCCGAAGATCATCTCGGCGCCGGCCTTGCACCAGATCGCCAGGTTGTCGCCCTCGGCGGTGATCGCCCCGTCCATGTCGCCGGCCAGGGCGGCGAGTCCGTTCACGGCGAACAGCCCCCGGGCGCCGCACCGTTCCCGGCTCTCGGTCGCGATCTCGCGGGCCCGCCAGGTGACCCACCCCTTGGTGACGGCGACCAGCCGCTCGGCGTCGGCGCGTTCCTCGGGCGCGTGGGTGACCCAGCGCTCGGTGGCCGCGCGGTGCAGGAAGGTCATGGCGTAGGCGGTGGCGGTGTGGCCGAGGAGGCGGGTGTAGTGGCTGCGGTGCGCGGCGAGCGGGACGCGCTGCCCGGCCACCGGCCCGGAGATGTGCCGGGTGTAGGAGTACCGGACGGCGATGGCGAGCGCCGTCCGGGCCACCCCGAGCCCGCTCGCGCTCATGCACAGCTTGCCTGCCGTGACCCGGCTGATCGCGTGCAGGAACCGCTTGCGCGGACTGCCGACCGAGCTCACGAGGCTTCCGTCGGGCAGGAGTTGACCGTGGGCGCCCTGGAGGAGGGCGGTGCGGGGCAGCCGTACGTGGTCGAAGTTCGTGGCGCAGTGGTCCACCGAGGCGCCGACGCGCTCCGGCAGCAGGGTGACGGTGATGCCGGGGAGGGTGCCGTAGTCGTCGCTCAGCGGGGTGAGGAAGAGGAAGGCGCCCAGATCCTTGTCGTCGACGATCAGCCGGGCGCCGACCACCGCGGTCTTGGGCCCGCCGGCGGAGCTGGTGTTGGGCATGTACTTCTGCGCGCCCGGGTGGGGGGTGTGCAGGACGAACTCGTCGCGCTCCCTGTCGTACCGGGCGACGGTCTCCAGCGCCGCCACGTCGTTTCCGTGCCCGCGCTCGGTGCACAGGAAGGTGCCCATACGGGACATGGTGGTGAAGTCCGTCAACTCGCGCGGCGGGGAGACCTGGTCGTCGACGACGCTGCCGAGGAAGAGGTTGTAGTGGATCCCGGCCACGGTGACCGTGGCGCCGTCCACCGGGCAGGTCCACTCGTGCAACGCCGCGAGTCCGCGCGGGTCGTTGGCGAAGAGTTCCGGCGACGGGACTTCGTCGTTCAGTGCTCGCAGTCTCTCGTAGGCGAGCCGCCATCGTTGTGGTGTGCCCAGTCCGGGTCGATACCGGAACAGATCCTTCGAGACCGCCTTTCGCCACCGGCCGTGGAGGTCGATTCCCGCCTCGCCGTCCCGAAAGAGGAGGCTCGTGACGGCGTCTTGATCAAGGGCTGTTCGGGGCGTACGTGTCTCCGTGGTCATGGTGATCGAGATGCCCACTGTTATTCGGGGATCAACCAATAGTGACCAGGAGCACTTAAGAAATTGGCCAATATGCGGCATTAATAGACAGGAATCGGCCGAAGTGCGACAGCGAGGATTTGGGCGACTTCGAACACTCAATCGACCCCGACGTGGTGGGCGGAGACCGCTAACCGGAATCCGGAGAGAGCGAATCGGAGCACGGGATTCCAGAGTTGCCGGTGAGGTCGTCCACAGGGTTGGTCGAGGGGCCGAACGCACCGCGCCGAGGGGTGCTCGTAACGCTTTTCGTGTCTCCGTCCAAGAACAGGAGAAGGGCGAGCGACGCTACGGGCAGGACGCGAAGGAGACGCGAGTGGACGGTGCGAAGGAAGAGGAGAGGTTAAGGGGTGGGCCGGCCGAGGCGGTGCGGGACCCGGCGCTCTTCGAGGCGTTCTACCGGCGTCATGTGGACGCGGTGCTGCGCTTCGTGGCCCGGCGGGTCGACGACCCCCACACGGCGGCCGACCTGACGGCCGAGATCTTCCTCGCCGTCCTCGACTCGGCCCACACCTACCGACCGCGCCTGGGCAGCGAGACGGCCTGGCTGTACGGCATCGCGCGCAACATCGTGTCGTCGGAGCGGCGCCGGGTCGTCCGGGAGGCCGAGCGCGACCGGCGCTTCTCCGGGCGGCGGCTGCTGGAGGCCGACGACATAGTCCGCATCGAGGACAAGCTCGACGCGGAGAGCCCCGGGCGGCGTGCCCTGGCCGCGCTCGAACGGCTCCCCGAGGGCGAGCGGGCCGTCCTGGAGCTGATCGTGGTCGACCAGCTCACGATCCCGGAGGCCGCCGCCGCGTTGGGCATCCGCCCGGTCACAGCCAGGGTCCGACTGCACCGGGCCCGAAAGGCGCTGCGCGGGGAGACGGGCTCCGGGGCGGTTCGCGATGCGCTGCCCAGGGCTGTGGGGGCGACACCGGACACATCACTTCTGTACGTCAGGAAGGGCGAGGTATGAACGCGAGGACGACGCCGTTCGAGGAGCGGCTCCTGGCGGAGCTGCAGCGGGAGATCGGGCTGCGGGAGGGCGAGTCGGCGAAGGCCGAGGCGGGCGAGGGCGGGACCCACTCGCCCGTACGGCGCGTGCTCACCCCCCGCCGGATCGCCCTCGCCGCGGCGGCCTGTGCGGTGGCCGGACTCGCCGCGGTGGTGGTGCCGGGCACCCCGGCCGAATCCGTGGCCTACGCGGTGGAGAGCCACGGCGACGGCAGTGTCACGCTCACCTTCAACGAAGTGCGCATCGACCGGGACGCGCAGTACGAACTCGCGCGGGAACTACAGCCGAACGGCATCGAGGTTGATGTGGAGGTGCTTCCACCCGGGTACTCCTGCAAGAAGTGGGGCAACGTCGCGGCGCTTGAGCTCGTCGAGGTCGGGGATGACGACGACGCCAGGACACCCGTCAGCGCCTGGCACGTGCCCGTCCGGGTCACCCTGAGTCGGGGCAACGTACTGGTCTTCGAGAACAGCGAGGGCAGGGCCGAGCCGCAGGCGGTGCACGCCTACGAGATCGGCCGCTACGAACTCGACTCCACCGCGGCCAAGGCCGAGTCCGAGGCCCGATCGAAACCCTGCGTCCCCGTGAAGCCCACCCCATGAACGGCACTCCGGACACCTCGGAGCGGCGGCCGGGACGGCTGGGCTGGCTGGACGCCCTGCGGGGTATCGCCGCGCTCGTCGTCGTGTTCGATCACTCGTCGTACGCCTTCATGCCGGAGTTGCGGCGGGAGCTGATGCCGGAGTTCAACACCAGCCGGTTCGGCATCATGGTGTTCTTCCTGGTGAGCGGGTACATCATCCCGGCGTCGCTGGAACGCCGGGGCTGCGTGCGGACGTTCTGGATCGGGCGGGTCTTCCGCATCTACCCCCTGTGCCTGGCCGCCGTCGCCGCGCTGCTCGTCCTCAGTCCGCTGGGCCTCGCCGAGCCACGCGCCGACCTCGGCAGCGCCACCACCGCCGTCGCCCATCTCACCCTCTTCCAGGAACTGTTGGGCACCCCCAGCGTCCTCCTCGTCCTGTGGACGCTCTCCTACGAGATGGCCTTCTACCTCCTGGTCGTCGCCCTCTTCACGGTCCGGCGGCACGAGCGGTCGGCGCCGGTCGCCCTCACCCTGGCCGTGCTCGCCGCCGTGAGCGTGGCGGCCGGGGTCACACTCCCGCCCTCCGCCCTCTCCGAGGCGGTCGGCACCGGCCCGCTGGTCGCCCTCACCGCGGTCGCCCTGGTGATCGCCGTCTGCTGTACGAGCGCCGGATCACCCCGGCTCCGGGTGTTCGGCGGTGTGGTGGCCGGGGCCCTGGCGCTCGTGCTGGTCGTCTTCAACGGCACGGTGCCGGTGTGGGAGGGTCTGGTGATCCTCGCCGTGATGTTCCTCGGCACGGTCGTCCATCGAGCCGAGCACGGCCGGACGAGGTGGCGGTACGCGGCCTGCACCGCCGTCGTGGTCGTCGCCTGCGGCGTGGGGAGTGCGTACGCGTACGGCGACGGGGACCACTTCACACAACGCGCCTGGATCACGGCGTTCCTGCTGGCCGTCCTCACCTTCGGCGTCGGGCTGGCGCTGCGCCACCGACGCGTACCCCGCGCACTGATCGCACTGGGGACGATCAGCTACTCGGTGTACCTGCTGCACCCGGTCCTGCTGACGGTCACCGACAACACCATCGGCCGGTGGCGGCAGGACAGCCTCGTCCTCGAAGTGGCCTTCTTCGCCGTGCTGTTGCCGCTGTGCGCGCTGTCCTACCGTTACGTCGAGGCGCCTGGGCAGGCGTGGGGGCGGAGGCTGGCGCGGCGCTGTCCGAACAGGTCCGGTGCGCACAGGTCCGGTCCGAGCAGCTCGGGTGCCGGTGCCGATGGCGGTCGAATACGTTGGCGCGTGGCTGTGACGGCAGGTAGAAGTAGAGGCGATGACGACCTTCTCCTTCGACGTCGACGCGAGCGAGAGCAGTGCGAGTTTCAGCGCCAGGCTCCTGCCCTCCGAGGCGGCTGTCCTGTACGGGGCCCTGATCCTCTGCGCGCGAGCGAAAGCAACCGACGCCTACCTGACCCTGCTGCTCGGCGCCGGCCGGGACGTGGTCGACTCGCTCCTCGCCCGTCTGCTGCCTGGGCCGCCCGGGGAGCCCTTCGACATACGGCTGCGACCGGACGAACTCCATGTGCTGCTCAGCGCGTTGACAAACGCCGCTATCCACTTCGTCCGGCCCGACGGCCAGTTCGACCAGGAGTCCTTCCACATCCGACTGGGCCACTTCCGGCAGGAGTCCGACGCCCTGGCCATGGCCATCACCAAAGCGGCCTACCTGGCACACGGACCGCGCACGACCCCTGCGGTGACCGAATGATCATGCGCGTCCGGCTCACGCGGGACGGTGAGGAGTTCGTCGTCGAGGTGTGGCCTTACCAGGCCCACATCCTGCACCGGGCGCTGTCCGCGATCCTGCACCACCCCGACGCCGAAGCGGACACGGCGCTCGCCGTCCGGCTCGGCGCGAGCCCGGAGACCGTCCGGGCCCTCACCGAGCGGTTCGCGGGCGAGTGGACGGACATACGTGAACTCCGCTTCACCATCGGCGAGTTGCATCTGCTGCACAGTGCCCTGACCGGCGCGGCGGTGCTGTTCGTGGAACGGGGGTTCTTCTCGGACGAGGCGTTCTACGCGAAGACGGCCTCCTACCGTGAGCACTTCGACGCGCTGGCGCTGAGCCTCGTCGAGGCCCTTTCGCGGCCTGGGAAGACCACCTGACAGGCACGTCAGAGCGTCTCAACTCCCGCATGGTGGGCGGTAGTTCCACTGCGGGAAGTACTGGTGCCATTCGGCGCGGGAGACTTTCGGGAAGGCCGTGGCGCAGATCCGGGTGGCGACGCGTTCGACGTCGGGGTCCCACAGCAGGACGGTCCAGTCCTCGCTGCCGGTGGCCAGGGTCCGGCCGTCCGGGCTGAAGGCGAGTGTGTCGACCGGCTTGGTGTGGCCGGTCAGCAGCGCCGGTTCCTCGACGTCGCGGGCGGTCAGACCGTACAGCCGCACGTTGTTGTCGGAACTCGCGGTGGCCAGTTGTCGCCCGCCCGGCGCGAAGGCGACGGACATGACGCCGTCGGTGTAGCCGGTGAGCCGGTGCTGGGAGAGGGGATGGCGGGGGTCGCTGAGGTTCCACAGGCGTACGGTGCGGTCCTCGCTGCCCGTGGCCAGGGTGCGGCCGTCGGGGGCGAAGGCGACCGACTTCACCGCGCCCGCGTGGTCGGTGAGGACTGCCAGCCGGGTGGGATGCCGCCGGCCGGTGACGTCCCAGAGGGTGGCCAGGCCGTTCCGGCTGCCCACGGCGAGGGTGCGGCCGTCGGGGGCGAACGCGACGGTGTCCACGGGTCCGGTGCCGGGCAGGACTGACAGTCCGCGGGGAAGGCGGGGGTCCGCCGCGTCCCACAGACGTACGGTGCCCTGTTCGCCGCCGGTGGCCAGGGTGCCGCCGTCCGGGCTGAACGCGACCGTGTTTACGTTGCCGATCCGGGCGGGGACGACGCTCGGCGGGCGGGGGTGGGGCGTCGCAGCCAGGTCCCACAGCCGCAGGGTGCCGTCGGCGCTGGCGCTGGCCAGGATGTGTCCGTCCGGGCGGAAGGCGACCGAGTTGACGGGCCCGGAGTGGCCGGTGAGCGGGGGCAGTTCGCGGGGTCGGCGTTTGTCGGCGACGTTCCACAGGCGCACGGTGGCGTCGTAGCTCGCGCTGGCGAGGAGCCGTCCGCCGGGGCTGAAGGCGACGGAGTAGACCGAGCTGGTGTGACCGGTCAGGGCCGGACCGGGCAGATCCCACAGGCGGGTCGTCCGATCCTCGCTGCCGCTGGCCAGCACGCGGCCCCCCAGCCCGAATGCCAGCGATCTGACACTGCCCGTGTGGCCGCGGAGGACCGGCAGTTCACGGGCGGGCCCCCGACCGGCCACCTCCCAGCGGCGTACGGTGCCATCGAGGGAGCCGCTGGCCAGTCGGCGTCCGTCGGGGCTGAAGGCGACGGCGTTGACCACGTCGGTGTGCCCGACGAGGGTCTGCGTCTGCCGGGGCAGGCGCGGCGTCGTCACGTCCCACAGCCGTACGGTGAAGTCGGCGCCGCCGGTGGCCAGTTGGCGTCCGTCCAGTGACAGCGCCACCGTGTTCACCTGGCCCGCCTGGCCGGTTCGGCCGGAGCGGCCGGGCTCGGTCGACAGCCGGCGCAGCCGCCCGCCCGGCGTGGTCAGCTCCCACAGTCGCGCCGTGCCGTCGGCGTGGCCGGTGGCCAGCAGCCGCCCGTCCCGGTGGAACACCACGGCGGTGACGTCTGCACCGGCGTCCAGTGTGGTGAGTTCGCGCGGCCGGCGGGGGTCCGACAGCCGCCACACCCGGATCCTGTCCCGGGCGCCGATCGCGAGGGTGTCCTCTCCAGGGCCGGCCCCCGCCCCGAACCCCACCCCGACGACCGGACCGGGGCCGGGGGCGGGCAGGCGCGTGGCGAGCCGGGGTCGCCGTAGGTCGGCGATGTCCCACACCAGCACCGTGCCGTCCTCGTCCCCGGCGGCCAGCAGTCTGCCGTCGGGGCTGACGGCGAGGGTGCGCACGGGGCCGGCGAGGCGGGGCAGGGTGCTCAGCACGCGCGGCCGGTGCGGGTCCGCGACCCGCTGCAGCCGCACGGTCCGGTCGCTGTCGCCGGTGACCAGGACACGGCCGTCGGCGCTGAACGCCACCGCGGTGACCGCGCCGCGCAGGCCGGTCAGCTGGGTGGCGTACGGAGTGGCGAAGGTGCTCAGCACGCTGCCACGCGCCTCGGGGGTGGGTGACAAACGGTAGGCGGCCAGGCTCAGTTGGGCGGCCAGTGCCGGGTTGACCGTGCGCAGCGCGGCGGCCCGTTCGGCGGCCCGCTGGGAACCGGCGACGTCACGCTGCTGGTCCGCCGCCCGCTGCGCCCGTACGGCGAGGGCCGCGGTGGTCGTGGCCAGCACGAGCAGGACGCTCAGCAGCCCCACGCCCAGACGCCGGAACCGGGCCCCGCGCCGCGCCGCCGCGTGTTCCGCCGCCCGCGCGGCCAGACCGGCGTCGAGGAACTCCCGCTCCGGGACGGACATCGCCGTACGGTCGAGACCGGCGGCCAGGGCGAGTCGGGTGCCTCGGTACAGCGCGCCGGGCTCCCGTCCCAGCGCTTCCCAGGTCCGGGCCGCGTCGGTGAGCTGCCGTACGGTCCGGGTGGTCTCGCGGTCCTCGGTCAGCCAGCCGTGCAGCCGGGGCCAGCACCGGATCAGCGCCTCGTGCGCCAGTTCGACCCGTTCGCGGTCCAGGATCAGCAGTCGGGCGTTCGCCGCCAGATCCAGTACGGCACGTATCTCGCCGTCGTCGAACCCGGCCAGCCCGTCCAGTTCCGCCAGGCGGGCCGGGCGCCGGGTGTCCTCCGTCCCGTCGCCGAGCGCGGTCAGCCGTACGAACACCTGCCGGGCGAGTTTTTGCCGGCCCGAGTCCAGCTCCTGGTAGAACTCCTCGGCGGTACGCGCGAGGGCGCCTTCAAGGCCTCCCGCCGTCTCGAACGCGTCCAGCGTCAGCGCGTTGCCCCGCCGCCGCCGCCAGGTCTGGAGCAGGGCGTGCGACAGCAGGGGCAGTACACCGGCCTGACCGTGCGCCTGGGCGGTGAGGGTCGCCAGCAGCGCGCCCTCGACGGACAGCCCGGCCCGCTGGGCGGGTTTCACCACGGCCCTGCGCAGCTCGTCCAGGCTCATCGGCCCGACCGGCACCTGCGCGTCACGCATCGCCTCCACCAGGGCTGCGTGGTGGGTGCAGTGCGCGTAGAAGTCGGCGCGTGTGCCCAGGGCAACGCGACATCGGCCGTCGGCGTCAGCGGCCGCGGTGACCAGGGACTCGATGAAGCGGATGCGCTCGGCGGTGTCCCGGCAGAGCGTGAAGATCTCCTCGAACTGGTCGACGACGAGGACCAGTTCGCCGTCGGCCGCACCGGGCCGGGCGGCGGTGATCTGCCGGACCACGCGCCCCAGATTCTCCCGGGCGTCCCTCAACTCCCCGTACAGGGCACCCGGCGCGAGGCCCGCCAGCGCCCCGAGCCGTACGGCGCACTCCTCCAACGGCCGGGCACCGGGCGTCAGTACGACCACCGTCGTGGCGTCGGCGGCCTCAAGGCGCGGCACCAGCCCAGCCCGCAGCAGCGACGACTTGCCCGATCCCGAGGCCCCGATCACCACCACGAACCGCTGCCGCTCCAGCCGTCCGACCAGCTCCTCCAGCAGCCGCTCCCGTCCGAAGAACCAGTCGGCGTCCTGCTCCCGAAAGGACCGCAGACCGGCGTACGGCGGAACCGGCCCGCCCTCCTCCGCGAGGCCTGCGGCCAGATGTCCTTCCTCACCGAGGAGTTCCGCCGCTTCCCGCCAGCGCTTCTCCCACTCCTCCGTGTCCCCGTCGCAGGCCCGCACGTAGGCCAGCGTCACCGCGAGCGTCGGCAGTCGCTGCCCGGACGCGGCGGAGGACAGGGTCGAGATCGAGTAGTGGGCCTGGTCCGCCAGCCTGCGGTAGGGCGGACTGCCTGCCTTCTGCCGCAACTTCCTCAACCCTGCGGCGAATTCGACTAACGGTCCGTCCCCGGCATCCAGCGGTCGCTCCCTGCGCGGCATCGCCGCACCTCCCCGATGGTCCCCCCGCAGCTCCTGTGGCGCCCCGTTCCCCCGTGCCACAGCTCGCGCGACGGGTCGCATTTTTCAGGACTTGTTTGTTCGGCACCAGGCTTCGAACACGAACAGTCCCGAAGCCGACTGGAACGCCGGTGCGCCGACCGCGGCCCTCAGAGACCACCGCGGACCGGCAGGAACTCCGCCGTCAGGGACCCGGACACCCCCGCCGCCCCCGCGACCTGCTCCGGCGTCCCCTCCGCCACCACGCGACCGCCCCCGGCGCCGCCCTCCGAGCCGAGGTCGACGATCCAGTCGGAGGCGCGCATGACGTCGAGGTTGTGCTCGATCGTCACGACCGAGTGGCCCGCGTCGACGAGGCGTTGGAGTACGTCGAGCAGGCGCGCGGTGTCGGCGGCGTGCAGGCCGGTGGTCGGTTCGTCGAGGAGGTAGAGGGTGCGCCCGGTCGGGCGGCGCCCCAACTCCTTGGCCAGCTTGAGGCGTTGGGCCTCACCTCCGGAGATGGTGGTGGCCGGCTGCCCCAGTGGGAGGTAGCCGAGCCCCACGTCCGAGAGCCGTTGGAGGCGTGCGGCGATCTGCCGTACGCCCCGGAAGACGGTGAGCGCCTCGTCCACCGTGGCGGCCAGTACCTCGGCGATGTCGTGCCCCTCGTAGCGCACCGCGAGCACCTCGCCGCGGAACCGGCGCCCCCGGCAGGCGGGGCACCGCACCTCCACCGCGGGCAGGAAGTGCATGTGCACGGCGAGCACACCGGCGCCCTCGCACCTCTCGCAGCGCCCGCCGGGCACGTTGAAGGAGAAGGCGGCAGGGGTCAGCCCTCTCGACCGTGCCGCGTCCTGCGCGGCGAAGAGTTCCCTGACCGGGGTGAAGACATCCGCGTACGTCGCCGCGTTGGAACGCGGGAGGCGGCTGATCGGCTCCTGGTCGATGGTCACGACCTTGTCGAGGTGCTCCCAGCCGTCGATGCCGTCGCACTCCCCCGGCGACACCGAAGAAGCCGACAACACCCCCCTCGACGCGTCCAGGCGTTGGTGTGCCGCCCTGCCCAGCACGTCCAGTACCAGCGTCGACTTGCCCGAGCCGGACGGCCCGGTGACCGTGACCAGCCGCCCCAGCGGAATCCGTACGGTGACGTCCCTGAGGTTGTGGGCGCGGGCGCCGCGTACCACCAACTCCGTACTCGCCGCTGGGCGTTCCTTCCGTGCGGGATGCTGGAGCCGGCCCGCCAGATACACCCCGGTGACGGACCCCTCCGTCGACGCCACCTCCTGCGGTGTTCCCTCGGCGACGACCCGGCCGCCGTCCCGGCCCGCGCCCGGACCGATGTCGATGACGTGGTCGGCGGCCCAGAGGACGTCCAGGTCGTGCTCGATGACGAGGACCGTGTTGCCGAGGTCCCGCAGGCGGCGCAGTACGTCGACGAGGCGTGCCGTGTCCGCGGGGTGCAGTCCGATGGTCGGCTCGTCGAGGACGTACAGCATGCCGGTGAGGCCCGAGCCGAGCAGTGCGGCCAGGCGCAGCCGCTGGGACTCGCCCGCGGAGAGGCTGGTGCTCGACTGGTCGAGGGTCAGATAG
This sequence comes from Streptomyces turgidiscabies Car8, assembly GCF_000331005.1. GTDB lineage: Bacteria > Actinomycetota > Actinomycetes > Streptomycetales > Streptomycetaceae > Streptomyces > Streptomyces turgidiscabies. The sequence goes on from NZ_AEJB01000494.1 coordinate 25,989, forward strand.
CCGACCCCGGTGTCGACGAGCCGCCGTACCCGCTCCTCCAGGTCGGCGACGACCGGCTCGGCGAACCGCCATTCGTCCCCGGTGGAGAACGCCCTCAACTCCGCTGTCCAGTCGGCGAGTTCGGTGAGCGGCAACCGGGCCGCGTCCGTGATGCCGAGTCCGTGCACGGTGACGGCCCGGCTCTCACCGCGCAGCCGTGTCCCCGCGCACGCCCCGCAGACCTCCTTCAGCATCGAGCGCTCGGCCTTCTGCCGGTAGTCGGTGTCGTCGATGCGGTCGGCGTAGCGCCGCATGAACGCGGTGACGACGCCTTCGAAACGGCCTGCGGAGACGGTGGCCGGGGGCGCGATGACGGCACGGGCGGGCACATGGTTCATGTGGTCCAAGTGGTTGCGGAACTCGGGCGACTCGACCCCGTACAGGAGCAAGTCCCGCACAGCCGGTGCCAGTTCGGACACCGGCTGGTCGGTGTCGAAAGTGAGGTCGTAGTGGCGGGCGGCGGCTCGCAGCAGGGGCAGGTTGCGGTCGACGAGCTGCTTGGGCCAGCCGCGCACCGCACCGGCGGCGACGCTCAACTCCTCGTCGACCAGGGTCCGTACGTCCACCCGGATCACCTCACCGAGTCCGGTGCAGGACGAGCAGGCACCGGCGGGCTTGTTGAAGGAGAAGGAACCCATGACGAGTTCGGGCACCGGGGCGGAGCAGTGCGGGCAGGCGGTGTTCTCGCCGTCCACCGCTGCTTCCTCTCCGGCCACCGCCTCCTCGTCGCCCTCCGGGTCGTGGGCGTACGACGGGGGGATCTCCTCCCCGCAGGCGGGGCATGGGCGTACGCCGATCCGGGACCACAGCAGCCGCAGGTAGGTGAAGACCTCGGTCGCCGTGCCGACCGTCGAGCGTGGGCCGCGTCCTGCCGGACGCTGGTCGACGCTGACGGACGGGGACAGGCCGGTGATCGAGTCGACGGAGGGCCGGCTGACACCGGCGGTCGCCGCGCCCCACGCCTCCATGTACTGGCGGTGGCTCTCCCGGTGGAGGGTGTCGAGGGCGAGCGTGGACTTGCCCGAGCCGGAGAGACCGGTCACGACGACCAGTTTCTGCTTCGGGATCGTGAGCGAGATGTTCTTCAGGTTGTGGAGTCGGGCGCCTTTGATGTGCATCACGGGAGTTCGGTCATCCAGGCCATCCAGTTCATCCATACCTTCAATTTTTTCATTGAAGCTCCTGTTGAGACTTTGAGCGGCAATCAATGACTCGCACTGCCTCTAAGCTTCAAATCCGTGACGAACCATGAGGTACGGCTGCGGCCCGTCGACCTGGCCCGGCTGTCGGGCCTGTCGACGCAGCAGATCCGCAACTACGAGGACGCGGGTGTCCTGCCCCCGGCGGCCCGGACGGAGTCGGGGTACCGCGTCTTCGGGGACGTGCACCGGCGCGCGCTGCTCACCTACCGGGCTCTGCAGCCCGGGTACGGGCCACTGGCGGCGACCGCGGTCATGCGCACCCTGCACGACGGCGACGTTCCTGGCGCCCTCGCACTCGTCGACGCGGCGCACGCCGGTCTGCACGAGCAGCGGACGGCACTACGGGCGACCCGCGAGGCCCTGGAGGCGCTGACCGGCCGACGGGCCCCGGCGGCGACGTCTCCAGCGACCGGCCTCCGTATCGGCGAGGTGGCCGCACTGCTCGGCGTACGGACGTCCGCGCTACGGGTGTGGGAGGCAGCGGGGCTGCTCATCCCGGCCCGCGAACGCGGCACGCGCTACCGGCAGTTCGGCCCCGACGACGTCCGCGACGCCCGCCTGATCCAGACCCTCCGGCGCAGTCACTACCCCCTGGACCAGATCCGCCCGGTGCTGGAGGAATTGCGCCGACAGGGCAGCACGGAGGCGCTGCGAGCGGCGGTCGCGGCGCGCGGGGAAGCGTTGGCGGGACGTACGCGGGCGATGCTGGCGGGGGCGGGACGGTTGGCGGAGTACATCACGTACATCGAGCGGTCCGGCGACAACTAGACGAGTCATTCCGATGTAATCAGTGGTCATAGGCGATGAGGGAGCGCGTGACCGGCTGGCCGGTCTTGGTGTCGTTGACCGACTCGATCAGCTGTCGCACTGTTTTCAGGAGGCTCTCGCCCTTGCGTTTCTTCCCGCACTTGAACGACGGCCGCAGCAACTCGGCGCCCCTCAAGGCCAGGTCGGCCTCGAAATCGATCTTCACGTACAGGGCGGCCAGCAGGGCGTCCAGGTTGTTCGTCACACAACGATCTTGGACGCCCTGCCCGCGTTCTCAGACACACCGTCAGCATTCGAAGTACTGGGCGGCGGGTTCACCTGGCGAGTTCGGCCGGCTCGTCGAGCCGTGTCAGCTTCTGCGGGTTCCGCACGATGTAGATCCAGGTGACCTGGCCGTTCTCCACCACGAGGCTCACCGCGGTCGGCTCGCCGTTCATCTCGATCCGGCCCGCGGGAGCGCCGTTGAGCCACACGGGCGTCATCTCGAACGGGACCGCGACCTGGTTCGCGCGCGTGAGCAGCCTCGCCACCGGTTCGGCCCCGTGGATCGGCGCCAGCACGGCGGCCACGACCCCTCCACCATCGGCGATCAGGACGACGTCCGGCGCCATGACCTCCAGCAGGTCCTGCAACTGCCCGGTGCGCAGGGCGAGAAGGAAGCGGTCGACGACGGTCCGTTGCTCGGCCCGGCTCACCCGCATGCGCGGCTGCCGGGCGGCCACGCGCTCGCGTGCCCGCCGCGCGACCTGCCGTACCGTCGCCGCGGACTTCCCGACGGCCTCGCCGATCTCGCCGTACGGCATCTCGAAGACCTCCCGCAGTACGAACACCGCCCGCTCTGTCGGCCCCAGCGTTTCGAGGACGGTCAGCATCGCGATCGAGACGCTCTCCGCGAGTTCGACGTCCTCGGCGACGTCAGGGCTGGTCAGCAGGGGTTCCGGCAGCCACTCGCCCACGTACTCCTCACGGCTGCGGGACAACGTACGCAGCCGGTTGAGCGCCTGCCGTGTGACGGTGCGGACGAGGTACGCCCGCGGTTCACGCACCTGCGACCTGTCGACGTCGGCCCACCGCAGCCAGGACTCCTGCAGTACGTCCTCCGCGTCGGCCGCCGAGCCGAGCATCTCGTAGGCGACCGTGAAGAGCAGGCTGCGGTGGGTGACGAAGGGGTCCTCGGTCATATCGCCGACGACGACGCCACGCCGGAGTTCCCCGAACGCGCGGCCAGCGGAGTCCCGCACGCGTCGGAGAAGCCCTGCGAGGTGATTCCGTGGGCCGTGTTGTTCCTGGTCGACAGGTTGGCGAAGGCGATCGACGCGGTGAGTTCGACCATCGCAGCCGGGCCGAGCCGGTCGAGCAGGCCCGCGTACAGCTCGTCGGTGACGGTCGGCGGCGTGTTCGTCATGGCCTCGGCGTACTCCAGCACGTCCCGCTCCAGCGGCGTGAACACCTCCGACTCCCGCCAGCGCGGCACCTGGCTCGCCTTGGCCAGGTCCAGGTCCTTGTGCAGCGCCAGGAAGTAGTTGATGTCGAGGCACCAACTGCAGCCGACCTGCGCGGCAACCGCCATGTGCGCGAACGTCTTGAGCCCCTCGTCGGCCATGTCCCACTCGCTCACCTGGCGCCCGAGCTCCGTGGAGTCCTGGGCGACCTTGGGGTTGTGCGCCGTCACTTCGAAGGGCTCGGGCAGGGCACCGAACTGTTTGATCATGTTCTCGGTGAGCTCGGCGGGGAGTTCTGCCTTCGGGATGCGCAGTGTCACGGTGTGCTCCTTCTTCTCAATGTCCGTTGGCCTGTCGGCCTGTCGGACATGAAGACACCGCCGGGCTCGGGAACGTGACAACCACTATGGCGGTAGGGGCGTTCGGGTTTCCGGGCCAGGAAGGTGGCGACTGTCCTCGCGCGCCTTCGTCGGGCTCCTGCACAAGTCGCGTCGTGATCACGAGTCCGGCCCGGCCCAGCGGTTCGGCGATCCGCTCGGCCGGGAGTAGGTGGGACTCGTAGGACACCGGATGGCCGCCGTACGCCTGGGTCGGACGTAGACGCAGATACTCGTCGTCTTCCGCGTGCCCGGCCGGCACGAGGCCGCCAGGCGCGAGGGTGCGGTGGAACTCGGCGTACAGGAGGGGGAGTTGTTCCGGCGAGGTGTGGTGGGTGGAGTAGTGGGGCGAGGATGCCGCCCAGTTCGTCGTCCCGTAGCGCGAGGGCGGTCATCGAGCCCACGGTGAAGCCCAGGTGGGGATGGGCCTGGCCGACCAGGCCGCGAGTCGGTGCGACAGCAGATCGAGCCGGTCGACGACACCCTCAAGGGCCGGCTCGACCTGGAACAGCACGATGGCCGGACCTTCGAAGGTGTCGCCGTCCGCGTCGCCCAACGCGTCCTCGCCGATGGCCGCCGCGATCTGGCACAACCACGAGACCTGCCAGCCCGTCATCACATCGGAATGACTCGTCTAGGCCCTCTGGTACGCCTGTTCAGCTCACGGGGTCGTCAGAGCGGTCTGGCCGCTCCAGCCGCTCCAGCCACTCCGTCCAGCCCTTCCAGACGTTGCAGTAGTTCCCGCATCACCGCACGCGGCAGCGACGGGTTGCGGGCCGCCGCGTGTGCCACCGCCGGGTCGTCGTCGGCGAGCAGCTCCACGATGGCCGGGGGCGGGAGTGCCGGATGGCCGGCGGCCATGGATCTCGCCTGGTGGTCCGCCAGGCACGCGAGCAGGGCGTGCTGTGTCACGTGGCGGTGCCGGGCGATCTCGCGGAACGCCTTCTGGACCGGGGGTCGGTGGCGGGTCAGGTACTCCAGCAGCGCCCCGGGCGCGTCCGGGTTGGTCGCCACCTTGGCGAGGACCCGGACTCCGTGCCGGTCGACCATGGCACGCAGTTGTGCCTCGGAGAGGCCTGGGTGCGGGGCGATGGTCTTGAGCACCTTGGCGTCGGGGTCGGCGGCCAGCGCGTCGCGGATCCCGGCGGGCAGATCGCGTCGCCGGGCCACGAGCATCCGTACGGCCGCATCGGTCGAGCGGGCCAACTTCTCGACCTCGGCAGGAGACGCGGCCGCGATCCGTGGTGGTAGCTCGGCGCGGAGTTTCGTGGTCGCGGCCAGACGGACGAGCACGTCGAGCGGCACGTCGGGGTTGAGCGCGAGGCGGAATCGCACATCGGCCACCTCGTCCTCGGCCAGTGCGCGCATCAGGGCGTCGTCGATCACCGGGTTCTCGGCGAGGTCGGCCCGAATGCCCGGGATCGGATCCACGGCGAGCCGTCGGCTCACCTCCTGGGGCAGGTGGGGCCGGCCGGGAAGAGCCCAGCGCAGGAACGTCGACGGATGGTCCGCGAAGGCGACCAGAGCTTCGATGGGCGTGGCCGGGTTCCGCAGGGCCGCATACCGGATGTCGTGCACGGCGGACTCGTGGGAGCCGTCGCAGGAGGCGCCCGACGGCGGATCGCAGTCGGTGCGCTCGCAGTCCGGGTCGTGTGTGTACGGCGTCTGCTCACGGTCGCAGACCAGGCATCGTCGTGCGGGTGGCAGCCCCTTGCCGCTGATCAGCGCCGTCAGTACGGCCGGTGGCGTCGCCTCGTTCCAGGCCGTCCCCCGGCGGACCTCGGCATGCGGATGCGCCGCGAGCCTCGCGGCGACCTCCGGGGGCGCCTCCAGGGCGAGTTCGGCGACGACCCGCACGTCCGGGTCGACGGCGAGCGTCTCGACCACGTCGGGCGGGAGGTCGGGGCAGGCGGCCAGTCGTTGCCGGCGCTCGGACACCGGGTCCGCCGCGAGGAGACGGGCCCACTCCGGGTCGCCGCGCCCCTCGTCGAGGAGCACGAGCGCGGTCTCCGGATCCGCTGCCGGATCGACGTCGGCGGCGGTCAGCCGACCCCCGCGGGCCAGCCGTACGCCGGTCTCGGGGACGCGTGCGTACAGCGCGAGCGCCTGCGTATGTGTGAGGTCCTCTCGGTCCGCGAGGTCATCGGCGAAGTTACCGACCCAGTCGACGTGCGCGTCCACGTCGGCGTGCGCGTCCACGTCGGCGTGCGCGTCCACGTCGGCGTGCGCGATCTCGATCAGCCGGTCGACCAGTTCGGACGGCAGGGCGGTGTTCGCGGCGAGCCCGCACAGGACATGGTTCACAGGGGCAGTCTGGCCGCAACCCTGCCCGAGCCAAAGGCATTTACTCGGGTGCCTCGGTCGTCCGTCTGGACAATGTGCGGGGAATTTTGACACGGTGGTGCCGCCGGCCGGCATTCGAACGTATGACCGATCGCCTATCCGAAATCCGAGCCATGAGCCCCACACCCCCAGCCCCGAGGGAGCCCCGCCGTGCCGTCATCCCGCCCCGCACTCGCCCCCGAAGTCGCCGCCTTCTACCGCACCCAGAGCACCTTCTCCGACCCCGGCGACCTTGCCCGTCTGTACGCCGATCTCCCCTCCGACCCCGCTCAACTCGCCTGTACAGCACGTGACTTGATGATCCACCGGGTCGAGGGAGACCTGTTCCGGCACACGCACCCCGACGACCGGCTCCACCACGACGCCGACACCCGGTACCTCGACGACATCCTCCGGATCGTCATCGCGCGCGACGGCTCCCCGCTGACCCGGCGACGCGCGGCCGGGGACCGGTTCGTCGGCGTGTGCCGTGACTTCGCGCTGCTGCACTGCTCGTTGCTGCGGCACAGCGGCGTTCCCGCCCGGGTGCGGTGCGGGTTCGCCGACTACTTCGAGGCGGGCGGCTTCCACTACGACCACGTCGTCACCGAGTACTGGGACGACACGCGTGGCTGGCTCCTCGCCGACGCACAGCTCGCCGATCCCGAGGTCACCGCCGCCTGGTACGTCGACTTCGACCCGATGGACGTACCGCGTGACCGTTTCCAGGTCGCGGGCCAAGCCTGGCGGGACATCCGGGCCGGTGACGCCGACCCCGCCACCTACGGGCTCCACCCCCCGGAGGAGGGACCGCTGCACGGCGAGTTCTTCGTGGCCGGCAACGTACGGCTCGACCTCGCCGCGCTGAACAAGGTGGAGACCCTGCTGTGGGACATCTGGGGGACGGAGGCCGGGGAGGACGGCCGGTCCATGACCGACCCCCTCCGCGAGCTGTACGACCGGGTGTCACTGGTCGTCGCCCCCGACTCTCCTGGTGACGTCTCCTTCGAGGCCGTCCGGCGGATCTTCGCCGAGGAGGACGGGGTGCGGACGCCGGCGACGGTGCTGCAGTTGTCCGAGTACAACCCGCCGCGTCACGTCACCCTCCGCCCCTTCTGACGCCTACGCGACCGTCCGCAGGGCCGTCATTCCCACCCTCGCGCCCGCCGTCCCGCGGACCACCCGCCACGCGCAGGTCGCCGTCAGCAGCTCGCCCAGCAGGTCCGGGTCGTCGATCTCCAGGCCCAGGAGGGACTCGATGCGTTCGAGGCGCTGGTAGAGGGACTGGCGGCCGATGTGCAGGAGGCTCGCCGTGCGCGTGGGTGAGCAGCCGTTGCGCAGATGGACCTCCAGGGTGCGGACCAGGTCGCTGGGGTGGGCCGCCTCCCACGCCAGGAGGGGGCCCAGTGCGTGCTGGACCAGACGGCTCAGGCGGTCGTGGTTGGCGTCGACGCCGCCTCGGGTCAGTTCCCGTTCGAGGGCGAGGGCGCGGGAGGACGTCACCAGCGGGCCCTGCGGCGCGTTCGGCTCCGGTGGCGGCACCGTCAGTGCCAGTTCCAGGGTCGTACGGGCCGCACGCAAGGTCTCGCTCCAGCGCAGCCAGCCGCTGCCGACGTCGACGGCGTGACCAACGGCGACGGTGACGCCGGGGACGGTTGCGGCGAGGCCGGGGGTGGCTGCCGTACGGAAGGCGTCCTGCACCGCCCGTACCGGGTCCCGCACCGGCTTCGCCCCAGACCCCGGCAGGACCGCGACCAGGGCGAGCACGTCCCCCGGGAAGGCGGCCCGCAGTACCGCACCGCCGAGGATGCGCGCCGCCCGGTCCACCGTGCCGACGTCCCGCGTGCCGTGCACGGAGACGCCGATCAGCCGGGCGCCGGGGCCGGGGTGGAAGCCGGCCAGGGCGGCGCGGGCCTCGACCTCGGGCTGGTTGAGGGCCTGACCGTCGGCGAGGTCGGCGAGCAGGGCGGCGGTGTGGTCGTCGCCCCAGGGCCGGACCACCGTACGGCCGGACAGGCTCCGGGCGACGATCGCGCGGTTGGCGGCCTCGGTGATGCGTACGAAGGGGACGACCCGGCGCAGGGCGAGCAGGGGCAGGCCCAGGCGGCGGGCCTCGTCCGTCACCTCGGGCGGCATGACGGGGAGCGAGCGGCCGATCTCCACGGCCAGGCCCGCCGCGCCCCGGGCGGTCAGCTCACGGACGTACCGGCGCCGTACCTCCTCGTCGGCGTCGACGAGACCGAAGCCGTTGGTCAGCAGCAGCTCGCCGCCGTCGAGGAAGTTCGCCCCCTCGTAGACCTCGCTGATGGGGGTCCCCCCACTTCGAGCGCAGCCGAGAAGAAGGGGGAGGACCCAGCGCACCGGGCGGTCCAACGCGGCCTCGCCGGTGAGCAGTTCGGGCTCGGCCGCGCGGACCGGGTCGAGGGCCATGACTTCACGGAGGGTGAGTGCGGACACGGGTGCCTCCCAAGGCGCTGACACTTCGTCCTGCTGCGGGATGCCCGGAGAGTACTTTCCGCACGTTGCCCCGGTGTTTCCGTCGAAGGAGAGTGAACCCATGGATCAGGGAGACCAGCTGGATCAGGCACAGGTACAGGCGTGGCTCGCCGTCGCCGTCGAGGAAGCCCGTGCCGGGCTCGCCGAGGGCGGGATCCCGATCGGTGCCGCGCTCTACGGGGCCGACGGCACGCTGCTCGGGCGTGGGCACAACCGGCGCGTTCAGGACGGCGACCCCTCGGCGCACGGTGAGACGGCCGCGTTCCGGAACGCGGGACGGCAGCGCTCGTACCGTGGGACGACCATGGTCACCACGCTCTCGCCCTGCTGGTACTGCTCCGGTCTTGTGCGGCAGTTCGGTATCTCCCGGGTGATCGTGGGAGAGGCCGTCACCTTTCACGGCGGCCACGACTGGCTCGCCGAGCACGGCGTCGAGATCGTGCTGCTCGACGATCCCGAGTGCGTCGCCCTGATGCGCGACTTCGTCAACAACAATCCCGCACTGTGGAATGAGGACATCGGTGAGTAGCTCCACGTCGGCCAGTAGCCCCACACCGGCACAGACCCCCGCCGCCCCCCGTATCCCGACCGTCGATCTGCGGCCCTGGCTGTCCGGTGACGCGGCGGTACGCGAGGAGATCGCCCGTACGGTCGACGAGGCCCTCCAGACCGCCGGATTCCTGCTGGTCACCGGGCACGGCGTCGACCCCGCCCTGCGCGCCGGTATCCGGGAGGCGGCCCGCGCCTTCTTCGCGCTGCCCGCCGAGGTGAAGGAGCCGTACTCGGTGAAGGTCGGCGGGCGGGGGTGGCTGGGGCCCGGTGCCGAGGCCAACGGGTACTCGGAGGGGACCGAGACCCCGCCGGACCTGAAGGAGTCGCTGTCCTTCGCCACGCACGAGCCGTTCGACGACCCGGCCGTCAACACCGAGTGGTACGCCCCCAACGTGTGGCCCGCCGAGGCGCCGGGGCTGCGGACGCTGTGCGAGGAGTATCTGCGGCGGATGGGCGAGCTGGAGAAGGAGTTGCTCACCCTCCTCGGGTCGGCGCTCGGGCTCGAACCCGACTTCTTCTCCCGGCACATGGACCATCCGACGTACGGCTTCAACATCAACTGGTATCCGGGGGTCGAGGTCGTCGGCGAGCCGGAGCCCGGGCAGTTCCGGATCGGGCCGCACACCGACTTCGGGACCGTCACCATCCTCGACCGGCAGGCCGGGAAGGGCGGGCTGCAGGTCTACACGGACGAGGGCGGCTGGGAGGACGCGCCCTTCGACCCCGAGGCGTTCACCATCAACATCGGTGACCTGATGGCCCGTTGGACCGGCGACCGCTGGCGGTCGGGCCGGCACCGGGTGCTGCCGCCCCCGGCCGACTCGCCCGCCGAGGAGCTGATGTCCCTCGTCTACTTCGGCGAGTGCACCCCGGGCACGATCGTCGAGTCGGTGCCCGCGCCGGTGGGCCGGGTCGCGTACGAGGCCTTCGACTCGCACGTCTATCTGCGGGGCCAGCTGGACTCGATCACGGTCGACTGAGCCGCCCAGGAAGACGCAGGGAAGACGTACAGAGGAGACGTGCAAAGTTGAGCATCGGACCGATAATTTCGTAACACAACGGACATGCAGTGATCTGGTCCGATGCAACTCCCTCTTCCTACACTGGTGTTGCAGTACTGCACAGCACACTGAACGCGGTAGGCCCCAGGGGGAGGGATGCGGTGCTCAGACGGCTGCACGGACGCGGGGCGCTCTTCGACACCGAACCGCCGGGGCTCGCGCCCCGGCTCGTCGGGCTGAGACCGCATCATCACATCGCCGCTCCACTGGAGCATCCGCACGAACCGCCGTTCGTGGTGCTCACCGCCGGGCGCGGACTCGGCAAGAGCGCGGTCCTCGGCGAGCTGCGCGCCGCCTACCAGGGGCACACCCCGGTCGCGCTGATCGACTGCGAGGACCCGCAGTTCACCCGGTCGCCCGAACGGCACCCCGCACAGGCGTGGTCGCCGCTCACGCAGGCGCTCCTCGTCATCGCCGAACAGCTCGCCGAACCGGTCACCGGCGCCCGGCGCCTCGCCTTCCCACGGCTGATGTCGGGCCTGATCGCGGTGGCCGCCGGCGGCTGGGGCGACGCCGACCGCGAGCGCATCCGCTGGGAGGTCCAGCGGATGCTGCTGCTCAACGAGAGCGGCTCGTGGTTCACCGGGTTCGCCGCGCGCTGGGCGGGCCGGGTGGTCTCGAAGGCGGTCGCGGCGGCCATCAGCGACGACCCGCTGGTCTCCGCGGTCATCGAAGCCACCCTGGAAGCGATGACGGAACGTTCCGCGAGCACCCGCCAGCGCAGGGCGTCCACCTGGTACCGCGCGTATCCGAACGCCGGTGACCGTGCCGAACTCGGACTGCGCCTGCTCTCCGACCACTTCAGGGCCGGCGGCACCTCGCGCGAGCACGCCGAGCGCTATCTCGTACGGGCCCTGCTCGCCGACCTCACCGACGCCTACGCCGGGGTACGGGCCCATCTGCAGCGCCTGGGCCGCCCGCTCGTCCTGGTCGACAACGCGCAGGGCTCGCCGGGGCGTGAGCTCATCGAGCAGGTACTGCGCGACCGGGCCGACGGCATCACCGACCAGGTCGCGTTCGTCGCCGCGCTGCGCGGCAGCGGCCAGTCCGCGCTGCGCAACGCGGTACGCCGGGACCTGCGTGAGACCGCCCAGCGCACCCGCTGGACACCGGGCGACGCCGTGTCCTCCCGGGCCCTGCTGGTGTCGCTGCCGCCGCTGACCTCCGACGACACGCTGCACATCGTCGACGCGGTCTGTACGGGCACGGCGGTCCCCGTCCCCGCCGAACTCCCGCCCGCCACACACCGGTTGACGTGCGGGAATCCGCTGGGCATCGCCCTGCTCGCCGAGTCGGCCCGGCAGAACCTGCCCCAACTGCCGCCCACCGCCCCCTTCGGCGCCCTGCTCACCGCCGAACTCGTCCTGCACGAGGACCGCGAGGGCCGTCCCGCCTACCGCGAACTCCTCGACCGGCTCGTCCCCGCCGACCGGATCGACGAACTGACCGTGCTGGCCGCCGCCCACGACCACGACTCCGCCTGCGCGCTCGCCGCCTCCCAACTCCCGGACGACTTCGGCCCGTCGAGCGTCCGCGCGCTGGAGACCCGGCTCGTGACGGAGGGACTGCCCGCCGTCCCCGGCCAGTTCGTCGGCGACGCCTTCGTCCGCACCCTGCTCCTGCTGCGCCTGCACCACCGGCACTCCGACCACGGCAAGTGGCGGGACGTCCACGAGACCCTCATCCAGCACTACGAGGGACCCGAACCGTCGAGGGCCCGCTACCGACTCCACCACGAACTCGCCCTCGGGGACACCGGACCGGCGGTCGCGTATCTGCGCGACACCTTCCACACCCTCGACACCGGCACCTGGCTCGACACGCTGCTGTTCGTCGCGTCCGCGCCCTACTTCCACGCCCACGACGCCGAGGGCCACGACTTCGTCGGCGGCGACCACCAGCGCGCCCGCATCGCCTTCGGCCACACCGACGCCGAGCAACGGCCGCCGGACGCCGTGGACGCCGTACTGCATCTGCGGGTACGCCGACTCCTGCACGCTGTCTGGCAGTTGACCGATCCGCTGGTGCTGCCCGACCGGAAACTGTGCGACCGGCTGCGCTACGAGCTGGAGCAGCTGTCCAACGACCCGCGCGCGAGCAACGCGCTGCTGTGGCAGGCCTCGCAGGAGTGGCCCGAGGCGGCGCTCGCCGGCCGACCGCTGCGCACCCCGGGCGACGAGGACGCCGACGACGACCGGACCCGGAACCGCAACGACGGAGGCGCGTGATGGCTCGTAGCGGTGCCGGGGGTATCGGGGCGTGGCTGCGGGAGGGGGTCTGGGCGATCCCGCTGCGCCGCTATCTGGCCCTGCTGGTCACGGCGGCGGTGGTGGCCGGCACCGGGTTCGCGGTCAGGTCGCTCACGCACGACGACCGTGCCTGCGCGCCCGGGGTCGTGCGTCCGGCGGACAGTGACGAGTGCGTGGGCGTCTCGGCGACCGACTACGCCTTCGGCCGCGAGCAACTCGCCGACACCATCAGGGCGATCGACCGCGAGAACGACTCCCTCGTGCAGGGCAAGGGCGGTTACGTCACCGTCGCCCTGTTCGAGCCGTTCACCGCGAACGACGCGGACAACCTCGGGGATGTGCTGCACGAGCTGCAGGGCGCGTATCTCGCCCAGTGGAAGGTGAACCACGACGCGAACGGCGAGGGTCCGCCCATCCGGCTGGTGCTGGCCAACCCGGGTCGTACGGGCGCCTACTGGGAGCACACGGTCGACCAGCTGGAGCGGATGACGACGACCTCGGACCGGCTGCGCGCGGTCACCGGCATAGGGCTGAGCACGGAGGAGAACACCGAGGCCGTCAGGGAGCTGACGAGGCGCGGTATCCCCGTCGTCGGCACGTCCATCACCGCAGACAGTCTCGCCAACGGCCGGCAGGGCAGCCCACAGGGCATGAAGCCCTTCCCGGGGCTCGCCCGCACCGCCCCGACGAACACCGACGAGGCCCGCGCGCTCGCCTCCTTCGCCAAGGTGGCGGCCGACAGGGCGGTGCTGGTGTACGACGATCCGGGCGACCCGTACACGCTCACCCTGCAGGCGTCGTTCGAGAAGCTGCTGACGGGCTCCCGGTACCAGCCGTGGCCCTTCACCCCGCTCGCCGACCGCACCAAGGAGGGCACCACCGCCAACGACTTCCGGCAGATCAGGGAGCTGGTGTGCGACACCGCGCCCGGCGTGACCACCATCCTGTTCGCCGGACGCCACACGCAGCTGCGCCAGTTCATCAACGCGCTCGGCGAACGAGGCTGCCAGCAGCGGGAGTTCACCATCCTCACCGGGGACGACGCCTCGTACCTCACGGGCGACAGGAAGCTCGACCCGGAGGCCCTCAAGCACGGCATCTCGGTGCGCTACAGCGCCCTCGCCCATCCGGACGCCTGGCTCAAGAACCCCCCGAAGACCGGGGGTTCGGCGGCGGACGCCCAGGAGCTGAACGAACTGCTGACCGCCGCCCAGGGCAACAAGGCCGGAAAGACCGACCGGCCCTCGCCGATCGGCACCATCGACCTGGAGGACGGTCAGCTCATCGTGGCGTACGACGCGATGCGGCTCACCGTCGAGGGCGTCCGCGAGGCAACCCCGCGCGGCCAGGAGGCGCCCACCCTCGCCGACGTGGGCGACGAGTGGACGCTCATCAAGGGCTCGTCGGGCCGGGTGAACGGCGCGAGCGGCTGGATCTGCCTGGACAACTACGGCAACCCGTACGACAAGGCGGTGCCGATCGTGGAACTGACCCCCGACCGCCACGCCCGCTTCGTCGAGATCGCCTGGCCGACGGGCAAGCCACCGGAGAAGGACTGCCTGCCCCCGTCATAGCCGTCCGGCTACCGGACTCACACGCCCGCGTACGAGTGCTTGCCGCTGACGAAGATGTTGACGCCGTAGTAGTTGAAGAGGAAGCACGCGAAGGCGATCAGCGCGATGTACGCGGCCTTGCGGCCCTTCCAGCCGGCCGTGGCGCGGGCGTGCAGGTAGGTGGCGTAGGCGACCCAGGTGATGAACGCCCAGGTCTCCTTCGGGTCCCAGCCCCAGTAGCGGCCCCACGCGTCGCCCGCCCAGATCGCGCCCGCGATGATCGTGAACGTCCACAGCGGGAAGACGGCCGCGTTGACGCGGTACGAGAACTTGTCGAGGGACGCCGAGGCGGGCAGCCGTTCCATGACGGAGGTCGCGAAGGTGCCGGGCTTGCCGCCGGACGCGAGCTTGTTCTCGTACGAGTCCTTGAAGAGGTACAGGATCGTGGCGACCGCGCCCACGTAGAAGACGGCGCCGCAGAGGATCGCCGTGGAGACGTGGATGTACAGCCAGTACGAGTGGAGCGCGGGCACCAGCTGGTCGCTGGCCGTGTAGAGCACGGTGACGGCGAGACCGAGGTCGAGGAGGACCGTCGTGACCAGGGGGAGGCCGAGCCAGCGGATGTCCTTCTTCAGCGCGAGGAAGACGAGGTACACGCCCACGGCGGTGGTGGAGAAGGTGAGGTTGAACTCGTACATGTTGCCCCACGGCGCCCGCTGCACGGACAGCGCGCGGGCCAGCACCCCGCCGAACTCCACCAGGAACGCGACCACCGTGAGGGAGACGGCGATACGCCCGTAGAGGTCGCCCTGCACGTCCCCGCCGTGGGCGCCGGGTCCGTCCGGCACGTCCCGGGCACCGGCGGCGGCCCGCACGACGACCTTCGGCCGCTCCATCACAGCCGTCCCGCCGGCGTTCTTGACGGTCACCTCCGGCGCCTTCGCCCCGGCAGCGCCGGCCGGCTTCGCGGTGAGCGCGGCGGCCGTCCGGCTGACCTTGCTGCGACTGCCGAAGATCCACTCGGCGATGTAGGTGAAGAAGGCCAGGGTGTAGACGGCCATCGACGAGTAGATCAGCGTGTTGCTGATGTTCGCGAGGTGCTCGTTGGTGGCGGTGGCGAGAGTGGTCGCGGTGGCGAGAGCAGACATTTACTTCTCAGCCCCTTCAGCAGGTACGGCTTGGGGATCGGGGTCGGGGGTGGGGTCAAGGGTGATGGCGTCGGGCGCGCCCTGCGCCTGGTCGTACAGGGTTCCGGCGAGGTCGCCCAGTTCCTCCGGCACCTTCGCGGACTCGCTGCGGCCGAGGCCGCCCATCTCGACGACGGTGACGCCGTCCGGGCCCTTCACCGCCCGCACCCACACCCGTCGGCGCTGGATGAACAGGGAGCCGGCGAGGCCGAAGATGGCGACGATCGCGCCGCCGAGCGCCCAGTCGGCGGCGGGCTGCCGGGTGACCTGGAAGTTGGCCCACTCCTGGGTGCCCTCGTAGGTGATCGAGCCGGCGCCGCCCGGGAGCTGCATGGTCTCGCCGGGCTTCAGGTTCTCGCGCACCTGCTTGCCCTTGGAGTCCTTGTAGGCCTTCATGTGGGTCTTGTCGAGCTGGTACACGCTCTGCGGGAGACCCGCGTTGACCCCGAGGTCGCCGTGGTAGGGCGCCAGGTTCAGCACCGGGTTCTCCAGGGCGGGGAACTGCGAGGCGATCTCGTTGCCCGGCACGTACGTGGGCAGGAAGAAGGCCTGGATGCCGAGCTGTTCCTCGACTCCCTTGGGGTCGCGGTAGCCGTCCATGACCTTGATCGCACCGGAGGAGGTGACGTTGGAGTCGAGGGGCAGGAGAGCGACGCCCTGGTCGAAGACGACATCGCCCTTGCCGTCGCGGACGACGATGACGGGCGCGTAGCCGTGGGCGGTGAGGTAGACCTTCGAGTCGCCGATCACCAGCGGCTCGTTGACCTTGACGGTGCGCTTCCTGTCCTTGCCGTACGCGCCGACGCTGTAGTCGAGGTCGGCCTGGTAGGTGCGCGGGGTGCCTCGGTTGGGCCCCGTCTCCTCGTACGTGCCCTTGAAGTCCTTCAGGGTGAAACTGAAGGGGTCGAGGTCGTCGGTGTCGAAGAGGGTGCCGGACTTGAAGTCGTCGTACTGGGTGAGGGTGTTGGAGAACCCGTCGCCCTCGACGATCAGTTTGTTGCCCTCCATCTTGAACAACTGACCCCAGGCGAACGAGGTCAGCATCACGATCAGCGCGATGTGGAAGGCGAGGTTGCCGACCTCGCGCAGATAGCCCTTCTCGGCGGCGACCGCGTCCCCGGCGAGATGAGCGCGGAAGCGGCGCTCCCTCAGCAGTACGAGGGCTGCCTCACGGACCTGCTCGGGCTCGGCCTCCGTACGCCATGTCGTGTAGGCGGGCAGCCGGGTCAGACGGCGGGGGGCGCCCGGCGGGCGGCTGCGCAGCTGGCCCACGAACTGCCAGGTGCGGGGCACGATGCAGCCGATGAGGGAGATGAACAGCAGGATGTAGATCGCCGAGAACCACACCGAGCTGTAGACGTGGAACAGGCCGAGCTTCTCGTAGAGCGGCCCGAGGAAACTGTGCCGCTGCATGAAGTCGGCGACCTTGGTCGCGTCCGTCCCGGACTGCGGGATCAGCGAGCCGGGGATCGCCCCGAGCGACAGCAGGAACAGCAGCAGCAGGGCGACCCGCATGGAGGTGAGCTGGCGCCAGAACCAGCGGGCCCAGCCGATGACACCGAGGCCCGGCAGGCCCGGCGCGTCCTCCTGGGGGGCGGTGGACAGCTGGGAGGCGGCGGCGCCGAGGTCCTGGTCGTCACCGCTCTCGGGGGCGGGGGCAGGCGTGCTGCCGGTGGTGGTGCTGTTGCTCATCGGTCAGATCCCCACAGTGAAGCCGTTGGACCAGGTCTGCATCTCCTGCACCAGACGGTCCCACGCGCCGGTAAGGAGCAGCACACCGGTAAGGATCATCATCGTGCCGCCGATGCGCATGACCCACACATAGTGGCGCTTGACCCAGCCGAAAGCACCGAGTGCCTTGCGGAAGGCGACCGCCGCGAGCACGAACGGGACACCGAGGCCGACGCAGTACGCGACCGTCAGTACGGCCCCGCGCCCGGCGCTGGCCTGGTCGAAGGCGAGGCTGTTGACGGAGGCGAGGGTCGGGCCGATGCAGGGCGTCCAGCCGATGCCGAACAGCGCGCCGAGGAGGGGAGCGCCGACGAGCCCGGTGGCGGGCTTCTTGTGGAAGCGGAACTCGCGCTGGGTGAGCCAGGGCATCATGCCCATGTAGAAGACGCCCATGAGGATCATGAGGACGCCGAGCACCTTGGACAGCGTGCCCTGGTGCTCCTGCAGCGTCTGCCCGAAGTATCCGAACAGGGCGCCCGTGGACACGAACACCGCGGTGAACCCGAGCACGAAGAGCGAGGCGCCGGCGACCATCCGCCCCTTGCGGGCGTCGCCGAGATCGGTACCGGTGACGCCGGTGACGTACGACAGATAGCCGGGTACGAGGGGCAGCACGCACGGCGAGAAGAAGGAGACGAGACCGCCCAGCAGGGCGATCGGCAGGGCCAGTATCAGGGCCCCGCTCATCACTGTCTCGTTGCGCCCGGTGAGGGAGGCGGCGAACGTGACGAGCTCGGGCGCCTGGGACATCCCGCTCACGTCACTTCTCCGCGAGGACGGGGTCGATCATCTTGCGCAGGTTGTCCTCACTGAGGGCTTCGAGCGCGCGGGCGGCGATCTTCCCCTCCCGGTCGAGGACGAGGGTGGAGGGGATCAGCTTCGGGTTGAGGGTGCCCTTCTTGAAGCGGAGCATCAGCTTGCCCGTGGGGTCGTAGAGACTCGGGTACGTGACCCCGTACCCCTTCTCGAAGGCGACCGCCGGGAGTTTGCTGCCGTCGCGGGTGTTGATGCCGACGAACTCGACGCCCTTGCCCTTGAGGTCGGCGGAGACCTTGACGAAGTTCTTCGCCTCAAGGCGGCAGGGCCCGCACCACGAACCCCAGATGTTGACGACGACGACCTTGCCCTTGTAGTCGGCCACGTCGAGCTGCTTGCCGTCGAGGGTCTCGCCGGAGAGGTCGGGCGCGGCGGACCGTTTCCCCTGGCCGACGTGCGCGATGCCGTCGTTGCCGGTGACGAAGTTGGTGTCGCCGGAACCCCCGGACGTACCGCCCGAGCCGCACGCGGTCAGGGCCAGCGCGGAGGCGGCGACAGCGGCGGTGAGCAGGGCGGCTCGACGACTACGGGCATGACCACGAGGACGGTTCGAGCACAGGGGGACGCGGCTGTCGGCACTCATGTGAAAAGTTTCGCATGTCCGTTCCGAGGATCTTGCGCACCCCCCTTGCGGGCTGAAACCCGCCTTTCAGGCGGCCTTTCCGCTCCATCCGGCACCGACGGCGGAAGTCCCGGTAGAGGTCCCGGTAGAGGTCTTCTGCGGGTCGGCCAGGAAGCCGTTCCAGCCGCCCACCGGCTGCTGCCCGACATCGAGGGTCCGCAGCTTCTCCAGCACCTCCGGCTTCTGTACGTCCATCCAGTCGACGAACTGCCGGAAGGAGACGAGCCGGACGTCCTCGCCCTTCTCCTTCTCCCGCGCGATGTGCTTGAGGGCGGCCTCGACGGCGTCCATGTAGATGCCGCCGTTCCAGTGCTCGAAGTGGTTGCCGACGAAGAAGGGGGCGCGGTTCGTCTCGTACGCCCGCTGGAAACCGGCGATGTAGGCGCCGGCGGCCTGCTCGCGCCAGGCGGGGTAGTTGTGGGCGGGGGCGTTGGTCGAGTTGATCGACTGGTTGGCCAGCATGTTGTAGTCCATGGAGAGGACCTCGAACTTACGGCCGGGGAAAGGTATCGCCTGGAGGGGCAGGTCCCAGACGCCGTTCGTCTTCGTGGGCCACACCTGCCGGCCGCCGGGCGAGGAGGCGTCGTAGCGCCAGCCGAGGGAGCGGGCGGTGGGGAGCAGGTTGTTCTGGCCGAGGAGACAGGGCGTACGGCCGCCGATGAGCTCACGGTCGTAGTCGAAGGGGAGCGCGGGCAGGTCGGTCCACCCGGTGTTGGTGCGCCACTCCTTCACGAAGCCCTTGGCCTGCTGTATCTCGCTGCGCCACTGCTGGGGCGTCCAGTTGGCGACCGTGCCGTAGCCGGAGCAGAAGTGGCCGTTGAAGTGGGTGCCTATCTCGTGCCCGTCGAGCCAGGCCTGCCGGACGTTGGTGAGGGTCGCCTTGACGTGCTCGTCGGTGAGGTAGCCGATGTCGGAGGCGCCGGGGGCGTTGTTCGGCGGGAGGTACTTGCGCTTCTGCGACTCGGGGAGGAGGTAGAGCCCGGAGAGGAAGAAGGTCATGTGGGCGCCGTGCGTCTTAGCCAGCTCGAGGAAGCGGGGGAAGAGGCCGTTGCCGACCTCTCCCGCCCCGTCCCAGGAGAAGATCACGAACTGCGGCGGGGTCTGGCCCGGCTCCAGCGGCACGGGCTTGCCGGGCTGGTGGGGCTGCTTGCCGGTGAAGGAGGTGGAGCCGTCGCCTATGGGCCTGGCGGTGGCGGTGGGCGACGGCTTGCTCGAAGGCCGCGTCTTCCCGCCGGAACCTCCGGACCCCTTCGACCCCTCTTGCAGAACGGTTCCGCAGCCGGCGGTACCGAGCGCGGCGGCGGCTCCGAGGCCCAGGCCGAGCGCCCCCCGCCGGCTGAAGCCGCCGACGCCGTTCTTGTCGTGCATGGGGTCCCCATTCGTCGTACTCGCTGATGGTCACCCAGTCAGAGGGGACGACGAACAGGGAGGTTCCCCGTATTGTCACGCACTTCGGAACAATTGCAACAACTGTGTCACTAATCACTCAACGGACGAAATTTTCCGAAGTGTTGGTTGAAGTGGTGGTTGAGGTGTTGGTTGTAGTGCTGGTTGAGGTGCTGGTTGAGGTGTCGGTTGAAGCGTGAAAGGCGGCGCTGAGCGACTACGCCCCGAACGCCTTGTCCTTGCCCTTCACCGGCTTGGCGCCGGCGAGCAGATGGGCCGGGACGAGATCACGGGCGGGCTCGCTGTAACCGACGGACACGATCCTGTCGCCGCGGTAGGTGAAGGTCGTGAGGGAGGCGAGCGTGCACTGCCGCTTGCGCGGGTCGTGCCAGAGCCGCCGCCGCTCCGCATAGCTGCGCACGATCCAGATCGGCAGCTGATGACTGACGAGCACGGCCTCGTGGCCACGCGCGGCGTCCTTGGCGGCGTCCAGTGCCCCCATCATCCGTACGACCTGATCGACGTACGGCTCCCCCCAGGACGGCTTGAACGGGTTGACCAGGTGCTTCCAGTTCTCGGGCCGCTTGAGGGCGCCGTCCCCGACGCCGAAGGTCTTCCCCTGGAAGACGTTCTCGGCCTCGATGAGCCGCGCGTCGGTGGCGATGTCGAGCCCGTGCGCCTTCGCGATGGGCGTCGCGGTCTCCTGCGCCCGCTCCAGCGGGGAGGCACCGACGTACGTCACATCGCGCGAGGCGAGATGCTCGGCGACCCGGTCGGCCATCCGCCGGCCCAGCTCGGAGAGGTGGTAGCCGTCCAGCCGCCCGTACAACACCCCGTCGGGGTTGGCGACTTCACCGTGCCGCATGAGGTGTACGACGGTGATGTCCGCGCTGGAATCGTTCGTCCCGCTGTTGATGTCGCTCATGCTGCTGTGGCCTCCGCCGCCGCACGGGCCGCCGCCGGAAGGGCGTCGGCGATTTTCTGGATGGCCCGCTCGTCGTGCGCCGTGGAGACGAACCAGGACTCGAAGGACGACGGCGGGAGATAGACGCCGTTCGCCAGCATGGACTGGAAGAACGCGGTGAAGCGGAACGACTCCTGCGTCTTGGCGTCCTCGTAGTCGCGCACCGGCCGGTCGGTGAAGAACACGGAGAACATGTTGGAGGCGTTCTGCACGGTGTGCGCGACGCCCTCCTTGCTCAGCGCCTCACCGACCAGCCCCTGGAGCTGCGCGGAGACGGCGTCGACGGTGACGTACGCGGCCTCGTCGAGCAGCCGCAGCTGGGCGAGCCCGGCGGCGGTCGCGATCGGGTTACCGGAGAGGGTGCCGGCCTGGTAGACGGGCCCGGCGGGGGCCAGGTGGGCCATGACGTCGGCACGCCCCCCGAAGGCGGCGGCGGGGAACCCCCCGCCCATGACCTTCCCGAAGGTCATGAGGTCGGGCCGCACACCGTCGATCCCGAACCAGCCGCTCCGGCTGGTACGGAACCCGGTCATGACCTCGTCGGACACGTACAGCGCGCCATTGGCGGCACACGCGTCCTTGAGCCCTTGGTTGAACCCGGGCAGCGGCGGTACGACGCCCATGTTGCCCGGGGATGCCTCGGTGATCAGGCAGGCGATCTCGCCGGGGTGCGCGGCGAAGGCGGCGTGCACAGCGTCGAGGTCGTTGTAGGGGAGCACGATCGTGTCGCCGGCCTGGGCGCCGGTGACGCCGGGGGTGTCGGGCAGCGCGAACGTGGCGACACCGGAGCCGGCCGCCGCCAGCAGCGAATCGACGTGACCGTGGTAACACCCGGCGAACTTGATCACCTTGGAGCGCCGGGTGAACCCGCGGGCGAGGCGGATCGCCGACATGGTGGCCTCGGTCCCGCTGGACACGAGCCGCACCTGATCGAGGGGGTCGATACGGGCGACCATCTCCTCGGCGAGCGCGACCTCGCCCTCCCCCGGCGTACCGAAGGACGTACCCCGCGACACGGCATCCTGGACGGCGGCGATGACCTCGGGGCGGGAGTGCCCGAGGATCATCGGACCCCAGGAGCAGACCAGGTCGACGTACTCGCGCCCGTCGGCGTCGGTGAGATACGGGCCACGCCCCGACACCATGAACCGGGGCGTACCGCCCACGGCACGGAAAGCCCGCACCGGCGAGTTGACCCCGCCGGGTGTGACTCCCGTCGCACGGTCGAAGAGGCCCTGAGAGACGGGCGCTTCATAGGGATAGGGCAACCTGTCGGCCGTTCCGCCGGCTGCCCCGCTGGTTGACCCGCTTGACGTTTCGCTCATGACCTGCGACTTCTCCGACTTCTCGGACTCCGGTTGCCAGTGACCCCCTCAGGGTAGGCGGCGGGACAGCGGGGCGTCGGCCCCACCCGTCTGCGAAACTGGGACCGGACACACACGAGGTACACAGAGACACGCAGCTCATCGAGCCGTACATACGGACGATGGGCGGACGATGGTGTTCAGAGGCTGCGAAGATCCTGCGGACAGGTGTTTCAACGCACGTTTCGGCGGGCGGACGTGGGGGAGGTCACTGACACGATGATCGGGTTGCGCGACGGGGCTCGCGCGTCCTAGAACAGCAGTCGGGTGGAGATATGCATCGCGGTGGCGGACTGGGCGAGGGGACTGACGACCTGGGTCCTCGACGTGCCCGGCGGGGAAGGCACCGACGCGACGTGGAGGAAGCGGCAGCGGCAGAAGCGGCACGACAGGCGCAGGCCCCGGGAATGGGACCTGGGCAGGCGATCGGTCCTGGGCAGAGCCCGGGGTCGACAGTTTCGAACGGTGTGCCCGAGAGCGTCGACCGGAGGGTCGAGCGGCTCCGGGCAGCGAGCGGGAATGGTGGTCGGGTGGGGGTGACGTACAAATACTTCGGCGCGCCGGACGGCGCCACGGCAGCCCGCGTCCCGATCTCGATGCGCCCCGAGGAACTCGGCGGCGACGAACTCGGCATGAACGGCATGTTCACCAAGATCAAGCCCGAGACGATGGCCGCGATGGTCCTCACGGGCATCGAGGGCGTCCCCCTCAACAAGGTGCCCCCACTGGAACTCGTCGTCCTGCACCCGGACTACGCGGTCGTGAAACTCCCGATGACCGTGGTCGACCCGCTACGCGGCATAGGCGAGGAGGCGGTCGGCGCGGCGGCCTTCATCTGGTCGACGGTGCCGGACCGCGGAGGGCCGCGAGACGCGTACAACGTGTACCAACTGCTGCACGAGTGGCAGGACTTCAGTCATCGGTTGCATGAGGCGGGGCATCAGCCTTATTGCCTTGTCTGGCCGTGAGCTGGGGTTTCGTGGGATTCGGGCGGGGTCTTCGGGCCTCGCCTTTTTCATGTCCCCGGAGTGGGCGTCAGGCGGCCAGGGCACATTGAGGGCACATGGGTTTCGGCGGGGGCACTGATGTGCCCTGGTCGGCAGGCGGGTCGCCGTCGTCCTCCGCCTCGGCTTCCGTGAGGGCGTCGTCGATCGCCTTGCGGGTGCGGGTCTCGCTGGACGGCAGCAGATGCGTGTACGTCCGCAGCGTGAAGCCCGGGTCCGAGTGACCGAGGTACTCGGAGAGCGCCTTGATGCTCTCCCCCGCGTCCAGGAGCACGGAGGCGTAGGCGTGCCGGAGGGCGTGCATGCCGTCTTCCGGGGCCGCCTGGAGGTAGCGCGCGCCGCGCTCGCGCGGAGGGATCACGCCGGCAGCAGCCAGGGCGAGCTTCCAGGCGCCCATGTTGAAGACGCTGCGGTTGTAGGCCCGGCTCTTCTCGTCGACGAAGAGGAGGCGGAAGGTCTTCGGTTCGCCGTCCGGCTTGGCCCAGGGCAGCGTGACGGCGACGGGTGGGAACTCCTTCATGTGGGCCTTGAGGGCGGCGGCAAGTTGGGCCGGCAGGGGCACTGACCGGATCTTGTTGCCCTTGGGCAGGGCGAACACAGGCTTCGTACCGACCAGCCGCACCTGTCGGTTGACGTGGATCCAGCCGCCCTTGAAGTCGATGTCGTCGACTGCGAAGCCGAACACCTCGCCCTGGCGCAGGCCGCAGCCGAAAGCGAGATTGCCACCGGCCTGGAAGCGTTTCGGGAGTCCGGCGACGACCGCGCGTACGCGTTCCAACGACCAAGGAATGATCTTCTTCTTGGTAGCCGTCGGTAGCTTGACCGACTTAGCCTTGCAGGGGTTCTTCGGCAGCAACCCGTCCTCCACGGCCGCGCCGAGGATGCTGGAGAGGATGTCGAAGATGCCCTCGATCGTCGACGCCTCAAGGCCGCTGTCCTGGAGCGTACGGACCCAACCCTGAATGAGCGAGGGCTGGTTGAGGGACCGCAGTTCGCGTCGTCCGAGGTGTTCGACGATGTGGTTGCGGACGGTCGCCTCATAGCGGAGCGCGGTTGTCGGGCCGACAGAGTTCGCGTCGAGCCACTTCTGCGCGTAGGCGCCGAGCGTCTGCTTCGTCTCGGCCGGGACGACGTAGGAGCCGCGACGGATCTCGACGTCGACCTCGGCGGCGCGGTTGTCCGCCTCGGCCTTCGTGTGGAAGTTCTCCTTGCGCTGACGGCCGTCCAGGTCTCGGTACCGGACCTGCCAACGCTTGCCGATGCCGTGATCGGCGGTGGGGACGGCCCGCTTCGTTCGGCCCTTGTGCTCGCTGCACTCGGACTCGTCGGGGTTGGGGTGCGACTTGTGCCAGCGGTCGTACACGTCAGCCAAGAAGGGCCCCCTGAATGTCGTCGAGGGTCCCGCCGAAGTGGGACGCGAGGTCGCGGACTGCCCACAACGGCAGCAGGGCCGCCGGCGCGATACCGAGAGCCGCGGCGATCGTGACGAGGTCGTCGATGTCGCAGCGGCGGCGGGCGCGTTCGGTGCGGCTGAGGGCGGTGTTGGTCATCGGGCGGCCCAGTGCGGTGCAACGGGCGGCGAGCTGGTGCTGGGTCAGGCCGCGCGTGAGGCGGATGCACTCGATAGCGCGGGCGGAGTGGAGGCCGGCGGGGCCAATTTCGACAGGTCGGGATGCCATGACAGATAGCTGTAACTTGCGGCCGGGCGTTATGGCAAGAGTTGGTTCTCAAACTCTCCAAAAGTCGTTCCGGGGCAAAGTGGTGTTCGTCTCATTGAATTCCGGTACATCGCGAGCCTTTTCACTTGGAAAGCCGTGCTATCTTCCCTCCGCATCCCAGATTTGGGCGATTTGAACTATTTTCGGACGCGATGCCTGGCGGGCTGGCCGTGTCACCTACGACTGTCAGTCATAACCTCTGAGCTGCGGAGGTACCGGATTCCGACCCTTCCGGCGGTCGGTTCGCCGCAGAAAATTTCTGCATCCACTGGAGCGATTTCGGCAACCGGGGATCCGCACTTACTGTTTTGGAATCGCCGGTAACACAGAGAAGTGCTGGAGAGTTTAAGAACCAACTCTGGACTTTTCCGCCTGGGGTGTGGCTGTGTTGTCCAGGCCCGATGTCCAAGACCGAAAAGGAGCCCTGTGCCGAATACCTCCTCCCGCAATACCAACGCCCCTGCCATCGCCGAGGCTGCCAGGCGCGGCCCGCTCGCCAGCCCGGCCGAGGTCGCCGTCTACCTCGGCGTGCCCGTGAAGACCCTCTACCAGTGGAAGTACCGGGGCATCGGCCCCAACGTCCACAAGGTCGGCCGTCACCTGCGCTACCGCTGGTCCGAGGTGGACGCCTGGGTGAACTCCCAGTCCGCGTACCGCCTCGCCGTCTGAAGCCACCTTCCGGGACAACGAAACGGCCCTCGGCGAGCCAGCGCCGAGAGCCGCAGAGTCCCTGCCCCATCACCCATGAATGATCGATCCGGTGGGCCGGGCTTGCCCGTCCGGCCCACCAGGGAGGAACGCCTGTGGACGAACCTACGTCCTCCACCGCCCCCACCTCATCCTCGATGCCCGGCTTGCCACCCGTCGTCGCCATCGCCGGCCAGCTGGCCATCCCCGCTGCACCTCCCGCAGACGGGGACCGGGACGACGCGTCCTCAGCAGGGCCGCTGCCCGAGGGCGCGCAGATCCTGGCTGACCTGCGGGCGCAAATCAAGCGGTATGTGGTGATGCCGAGCGAGGAAGCCCTCACTGCGGTCACGTTGTGGATCGCGGCGACGCACCTGCAGCGCGCGTGGCAGCACGCACCACGTCTGGCGATCGTGGCTCCGGAGAAGCGGTGCGGCAAGTCACGGCTGCTGGACGTGGTGACCGAGACCGTGCGCAACCCGCTCATCACGGTCAACGCCAGCGCGGCGGCGATCTTCCGCTCGATCGACGACGAGGACCCGCCGACCCTCTTGGTCGACGAGGCCGACACCCTCTTCGGCACCGTCAAGGCGGCGGAGAAGAACGAGGAGGTGCGCGGCCTGATCAACGCCGGTCACCAGCGCAACCGGCCCACGCTCCGGGTGACCGGGCCCGAGCACAAGCCCACCGCGTTCCCCACGTTCGCCATGGCGGCGCTCGCCGGGATCGGGGACCTGCCTGACACGGTCATGGACCGGTCGGTGGTCATCCGGATGCGGCGCCGCGCGGCGGCCGAGAAGGTAGCGGCCTTCCGCACCACCCGGGACACCCCGGCCCTGCATGCGATCCGTGACCGGCTCTCGGCCTGGCTCGGGCCGCTGTACGCGCGAGCGCTGGAGATGGAGCCCGCCATGCCGGTCGAGGACCGTGCGGCCGACACCTGGGAACCCCTGGTGGTCATCGCCGACCTCGCAGCGGGCGAATGGCCCGCACTCGCCCGCACCGCCTGCCGCGTCATGACCGACTACGAGGCGGGGCAGGACGAGGAGGGCGGTCTGCGCACCCGCGTTCTGGTCGGCATCCGCCGGGCCTTCGCCGCCGAGAACGACCCCGCGGTGCTGGGCACCAGGCGCCTGCTGGAACACCTCAACGCGGACAAGGAAGCGCCGTGGGCGGAGTACGGCGCCCACGGCCTGACGCCGCGCGGCCTGCAACTGCTTCTGCAGCCCTACGGCATCGGCTCGGCCAACCGCCGCTTCCCCGACGGCACCCAGGCCAAGGGCTTCGCCCGCAACCAATTCCTCGACACCTGGGCCCGCTACTGCCCCGAACCGGGGCCTGCGGTCGAGCCCACCCGGCCAGAGGCCGAGCCACTTCCTGACAGTGCGGCCTGACCCGACTTGTCTCGTCGCACTCGTCCCCGCCCAGGTCAGCGCGGGGACGAGTGACAAGCCCGCAACGAGTCGTCTCGACATCACCACGCCACTCGTACCTGCTCTGACCAGGCATGCGACGAGTGGTACGAGACACCACACCTCACGGCGGCGTCCCCTGCCCGCGCCGACAGCCGCCGCCCAACCTCACCTGGAGTACCTCCGTTTGGCCTTCCCCACCGTCACCGCGCACTCCGCGATCCGCGTCGGCATCGCCCTGCTCGCCGCGTTCGCCTTCGCTCTCTCCTACGACGCCCTGCGGCAGATGGCCGTCGCCATCCACATCCGCGGGCTGCTCACCTACGCCTTCCCACTCGTGATCGACGGGTTCATCGCCATCGGCGTCACCGCCCTGCTCATGCTGGGCAATGCGCCACGGCTCTCACGCGCGTACGTGTGGGTGCTCGTTGGCCTGGCTACGGCGACGAGCATCTGGGCCAACGCCCTGCATGCCGTCCGCCTCAACCAGCAGACCCGCGCAAGCGACGGCCTCCGACTCGACGACGTCACCGTGGGCGTCCTGTCCGCGATCCCCCCGCTCGCCTTGGCCGGCGCCGTCCACTTCTACATCGTCATTCGACGCCAGCCCGCTCCCCACCCCCAGGAGGCCAACACCGGCAACCGCCAGGAAGCCCCCGCCCACCGCCACAACGGCAGGGACAGCGTCCAGCCCCCGACTCCTGTCGAAGACCACCCCGGTATGTTCGCTGCCCCCTCGCCGGATTCCGACGATGAGGTTCCGGCGCAGACCGCTCCAACACCCCGGCGTACCGGTCGGCCACCAAATGCGTCGCTCGAAGAGTTGCTGGCCATGGCCCGCCCTGTGGTCGAGCGCATGGGCGAGGTCGACCGTGACGCGATCGCGGAGGAGATCCGGGACGTGCACAGACGCAAGGTCTCCAACGGGCGCCTGACGAAGGTGACCGCGCTCCTCGCGGAGGAGCACGAAGCGGCGTCAGCCTCGCTCCTGCCTTCCGCCTGACGTCCC
>NZ_AEJB01000495.1 GCF_000331005.1 Streptomyces turgidiscabies Car8
CCGTCTCGTCGTCCTCGGGCCTGGCGTACGCCCCGAAGAGGACCGCGATGAACAGCGCGCCGGCCGCGAGCAGCAGCAGCCGGGAGACGAGGGCGGCGCCCGTCTTGGTCTGGAGGACGTTGCCGAGGAGGCCCAGGTCGAAGATGTCGCCGACCTTGCCGGAGCCGGTGTACGAGCCGCGCATCAGCAGCAGCGCGAGGGTGGCCGCGGTCATCGCGAGCCACCCGGACACGACGAGCCGCTGGAGCGCCCGTACGCCGGAGCCGCGCTGCCAGCAGGCGAGCACGAAGGCGGCGCCGCCGACCATGACGATGAAGCCCGCGTACGAGACGTACCGGCCGAAGCCGTAGAAGGCGCCGACGACTCCGCCGCCGGCCGACTGGTCGGAGACCGAGACGGTGGTCACGGAGGGGGCGCCGATGGAGAACGTGAAGGCGCCGGCGACGGGGTGGCTGTCCGCCGAGACGACCTGGTAGGCGACGGTGAACGTGCCGTCGGGCAGGCCGGAGTGGAGCGGGACGGCGTAGGTCGTGCCGCTCAGCTCGCTCGCCTTGCCGGTGTCGACGCGCTTGCCCTTGGGGTCGAGCACGCGGAACGCGCCGTCGGACAGCGCGACCTTCTCGGAGAAGGTCAGCGTCACCTGGGCCGGGGCCTTGGCGACCACCACACCCTGCTGTGGCGAGCTGCCGGTGAGCGCGGCGTGTGCGGAGGCCGGTGCGGCGCCGGCCAGCCCGGCGAGCAGCGCGGCGGCCACTGCGAGGAACAGCAGCACCAGGGGCCGCACGCGGGGGGCGATGGTCTGTGTCACGGTGATCCCTCCCTCGGTCTCAGTGTCCGGTCTTCGGGTTGTACGTCGCGGACTTCACCGGCATCTCGACGGTGATCGGCGAGGTTTTGGCAAAGTGCAGCTGGACGGCGACCTTGTCGCCCTCTCGCGGTCTGCGCTTGAGCTGCTCGAACATCAGATGGTCGCCGCCGCTCTGCAGGACGAGTTCGCCGTGGGCCGGGATATGGAGGCGCTCGGCCTCCTCCATGGTCTGCCCGACGGTCTTGTGCACGGTGACCTCGCCCGCGACGTCGCTGGTGACGCGGGTGAGTACGTCACCGGCGGCGCCCTTGTTGGTGATGACGAGGAACCCGGCCGCCATGGAGTCCGAGACCGGCTGGGGCATGTAGGCGGAGCCGACGGACAGGCCCGCGCCGGCGCTGTCGCCGTCGGACCCGGAGTCCGAACTCCCGCACCCGGTGAGGGCGAGCGCTCCGGCCAGCAGCGCGGCCGACGTCAGGGCGGGAAGCCCGGCGGACCTCACGAGCTTCAGGTGCCTCACGGGTTCTGCCCCTTGATGATCTTGGGGAGGTCCTTGATGTAGTCGTCCACGGTGGCGTCCTCGCCGTACAGCACATAGCCGCCGTCGGTCTTCGGGGAGAACGCGATGACCTGGGTGCCGTGCATCGAGATCGTCTTGCCGTTCTTGTCCTTCGACGTCGGCTCGATGGAGATGCCGAGGGTGCGGGCGCCCGCCTGGATGGTGGCGAAGTCCCCGGTCAGACCGACGACCTGGGGGTCGATGCCCTTGAGCCACTTGCCGAGCGCGGCCGGGGTGTCCCGCTTCGGGTCGGTGGTGACGAACACGATGCGGAGCTTGTCCTGGTCGGCCTTGGACAGCCGCCCCTTCGCGACGGCGATGTTGCTCATCGTCAGCGGGCAGACGTCGGGGCAGTTGGTGTAGCCGAAGTAGATGAGCGTGGGCCGGCCCTTGGTCTCCGCGCGGAGGTCGTACTTCTTGCCCTGGGTGTCGGTGAGGACGAGGTCGGGCTTCTCGAACGGCTGGTCGAGGATCGTGGCCGCCTTGTCCGAGCCGGCCTCGACGGAGACATCGGCGACGGACTGGCCGGAGTCGTCACCGCTGCCGCAGGCGGAGAGGGTCAGGGTGGCCGCGACGAGCAGGGCGGACGCGGCGAACAGCTTCTTGCGCATAGGGCGATGTCCTGAAGGTGGTGTGCGTGGGGGTGCGGTGTGCACCCGGGGGTGCACCGGACGACCGGGGGCGTACGGGACAGCCGCACGCCCCCGGCGCGCACCGGAGGTGAGCGCGTGTCAGGCGGTGCTGCTGCTACCGCTGCTGCGACGGCCGGCCAGCACGCCGAACGCCACACCCGCGACCCCGACGACGATGCCCACGACGCCGAGCACGCGTGCGGTGGTGTCGCTGCTGTCGGCGGGCTCGGCAGCCGCGGTCGTGGTCTTCGCGGCGGCCTGCTCGGCGGGCTCCTCCGTGGTGGAGGCGCCGCCGTGGTGGTCCCCGGTGGCGGCGGACAGCGCCAGCACCGGAGCGGGGTTGTCGGGCTCCTCGGCGCCGTCCTCCTGGACCTCGATCCAGCGGACGACCTCCTTGTTGGAGTACGTCTGGAGCGCCTTGAAGACGAGCTCGTCCGTGTCCTCGGGCAGCTGGCCGAGGGAGAGCGGGAACTTCTGGAAGAAGCCGGGCTCGACGCCCTTGCCGGTGGCGGTCCAGGTGACCTTGGAAACGGCCTCGGAGATCTTCTCGCCGTGCATCTCGAGCGGCTTGGCCAGCTTGGACTTGGTGACCTTGACGGTCCAGCCGTCGATCGGCTGTGGCATCACCGAGGCGAGCGGGTGGTCGGTCGGGAAGCTGACCTCCAGCTTGGTGGTCGAGGCGTTGTCGCGCTCGTTCGGCACCTTGAAGTTGACGGTCGCGTAGCCGCCCTTGGCGGCGGTTCCCTCGGCCGAGACGCTGACGTGCGCGAAGGCGGGGCCGGACAGGACGAGGACGGTGGCACCGGCGAGGGCGCCGGCGGCGGCGATACGGGAAACCTTCATGACGGAAGGCGCTCCACTTCGAGTGAGGTCCGACGTGCCGGCAGATCCGGCGGGTCGGAGAGGAAGAGGGTCACGCGTGCGAAAAGGTGCACACGCGCGCGTGCCGCACGACGGCGGCCCTCTCTCCGGGAGCGGAAAGCGGTCGCGTCGTGTCAGGCGGCGAGCACGAGCGAGGAGGCCGGCGGACCGCGCCGGATCACCGTGTGCTGGAGCGCGGTGGCGGACGGCCGCAGACATACGAGGGTCCACGCGCGCGGTGCCTGCGATGCCGTACCGGGCGTACCCGGAAGGCCCGTACGCAGTGCGCGCGCCAGCGCGAGCGCCCCGCGCAGGGATCGTACGAGCGCCCCCTCGGCCACTCCGTGCGCCGACAGCCGCATCAGCCGCAGCAGGGCCAGGTCTCCGCGGCGCAGCAGCCAGCCGGTGGCGACTGCCGCGAGGACGTGACCGAGCAGCATGGGCAGCGTCGGCAGCAGGGCGTAGACGGACCCGGCGGACGTGACGGCGTCCGTGGTGTGGCTCATGGACCCCATGTCCATGCCCGCCCCGCCACCGGTACCCGCCCCCGTACCGCCGCCCGTACTGATGCGCGCGTCGGCGAGGATCCGCTGGGCCTGTGCCGGGCTGATCGCCGCGAGCGGCACACCGCACAGCAGCCGCGCGGCCCGTGCGACCAGGGTGGTGTCCGCCGTGGCGGCGGCCGGGGAAACCGATGCCGCCGACGTCATGTGCTGCCCGAGCCCGAACAGGGTGTGCAGAACGGTCTGGCCGACGGCCAGCAGGACGACGATGCCCGGCAGCGAGCGGGTCCGTCCGGCGAGAGGCGCCGCGCATGCGAGGACCCCGAGGAAACCGGCGAACAGGGTCCACAGCGGAACGGAGGCACAGGAGGCGAAGGTGTGACCGGCCCCGGCCAGCACGACACAGACCGCGGAGAACACCGCGGCCCTCAGCATCCGGAGAGTGCTTCCGGAGGGCGCTGTGCGCCGGCGGCGGGCAGTCATGGCGGGCTCATCATCGCACTGGCCCCACGGCACCCGTACGGCAGGTCCACAAGGTGGAGTACAGCCGGATACCACCATGTAAAGCCGTGTACAACCGGTAGATCGCTTCTGTCAGTTGATGCACTACATACACCGATTGTGGCTCGGGGTGCATCCCCCGTATGGGCGGCATCACGTCAACTGCGTGCTTACACACCGCCACTCGCGGCAATACGTACAGGTATGTCGAGCCGCGGCCTGGAGGCTGGAGCATGAGCATCTGGTGGTCACTCCATCTTCGACGTGAGGCGGCGAGCGTTCCGCTCGCCAGACGTCTGCTCCTGGGCACCATGGAGACGGCGGGCGTCGATCCCGACATCTCCTACGACCTCTCCGTCGCGCTCACCGAGGCCTGTGCGAACGCCGTCGAGCACGGCGGGGACACCGGGTACGGCGACTCCCGAGGGGCCTATCGCGTCACCGCGTACCTCGACGGGGAGAAGTGCCGCATCGAGGTCACCGACTCGGGCCCGGGCTTCCCGGCGGCCTCGGCGGCTCCGGCACTCCAGGAGGCCCCGCGCCGGCCGGTGCCGGTGGCCGCCGTCCCGTACGACGCGGAGAACGGCCGGGGCCTGTCGCTGATCGAGGAACTCGCCGACCACCTCACCATCGGCAACAAGCCGGGCCGGGGCGGCGCGGTGGTCAGCTTCGACAAGATCCTCAAGTGGCAGAAGGACGCGCCGCTGATGGCGGTGTGAACGCCGTCGTCCCTGCCGACGACCGGTTTCAGGTTTCTCACGCTTCACAGGCGGCTCTCAGCTCGCGCCCATGTTCCTGACGGACGGCGTCCCTAATTTCCTGGTCATGACGGGAAACCACAAGGACACCTCAATCAGCCGACGCCGCGCCCTTGCGGTGACCGGAGGCGCGGTCGCCGCCGGCGGACTGGTGGTCGCGGGCTACCAGTCGGCCTTCGCCGACGAGGCGACGACCACGGCCACGGCCACCGACGACGCCACGGCGAGCGGGAGCAGCGGCACCTGTGTGCTCATGTCGAGCGTGACGGAGGGGCCGTACTACCTCGACAACGCGCTGGTGAGAAAGGACATCACCGAGGGCAAGTCCGGTGTCCCGCTGACACTGCGCATCACCGTCCAGGACACCACCGAGTCCTGTGCCCCGGTCGCGGGCGCGGCCGTGGAGATCTGGCACTGCGACGCCTGGGGCTACTACTCCGGCTACACCACCGCCAACCCCGGCGGCTCGGCTCCCGCCGAGAGCGAGGACGGTTCCACCGCGAACGACAACACCTACCTGCGTGGCTACCAGATCGCCAACGCCAACGGGGTCGTCAAGTTCGAGACGATCTTTCCCGGCTGGTACACGCCGCGCACCTGCCACATCCACCTCAAGGTCCACACCGGCGGCCAGAAGGAGGACGGCACCTACGAGGGCGGCACGGTCAACCACACCGGCCAGCTGTTCTTCCCCGACGACGCGGCCGAGGAGATCTTCGCCCTTAAGCCCTACTCCCAGCACTCCGGCAGCTACACCACCCTCGACAACGACATGGTGTACGACGGCGGCGGCGCGTCCAGCGGTCTGCTCACCCTGAAGCCGGTCCACAAGAAGGACGTCTCCAAGGGCTACAAGGGCTTCATCACCCTGGGCATCGACCCGGACGCCGAGAACACCGGCGCGGGCAGCGGCGGTGGCGGTACGCCCCCGAGTGGCGAGCCGCCGACGGACGCCCCGACCGACAGCGCCTCCCCATCCGCTTCGGCGTCCTCGTAAGGTACGGCCATGAGCAGCCGTGAGGACGAGGCGCTGGCGCTCGCCGCCGTGGACGCGCTGACCGGACAGCTGGCCCTGGCTCCCAAGCCGGGCCTGCCCGACCCGCGCGATCTCGACGCCCGTGCCACGCGCCGGGACCAACTCGCCCTGCGCTGGTCGGCCAAGGCGCTCGCGCCCGGCCTCACGGCGATGGCCGCCGTGGCCCGCCGCACCGGCGAACCGACACCCGGGCTCCGTACGGAACTGGGCGCCATCGGCCGGTCCACCGAGCACTCGGTGGGGCTCGCGGGCGGCGGCCACCGGGGTGCCCTGTGGGCGCTCGGCCTGCTGGTCGCGGCAGCCGCCCTGGACCCCCGGGCCAAGGCACGCGACGTCGCGGCGACCGCCAAGCGCATCGCCTCCCACCCCGACAGACGCGCCCCGCGCAGACCCTCCCGGGGCTCCTCGGTGTCGGCGAAGTACGGCGCGGCCGGCGCCCGTGGCGAGGCGCGGGCCGGATTCCCGCACGTACGGCGGGCGTTGGACGCCTTGGCCGTCGCCCGCTCGACAGGCGCGACGGAGGCGCAGGCCCGCCTCGACGCCCTGCTGACCGTCATGTCGACGCTCCAGGACACCGAGTTGCTGTACACGGCGGGCCCGCACGGCCTGCGCCATGTCCAGGCGGGCGCCCGGGGAATCCTGGAAGCGGGCGGCACGTCGACGCAAGCGGGTGCCACAGCTCTGGCCGCATTCGACGACGACCTGCACGCGCGTGCGTGGAGCCCCCGCGGGAGCGCCGGGCTCTTCGCGGGGGCCCTGTTCCTGGACTCGCTGCCGGTCAGCTCACCGACACGGGCTGCCTGACGGCCGCGCGCGCCGGGCCGGCGGCGGCCGCCTTCCGGGCCGCCGGCCCCATGGCGTACGACGCCACCAGCGTGACTCCGCCCAGGAGCAGCCACCCCGGGGTCCCCCAGCCCACCAGCAGCGCGGTGAGGACGAGGGGCCCCGCGGTACGGGCCACGGTGACGCCGGTGCCGAAGAAGCCCTGGTACTCGCCGACCCGGTCGGCGGGGGCCAGGTCGAACGACAGCTGCCAGGACCCCGCCGACTGTCCCATCTCGGCGACGACCTGAAGCACCGCGCCGACCACCAGGACACCGACGCCCACCCAGGGGCCCACCCCGGCCGACAGGGCGAACACCGCGCACGCCGCGAGCATCACCCAACCGGAGCGCCGTACCGCGCGGGTGGCCGACCCGATCCCCGTCACCCCGCGAGCCATCCGCACCTGGAACACCATCACCGCGCCGGTGTTGAGCACGAACAGCGCCGAGACGACCCAGGCGGGAGCGTCGGTCCGCTCGGTGATCCACAGCGGGATGCCGAGGCTGAGCAGCGGCATGCGCAGCAGCAGCACGGTGTTGAGCAGGGTCACGACGACGTACGGCCGGTCGCGCAGCACACCGAGCCCCGGCGACTTCACCGCCGCGACGGGCGCCACCGACGGCAGCCGCAGCAGCAGCCCCGCGCAGACCAGGAAACTCACCGCGTCCAGCGCGAACACCCCGAGATACGCGGCCCGCGTCCCGGCGCTCAGCGCGAGCCCGCCGAGCCCCGCGCCCACCGCCAGACCGGCGTTGAGCGTGGACTGGAGGTGCGCGAGCAGCCGCGTGCGGTCCCCGGCCGTCACCAGCCCGGCGAGCAGTGCCTGCCGGGCCGCCGCGAGCCCCGACTGCGCGGACGCGTAGGCACAGGCCGCGATCACGAACGGCACGAAGCCCCGCACGACCAGGAAGGACGCCACCGCGGCCCCGGTGGCGAGCGCCAGCAGTACGGCGGTCCCGCGCGGCCCGCGCCGGTCGGCGAGCCGCCCGAGGGGCACTCCGACCAGCGAACCGACCGCCCAGGCGAGCGTCAGCCCGAGCCCCACGCGCGCGGGGGCGAGCCCGACGACGTGGGTGAAGTAGAGGGCGGAGGTGACGTAGTACGCCCCGTCGCCGACCGAGTTGGTCAGCTGAGCCAGGGCGAGCACGCGCTGCGGGCCTGCGGGCGGGACGAGGGAGTTGTTCATACGGACGACGTTAGAAGCCCGGTGGACCGATGGGCAGGCCCAATAGTCACTCCTTTTTGTGACCCAATTCGGCCCGGTCACGGCCCGGGGAAACCGCGCTCAGCCACCGTCCAGAACCCGCCCGAGCACCTCCAGCGCCTCCGGATACACCCGCTCCCGAGGCGTCCCGTACCCCACGACCAGCCCCTGAGCGCGCCCCTCAGCGGCCGCCGTCCCCGGCTCGTGCCAGTGCTCCCCGAGATACCCGACCGCGAGCCCGGCCTCCTCGGCCCGAGCCAGGACCGCCGCCTCGTCGGCCACCTCCACCAGGGCGTGCAGTCCCGCCGCGATCCCGCGCACGTTCCGGCGTGCGCCCAGCAGCTCGACGAGCCGGTCCCGGCGGCGCCGGTAGCGCAGGCGGCACGCGCGCACGTGCCGGTCGTAGGCGTGGCCGGTGATCAGTTCGGCGAGGGCCAGCTGGCCGATGGTCTCGGTGTGGTGGTCGCTGTGCAGCTTGACGTCGGCGACCGCGTCGACGAGATGCGGGGGCAGCACCATCCAGCCCAGGCGCAGGGCGGGCCCGAGCGTCTTGGAGGCGGTGCCGATGTAGGCGACCTGTCCCGGGGCCATGCCCTGAAGAGCGCCGACGGGCTGTCTGTCGTACCGGAACTCCCCGTCGTAGTCGTCCTCGACGATCAGCCCGTCCCGCGCGCGTGCCCAGTCGGTGAGCGCCCGCCGTCGCTCCGGGTGCAGGGTCACGCCGGTCGGGTACTGATGGGCGGGTGTGACGACGACCGCGGAGACCTCGGGGCCGGCCAACTCCTCGACGCGGGCGCCGCGCTCGTCGACGCCCACCGGTACGACCCGACCGCCGGCCCGCCGTACGACCTCCCGGTGGAAGGGCAGCCCCGGGTCCTCCATGGCGATGGCGGCGCCGTCCAGTACGCGTGTGAGGAGCGAGAGCCCCTGCACGTACCCGGAGGTGATCACGATCCGCTCGGGCGGCGCGAGCACCCCGCGGGCCCGCCCCAGGTAGCCCGACAGCGCCGTCCGCAGCTCGATCCGGCCGCGCGGATCGCCGTAGTCGTACGCCGGGGAGGGCGCCGTCGCGACGGCTCGGCGCAGCGCCCGCAGCCAGGCGTCCGCCGGGAACGTCCCGACGTCCGGGCTCCCCGGCCGCAGATCGAAACGGGGCACCCGCGCGCGTGCGGCCGCCGCCGTCGGCTCGGCACCGACGGAGGGCAGCGCGGCGACCTGCGTACCGGCCCCCTGCCGGGCGGTGAGATACCCCTCGGCGACCAGCTGGTCGTAGGCGGCCTTCACGGTCCCCCGCGACACCCCGAGCTCATCGGCGAGCCGCCGGGTGGCAGGAAGCCGAGCCCCGGGCGTCAGCCGCCCGTCCCGCACGGCATCCCGCAGGGCACGCTCGAGCCCGCCACGGCGCCCTTCACCGACGGCGAACTCAAGATGCAGATCCACACCGACATACCCAGGGGCGCGGGGAACTGCGCGACCAGCCACGACTCACCCGCAGACGAAACTCAACCCTTGAGACGCGCCATCCACGCCTCGACTTCATCAGACCGTCGAGGCAATCCGGCCGAAAGGTTCCGGTTCCCACCCTCGGTCACCAGAATGTCGTCCTCGATCCGCACCCCGATACCCCGGTACTCCACAGGCACGGTCAGATCATCAGCCTGGAAGTACAGCCCGGGCTCGACGGTCAGCACCATCCCCGGCTCGAGCGTCCCGTCGACATAGGACTCCACCCGCGCCGCGGCACAGTCGTGAACGTCCATACCGAGCATGTGCCCCGTGCCGTGCAGCGTCCACCTGCGCTGCAACCCCAGCTCCAGCACCCGCTCCACGGGCCCCTCGACAAGCCCCCACTCCACGATCCGCTCGGCCAGCACCCGCTGCGCCGCGTCGTGGAAGTCGCGGTACTTGCCGCCGGGCCGCACGGCCGCGATACCGGCCTCCTGGGCGTCGTACACCGCGTCGTAGATCTTCTTCTGGATCTCGGTGTACGTGCCGTTGATCGGCAGCGTCCGGGTGACGTCGGCCGTGTAGTACGTGTGTGTCTCGACGCCCGCGTCCAGCAGCAGCAGGTCGCCGGAGCGCACGGCCCCGTCGTTGCGCACCCAGTGGAGCGTGCAGGCGTGCGGGCCGGCCGCGCAGATGGAGCCGTAGCCGACGTCGTTGCCCTCGACGCGCGCGCGGAGGAAGAAGGTGCCCTCGATGTACCGCTCGGAGGTCGCCTCGGCCTTGTCGAGGACCTTCACCACGTCCTCGAAGCCGCGCACGGTCGAGTCGACGGCCTTCTGCAGCTCGCCGATCTCGAACTCGTCCTTGACCAGCCGCGCCTCGGAGAGGAAGACCCGCAGTTCGTCGTCGTGCTCGGCGGTGACCTTGTCGGTCAGGGCGGCCTCGATGCCGGCGTCGAACCCACGTACGACCCGTACCGGTCCGGTGGCCTCCGCCAGCCTGCCGGCCAGCTCGCGCACGTCCGAAGCCGGGATGCCGTACACCTGTTCGGCCTCGGTGAGGGAAAGTCGGCGCCCGACCCACAGCTCACCCTGCCCGGAGAGCCAGAACTCACCGTTCTCGCGGTCGGAGCGAGGGAGGAGATAGATCGTCGCCTTGTGACCGCCGTCGACGGGCTCCAGGACGAGCACGCCACCGGCGCTCTCATCGGGCCGGCCACCGGTCAGGTACGCGTACTCGACCGAGGCACGGAAGGGATACTCCGTGTCGTTCGAACGCGTCTTCAGATTGCCCGCCGGGATCACCAGACGCTCGCCCGGGAAGCGCGCGGAGAGCGCGGCGCGGCGGGCGGCGGTGTGGGGGGCCTGAGCGATGGGCTCCAGGCCCGTCAGCTCGGTGTCGGCCCAGCCGGACTTCATGTTCTCGGCAAGCTCGTCGGACACGCCGGGGTACAGGCCGTTCTTCCGCTGCTTGATCGGCTCTTCGGGCTCGGTCTCAGTCTCCGGGATCGCCGGATTGAGCTCGTCCGCCACGGTCATCCTCCTAGATACGGCACTGGACCCCGCCCATCGTACGGTCGTACGGGACGGGGCCCAGAGGTGAGCGGGGCGACCGGCGGCTCACTCGAACCGCGCCGACAGCAGTACGACGTCCTCCTGACCGTCCGACGCGTCCAGCCCGTCCGGCAGCATGCTCCGCAGGACGTGGTCCGCGATCGCGCCCGCGTCGTCCCGCAGCTGCCTGGGGACGCTCGCCGCCGCCGCGTGCAGCCGGGAGAAGGCCCGGTCCACGGGCTGGCCCGTACGGTGCAGCAGCCCGTCGGTGTACAGCAGAACCGTCTCTCCGGGCTCGGTACGGAACTCCACGCTGGGCGCCTCCCAGCAGGCGAGCATCCCGAGCGGCGCAGACACGGTGGTCTCCACGAACTCCGTGCGCCGCTCGCCGACAAGCAGGGGCGGGCAGTGCCCGGCACCGGCCAGCGTGACCTTGCGCAGGGCGGGCTCGCAGTAGGCGAACAGGGCGGTGGCGCAGCGGGCGGGCTCGGTGAGCCTCAACAGCACCTCCAGGTCGGAGAGGACCGCCACCGGGTCCCTCTCCTCCATCACGGCGTACGCGCGCAGGGAGGCCCGCAGCCGGCCCATCGCGGCGATCGCGCTCGGCCCGGAGCCGGTCACCGCGCCCACGGCCAGGCCGAGGGCGGCGTCCGGGAGCGGCAGCGCGTCGTACCAGTCGCCGCCGCCGCGTGGACCGGTGCGGTGCCGGGCGGCGAGCTGGACACCGGCCGTCCGGGGCAGCCGGGCGGGCAGCAGCTCCTCGGAGATCGTGCGCACGCACGCGCGCGTGCGCTCCACTTCGACCAGCCGGGCCAGGTGCTCGGTCGCGAACCGCGCGTACAGGCCGACGAGGTGCCGTTGCCGTTCGACCGGCTCCGCCGGCTCGTCGTACAGCCAGACGGCCGCGCCGAGGCGGCCCGCGGACTCCGTGGACAGGGGGAGCGCGTAGCTCGCCGCGTAGCCGAGGCGGGCGGCGACCTCGCGGTGCCGGGGGTCGAGACCGTCCTCGGCGAGGAGGTCCGGGTGTGTGATTTCGCTCTCGCCGCCGGGCAGTCCGGCGGCCGTGTCGAGGAGCTGTCCGTACGGCATGGCGCCGCGCGGGATCGTCTCGATGTGCCCGAGGTCCGCGCGGGCCAGCCCCAGGCCGATGGTGGTGTCGGGGCCGAGGCCGTCACCGGGTTCCAGGACGAGGAGACCGCGCCGGGCGCCCACGAGAGCGGCTCCGGCCTGCAGCAGTTCCTGCAGTGCGTCGGTGAGTGCCGCCGTGCGGGCCAGACGTTCGGTGAGCTCGTGCAGCGTTGTGAGGTCGGACACCCAGCCGGCGAGGCGGTCCTGAAGCAGGATGCCGGGACCGTTCGGGCAGGTCAGTGCGGGTGTGTCCGCTGGGGTGTCCGGGGCTACGGGCGCGGGCGCGACAGTGTGTGCGGGCGAGGGAACCGTTGAATCGATTCCAGCCACTTTCGGGAGGTGAGGGGCGTTCATGGCGTCCGGCCTTCCGACCGGCGCTTATTGCTCAATAGCATCGCAAACCCCCATGTGATTCTGCGCCGCTAGCAGTGTCTCCACATGTACACGCACTCGTGAGGGGATGTCCAGCATTGTCCTGCCGGGATTCCTGGTGTCCATGGGTTCGCCGTGGTCCCCTTGCGAAAAAGCAAAGTTGGCCTAAAACTGACTCGGGTAGCGGGTTATTGAGGTCGACTGGCCTGGTTCGACGGAGCGTCACAGCGGTCTTGGTGGGTACGTACTCGGTGAAGGCCGGGGGTGGTTGTCCAAC
This sequence comes from Streptomyces turgidiscabies Car8, assembly GCF_000331005.1. GTDB lineage: Bacteria > Actinomycetota > Actinomycetes > Streptomycetales > Streptomycetaceae > Streptomyces > Streptomyces turgidiscabies. Next base: position 12,464 of record NZ_AEJB01000495.1, read on the forward strand.
CGCCCGGAACCTGGCGACGGACCCGGGCGTCTTAACCACCGACGGCCGTGTCCCATCCTCCCTTGGCGGAGGCGGAGAGAAATACGCGGGACGCAAAACGCCAGACTCCGCCACCCCGCGCCATGCCCATGCTTTTGCTGAACGCAGTATGGACGCGGACGAAGCCAACGCTCGGCGCTCGGCGCACAACAAGGGGGCTGCCCCTTGCCTCCCGCAGGTCGGGATGCGCCAGAAGGTACGCACAGTGAAGTGATCGACACATGGTGTGATGTGGCCCACGGTGTTGCCAGGCGTGCAACGGAAAGGAACGAGCGCTCATGCGCGAGATCCTCGGAAGGCTCGGAAGGCGACGCAGGCTCCTGTCCCGGCGTGACGGCGGGAAGCCTGAGGTGCTCGGCGCGGCTCTGACGTTCGCGGCCGGATGGCAGTGGCCCGTACTCCCGGGCGTGGCACCGGATCCACAGGGGCGCGCCCGTTGCGGCTGCCCCGATCCGGAGTGCACGGTCCCCGGCGCTCACCCGTTCGAACCCGGCCTGCTGGCGGCGACCACCGACGAGCGCATGGTGCGCTGGTGGTGGACGAACCGGCCGACGGCTCCCATCATCCTCGCCACCGGCGGCGCTGCCCCGTGCGCGGTGAGCCTGCCGGCCCCGGCCGCGGCGCGCGCCCTCGACGCACTGGACCGCAAGGGCATGCGCCTGGGCCCGGTCGTCGCGGCTCCCACCCGCTGGTCGCTGCTCGTGAAGCCGTACACGATGGAACAGTTGGGCGAACTGCTGTACGCGAAGGACTTCGTGCCCGGTTCGCTCCGCTTCCACAGTGAGGGCGGTTACATCGCCCTGCCGCCGTCCGAGACCGGACAGGGCCAGGTCCGCTGGGAGCGGGCACCGCTGCCCGGCTCGGCCTCGCCCTGGCTGCCCGATGTCGAGGCCGTGGTGGACGCCGTGGTCGAGGCCCTCACTCGTACGGGTGTGAGCGCGCCCGAGTTGTAGGGGTGTCGGGCGCGCGGGCAACCGGGCGCCCGTCCCCTGTCGTTATGTTCACCTCCATGAACCTCCGTCTGCTCGCGCTCTCGGGCGTCGTGGCGCTCACGGTCGCCCTGCCGCTGGCCGTCGCGTCCGCGGGGCCCGTGGGTGACGCGGACCGCGACGCCCTCCTCTCCCTGACGCCTGAAGAAGGTCCTCAGGACAGCCCTCAGGACGGTCCTGAGGACGACAAGGCGCGAGAAGCCGCCGACCCCGCCGCCGATCCCACCGGTTCCCCGCTGCTGCTCGGCCTGGGGCTCGCGACCGCCGCCCGCTGTGGTCCCGAGCTCACCTCCCCCGACGGCATCGAGGCACAGACCTGTGTCCTGTCGCAGGGGGAGGAGACCTGGGCGCGCACCTACTACCGCAACGCGACCGGCCGTGACCTCGTGTCCGTGCTGAGCCTCATGGGCCCCGACTCCCACACCGTGCAGCTGCGGTGCGCGGTGGGCGCCGAGGACGAGCCGGGGGTGTGCGAGACGCCCAGGGAGCGCACGGCGGGTGAGCCGGGGGCGTACACGGCGGTCGCCGAATTCGCTGCGGCGGGGAATTCCACGGACGAGGTGGGGGGAGCGGCGGACGCGGGACAAGGGCCGCTGCTGCTGCGCTCGGGGAGCAACTCCGGGGCGCCCGACGGGAGTTGACGCGCGGCGCGGTTCCGTACAGAACGCTGCGGGAATCTCCGGGCAGAGAAAGACCCGGTTGCTGGCGACGGGGGATGCACCAGCAACCGGGCTACCGCAACGCTAACAAGAGATCGGCGGTTCGCAAATTCGATCTCGGCTATTCGGACACCGATTCCGTTGCCCTCGCGGGGAGTTGTGACCGGAGTCACCCCCGTCGGAGGCTGCGGAATCGACGTTTCCGACGGTGTGTCAGCTGAGCGTCACCTGGCGGTTGGTCAGGCCGCCGCGCGCGCGGCGCTCCTCCGGGGTGAGCGGCGCGTCCGAGGCCAGCGCGGTCGCGAGACGCTCGGCGAACTCGGCGGCCGGCTTCTCCACGTCCTCCGCGGTGACGCCGGTCGGCAGGTCCCAGACCGGGACGGTGAGGCCGTGCGCGCGGAAGGAGCCCACCAGACGGGTGCCCTCGCCCAGGCTGGACTGCCCGGCCGCGTGCAGCCGCGCGAGGGCGTCGAGCAGCTGCTCCTCGCCGTGCGGCATCACCCAGCGCAGGTGGTTCTTGTCCGGGGTCTCGCACCAGTACGCGGCGTCGACGCCCGTCAGCTTCACGGTCGGGATCGCCGCGTCGTTCGCCCGCTCCAGGGAGGCGGTGACGTCCGCGGTGGCGTTCTGCGCGTCCGGAACCCAGAACTCGAAGCCCGTGTGCACAACTGGCTCGAACACGCCTTCGGGATCGAGCAGATCCTGCAGTCGCGGGCTCTCGGCCGGGGCGCGGCGGCCCTGGACGGGCGTACCGGGCGCCGCGGTGAGCGCGCGCTGGAGGGTGTCGGCGAGGTCGCGGCTGATGTCGCCGGACGCCGTGTCGTTCTGCAGCCCGAGCAGGACCGAGCCGTCGTCACGGCGCAGGGCGGGCCAGGCCATCGGCAGGACCGTCGCGAGTGTGACCGAGGGAACGCCCTCGGGGAGGCCGCCCTTCAGGGTCAGCTCCACGGTGGCGGCGGGGACCAGCTCGCGCAGAGCCACCCAGTCGCCCTCTCCGGGCAAGCCCTCGAAGGGGCGGTGCACCAGTTCGGTGACCGCGTGCGCGGCGGCCCGGCCGTGGCAGGCCTTGTAGCGCCGGCCGCTGTCGCAGGGGCAGGGCTCGCGGGCGCCGACAACCGGGATCTCTCGGTCGGACAGCTGAGGCCGCGAGGCCTTGGTCTGGGGTCGCTTCTTGGCCATCGTGGGTGTCTCCCGGTTACGGCTCGTCTCGTACTGGCGCGAGCCTAGCCGTTCGTAGGACGGCCGACGGGACCCTGTGGACAACGCACCGCACACCGGCGTCCCGACCGGTGCGCACCTGCCGTCGCCGATGTGCCGTCAGTCCATGTCGTCGAACGCGTCCGCGAAGTCCAGGTCGGGTACCGCGGACATCGAGCGGGCCGTGACGCGGGTTGCGAAGTCGGTACGCCGGTGGCCGGAGTTCGGGTCGTGGACGTCGTCGTTGACGACGGCCCACACCGTGACCTCGCCGCGGGTGTCGTCCCGGACGCCCCAGTCGTTGGCCAGCGCCGTGATGATGTTCAGCCCGCGACCGCCGTGCGCCGTCACCGAGGGGGTCGACGGAACCGGGCGGGTCGGGCCGCCGCCGTCCGTCACCTCGACGATGAGTCTGCCGCCGGAGTCCACGCGCCACGCGGCCCGGACGTCGCCGTCACCGGCCAGGGCCTCGCCCAGTGGCCGACCGTGTTTGCACGCGTTGCTCAAGAGTTCGGACAGGATCAGGACCGCGTCGTCTATGACCGATTCCGCCACACCGCCCGTGCGCAACTGATCGCGCATCCGGTGTCTTGCTTTCCCCACGCCCGCAGGGCCATGGGGAACGGCCATGCTCGACGACGTGGGCACCTCCTGTGCCACCACCAACGCCACCCCCGAGACCTCCTTTGCCCCACGCCACGGTGTGAATGCCCCTTTGGCCTGTACCGGAAACCGCCCCTTCCGCCTTCGATGACGCACTCGCGATGATCGAACACGGACCGAACGCGCCGGTGCACTCCCTGTAACCGAGTGGCCGGATTTCGACGGTATGGCCGAAGGTGGAGGTTTCCTCACCCGGACCGCCAGGTCAAGAGTCCGGACGTGAACCGGGGTCGGAGTCGGGTAAGAGACGGCTCACGGCCTAAGGCTCCGGAGCCGTGGAAGTGTGGCTGGTCAGCGGCCCAGTTGCCGAAGGACCGCGCCGGGGCGGTTGGTGATGACGGCGTCGATGCCGAGGCCGACACAGAGGTCGACGTCCGCGGGCTCGTTCACGGTCCAGACGTGCACCTGGTGACCGGCGCGTTTCAGCCGCTCGATGTACGCCGGGTGACTGCGGACGATCCGGATGGAGGGGCCTGCGATCCGCACCCCGGTGGGCAGCCGCCCGTCGCGCAGCCGGGGTGAGAGGAACTGGTTCAGGTAGACGGTCGGCAGAGTCGGCGAGGCGGCCCTGACGCGGTGCAGCGAGCGTGCCGAGAAACTCATGACCCGTACCTGTGAATCGGCCGGTGACTCCGGGGCGTCCAGGCCGAACCGTTTGAGCAGGAACAGCAGCCGCTCCTCGACCTGGCCCGCCCACCGCGTGGGGTGCTTGGTCTCGATGGCCAGCTCCACCCGCCGCCCGGCGTCGGCGACGAGTTCGAGGAGCCGTTCCAGGGTGAGTACGGAGGTGTCCTCGCGGTCCTCCGGGCGGTGTTCCCAGTCGGGGGCCTCGTCCCCGGTCTTCCAGGAGCCGAAGTCCAGGGCGGCGAGGTCGGCGAGTTCCAGGGCGGAGACCGCGCCGCGGCCATTGGACGTACGGTTGACGCGGCGGTCGTGGACGCAGACGAGATGGCCGTCCGCGGTCAGCCGTACATCGCACTCCAGGGCGTCGGCGCCGGCCTCGATCGCCTTCCTGTAGGCGGCCAGCGTGTGCTCGGGGGCCTCCTCCGAGGCTCCGCGGTGGGCGACGACCTGGATCGGGTGCTGTCGTGCGTGGGTCACCGCGTCATGGTGTCACCGTCGAAGGGCGGGTGTGACGTCAAGGGTGTCCGATGCGCGTAACAGATGCTCACGCTTGTGCGACTTGTCGGATATAAAGAATGGTCCCGGACCCACAGGCACCGCTTATGGTGCCCTGACGGCCCGTGGGAAAAGCTAGACGGCATACAAAAGGACACGCACAGCTGAATCACGTACCGACCGCCACCCGTATCAATGGGTACGCGCACATGTGATCGGGCGTGACCGAGTGCGACCGTGAAGGACAGCCGTGGATCGAGGAGAAAGAGCTGTGAGCACCGAGAACGAGGGCACTGCGGTACCCCCGGCCCCGTCCGCACCTCCCGTGCCGGTGGAAGCTCCTGCTGCCTCCCCGCAGGCCACCGCGCCCGAGGCCCGGACGACTCCGCTCCCACCAGTGCCCCAGGGCACCCCGGGGACTCCGGAGCCGGAACCGGCGCACGCGGGCCAGGTGCCGGCGTACGCGTCGGCGGGAGCGCCGGACGCCGCGCACGGCGCCGGTATGGGCCACGATGCGGCGGCCTGGCCCCCGCCTGCGCCGCCGGCGACACCGTCGTACATGGACGGCGGAGGCGGCGGCGACACGGGCGTGCCCTGGGGCGCCACGTACGACCAGCAGCCGAAGCCGAAGTCCGGGCGCGGCGGGCTGTTCGCCGCGGTGCTGGTCGCCGCACTGGTCGCCGGCGGCCTGGGCGGCGGCCTCGGCTACACGCTGGCCAAGGACAACGACGACTCCACCACGTCGACGACGGTCTCCGCCGCACAGCAGACCGGCGGCGACCTGAAGCGTGACGCCGGCACGGTGGCGGGCGTGGCCGCCAAGGCACTACCGAGCACCGTCACCATCGAGGCGGAGAGCACCAGCGGCGAGGGCGGCACCGGTACGGGCTTCGTCTTCGACACCCAGGGCCACATCGTCACCAACAACCACGTCGTCGCGGACGCGGTCGACGGCGGCAAGCTGACGGCCACCTTCCCGGACGGCAAGAAGTACGACGCCGAGATCGTCGGCCACGCACAGGGCTACGACGTCGCGGTCATCAAGCTCAAGAACGCCCCCTCGGATCTGCAGCCGCTCACCCTCGGAGACTCCGACAAGGTGGCCGTGGGCGACTCGACGATCGCGATCGGCGCCCCCTTCGGCCTCTCCAACACGGTGACCACGGGCATCATCAGCGCCAAGAACCGCCCGGTGGCCTCCAGCGACGGCAGCGCCAGCAGCAAGGCGTCGTACATGAGCGCCCTGCAGACGGACGCGTCCATCAACCCGGGCAACTCCGGTGGCCCGCTGCTCGATGCTGCGGGCAACGTCATCGGCATCAACTCGGCGATCCAGTCCTCCAGCAGCGGCGGCCTGAGCACCGGCCAGTCCGGCTCGATCGGCCTGGGCTTCGCCATCCCGATCAACCAGGCGAAGTACGTCGCCCAGCAGCTGATCAAGACCGGCAAGCCGGTCTACGCGAAGATCGGCGCCTCGGTCACCCTGACAGAGGGCACGGGCGGCGCGCAGATCAGCCAGAAGGGCACGGACGCCACCGACCCCGTCGAGGCGGGCGGCCCGGCGGCCGCGGCGGGCCTGAAGCCCGGCGACGTCATCACCAAGCTCGACGACCACGTGATCGACAGCGGCCCGACCCTGATCGGCGAGATCTGGACCCACAAGCCCGGCGACAAGGTGCAGATCACCTACGAACGCGCCGGCAAGACAAAGACGGTCGATCTGACCCTGGGTTCCCGCGAGGGCGACAGCTGACCCACACCCGCACGGACAGACCCGTTACTCTTGTCCCGCGCCGTGTCGATCACGAACGCGGGTGGGTTGCCCGAGCGGCCTAAGGGAACGGTCTTGAAAAACGCGAGAGCGTGACGATGTTCCTGAGGGTGCGGATCGCACCGCTGTTGCAGGTCATAGACGTGCTGGTCAGAAGGGGTGCCTCTCATTGAGGGGTGCCCCTTCTGCGTGTGGCTGTCTCACCTTGGGGCGGCTCTGTCGCGTTGTTGATCAGTGCGTGTGGACCAGGCGTGGACCACGGTCCATGCCGCGCTGGGGCCCTCTGCCGGGTCCGGTGGACCGCGCGTGTCTTCGGCCAGGATCACCGGCTTGGGGCGTATGTGGGTCATGTCGGACAGACAGAATGCCATCAGGGTCCCCGCAGCAGCCGTCTACGCTCTCGGCATGCAGCGCAGCGATGTCACGCGGGACGACGGCACGTGGGTGGGCCTGTCCCTGGACGTGCAGGGCCGCCACCAGCCGGGGCTGTGCGTGTTCACTGCCGGTGCGCAACTGCTCGTCTCCCAGATGTCGCAGCCTGTGCTGCTCGCCGTCGTCGATGCGCAACACGAGGACGTGGACTTCTGGCGCACCAACGGGTACCGCTCCTTCGTCCCGCCCTTGCGTGCCGATGCGGGCCGCGCCCTGGCGGGCAGCCCGGAACGGTGGGCCCACCGCTTTGCGCAGTACCTCATCGACTCGCCGGGCAGCCCGTTGCACGAAGGCCGGTGGCTGCTCTCGTGCGAGAGCCCGCTCCGGCACTGGCGCCACGCCGACACCTCGCACGCCGAATACTGGAACTCGATGCTTGTCGACGGCCATCCGCACGGCTACATCGACTGGTTCCTCCATGCTCATTCGTGGGAGGTCCTGCCGCTGAGGCCGATGCCCGATGCCGACGACAGCCGGGTCAAGGCGTACCGCAAGCCCGTGAAGGGACACTCCCACCCGTCCTGTTGTGGTGGGTCAGTGGCCTGGACTGCCATCTGATCCTGGACGGTCACGCGCGGTTCGCCGCGGCAGTCGCCGAATCCGTCGAGCCTCCGCTGCTGCAGCTGCACCGCACGGTCCCGCGCGATGACCTGGCCACGCGCACCGAGGAAGCCGTGGGCTTCTACGAGGACGAACTGGCACGCTTCGCCGGACTCCGAGCTATCCACGGCCCCGCCGTCCCGGACGGCGCTGCCACCGCCGGCCCCCAGCTCGTCCGCCTCCTTGACGACCTGAACACCGCGGAACAGCCGACCTGGGCCTGGCCCCTGCCCGGCGGGGAAAGGCAGTGGCGTCGCATCGCGCGCGAGGTGACAGACGGCCAGAACTGGCCCTGTACCTGACTCCTGCCAACGCCTCCGCCAGCCATGACATCCGGGCGTACCGCCGCACCGTCGGGGGACGCGCCGCGATGTCCAGCGCAGTGTGAAGGCGCCGACCTCTCCCCGTTGTGGGGTGAGGACGACGCCTGAGGTTGGACGGATCGCCCAGCCTATTCGTCTTCGGCAGACTTCAAGGCCCGTTCGATCTGCTGGTTCGCGCGCTGCTGGTTGCGGTGGATCGCCTTCGCGTAGAAGCGAAACAGAACCGCGATGCTGTGCCCCGCCCGGCGCGCGACCTCCGCCGGGGAGACTCCGGACTCAAGCCAGAGCGAGACGCCCGCGTGGCGCAGGGAGTACGGCACGTCAGCCAGCGGCGAGGACGCCTCAGACTCCGTCAGCACTGCGAGGCGAGCCGCCTTCCACGCCTCCCCGTACTCCTTGGACAGGAGGTGCCCGCCCTGGGTCGCCCGAAAGAGCCGGCCGTCCTCGGCAGTGCCGAACTCCTTGATGTGCTCGCGGACCAGGCGCACGAGAACCGGCGGGATCGGTACCGACCGGCTCGCCTTGCGGGCCCGCTTCTTCAGGCCGCGCGTATCGAACGACTCGCCTGTGTCGGTCCATCCGGAGCCGACTCGGGCCATGCTCGTCGACAACAGGGCTTCACCCCAGCCCTCTTCGGGAAGGGTGAAGTCGGCCTCACGGAGACTGGCTGCCTCCCCCGGGCGGTTGGCCGCGTAGTAGAGGCAGCCGAAGAATGCCATCAAATGCCGTCCACGTTCGCCCTGCTCACCGACAGCGTTGATCAGCGTCTTGGCCAGCTTGGGGCCGAGGACGAACCGGAAGTCGATCTCGTCGTCAGTCTGGGGTGGGGTCCAGTCGACCTTGTCGAGAGGCAGGGTCGTCAGCAACTCCCGCTCTACCGCGTACCGGAGGCAATTGCTGAAGACCGTCCGCTTGCGGTTCACCGTGTTCTCGGCAGCGGCCGTGCCGTCCTGCTTCAGCTTCAGCGCGTCGAGCGCCGTACGGACCACGGAGGGCGTGTTGAGGTCGGTGATGTCCACGGACTTCCGGCCGATCCAGTCCAGTGCGGCCACGACGTCGGCAGGAGGCTCTTCGACGTCGAGGCGCGGCCTCAGTGTTCCGTCATCGCCGAGGACGAATCGATAGACCCACGAGTAGAGCGCGATCCGGAGCACCTTCGGAGCCGGGGCCCCACGGTTGTCCTTGACGAGCTTCGGCGTGATGGTGGCGAGCGTGTCAGCGATGCTCGCGCGGTGCTTGGCCGAGGCGCTCGGCCACTTCATCTCGGCGTACGTGCGGGTATGGGCGTACCAGGTGGATGAGTTGAGCGCCTGGACCTCCGAGGCAGGCAGGCCGGTTTCAGTGTCGAACTGCTCGCGGTTGCGCAGGGCGGTCAGCAGCTCTGCACGGCGCCCGTCGGCCTGAGCCTTGATCTTGTAGCTCTTGGAGAAGGGACGGGGGCCGACGCGCCAACGGAGTTGGTGTGCCGCCGCGCGGTTGGGCCGCTTCCGTATGCCCCAGATCTGAACGTCGTAGGTCAGCACGCTTCCTGCACCTCGCAGCCGTCGAACCAGGCATCGAGGTCGGCCCGGCGAATGCGGATCTGGCCGTTGGGGAGCTTCAGGTGCTTCGGCGCCTGGCCCCGTGCGCGCATTCGGTAGAAGGCGGCGCGGGAGACCCTGATCTCAGAGAGTGCTTCGACCAGCGTCAGCGTTCGCTTGTCATCGGTGGTCGGAGTGGTCACAGCCAGGGTGCTCCTTCGGACTTGAGGCGTTCGGCATGGGTTCTGTCGTGGCGAACCTGGGCGGCGAGGAGTTCTTCGCCGGGGCGGTAGCCACTGCTGAGGTAGCTCCACGAGGAGGCGGTGACGAGGGTGGTGTTCTCGTCGTCGACCGGAAGGCCGGCCCGGACGCGGGCGGCTTCGGCCTGAGCCGTACGCCAGGCACGGCGTACGTCGCGGAGGGCGCCGAGGGTGGTCGAGTAGGCGCGCGATTTGCTGGAGAAGTGGCCGCGGAAGCCGAGCATGTGAGCCCAATTCCAGAGCTTGAGGTGGGCGAACTCGGGGAGGTGGCCGAGGGCCCAAGCGGTGCGGATCATCTGCCGGGCGTGCTGCTGGACGGGGAGGTTGGTGAGGGGTTCGGCTTGGCCGGTGCCGTCGCAGTCGGCGCAGAGGTCGCGGAAGCCGTCGGGGCCGCGTACGTGGCCGCGCCCGGCGCAGGGGCGGCATACGAGGGTGCGGTCCACGGTGCCCGCGCCTTCGGCGTTCTTGGTCGCGTACTTGGCGACGTATCCGGCGACCTTGGCGTCCGTGAGTTCGCCGTCCCCCAAGGCGGAGATCTGATCCACCTTGAAGCGATCGCCCCATCGGATGACCCGTTCGCCGACCGCGTCCGAGTCGACGAGGAGTCGGGCACGCTCGACTGCCAGGCCGACGGCGACCCGGAGGGCATCGAAGGTGGCCCAAACCGGGGGCGAGGTGGTGTGGCCGTCGGGACCGTCGAAGCGGACGACCGCGTGGAAGTGGACCAGGCCGCGCTGTTGGTACTCGGCGACTTTGGCGAAGGAGATCCGGAGGGCTGCGTTGAGTGCCTTTTGCGTCATGCCGAGGTGCTCGGCGAGGGCGCGGCGCAGGTAGGTGGTGAAGCGTGCCCACAGGGCCCCGGCGTGGGCGTTCCACAGCACGGCGCCGCTGTAGTCGTAGGTTGCCGGGCGCAGTGGGGTGCCGAGTTCGGGAGCGTCCTGGGCGTGGCTGTCACCGCACGAGCAGGGGCGGGGCTTTCCCGCGCTGGTCGTGGGGCGGTTGTGGACGGGGCCGAAGGAGGGGGCGGTGAGGGTGACGAAGGCGCGGGGGTGGTCGCGGACGGTTTCGGCGACGTTCTTGCCGCCGGACAGTCCGGCCTTGATCAGGTGGTAGGTGTCTGCGGCGTAGAGGCGGGAGCAGGCGGGGCAGCGGGAGGCACGGCGGTTGCCGCAGGTGGTGAGGAGGCGGCCGGAGGGTTCGTCTTCGGAGCGGTAGGAGCGGACCACTTGCTTGGTGGTCTGGTCGGTGGTGATCGTCCAGCCGTGCAGGTTGACCGGGCTGGTGCAGCCCCGCAGGTCGCGGACCTGTTCGGTGACTCGGTCGAAGTTGTCGGTGTTGGCCAGTTCGACCAGGTCCCGCAGACCGGGGCTGATGACGTGGCGCAGGTCGAGGGGGCGGCGCATGGGTGGCGGGGTGTCCCTTCTGGCACGAGGGTGGGCCCTGCGGGCAGCAGCGATTCAGTGCGCTCGGGCTGCTGCCCGCAGGCATGGCAGGTCGGGCCCAGGGGCGGGCGATGGTGGGGGAATTGCCGGAGGCGCCGGCGGAAGAGTGTGGTTCTACAAGGCGGCGTGCAGGGCGGTGGCCATGGGCAGGCCGATGCCGAGCCGCGTCTTGAGCTGTGCCGCCGTGATCGGTTCGGCGTGCTCGGCGTGGTGGGCCGTGGCGATGGAGCGTGCTTCGATCAGCAGCGGCTCGGGCACCTTGACCGCAGGCGAAACGGGAGCCGGGGCCACGCGAGGAGCGACCGGGGCCGGGGCCGGAACGGTGAGAGGCACCGTAGGGCGGGATACGTCAGAAGCCATCTCAGGCGCCGACTTGATCTCGTCCGGCAGGGCAGCCGGTACGGCGGGGCGCGCGACGGTGTGAAAGGCGCGGAGGAGTTGCGGGCCGACGGCGCCCCAGCCGAGGAGGAGCAGCGGGGCCACCGCGTCGACGGCGGCTCGGCCGTAGTGTCCGGCGACGATCGGTTCTGCGACGTTGAGTGCCAGGGTCAGCAGTCCGGAGAAGTGCATGAGACGGGTGGCGGCCGTCATCTGGTCGGTGGGCAGGCCGCGCAGGGAGAGATAGCGCAGGGCGACCAGGAGGCCGACCACGGAGAGGTCCACCATAGGAGCGATGAGCGGTGCGATCGGGCCTGGCACGCCGAGGCGCAGGGCGAGCGACCAGACGTTGCCGAAGGAGAAGACGAACGCCAGTGCGGCAATGACGATCATGACGGCGGTGATGGTGCGCTGAGTGATCCGGTCTTCTGTCATGAGTTTTCACCCCCTCTCCTGAGGTGTCGGGAACGTGCGAGGCGGTGGGGCGAGCTGCTCAGGCGTCGAGCTTCGTGAGACCCACGTCCGTGGTGCGAGGGCCGATAAAGGCTTCCAGCAGGGTCGATGGGTCGATGGTGAGGTTCGCCGTCTCTTCGGCGATGCGGGCCGCTTCCGCGTCGGGTACGTAGGGCGTACGGATGCGAGTGAAGCCGGGTTGCGACTGGTGGTTCATCGATGCGACGCCGACGTAGGTCGGGTCCTGGAGGTTGATGGGGTTGGCGTCCGGCCATTCCCGGATCTCGTCGCCGAGCGCGGCCACGGCGGCTTCGGCGGTCTTCTGGGCGAAGCTCAGGCCCACGGGGCACACGTCGCGGATGAAGGTGGGGATCGCGTCGCCCGTGGACTTCTGAGTGGTGAGGATGGCGAGCAGTCCTACTGACCGGCCCTTCTTCACCAGGTCTTCCACAAGCCGGGCGTTCTCGGCGGCGAGCGCGGCCAGCTTCTTCGTCTCCTGGTCGCTTCCCTTGTGGTCGCGGAAGTAGGTGTGTGCTTCGTCGACGATCAGCACGACCAGGGGCCAGCTTTCGGAAGGACCGATGTCCCACATGGACTTCACCCCGAGTACCTGGCGCACCGATGCCGACCGGGCGCGGCGCAGCTCCACGAGTTGCCGGAACAGCTTGTTGGCCTCTTCCAGGTCATCGCCCACGAAGGCGAACATGCGCTTGACCCAGTCCGCGTAGTCACCTTCGTACGCAGCCGACACCTTGCCGTCCGCGCAGGCGAACTGCACTGCGGGCGAGGGTGCCCAGTCGGAGAGAAGCCGGTTGATCAGGCTGGTCTTGCCGAAACCGGGAAGGCCGGCCACGGTCACGCCGGGCACCTGCGTGAGGTTCACGGACACGGGTTGCGCGTACTCGTCCAAGCCCAGATCCCACTGGGCCGTCTCCTCCGGTTCGTCACCCGTGGGGTGGTGCTCGGTGGGGAACTTCAACGGATCCAGCCGCACACCCCGGATGAGGATCTGCCCAGGCTTGTCCTGCGTGACCGCCACCCGTGTGCAGCGCCAGGCGTCCGCGAGGTGCGGCGCCGCCTTCTGAAACTGCGTAAGCCCGATGCCAGGCAGGCACTGTGCCCGCGCGATCACCCCGTACGCGTCGTGCTTCACCTTCAGGGCGGGAATGAGGACACGCGGCTTGATCGGCTTGCCGTTCGTGTTCGCCAGTGACGCCAGCGCGGTCGGGGTCTTGTCCGTGGCCGACAGCTTGAGCATCGGTGCGAGCCGCTTCCAGCCCCACCGCACGCGTATGGCCTGCCGTATGGACTGCCGGGTCATGGCATCGGCGCGAACGTAGCGGACTACCCACCAGACCGCCCATCCGACGACCACGGCGAGCACCAGGGCGACGACGAGCGGGACGTGACCGAAGATCCCTTGCGCCGGTGCGTTCGGATCCTGCATCTGTGGCTCTCCAACGGGTTGTAGAGGAAGGCCGCGAGGGCCGATTCGAGGGCCGCCCGATCCGCCGACGTGTCGAGGCGGGGGCGCCGTAGGCGACAAGCACGGCCGCCACCGAGGTCACGAGAGACTCGGTGACCTGGGCATCCGGCCCGGCGTGAGGCAGCGGGTAGCTGCGCTCAGCGCCGAACCGGAAAGCGGTGCCGCTCACGCCGCCTCAGCGGCCGGGGCCACCAGGTCCAGTCGGCCCGCGCGGTAGGCGATGCCGTCCGAGAGCGAACCGTTGAAGATGCGCGCCCACGGAGTGGCGAACAGCTCCACCGGCATGACCGGGACACCCGGACGGAGCCCGTTGGGCAGACCGGTTTCCGGAACGGTGATCTTCAGCGCCTCGGCGCGGTCCTCCTCCATGAAGAAGAGGGTGATCGTGTAGAGCTTCGCGCCGGTCTCACGGTCGGTGGCGAACTGCGTCTTCTCCTGGTCCGCGTACTTCGGCACCGGCAAGGTGCCGACCATGAACGAGGAGGTGGGGAGCAGGCCAACACGAATGCGTGCCATGGGAGTTGGTTCCTCTCGATTGCGCTCCACCGGGGCGGCGGGGCGTGTTCTCCATTGAACATAGCAGACCTAGCAGTGTCAAGTGAATCGGGTGAGCTAGGTATCAACTGACATAGGCCACCTATGTCAGTGGGGTGTGCTAGGGGTGCTAAGAATCGCTACTCTTGGGCCATGAGCCCCGCGCCAGAGAGCAAGCAGGACCGTCGGCCGCCGTATCAGCACGCTGCCGACGAGATTCGGCGCGACATCTTGCAGGGGCGGATCAAGCCGGGCGAGCAGATGCCGTCCATCCGCGAGCTACAGGAACGCTTCGGCGTGGCCAACATGACCGCGAGGTCCGCGCTCAACGTGCTGCGGGACGAGGGCCTGATCTACACGATCCATGGTCGGGGCAGCTTCGTCGCGGACCACGGTGCCGGCGGGGAGCTCTCGGCGGACTACACCGCTCCGGCTTGGTACTTGGCGAACAGGGGCGAGGGCCACGGCCAGGCCGAACAGGGGGAGGGCGGGCCCGACGACACCGAAGCTGCCGCAGTCGCCGGGACCACCCTTGCCGAAGTACTCACCGCACTACGTGACGAGATCCGTGCTCTCAGCGTTGATCATCAGGAACTGCGGCGCGAGGTAGAGGAACTGAAGGCAGCTCAGCAGCCGAAGCCGTAGTCCTGAGCTGGGCCACTTCCTCTCGCAACTCCCTGGTCTCTCTGCTGAGACGAACGACCATGGCCCGCATCTCCTCGATCAACGCGACTACTTGATCCGTGTCCCCGACCTGAATGCTGGTCGACCCCATTTCGTTGTCCGGTATGTGCTCGGCCATCGCTCCCCGCTTACCGCCGTGCCGTCGTTCCGTGCCGCACTTGCTCGAACCGTCGGGGCATGCCCACGGCATCCGTGCCTCTCCCAGGTTGATCGACCGCTGCCCATCGGTGCTGTTCAGAGTTTCTTTACTGGATCAAGGCGGACCGCCTACGGCGGGCCGCGCGCGCTGGC
>NZ_AEJB01000496.1 GCF_000331005.1 Streptomyces turgidiscabies Car8
TCTGCTGGTGCCCGGGGCGGAGAGCTGGTGAACCCTCTTGAGGAGCTCTCGCTCGGACAGCTCCGTCGACGCCGGAGCATGAAGTGGCGGACGTATCCGGCCGACGTCCTGCCGCTGTGGGTGGCGGAGATGGACGTCCCGCTCGCGCCGGCGGTCGCGGACGCGCTGCACGAGGCTGTCGAGACCGGTGACACCGGGGAATCCCGCCGGAACCGAGTTCGCCGAGTCGCTGGCCGATTTCGCCGCGCGTCGCTGGAAGTGGCACGGCGTGGACGTCGACCGGGTCGCCCTGATCCCGGACGTGATGATGGGCGCGGTCCAGGTACTGCGGCTGATCACCGAGCCCGGTGACCCGGTCGTCGTCAACTCCCCGGTGTACGCGCCCTTCTACGCCTTCGTCACCCACGACGACCGCCGGATCGTCGAAGCGCCGCTGGGTCAGGACCGCCGCATCGACCTCGAAACACTGGAGGACGTGTTCCGGCACGCCCGGAAACAAGGGGGCAAGGGGGCAAGGATCGCCTATCTCCTCAGCAACCCGCACAACCCGACCGGCACGGTGCACACCTACGAGGAGCTCGCTGCCGTGGCGGCGCTGGCCCGCCGTCACGGGGTCCGTGTCGTCGCCGACGAGATCCACGCCCCGCTCGTGCTGCCGGGCGCGGAGTTCACGCCCTACCTGAGCGTGCCCGGCGCCGAGGACGCCTTCTCGCTGATGTCGGCGACCAAGGGCTGGAACCTCGCCGGTATCAAGGCGGCGCTCGCCGTGGCAGGGCCTGAGGCGGCCGCCGACCTGCGCCGGATGCCCGAGGAGGTGCACCACGGCGCCAGTTTCCTGGGCGTCATCGCCCATACGGCGGCCTTCCGGCACGGCGACGCGTGGCTCGACGCGCTGGTGGCCGGGCTCGACGCCAACCGCGACCTGCTGGGCCGGCTCGTCGCCGAACACCTGCCCGGGGTCGGCTTCACCAGACCGGAGGGAACCTATCTGGCGTGGCTCGACTGCCGGTCCCTGGCCCTCACCCCGGAGGAGGGCGCCCCGCAAGAGGGCACCCCGGACCTCGCGGTGGTCACCGACCTGGCCGGGCCCGCACGAATGTTCCTGGACCACGCCAAGGTGGCTCTCTCCTCCGGCCACATCTTCGGAACGGGAGGCGCCGGGCACGTCCGCCTGAACTTCGCCACCTCCCGGTCCGTCCTCACCGAGGCGGTCACCCGTATGGGGCGCACCGCCGCGCTCCATACGCGCCGGCCGGACGCCCCACGGTGAAGGTCAGCTCTACGACTTCCGACTTCCGGCAACTTCGACCACTCGAGTCAACCCTGCCGACCCTGCCGACCCGGCTGCTCCGACTTCTCGGGGTGCGAGGTCATCGGCACTTGCGGCCGGTGTTGACGCACTGGACCAGCTGGTTCATCAGGCGCTCGTCGAAGACGTTGATGAAGTCGCCGTGGTCCGTGATCGGCTTGTGCATCTGCTCCGGGAAGCCGTCCACCGCGTAGAACGGGCTTGTCTTCCCGTTGTCGTTGAGGCTGGGGGCCTTCACGTCGTAGACGAGGCGCTGGACCAGCTGCGGGATGGCCTTGAAGCCGGTCGGGCAGGCACCGGTCCTCCGGTCGGCGAACGCGACGTGCGTGCGGTGGTTGGCGCTGTCGATGTTCTGGCCGTCCCAGCAGCTCTGGAACGAGGACGTACGGACCATGCTGCTGCCCTGGGGGCAGATCGGGTACTTGTCCGTCAGCTGCCGGTTCTCGAAGCCCGTGCAGCTCCAGGCCGCGTTGGCGTTCGCGGTCCCGTTGGTGAACGCCTTGGCGTCGCCGGTGATGATCCGCAGGAACTTCGGCATCGCCACGACCTTGCCGCGCGGACTGCCGACAAAGTTCAGGGTGACCCGCGACGCCGTAAGGATCCGGCCGGTGTTGCCCTCGGCGCCGCCGCCGAGCTGCTTGGCGTCGAACTCCCGGGTGCCGTCCTGCAGTCGGAGCACGGGCCAGTAGTAGGTCGACTTGTCGCCCTGGTTGCCGCAGGTCGTCGCGGCTGCGGCGAACTCCTCGTTGGTGGTGAACGCGTCGTTGTCCTGGTTGCCGACGTAGTCGTGCGTGTGGTGCGCGCCGTTGGTCACACCGGGGGCGACGATGATGTTGTCGGAGTTGTACAGCTTGTTCGCGTTGACGCCGCACCGAGTGGTGAAGGTGCCCTTGGAAGCGCCGCGCGACGGGCGGGGGCTCCGTACATTCGGCCGGACCGAGGTGATGTCCACGAAGTCGGCGGCCGTCGGGCCGTTGCCGGCATTTCCACCGTTGCCGCCGGTGTTGCCGGTACCGCCGTTTCCGTTCTGACCGGCGCCGTTGCCCTGACCTTGGCCCTGGCCCTGTCCTTGGTTGCCGCCCTGGCCCTGTCCCTGTCCTTGCCCCTGGCCGGTGCCCTGCTGGTTTCCGGAGGCGCGCAGTGAACAGGCGGCGAGGGATTCGAGGCCCTGCGGCCTGGCGCCCGACCTGCCGATGGCGATCGCGATCCGGTCGATGGTCGCGGCCCGCTTGTCCTTGAGGGGACCCATGATCGCGTTGTCGGCGAACTTGCTGTCCTGCTGGATGGCCTGGGCCGAGTTCCGCAGTCGTTGGTACGCCTCGGCCACCTGCTGGTCGAGAAGCGCGAGTTCCCTGTCGACCTGTCCTCGGGACCGGTCGGGGACCCCGGTCAGTTTCATACGGACGTCCGGACAGCTGATCGTGGTGGCTCCGGCCGCCAGGACCTGGTTCGTCTGCCCCTGGGACGCGCGATACGTCGAGTTGCCGTTGCCACTCTCGTGGGCGGACGCGTACACGTTGACCGCTATCAGCCCTCCCGCCCCCAGAGCCAGACCTGCCGCGGCGGCCACGGCTCGATGTGTCGTCTTCGATCGCTTGCGCATATTGCGTCGCATGGGATTCCTCTGAGGGGTTGGGGGTTTCGAATCAAGTGAGTTCGGCTGAGTACGGGTGAGTTCGGATCGGCCCGTGCGGAGCCCGGACACGCCGTGGCAGGCAACTCGCTGTCAGGCGTGAGGTGTTCGGCTGTGACCATGGTTACGGGTGGGACCGGCGTGAGGGCGGGTCCTCCGGGTCATGTCATGGCTCCGTAAGGACTTGCGTGAGGACTGGGCGCTCCGCGGATCCGCTCATGCGCCTGGCCCCCTGAAGAGGCTGGTCGCCGCCGGATGTCCTTGTTCCGTAAGGGTTCAATCGTTCCGAAACGGCCGTGCGCCGAGTGGGATGGACGACATGAAACTGAGTGTCTCTCCACCGGAGTTCAGGGGCAGGCTGCACGACGCCCGCACGGCGACCGTGATCGGCCGGTGGCTGGGGCCGGCATTCGTCCTGTGCTTCCTCACCGGCCTGGTCAGTCACCTCATGCAACATCCCCCCGGATGGCTGGCCGACAGCCTGCCGAGTCGCCCCTCGTGGGGCTATCGGCTCACCCAGGGACTGCATGTCGCCTCGGGAATCGCGGCGGTACCCCTGCTGCTGGCGAAGCTGTGGACGGTGTACCCGCGGTTGTTCGCCTGGCCGCCGTTGCGTTCCGTCCGGCACGCCCTGGAGCGGCTGTCGGTCGCCGTGCTCGTGGCAGGCGCCGTCTTCGAGCTGGCGACAGGGCTGCTGAACGCGGCCCAGTGGTATCCGTGGCCGTTCTCGTTCGTGCCCGTGCACTACGCCGTGGCATGGCTGGTCGTCGGGGCACTGGTCCTGCACATCGCGGTCAAGGCCCCGGAGATCACGGCGCATTGGAGCCGCCGGTCGCCCGGAACCCTCGCCCTTCCCGCGCAGGACGGCCCGGACCGGCGTTCGCTGCTGGCCGCGGTGGGCACGGCCGTCGGGGCCGTCACCCTCACCACGGTGGGGCAGGCGTTCACCCCGTTGAAGGACTTCGTCCTGTTCGCGCCCCGTGACCCGGACAAGGGGCCACAGGGCCTGCCGGTCAACCGAACGGCCGCGGCGGCCGGGGTCGGCCGGCTCTCCGACGAGGAGTACCGCCTCGTCGTGGCGGGCCCGCGCCCCTACACCCTCACCCTGGCCGAACTGCGAGCTCTGCCGCAGCACGAGGTGGAGTTGCCGATCGCCTGTGTCGAGGGCTGGAGCAAGTCGGCGCACTGGACCGGCGTACGGGTGGTGGACCTGCTGGAGCGGGCGGGAGCGCCTGAGCACGCGCGCGTGCGGGTGACGTCGTTGCAGTTGCGCGGCGGCTACCGGGTGTCGGAGATGGGCCACGCACACGCTCGTGACCCGCTCACCCTGCTCGCCCTGCGCCTGAACGGTGACGAACTCGACCCCGACCACGGCTATCCGGCGCGGCTCATCGCCCCCAACCGGCCGGGTGTGCTGCAGACCAAGTGGGTCGGCCGACTGGAGGTACTGGCGTGAGGACGCTGCGAGTGGTGGCCGGGGCTGCGGGCCTGGCACTCATGGGAGTCGGCGTGTCCCTGCTGACGGACGTCCGCGACCTGCCGGGTGTGCTGGTGTGGCTGGGCGGGGCCGTCGTGCTGCACGACATGGTGATCGCGCCGGTGGTGCTGCTGATCGGGCTGGCGCTGGTACGGGGCGGTGTGCGCGGGCCGGTCCGCGGTGCGCTGCTGGTCGCGGGTGCGCTGACGGCGGTGGCGCTGCCGGTGCTGCTCCGGCCGGGGAGAACGGCCAACCCGTCGGTGCTGCCGCTGGACTATCCGCGCAACTGGCTGGTCGCGCTGGTGGTCGTGGCGTCCGTGACGGCGGTGTGGCTGACGGTGCGGAAAGTCAGGGACAGCCGTCGTAGGCCCGTCGCTTGAGCTTACGGAGGTCTTACGTGTGGTGAGCGGGGCCGTTCGAGCGGCGGACGGCCGCCTAGCGTGACCGGATGCGATCCCTCCGTACCGTGCGCGTGACCGCTCTCGTCACCGCCGCTCCGCTCCTGCTGGCCGCCGCCGGCCTCATACATCCCCGGCATCTGACGTCGGCGACGGCCGGCCACTGGGCCGGGCTGCACATTGTTCTGCTGCCCGTCTTCCCGCTCCTCGTCCTCGGACTGGTCGTCCCCCTGTGGGGCAGGCCGCGGCGTGACGCGGAGGGGGCCCTGACGGTTCTCTCCTGGGTTGGCTGCCTCTGGTTCGCCGCGTACTACTCCGGACTGGACGCTGTCGCCGGCATCTCCGCCGGCACCGTCGTGGACCACGGCGTCCACGGCGTGGCCGGGCATCTGTTCGTCGTCGGAGACCAACTGGGCCGGGCCGGCGTGTACGGGCTCGCCGTCGCCTCGCTCGCCACCTGTGCGGTGCTCTGGAGGCGGCACGGAGTGCGCGTGCTGCCGGGCGCCGCCGTCCTGTTCGCGGCCTGCTGGTCGTTCGTCGACAGCCACATCTTCTGGCCCAAGGGGGTGTTCACCATGCTGGGCTTCGCCGTGGCGTTCACCCTCCTGACGGTGGCGGCGGCCCGGCCCGCCGAGGACGCGCAGACGCGGTGACGCGGTGGCGCGGTGACGCCGACGAATTCCACGCGCACGGGGCCGTCCGCCGTCGTCCGCCGCCGCGGTCAGTGCTCCGGGGCCTGCTGGAGCTTGGCGAGGGTCAGTACGTTGCCGCCGATGCCCCAGCCGCCGTCGGGGACCTCCTCGACCAGGACGAGGGTAGTGGCGCGGGCGCGTTCGCCGTAGATGTCGACGTAGAGCTCGGTGGCGCGGGTGATGATCTGCTCCTTCTGCTTCTCGGTGAGGGTGCCTGCGGGGACCTTGAAATTCGCGAACGGCATGACGGTTCTCTCTCAGTACGGGGTTCTGTAAGGGGGTTCTGTACGGGATTCCGCGCGGGGCGTCGCGGAGGTGCTGCCGGCCGGTCAGCCGGTCAGACGATGCCGCCGTTGGCGCGGACGACCTGGCCGTTGATCCAGTGACCGGCCGGTGACACCAGGAACGCGACGGTCTCGGCGATGTCGGCCGGGGTACCGAGCCGTTCCAGTGGTGGCTGTGCGGCCAGCCGCGCCACCGCCTCCTCGTCCTTGCCGTCGAGGAACAGGCCGGTGGCGGTGGGGCCGGGCGCGACGGCGTTGACGGTCACGTCCCGGCCGCGCAGCTCGCGGGCCAGGATGAGCGTCACCGCCTCCACCGCGCCCTTGCTCGCGCTGTAGGCGCCGTAACCGGGAAACGCCAGGCCCACCACGGACGTGGAGAACGTGACGATCGCCCCGCCCCGGCGCACCGTGCGGGCCGCCTGCTGGGCGACGACGAAGGTGCCGCGGATGTTGGTGCGGTGCAGCGCGTCCAGTTCCGTCAGATCCAGGTCGGCGATGAGCGCCGTATGGGCTCGGCCGGCCGCGTGGACGACGACGTCGACACCGCCGTACTCCGACGCGGCCGTGTCGAACAGCGCGGCCACCGCCTCCTCGTCGGCGACGTCGGCGCGTACGGCGACGGCCTGGCCGCCCGCAGCGGTGACCTCTTCGACGGCGGCCTCGGCGAGGTCCTGGTTGCCCGCGTAGCCGACCACCACCGCGAATCCGTCGGCGGCCAGCCGGGTCACGGTTCGGCGCCCGATTCCTCGGGAGCCGCCGGTGACGACGGCGACGCGCGGACGGTCGGGGTCGGGAACGAGGCCGGATGCGGTGGTGGCGTCACTGGCCACGGGATTCGGGTTCGGCATGGGTAACTCCGGTGCGATGAGTGGGTGCAGGGGTGGCGGGCCCGAAACCGTCGGCTCGGCCCGCCCTGCACACCACAGTCGTCCGGGGCGGGACGATCAGCCAGGGCTCCGCCCACCCTGGGGTCGGCATCCCCTGGCTGCGCCAAGGCCCGCGCGTGATGATGGGAAGGTGAACCTTCCTGAGCTCGCCGCGTTCCTGAGGACCCGGCGCGACCGTGTACGGCCCTCCGACGTCGGACTGCCCACCGGACCGCGCCGCCGGGTCCCCGGCCTGCGACGCGAGGAGGTCGCCCAGCTGGCCGGGCTGTCGGCGGACTACTACACCGAGCTCGAACGCGGGGGCGACGTCCAGCCCTCGGCGCAGGTGCTGGCCGCGCTGGCACGGGCGCTGCGGCTCGGCGGCGACGAACGCGACCACCTGTTCCACCTCGCCGACCGGCCCGTCCCCTCGGCGGCCCACAGCCCGAACGCCCACGCCCAGCCGGCCCTCCTCGGCCTGCTGGACCGGCTCACCACGACGCCCGCGCAGATCATCACCGACCTGCACGAGACCCTCGTACAGAACGAGCTCGCCGCCGCACTGGTCGGCCGTGCTCCCGCAAGGCGCGGTGCGGCGGCGAGCTTCGTACACCGGTGGTTCATCGACCCCGCCTCCCGCACGATCTATCCCGCGGAGGATCACCCACAGCACTCCCGGGCCTTCGTCGCCGACCTCCAGGCCGTCGCCGCCCGGCGTGGCCGCGACACGGAGGTCGCCGGGATGGTGGCCGAACTGCGGCGCCGCAGCGAGGAGTTCGCCGCCCTGTGGGACACCCACGACGTGGCCCTGCGGCGGACCGACCACAAACGCATCGTCCACCCCACCCTGGGCGTCGTCGAACTCGACTGCCACACCCTCTTCAGCGAGGACGGACGCCAGCGCCTCCTGTGGTTCAGCGCCCCACCCGGCACGGAAGGCGCCGCCCAGCTGGAACTGCTCTCCGTCATCGGCACCCAGGACATGTCGAGCGACGAGAGCAGCCTCCGGTAGGGAGGGGCCCGTCCGGCGATGGCGTGGCATCCCGTCGACCGGGGCGGAGGCCGTCCGGGGTGAGGCAGAGGAGGCGAGGCCTCCGGAAACTCCGTCGAGTTCCGCCCGGACCGCGCCTACTCTGCTGACATGGCCCACGCGAAGACCTCGTACGTCTGCCTGCCCTGCCGGGCCTCGTACAAGCAGCCCTATGGCCCCGACAGGCAGCGGATCTGTCCCCGCTGCGCGCAGTCGCTGATCCACGTGGGCTCCGCCTTCGCCGCACCCCGTCGCCGGGACACCGCGGCCTGGCGGACGCTGTCCGTGCTGCTGCACGCAGGCGTCCGCTTCCACAAAAGCTGCTGCGGCGGGCCCGGTTACCGCCCCCGCACCCTCAGGGAGGTACGCGAGCGGATGGCGTACGCCCGACGCAGCGGCGAGCCCTTCGCGAGGTCGCTCGTACGGTACGAGGTGCCCTCAGCCTCGCCGCGCGGCTGAGGGCGCGGGATCGGTCGTGGCCGCCGGTGACCCGTCGGCCTGCGAAGGACGCCGGTCACCCGGCCTGCCGAGGCCGACGCCCTCGCCTTTCCCGGGGCCGGTGCGGGAGCGCCTGCCGGAGCAGCCGACCCGCCGCAGGAAGGCACCGCCCGGTGGGAAATACTCTCCCGATGAGTTCACGCACTTCCTCGATCAGCCAGCCGATCACGATACGGAGGGCCGTCGCGGGGGATGCCAAACGGCTCACGCGGCTCGTGCGTGGCTCGGGCGCCTACGAGGGCAAGTACGCGGCCGCAGTCGCGGGCTACCGGGTCGGTCCCGATTACCTTGAGGCCCACCGTGCCTTTGTGGCCGTCGGCTCTGACGAGCACGGAGGCCGGGTCCTCGGGTTCTACTCGCTCGTCCTCGCTCCACCGGAGCTCGACCTGCTGTTCGTCGCCGACGACGTGCAAGGACGGGGTATCGGACGGCGGCTCGTCGCGCACATGCAGTCCGAGGCTCGTGCTGCGGGGATCGACCGTGTCAGGGTCGTGTCGCATGTTCCCGCCGAGGACTTCTACCACCGCGTCGGTGCGGTGCGGACCGGGACCGCGTTCGCGAACCCGCCCGCCGTGCCGTGGGACCGTCCCGAATTCGAGTTCCGCATTCGTTAGGGATGGCGCCGTGTGCCGGTCGGCTGGGGCACCGGTTCCCCTGCATGGTGACCGGCTTGCAGGAGCCGTTGTCTCAAGGAGGCCGGGCTGGAGCGCGAGCGCACCACACAGCGCACCGACTCCACCCATGTCCTGGCCGCGGTGCGTGACCTGACCCAGCTGGAACCGGTCACCGAGGCCGTCCGCGCCGTCCTGGAGGAAGAACACGTCACACTCAGTCCGAGCGGAATCGGCGAGATAGCCGACAGTAACCTTGTGGTCAGACTGAAGCGATGATTCTCACAATCATCGACTCCGACGCGTCGGTGTAAGGTGCGGAACGCCCTTGACCTGCAGGAAGCAGGCAGGGAGCCGTCTTACAGGAGTCCAAAATGCTGCGGACCATGTTCAAGTCCAAGATCCATCGCGCCACCGTCACCCAGGCCGACCTGCACTACGTCGGCTCCGTGACCATCGACGCCGATCTCCTCGACGCCGCCGACCTCTTGCCCGGTGAGCTCGTGCACATCGTCGACATCACCAACGGCGCCCGGCTGGAGACGTACGTCATCGAAGGCGAGCGGGGGTCCGGTGTCGTCGGGATCAACGGGGCGGCGGCCCACCTCGTCCATCCCGGAGATCTGGTGATCATCATCAGTTACGCTCAGGTGACCGACGCCGAGGCGCGGGCGCTGCGGCCGAAGGTGGTCCATGTGGACCAGGGCAACCGTGTCGTGGCGCTGGGTGCCGACCCGGCCGAACCGGTGCCGGGCTCGGACCAGGAGCGCAGTCCGCAGGCGGTCACGGTCTGACCGTACGGCGAGCCGGCGTATCGGACGATGTGGCGATGTGACGATCCGACGAGGAGTGCCCATGAGTGACATCGAGATCCGCGACGACCGGCCCGCAGGCCGACTTGAGGCCGTGGCGGCGGGTGAAGTCGTGGGCCGCATCGAGTACTTCGTGCTCGCCGCGCGCGGACGCGCCCTGGTCCCCGTCCACACGATCGTCGAGCCGGCGCACGAGGGAAAGGGCATCGCGGGTTCACTGGCCCGCGAGCTCTACCTCATGGCCGCCCGCGAGGGCATCGTCGTGGCCCCGCTCTGCCCGTACGTCGTGAAGTGGGCCGAGCGTCACCCCGACGAGGCCCCCGTGGCGGACCCCGACCTGCTCCGCGCCGCCAAGGAGTGGCTCGCCGCGAACCCCGGCCGCTTCTGACGTCCGAGGACGACGAGAACGAGAAAGCGTGACCCTGCGCACCGTGCTAGCGCTGCTGCACACCTCGCCCCTGCACGTCCCGGTGTTCGACGCCCTGCGCGACGAGGACCACCCGGGCCTGGAACTCGTGCACTTCGTCCACGAGGACCTGCTGACCAGGGCGCGGGCCGAGGGGCCCGAGGCCGTGGCCGGTGACGTCCGGGCCGTCCTGGACCGGGCCGTCGCCGAGGGCGCCGACGCCGTGCTCTGCACCTGCTCGTCCATAGGTGGTGTCGCGGAGGTGGCCGCCGAGGAGGTCGGGGTGCCGGTGCTGCGGGTCGACCGTCCGATGGCCGCCGCGGCGGTGGCCGTCGGCCCGAGGGTGGTCGTCGTCGCGACCTCGGAGAGCACGTTCGGGCCCACGGTGGCCCTCGTCGAGGAGGAAGCGCGGCGTGCCGGGCTCCCCGCCGACGTACGGACACTGTTCGTGGACGGCGCCTGGGCCCTCTTCCAGGCGGGCGACACGGAGGGCTACGGCCGTTCGGTGGCCGACGTGGTGGACTCGATCCCCGGCGACAGCGCCGACGCGATCATCCTCGCCCAGGCCTCCATGACCCCGGCGCAGCCGCTGACGACCACCACGGTGCCGGTGCTGTCCAGCCCCCGGCCGGGTCTGGCGGCGGGTGCGGCGGCGGCACGGGCTGCTGAAGCCGGCCGACGCTGACCGTGTGATCCACCTGGTCGCGGGCGCGTGGCGCGACGGAGTGAGTGGGGGCGCGTGCGCCGGGTACGCGGGGGAGAAGTCCAGAGCCGACGAACCCACTGGCTGGAGGACACAGTGACGCAACCGGACCCGTATCCCCACCCCGTACCGCCGGGCCCCACCCCCGGCCCCTACCCGGACCCGACTCCGGGTCCCCCGCCGGGCCCCGACCCGGAACCCCAGCCCCCGGGGCCGACCCCCGTACCGCCGGACCCGGCCCCGTCGCCGATCCCACAACCCCCGGGCCCCGAGCCGGTCCCCGACCCCGAACCGGGCCCACCCCTGTACTGACCCAGAGCCAGGACGAAAACGCCAGGTGG
>NZ_AEJB01000497.1 GCF_000331005.1 Streptomyces turgidiscabies Car8
ACCGGGTCAGTCCTCCGGGGTGTCCTCGTCGTCCGTGCTCGGCAGCTGGGGCGGCTTCGGCGGCTGCGGTTTGGGGCGGCCCGCCGGGTTGTCCCGGAGGTACGACCCGCTGTCGGTGCCGTCCGCGGTGGCGTGGCCGCCCGGGGTCGGGCCGGGGCCCGCGGGGCCGGTGCCGTCACGGCGGCGCAGATAGCGTTCGAACTCGCGGGCGATCGCCTCGCCCGTCGCCTCGGGCAGCTCGGCGGTGTCCCGGGCCTCCTCCAGCGTCTGCACGTACTCCGCGACCTCGCTGTCCTCGGCGGCCAGCTGGTCCACGCCGACCTGCCAGGCACGCGCGTCCTCGGGCAGCTCGCCCAGCGGGATGCGGATGTCGATCAGGTCCTCCAGGCGGTTCAGGAGGGCCAGCGTCGCCTTCGGGTTGGGCGGCTGCGACACGTAGTGCGGGACCGCCGCCCACAGCGACACCGCCGGTACGCCCGCGTGCGTGCACGCCTCCTGGAGGATGCCGACGATGCCCGTGGGGCCCTCGTACTTGGTCTCCTCCAGGTCCATCCGCTGGGCCAGATCCGCGTCGGACGTGACCCCGCTGACCGGAACCGGACGGGTGTGCGGGGTGTCGCCGAGCAGGGCGCCCAGGACCACCACCAGCTCCACGCCGAGTTCGTGCGCGAAGCCCAGCAGCTCGTTGCAGAACGAGCGCCAGCGCATCGACGGCTCGATGCCCCGGACCAGAACGAGGTCACGGGGCTTGTCGCCGCCGACCCGGACCACGGACAGCCTGGTCGTCGGCCAGGTGATCTTTCGCACACCGCCGTCCAGCCAGACGGTGGGGCGGTTGACCTGGAAGTCGTAGTAGTCCTCGGCGTCGAGCGCCGCGAACACCTCGCCCTTCCACTCCCGGTCCAGATGCGCGACCGCGCTGGAAGCGGCGTCTCCGGCGTCGTTCCAACCCTCGAACGCGGCCACCATGACTGGGTCGATCAGCTCGGGAACCCCCTCCAGCTCGATCACCCAGCGCCTCCTTCCGATGTGCCCTCGCTTGACCACCCAACCTTACGGCGTGCCGCGGGGGCGCCCGCAGCCCCCTTGCACGGGGGAGTGAACGGATCACTGCCCCGATAGGCACCCCGGAACACCATTCGTGAGCCACCCGCACCACCCCCGCTCATCCCTTCGCATTCATCCGAGCGTTCGGGAGACGGTCTCCGGGGCTTTTTCAGGGGCGCAGTCACGGCTGCGGCACGGCCGGGGAACGGGCTCAGAGGGTCGACCTCAGCCACTGCTCCACGCTGGCGATATGCACCGTCGCCCACGACCGCGCCGCCTCCGCGTCCCGGTCGCGCAGGGCGCCCAGGATCGCCCGGTGCTCGTGCAGGGTGCGGCTGACCGCGTCCTCCTGGGTCAGCCCCCGCCAGATCCGGGCGCGGGTGGTGGGCCCGGACAAGCCGTCGAGGAGAGAACAGAGCACCGAGTTGCCGGAGCTCTGCACGATCCCCCGGTGGAACTCCAGGTCCGCGGCGACCAGTTCCTCCACCGACGGCTCACCGCCCAGCCGCTCCAACTGGGCGGCCAGCGCGTCCAACTGCTGTTCGCTGATGCGGGCCGCCGCCATCGCGGTGGCGGCCGGCTCCAGGATGCGGCGGACGGCCAGGAACTCCAGGACCGTGTCGTCGCGGTGGAAGTCGACGACGAAGCTCATCGCTTCGAGCAGGAGCTGGGGATCGAGGCTGGTGACGTAGGTGCCGTCGCCCTGCCGGACGTCGAGAATGCGGATGAGCGACAGGGCGCGCACCGCCTCCCGCAGGGAGTTGCGGGACAGCCCCAGTTCGGCGGCCAGCTCGCTCTCCTTGGGCAGCCGGTCGCCGGGGCGCAGCGATCCGGAGACGATCATTCCCTTGATCTTCTCGATCGCCTCGTCGGTGACTGCCATGCCGGGCCTCCCAGTCGTTCAGACATCCGATGTCTCAGGCCATTATGGGGGTTCAGTGGGCTGAACGGAGCACAAAATGCGATGTCAGCCCGTACGAGGGTGCCCCAATGGTGGCCGGAACGGTACCTGCGGGCTGCCGGCTCGGTGCGGTGTCAGAGGAGTGCTTCCAGGTCCGCGAGCGCGGCGGCCTCGTCGAGGGTGGTCAGGGTCCGGTTCCGCATCAGCACCCGGCCGTCCACGACGGTGTCCCGGACGTCCGCCGAGTGCGCCGCGTACGCGAGCGTCGACCAGGGGTCGTGCCGGGGCCGCAGATGGGGTGCGCTGAGGTCGACCACGATCAGGTCGGCCCGCTTGCCCGGCTCCAGGGAGCCCAGTTGGCCGCCCAGGCCCAGCGCCTTCGCGCCCTCGGCGGTCGCCATGCGTACGGCCTGTTCGGCGCCGACCGCCGTGGGGTCGCCGCCCGCCTTGTGGACGAGGGCCGCCTGCCGCACCGCCCCCAGCACGTCCAGCGTGTTGGAGCTGACGGCGCCGTCCGTGCCGAGCCCGACGGTCACACCGGCGCTGAGCAGCCGGGGTACGGGCGCGATGCCGCAGCCGAGCTTGAGGTTCGAGACGGGACAGTGGGCGACGGAGGTGCCGGTGCGGGCCAGCGCCGCGATCTCCGGGCCGGTGAGGTCCACGGCGTGGGCCAGCAGCAGGTCGGGGCCGAGGAGGCCGAGCGAGTCGAGCAGTTCGACCGGGCGCTTGCCGTACCGCACCTCGACGGTGGCGACCTCGGTCGCGTTCTCGGCGGCGTGGATGTGCAGCAGCGCGCCGAACTCCCTTGCCAGGGCGGCGATCTCGACGAGCTGGTCGGGGGAGAGGGTGTAGGTGGAGTGGGCGAAGAGGATCGGGCGGTGGCCGGGGCGCGGGGTGCCACGGGCGGCCAGGTCCTGGCGGGCCCACGTCAGCCGGTCCTCGTAGGCGATGGCGTCGGGCGGTTCCGGTACGTCCATGAAGGTGGGGCCGCTGTGCAGCCGCCAGCCCGCCTCGCGAGCCGCCTGCTCGGCCGCCGAGTGGAACCAGTACATGTCGAGCGCGGAGGTCACTCCGGCCCGTACGCTCTCGGCGAGCGCGACCCGGACAGCCGCCGCCACGTTCCGCGGCGACAGCAACTGGGCCTCCCACTTCAGCACGCGCTCCAGGAAGCCCTGAAGGGTGACGTCGTCGGCCCGGCCGCGCAGAAACGTCATCGCGAGATGGGTGTGGGTGTTGACCAGGCCGGGCAGGACGAGGCAGTTCGCGGCGTCAAGGGACTCGTCGGCTGTGAACCGGGTTGTCAGCTCCTCGGTCGGGCCTACGGCGACGATCTCGCCGTCCCGGACGGCCACCGCGCCGTCCTCGACGAAGGTGCCGGCCTCGTCCACGGTGAGCACGTCACCGCCGTGCACCAGCAGGTCGATCCGCTCGCTCACACGACTCATACGAGGGGCTCCTTGTCCTTGGTGTCGTCGTCGGCCTCTTGCTCGGCCAGCAGGCGCAGCGCCTCCAGCGACACGACCGCGCCGCGTTCGACGCCCTCCGCCACGATCTCCCGGTGGGGGTTGTATCCACCGGTGACCGTCTCGTCGACCAGCTCGTCGGCGTTCGCCCCGTCGACGACGACCACTCCGCCCGCGACCAGTCCGCGCAGCGAGGCCGTCACCAGCAGTGCGCTCAACTCCATCTCGATGGCGGCGAGTCCGGCGCCCTCGTAGGAGAAGAGGGGGAGCAGACCGGGCTGGAAGGCGGCCCGCGTCCACACGATGCCCCGGTGGTGAGGTGCGCCCGCCTCGCGTGCCGCCCGCTGGAGCGCGAGCACCGCTTCGGGGGAGGACACCGCCGGGTACTCCGGGGGCAGCAACTGCTGGGTGACACCGTCGTCCCGGACGGCCGCCTCGGCGATGACGAGGTCGCCGTCGCCGATCCCCGGCTTCATCGCACCCGCCGTACCGAACCGCAGGAAGGTCCGCACACCGGCGTCCGCCAGCTCCTGGAACAGCAGGATCGCCCCCGGGGCGCCCACCCCGTGCGAGGCGACCAGCACCGGCACGCCCTTCCAGCTGCCGGTGAACACACGGTATTCGCGGTGGTACGACACCTCGCGCGCGCCCTCCAGCCTGGCGCCGACGAGAGCGGCGCGCTGCGGGTCGCCGACGACCAGCGCGCGCGGCGGCAGCCCCGCGAGGGGTATCCGGGTGACGGGCAACAGATCCTGCGTCATGAAACGGCTCCAGCGGAAGGGGACTAGGAGGGAGAGGGGGAAGGCGAAGAGGACGGGGCGCGTCGGCGACGGCGGCGGCCGGTTGTCAGGAAGAGGGCGCCGAGGGTGACGACGTACGGCGCGGCGTCGGTCGCCTGCTGGGGCAGGCCGAGGCCCTGGAGACGGAAGCCGGCCGCCTCCGCGAGGCCGAACAGCAGCGCCGCCAGCAGTACACCGAGGGGCAGTGCCCGGCCCAGCATCACCGCGACCACGGCGATCCAGCCCCGCCCCGCCGTCATGTTCTCGGAGAACAACGTCACGTTGCCCAGGGCGAGTTGAGCCCCGGCGAGCCCGCACAGCACCCCGGAGACGAGCACGGCCCCGTACTGGTACCTGACCGGACTCACGCCGAGCGTGGCCGCCGCGTCCGGTGCCTCGCCGACCCCGCGCAGCCTGAGCCCCCACACATGCCGGGACAGCATCAGCGTGGCCACGCCGACCGCCGCCCACGCCAGAAATGCGAGCGGCGAGAAGCCACCGACCAACGGCAGCCCGGCCAGTGACGGATCGTCAAAAGTGCCCTGCACACCGAAGACGGTACGGAGGAGGAAGCTGGTCAGGCCAACTGCCAGGAGATTCAGGGCGATTCCGAGCACCACGGCGTCTCCGCGCAGAGTCACCGCGCCCACGGCCAGGATCAGGGAGTACGCGGCGGAGGCGAGCGCCGCCGCCAGAACGCCCAGCCAGGGGCTGCCGGTGAACCAGCTCGTGGCCACGGCGGTGAAGCAGCCCATCAGCATCATGCCTTCGAGGCCGATGTTGAAGACGCCCGCCCGTTCGCAGATCGCCCCGCCGAGCGCCGCCAGCAGGATGGGCGTCAGCGCGCGCAGCGCCGACATGAGGAGATCGGAGTCGAAGAACATCAGACCAGTTCCCCTTGCGGGTTCTGTGCGGCTTGCTCGGTGTCGCGTCCGCGGGAGAAGCGTGTGAGGCGTGGAAAACGCGGGAAGCGCAGTCGGGCGGCCAGGAACACGATCACGATCGCCTGGAGTATCTGCGTCAGCTCGCGCGGTACCTCCGTCGTCCGTTCCATCGACAGGCCGCCCACCTGCAGCACGGCGAAGAAGAAGGACGCGAGGACCGTGCCGACAGGTGCGGCGCCGGCCAGCAGGGCCGCCGTCAGACCCGTCCAGGTGTACCCGGACGCGGTGAGCGAGCCGTCGAGGAAGCGGTACGGGAAGCTCAACACGCCTATGGCGCCCACGAGTCCGGCCAGCGCACCCGACACCGCCAGCAGCCGGAGCGTCAGGCCCCCGCGCTCGACGCCCGCGTAGGCGGAGAACCGGGAGTTGAGACCGGTCATCCGCATCTCGTAGCCGAACGCGGTGCGCCGGTCGGTGAACCAGTACGCGGCGGCGGCCACCACGACCAGCAGCAGCCCGACCGTCACGGTCGACGAACCGAACGTGGCCAGCGCGACCCCGTCCGGCAGCTGCCGGGTCTGGGGGAGGCTGGAGCCCGGTTCCTTGAGCGGGTAGCGCGCCAGGTAGGAGGCGAAGGACGCCGCCGGATAGCTGAGCAGCAGGCTGCTCACCAGCAGCGGCACGCCGAACCGGATCTCGCACAGGGCGGCCAGGGCCGCGTACCCGGCGCCGGCCGCCATGCCCGCGCACAGCGCGAGGACGACGGTGAGCGGCGCGGGCAGCGGCGAGTACAGCCCCGTCACGGCCGCCGCCATCCCGCCGAGCACCAACTGCCCGTCCCCGCCCAGGTTGATGAGCCCGGCGCGCAACGGCACGGCCAGCGCGAGCGCCAGGCCCAGCACGCTCGTCAGGGTGGTCAGCGTCGAGCCGATGCCGTCCGCGCCGAGTGAACCGCTGAGCACCGCGCCGTACGCGGCGAGGGGATCGGCGCCGGTCCCGACGAGGAAGAGGGCGCCGACGACGACTCCGGCGAGCACCGAGAAGGCGACGGGGGAGCGGAGGGCTTTCGTGATCCGGGACACGGCTGATGTTCGGGTTGCTTGTTCCATGTCAGTGCCCGACCTCCACCGGGGCTGCGGGATCCGGGCTGTCGGCGCCGCCGGCCATGGCGAGCCCGAGCGTCCGTTCGTCCGCCTCCGCCTTCGTGTACGACGCCGTCACCCGGCCCTCGTACATCACCAGGACCCGGTCGGCGAGCCCCCGGATCTCGCTGAGCTCAGCCGAGACGAGCAGGACTGCGTGGCCGGCGTCGCGGTAGGCGATCAGCTGGTCGTGGATGTTCTGGACGGCGCCGATGTCGACCCCGCGCGTGGGCTGCTCCACGAGCAACAGCGGTGCTTCGTGGGCGAGTTCGCGTCCGATGAGCAGCTTCTGCAGGTTGCCGCCGGACAGCGAGGACGCGGGCACCTCCGGGGAGGCCGCCTTGATGCCGAAGCGCTCGACGAGGCGCCGTGCGTGGCCTCGTACAGCGACGGGCGGCAGCAGCCCGCGTCTGGACAGCGACGTACGGTGGTGGCCCATCGCCAGGTTGTCCGCGACCGACGCGGCGGGCGCCGTACCCACGGCGTGCCGGTCCTCGGGGACGTACGCGAGGCCCCTGGCGCGCCGCTCGGTCGCGGTGGCGTGCGTGATGTCGTCGCCGAGCAGGACGACCCGGCCCGAGGTGACCGGCCGCAGTCCGGCCAGCGCCTCCACCAGTTCGCTCTGGCCGTTGCCGGCGACGCCCGCGATGCCGACGATCTCCCCGGTGCGGACACTGAGTCGCACGTCCCGCACACCGGCCGTGGCGAGGCCGGTGACGTCCAGGATCACGTCACCCGGGGTGCCTGGGGCGTGGACGCGGTCGAGTTCCACGGCGCGGCCGGTCATCGCGGCGGCGATCTCGGCGGCGGACGTCTCGGCGGTGACCAGCCCGGCGACGACCCGGCCGTCCCGCAACACCGTGACACGGTCGCTGCCTTCCAGGACCTCACGCAGTTTGTGGGTGACCAGGATGACCGAACGGCCCTGTGCGGCAAGGGACTTGAGGACGGCGAACAGCGCGTCCGCCTCGGCGGGCGTGAGGACCGCGGTCGGCTCGTCGAGGATGAGCGTCCGGGCGCCGCGGTGCAGCAGCTTCAGGATCTCCACGCGCTGGCGCAGCCCCACGGGCAGGTCACCGACCCGGGCGTCCGGATCGACCGCGAGGCCGTGTTCCTCGGCCAGCTCACGCACCCGGCGGCGGGCCGCGCCCCGGTCCACCAGGCCGAAACGGCGCGGCTCGGCGGCGTACACCACGTTCTCGGCGACCGTGAGCGAGTCGAACAGCTTGAAGCTCTGGTGGACCATGCCGAGCCCGGCGGCCATCGCGTCACCGGGATCGGCGAAGACGACCTCGCGCCCGTCCACCCGGACCGAACCGGTGTCCGGGCGCTCCATCCCGTACAGGACCGACATCAGTGTCGACTTGCCGGCGCCGTTCTCGCCCATCAGGGCGTGGATCTCGCCGCGCCGGACGGTCAGGTCGACGGAGTCGTTGGCGAGCGTGCCGGGGAACCGCTTGGTGATTCCCCGGAGCTCGACGGCCGCCGCCTCAGGGTCAGCCGACGGCGGCGGGGTCATCGACCGTCAGCTCTTCGGACACGATCTGGTCGCGCAGCGCCTCGATCTTCGTCAGGACGTCGGGGTGCTCGGCGATCACGCACTTGGACGAGGCGACGCCCTTCTCCAGACCCGTGAGGCTGATGCCGCCCTCCTTCAGACCGTACGAGGTGGTCGTGCCCGTCTGACCGGCGAGGACCTGCTCGATGCCCTTCTCCACGGCGATGTCCGTGCGCTTGATCACATTGTCGACGACTGTGCCGGGCGCCGAGGGGCACTGGTTGACGTCGACGCCGTACGCGAACGCGCCCTTCGCCTTGGCGGCCTCGAACACGCCGTAGTTGCCGGCCGCGGCCGCCGCCATCAGCTGGTCGTAGCCCTTGGACAGCAGGTCGTTCGCCTGTTCCTTGGCGCGCGCCGAGTCGTCGAACGGAGACTGGCCGCCGACGAAGCGGGTACCGGTCTCCGTCTTCGCGGCGACATGCTGGGCGCCGGCCGCGAACGGGTCGCTGAAGCGCCGGAACACGGGAGTGTCCAGCACGTCCACCGCGCCGACCTTGCCGCTCCTGCTCAGCAGCCCCGCCTCGGCGCCCGCGAGGAAGACGCCCTCGTGCTCGCGGAAGACCCCGCAGCTGACGTTGTCGACTGCCCTGGTCGTGCACGCGTCGATCATCAGGAACTGCTGCTTCGGGTGGGCCGCCGCCTGCTGTGCGACCAGGTCCGCGAACTCGAAGCCGACCAGCACGACGACATCGGGCTTCGCGTCGACGGCGGCCTGCACGTTCTGCTGCTGGGAGGCGGTGTCGGTGGACTCGAACACCTTCTCGGTCCCGTTGTGCGCCTTCGCGGCGGCCTTGACGCCGGTCACGGCCAGCTTGAGGAACTCGTTCTGTCCGACGGCGTCCGGTGTGACGAGCGTGAACGACGTGCTGCCCGCGCTGCTGTCGGACGACGCGTCGCCCTTCGCGGCGGCGTTGCAGGCGGTGGCGCCGGCGACGAGCAGCACGGTCATGGCGGCGAGCGGGAGCGTACGACGGGATCTGCGAGGCATCGGGGACCTTCCGAAAGGCACGTACGGCACAGCCCGCGCTCTGCGCTGAGCCCGGGGGTGGGGAGAGGAAAGACGAGGAACGGGACGGGGACGCCGAGGGGGACGGGTCAGCGTCGACAGCCGTCGCTCGCACAGTGGCCGTGATCGAGGAAGCGGCGCATGGTGAGCGGCACGCGTCCTCCTTCACATGGGCCCTACTGGTGCGGGTGCTGGACTCTAACACCGGAATTCGGCCACCGGCCCAGCTGTCTCGAACTGTGGTTCTTCGAGGTCATGTACGGTGTCGCGCACCGCCGGAACTTCAGGAGCGTCCCGTCATGCCCCAGGAACTGCGCGCCGTCGGCTGGACCGGAAACAGCCTCGCGCTCATCGACCAGACCCTGCTCCCGCACCGCCACGAGACCAGGGACGTCCGTGATGTGGACGCGTTGGTGGACGCGATCCAGCGGCTCGTCGTGCGCGGCGCGCCGGCGATCGGCGCGGCGGGCGCGTACGGGGTCGCCCTGGCGCTGCTCCAGGGCGGGCGTGAGGGCTGGACGCAGGCCCAGGTGCGCGAGGCCGTGGCCCGGATCCGCGAGGCCCGGCCCACCGCGGTCAACCTCATGGTGTGCGTGGACCGGGTCATGACCCGCTTCGAGGAGGGCCTGGAGGCCGTACTCGAAGAGGCCGCCGCCGTGCAGCGCGAGGACGTCGAGGGCAACCGCGCGATGGGCGCGCACGGCGCCGACTGGCTGCTCAAGCGCGTCGCCGACACCGTCGGGGACCGCCCGCTGCGCATCCTGACCCACTGCAACACCGGCGCGCTCGCAACAGCCGGATGGGGTACGGCACTTGGCGTCATCCGTGAACTGCACGCACGAGGCCGGCTGGAGCTCGTGTACGCCGACGAGACGCGCCCGCTGCTCCAGGGCTCGCGCCTGACCGCCTGGGAGCTGGTCCAGGAGGGCATCCCGCACTACGTCCAGGCGGACGGGGCCGCGGCGGGCACGATCCTGCGCGGCGAGGTCGACGCGGCGATCGTCGGGGCGGACCGTATCGCCGCGAACGGGGACACCGCCAACAAGGTCGGCACGGTCGGGGTCGCGCTGGCCTGTGCGGACGCCGGAATCCCGTTCCTGGTGGCGGCGCCGACGACCACGGTGGACCTGGCGACGGCCACCGGCGACGACATCCACATCGAACTCCGGGGCGAGAACGAGGTGTTGGAGTGGGCGGGCGTCCGCACGGCCCCCGCGGAGTCACGCGGTCACAACCCGGCGTTCGACGTGACGCCGGGGCGGCTGGTGACGGGGCTGGTCACGGAGCGGGGGGTACTGGAGGTGTCGGCGGGTGAACTGCCGGGCCAGTACCTGAA
>NZ_AEJB01000498.1 GCF_000331005.1 Streptomyces turgidiscabies Car8
TACTGTCCTTCGGGGCGTGGAACGATGAGGGAAGCGGTGAAGGGTGTCGGGCACGCTGTTGGGTGTCTGAGGGTATGGCCGTGAGGTTGTGTCTTCAGTGCCGGCCCCAGTGAACTCGCCCTGTAGGGGTGGGGTGGTGGGTGGTTGGTCGTTGTTTGAGAACTGCACAGTGGACGCGAGCATCTGTGGCCAAGTTTTTAAGGGCGCACGGTGGATGCCTTGGCACCAGGAACCGATGAAGGACGTGGGAGGCCACGATAGTCCCCGGGGAGTCGTCAACCAGGCTTTGATCCGGGGGTTTCCGAATGGGGAAACCCGGCAGTCGTCATGGGCTGTCACCCACATCTGAACACATAGGGTGTGTGGAGGGAACGCGGGGAAGTGAAACATCTCAGTACCCGCAGGAAGAGAAAACAACCGTGATTCCGGGAGTAGTGGCGAGCGAAACCGGATGAGGCCAAACCGTATACGTGTGAGACCCGGCAGGGGTTGCGTATGCGGGGTTGTGGGATCTCTCTTTCACAGTCTGCCGGCTGTGAGGCGAGTCAGAAACCGTTGATGTAGGCGAAGGACATGCGAAAGGTCCGGCGTAGAGGGTAAGACCCCCGTAGTCGAAACATCAACGGCTCGTTTGAGAGACACCCAAGTAGCACGGGGCCCGAGAAATCCCGTGTGAATCTGGCGGGACCACCCGTTAAGCCTAAATATTCCCTGGTGACCGATAGCGGATAGTACCGTGAGGGAATGGTGAAAAGTACCGCGGGAGCGGAGTGAAATAGTACCTGAAACCGTGTGCCTACAAGCCGTGGGAGCGTCGCTCATCAAGCTT
>NZ_AEJB01000499.1 GCF_000331005.1 Streptomyces turgidiscabies Car8
CTCCGCTGACGTTTCACGGCTCTCCTGGGTATACCGGTGGTTGTGGATTTATGATTTGATGTGTTCGGTTCTGTTTGAAGCTTGTCTTGGCTTGTACTGGCTGGTTGTGG
Organism: Streptomyces turgidiscabies Car8; assembly: GCF_000331005.1. Lineage (GTDB taxonomy): Bacteria > Actinomycetota > Actinomycetes > Streptomycetales > Streptomycetaceae > Streptomyces > Streptomyces turgidiscabies. Next base: position 111 of record NZ_AEJB01000499.1, read on the forward strand.
CCGGCTTTGTACGGATGGAGAGTCCGGCGTGAAGAAGACCTCGACGAGGCTCGCCGACGGTCGTGAGCTCATCTACTACGACCTGCGCGACGACACGGTGCGTGACGCGGTGGACCGGCGCCCCCTGGAGCGCACGGTCACCACGTCGCAGGTGCGCCGGGACCCGCTGCTCGGCGACGACGTGGCGATCGCCTCGCACCGCCAGGGCCGCATCTACCACCCGCCGGCCGACGAGTGCCCCCTCTGCCCGACCGAGGGCGACCGGCTGAGCGAGATCCCGGACTCGTCGTACGACGTGGTCGTCTTCGAGAACCGCTTCCCCTCCCTGGCCGGCGACTCCGGGCGCTGCGAGGTGGTCTGCTTCACCTCCGACCACAACTCGACCTTCGCCGACCTCACCGAGGAGCAGACGCGGCTGGTTCTGGAGGCGTGGACCGACCGGACGTCGGAGCTGTCGCACCTCCCCGCCGTCGAGCAGGTGTTCTGCTTCGAGAACCGCGGCGCCGAGATCGGCGTCACCCTCGGCCATCCGCACGGCCAGATCTACGCGTACCCCTTCACCACCCCCCGTACGGCCCTGATGCTCCGCTCGGTGGCCGCGCACAAGGAGGCGACGGGCGGCGAGAACCTCTTCGACTCGATCCTGGAGACGGAACTCGCCGGCGAGCGCCTCGTCCTGGCGACCGACCACTGGGTGGCCTTCGTGCCGTACGCCGCCCACTGGCCCTACGAGGTGCACCTGTACCCGCGTCGCCGGGTGCCGGACCTGCTGGCGCTCGACGAGGACGCCCGCACAGAGTTCCCCAAGGTCTACCTGGAACTCTTGAGGCGCTTCGACCGGATCTTCGGCGAAGGTGAACCGCCGACGCCGTACATCGCGGCCTGGCACCAGGCGCCGTTCGGCACGCTGGACGAGTTCGAGGGCGTCAACCGCGACGACTTCGGCCTCCACCTCGAGCTTTTCACCATTCGCCGTACTTCCGGCAAGCTGAAGTTCCTCGCGGGCTCCGAGTCGGGGATGAGCGTCTTCATCAACGACATCCAGCCGGAATCCGCGGCCCAGCGACTGCGAGAGGTAGCGAGTTCATGAGCGGTAAGTACCTGGTCACCGGTGGTGCGGGCTATGTCGGCGGGGTGGTCGCCCAGCACCTGCTGGAGGCCGGCCACGAGGTCGTCGTCCTCGACAACCTCTCGACGGGCTTCCGGGAGGGCGTCCCGGCAGGTGCCACGTTCGTGGAGGGCGACATCAAGGACGCCGCCAAGTGGCTGGACGCCTCCTTCGACGGGGTGCTCCACTTCGCGGCCTCCTCCCAGGTCGGCGAGTCGGTCGTCAAGCCCGAGAAGTACTGGGACAACAACGTCGGCGGCTCGATGGCGCTGCTCTCGGCGATGCGCGAGGCCGGCGTACGCAAGCTGGTCTTCTCCTCGACCGCCGCGACGTACGGCGAGCCGGAGACGACCCCGATCGTCGAGACGGCCCCCACGGCCCCGACGAACCCCTACGGCGCCACCAAGCTGGCCGTCGACCACATGATCACCAGCGAGGCGACGGCCCACGGCCTGGCCGCGGTCTCCCTCCGCTACTTCAACGTCGCCGGCGCGTACGCCACCCAGGGCGAGCGCCACGACCCCGAGTCCCACCTGATCCCCCTCGTCCTCCAGGTCGCCCAGGGCAGGCGGGACGCGATCTCGGTCTTCGGCGAGGACTACCCGACCCCCGACGGCACCTGCGTACGGGACTACATCCACGTCGCCGACCTGGCGGACGCCCACCTGCTGGCCCTGACGGCCGCCACCGCGGGCGAACACCTGATCTGCAACCTCGGCAACGGCGAGGGCTTCTCGGTCCGCGAGGTCGTCGAGACGGTACGCCAGGTCACCGGCCACCCGATCCCGGAGGTCGTGGCCCCGCGCAGGGGCGGCGACCCGGCGGTCCTGGTCGCTTCCGCCGACCGGGCCCGGACCCGCCTCGGCTGGAACCCGACCCGGTCGGACCTGTCGGGGATCGTCGCGGACGCGTGGGAGTTCGCGCAGCGGACCAGCGGCAACTAGCGGCAACCAGCGGTACTGGAACACACGAGAGGTAAGAGGTAGAGGGCATGACGACTGCGGATGTCGCCGAGGCTGCCGAGGTTGCCGGGGTTTTCGAGGGGCTGTACGGATCGGCGCCGGAGGGAGTGTGGGCGGCGCCGGGCCGGGTCAACCTGATCGGTGAGCACACCGACTACAACGACGGCTTCGTCATGCCCTTCGCCCTGCCGCACACGGCGCTGGCAGCGGTCTCCCGCCGCACGGACGGCGTCGTACGCCTGCACTCGTCGGACATCGAGGGCGGCGTCGTCGAGCTGCGGGTGGGGGAGTTGACACCCGAGTCGGACAAGAACTGGACGGCGTACCCGGCGGGCGTGATCTGGGCGCTGCTGGACGCGGGCCACGAGTCGGTCGCGTCCGGCGCGGACATCCACCTCACGTCGACGGTACCGACGGGCGCGGGCCTGTCGTCGTCGGCGGCGCTGGAGGTCGTGATCGCCCTCGCCCTGAACGACCTGCACGAACTCGGCCTGGAACGCTGGCAGTTGGCCCGCCTGTGCCAGCGCGCGGAGAACGTGTACGTGGGCGCTCCGACCGGCATCATGGACCAGACGGCGTCGGCGTGCTGCACCGACGGGCACGCCCTCTTCCTGGACACCCGGGACCTCTCCCAGGACCAGATCCCCTTCGACCTCGCGGCCGAGGGCATGCGCCTGCTGGTCGTGGACACCCAGGTCAAGCACTCCCACAGCGAGGGCGAGTACGGCAAGCGCCGCGCGGGTTGCGAGAAGGGTGCGGAGCTCCTCGACGTCAACGCGCTGCGGGACGTTCCCTACGACGACCTCGACGGGGCGCTGGCACGGCTGACCGACGCCGGCGCCGACGAGGAGGTACGCCGCCTGGTACGCCACGTGGTGACCGAGGACCACCGGGTCGAACGGGTGGTGGAGTTGCTGAAGTCGGGCGGCGACACCCGCGCCATCGGCCCGATCCTCACCGAGGGCCACGCCTCCCTCCGCGACGACTTCCAGGTCTCGTGCCCGGAACTCGACCTGGTGGTCGAAGCCGCGGTCGAGTCCGGCGCCCTGGGCGCCCGTATGACGGGCGGCGGCTTCGGCGGCTCGGCGATCGTCCTGGTCGAGGCGGACGACGCGGACCGCGTCGCCAAGGCGGTGGAATCGGCGTTCAGCACGGCCGGGTACACGGCCCCCCGGGTCTTCGCGGCGGTGCCTTCGGCGGGGGCGCGACGGGTTCGCTGAGGGTGAGGTCTCGGCGCTTCAGGTGAGGGGGCATCGACGGCCCCGATGACCCTCACCCACCCCTACCGCGCCTGACCCTCCCCGCGACAGCCAATGGGCGGACCCGGCGTCACCGCTGCCGCTGGCTGGTTCACCAGGCGGGGCGGATCGGCCCCGGTGGCGCGAGCCGGGTCAGGTCGGCGACGAGTTCGCTGAAGCGTGCCTCGCCCAGCGCCTCGCGCCATGGGGCGACGGTGGCCCGGGCCGCCTGGTCGGCGGCGCGAGTGGCGGCCCAGCCGGTCTCGGTCAGTTCCAGGAGCCGGGCCCGGGCATCGTGGGGGTGCGGACGGCGCACCACGTATCCCTTGCGGACCAGGTCCTCGACCAGCTGGGCGGCGGCCTGCTTGGTCACCCCGAGGTGCTCGGCCACGTCGGCCGTGGTGGCGTCACCCAGCGAGATGCGGACGAAGGCGAAGCCGTGCGCCGGGCGCAGGTCCTCGAATCCCTGCTGGGTCACGCGGTCGTGGATCTCCTGCACCAACTGCCCGGAGAGGGCCAGCACGACTGCGGAGAAGGCCAGAGCGTCATCCATGGGTTGACTATAACTCGTCAAGCTGCTTGTCTTTATGGACAAGCAGCTTGTCCATGAGGAGGTTGGCATGCCTTTCGTCCGCAGCAACGAGGCCGCCGTTCACGAGATCCACGGGGTCCGCTTCGTTTCCTACGTCCGCCCGGACACGGGCAGCCGGGACCTCGCCTCCTGGCGTGCCGAGGTCCCGGCCGGAACGGTGGGTGTGGCCCACACGATCAGTCACGAGGAGACCTTCTACGTCCTGTCCGGCCGCCTCCGGCTCACCATCGGCGGCGAGAGCGCCGAACTCGGCGCCGGCGACGCGGCGGTGGCTCCGGCAGGCTCCGAACTGACGGTCGCCAACACCACCGACCGGCCCGCGCACATGTGGGTCACCACAAGCGTCGGACTCAGCGCCGAACTGGCCGACGGCAGCATCGTCACGCCGCCCTGGGCTCACTGAATCCGCCCTACAGATACCCCCAGGCCCGGCACATCTCCCGCAGCACCCCGGGTATCTCGTCGGCGGCCGGAGCCGGTCGGTCCGGCTGGACCTTTCCCGAGCGGATCTTGTCGTTCCAGTCGCCGAAGCCGCCGCCGAGGACCGCGCCCTCCAGGCTGCTGCCGTAGTCCAGCATGCCGGGCTGCCAGTCCAGCTCCAGGAAGCCGCAGAGGGCGCGGAGTTCGGCGGCCGGGTCGGAGGTGAGGTCCTCGTACGTGAGGATGTGGCCGCCGAGTTTCGCGTGGGCCTCCTCCATCGCCTCCATGTACTGGAGGACCCGGGTCGCCGCCTCCTCCCGGGTACGGTCGGGGACCGCCTCGTGCCAGGAGCGGGACACCGCGGCCGGGTGGCGGCGCAGGAAGACGAACCGCGCGTCGGGCCAGGTCTCGGCGATCCGCTGCCACTGGAAGGTGTTGCCCGGGGTCTTCTCCACGATGAACGGCTTGCCCGACTTGACCAGTTCCCGGTGCAGAGCGCGGTCCCAGAGCAGGCCCTCCAGATCCTCGTAGCCGAGGCCGAGCGCCTCGAAGGAGCGTTCCGTGGGGCTCCCGGACTTGAAGTACACCTCCAGGCCGGTCAGATGCAGCTCGTGCGAGGCGTGCAGTTCGGAGTGGGCGCCCAGCATCATGCGCAGCAGCGTCGAGCCCGAGCGCACGGGTGCCAGGACGAAGACCGGCCGGTTCAGGAGCCGGTCGACCACCGGGTCCACGGGGTGCCGGGGCGCGGCCGGCGGCCGCGCCGGACGCGGTGAACGAGGCTTCGGCACGGCGTCCAGGGTGCCGGCGCCGGCGCTCGCGGCGGGCCTGGGCGCGGGGACCCGGCGGACCTGGAAGCCCGTCGTCTCGGCGAGCTTGGAGTTCAGCTTCCGCAGGATGCTCATGGGGCGGCACGTTAGAACTCTTACCTGAGACTTACCTGGGTCTTGTCTGAGACCGGGGTAAAGGCCCGTGGTGAGCGCGAAGAGGTGATTCCCGATCACCCCGTCACCCTTCGTGATGACGGCTCCGGAGTCCGGCCGCTACCGTGAGGGCACAGGCCGAGAATTCCGTCCATGGGAGGAATCATGACCGCCGAGCCCGTCGCCGAGCCGACCGCTGAGCCCGGCTGCCGCTGGCCGGTGCCGCCCCAGGACGGATACACCGTGGACGACCTGTTCACGCTGCCCGACCTCCCGCCGCACACAGAGCTGATCGACGGGAGCCTGGTTTTTGTGAGTCCGCAGCGGGATTTTCACAGCACGATGATCGACCTTCTGGCGACCGGTCTGCGCCGTACGGTCCCTGAGGAACTGAAGGTCCGCCGCGAGATGACCGTCGTTCTGGACCGTCGTAACGGCCCCGAGCCCGATGTCAGCGTCGTCCGTGCGGGCGCGGTCACCGGACCGGATCTCACCCGGTTCGAAGCCGGGGACGTCCTGCTCGCCGTAGAGGTCGTCTCGCCCGACTCCGAGGCTCGCGACCGTGATGCCAAGCCCCGTAAGTACGCGGCCGCCGGCATCCCCTACTTCTGGCTCGTGGAGATGGCCGACCCCAACCAGCACCCGGTGGTCCGTGCGTACGAGATCGACCCGGTGAACAAGACCTACGCCCTCACCGGCATCCATCACGACCACCTGAAACTCACCGCGCCCTACGACATCGACGTCGACATCACCCTGGACGCGCTCAAGGAACTCTGACCCCGGCCTCAAGTCCCCGGCACCAGCCGCTTCGTCAGCGTGTACTCCGTGACCCCCGGTGGATAGTCCGGGATCACGCACACCACCTCGTACCCCTGCCCGCGGTAGAAATCCGGTGCCTGGAAGTCCCAGGTCTCCAGGCGTGCGTTCGTGCACGCGCGCTCCTCCCGTGCCGTGTGCTCCGCTTTCGCGAGGAGGTGGGAGCCCAGGCCCCTGCCCCGGTGCCGGGTGTCGACCCAGAGGTACGCCACGTGCAGCCAGGTGGTCCAGGTGTGGCCGACCAGGCCGCCGGCCAGGTTCCCCTCCTCGTCCAACGCCCATACGTGGAGCGGGAGTTCGCGCTCGGCGGGGGTGCCGCGCAGAGCGCGCAGGACAGGTGAGGCCGCCGTGTTCGCCTCGCGCAACCGCGACCGGAGAACGGAGAGCCATTCCTTGTCGACTTCTGTCTCAATACGAAACATGCGGCACACCATAAACGCGCTGGCCAATCAGTTCTGCGAATTACCTTCCGCTCCTGCCTCCCAGCCGTACCCTGATGAACAGCACCGGTGGGGGCCGGTGCTGATCAGGGGGCGAGACAGCCGGGTACGACGCCCGGAGTGGGGGTAGCAGTCATCGCACGGCGGCTGCCGCGCGCCGGTGACTGCGGCAGCCCCGTTCCAGGCCGGCAACAGCAGCCGGGGATTGCTCCGGGCATCGTGTCGCACGGGTTGTCCCCCCGACGATTGGGTGTCCCCAGCTCTTGAGGAGCTCGGGGAAGGGGGTTTCAGTGGTTCGCATCCGAGTCCTGGTCGTCGACGACCATCGCATCTTCGCCGAGTCGCTCGCCGCCGCACTGGCCGCGGAGCCCGACGTCGACGTCTCCGCCGCCGGCAGCGGTCCCGCCGCGCTGCGCAGCATGGAGCGCGCGGTGGCCGAGGGCCGCCGGTTCGACGTCCTGCTCGTCGACTCAGAACTGGGCGGCAACGTGCCCGGGGCGCGTCCGGCGGTGCCCGTGCAGGAGGGCAACACGGAGGGCCTGGTCGACGGCATCTCGCTGGTCGCGGGCGTCCGTTCGGGACATCCGCACGTACGGACGGTCGTCCTCGCCGAGAAGGACGACCCCCGCAGGGCCGCGCTCGCTCTGCAGGCGGGTGCCTCCGGGTGGGTCGCCAAGGACTGCTCGCTGTCCCGGCTGCTGACCGTCATACGGGGCGTACTGCGCGACGAGACGCATCTGCCGCCCGCCCTCCTCACCGGGGTGCTGCGCGAGCTGACCGCCGCCCGCAAGCACCGCACCGAGAGTGAACGGCTCGTCGAGTCGTTGACACCCCGGGAGCGGGAGGTACTGCGGTGCATGGTCGCCGGTCTGGGCCGCAAGGCCGTCGCCGAACGGCTGTTCCTCTCCCCGCACACCGTGCGCACCCATATGCAGAACGTGCTGGGCAAGCTGGGCGTCCACTCCACCCTCGCCGCCGTCGCGCTGGCCCGGCGGGCCGGCGTCGGCCCCGTCGACCTGGGACACGGGGGGCGCATCACGGTGGAGGAGAGCAGCAGCGCCTGACGACCGGCAGCAGCGCCCGACCCACCCGGCCGGTCCGACGTGTCCCCGAACCCGGGTGTCAGCCGGGGATGTTGTCGAACGGTGCCGTCAACTGGCGTAGCAGCCCGGCCAGTTCGCCTCGCTGCCCGCGCGAGAGTTCCGCCAGGATCGCGCGCTCCTGGTCCAGCAGACCCGCGAGCGCCTGATCCGCCCGGTCCTGCCCCTCCGTCGTGAGCCGGACCAGCACCCCTCGACGGTCGGTGGGGTCGGGGAGGCGCTCCACCAGGCCCTTCTTGGTCAGCCGGTCGATGCGGTTCGTCATCGTGCCGGAGGTGACCAGGGTCTGGGTGAGGAGCTGACCGGGGGAGAGCTGATACGGGTCTCCGGCGCGCCTGAGCGCGGTCAGGACGTCGAACTCCCAGGGTTCCAGGGCGTGCTCTGCGAACGCCAGCCTGCGCGCACGGTCCAGATGCCGCGCCAGCCTGCTGACCCGGCTGAGTACTTCGAGTGGTTCCACGTCGAGGTCCGGGCGCTCCCGGCGCCACGCAGCGACCAGCCGATCGACCTCGTCCTCCATGACGATCAGTGTAGTGGTTGTGTCGATGTGGAGTCTCTTGATATCGAGCATCTCGGTATGGAATCTCTTGACGTCGAGATATATCTCGCGGGAGGGTAGCCGTATGACCACACCCACCTGGGACCCCGCCCAGTACCTCCGCCACGCCGACCACCGCGCCCGTCCCTTCACCGACCTCCTCGCCCGCGTCCCCGACCTCCCCACGGCCCCGCCCGCAGGGCCTCCCCACATCGCCGACCTCGGCTGCGGCCCCGGCAACGTCACCGCCGTACTCGCCGACCGCTGGCCCACCGCGCACATCACCGGATACGACAACTCCGCGCCGATGCTGGAACGGGCTGCGCGATACGCGGGCCCCACGGCCGGCGGCGGCCACCTCGACTTCGCCCACGCCGACGCCTCGCGGTGGACGCCCTCCGAGACGTACGACCTGATCGTCTCCAACGCCGCCCTCCACTGGGTCGAAGGGCACCTCGACGCGTTCCCGGCCTGGCTGGACGCCGTCGCGCCCGGCGGCACCTTCGCCTTCCAGGTGCCGAACAACCTCGACGCGCCCCTGCACACCCTCATGCGCGAACTCGGCACCGGCGCCCGCTGGAAGAGCCGCCTCGGCGAGGTGCTGCGCCGCGAGGACTCCGTGCACCCACCCCTCGTCTACCTCGACCGGCTCGCCCGGCTCGGCTGCGAGACGGACGTGTGGGAGACGACGTATCTCCACGTCCTGCAGGGGGAGGACCCGGTGCTCGACTGGGTCAAGGGGACCGGCCTGCGGCCCGTGCTCACCGCCCTGGCCGACGACCCCGAGGCCCGGGACGCGTTCCTCACCGAGTACCGCGACCTGCTGCGCGCGGTGTATCCGACGGAGGAGTACGGCACCGTGCTGCCCTTCCAGCGCCTGTTCGCCGTGGCCCGGAAGGGCGGGGAACGGGGGGCGGGGAAGTGATCGTCGGCATCGACCATGTGCAACTGGCCGCGCCGCCCGGCACGGAGGACGAGCTGCGCGCGTACTACGTCGACGTCCTCGGCATGACCGAGACACCGAAGCCACCGGCGCCGGCCGCCCGGGGCGGGTGCTGGTTCCGGGCGGGGACCGCGCGGCTCCATCTGGGGGTGGAGCCCGATTTCCGAGCTGCCCGGAAGGCCCACCCCGGGCTACGGGTCACCGGCATCGAGGCGTACGCGGCCCGACTGGAGGCCCACGGGGTGCAGGTGACCTGGGACGGCGGTCTGCCGGGCCACCTGCGCTTCTATGCCTCCGACCCCGTGGGCAACCGGCTGGAGTTCCTGGAGCCGGTGCCTACGGGGTGAGGCCGCGCGTCCGCCTGACCTCAGCGCGTGGAATGCCCGGCCCGACGGTGCCCTCGGCCTTGCGGCGCTGGTGGTCGGCAACGGCCAGGGGGTCTTCGAGGCCCGCGATGACCTGGGGAGAGACCAGCAGCGCGGTCACCCCTCGTCGTCGGTGATGGCGATCGTCTCGCCGTGCGCCGCTCGGCGAACGAGTTCGCCGAGCCGGGAACCGGCCTTGCCGATCGTGGCCTCAGTCACGCGCCCACGGTTGCACAAGGCGGCCTCGCGGTCAGCCGAAGCACTCCGCAGTCACCCTCAAGCCTTCCGCCGCCCTATCAGGCGCGGCTTCGCCTCCAGGCCGTCCAGCCCGTGCCAAGCCAGGTTCACCAGGTGCGCCGCCACCTCCGCCTTGCGCGGACGGCGTACGTCGAGCCACCACTGGCCCGTCAGCGCGACCATGCCGACCAGGGCCTGGGCGTACAGCGGGGCCAGATTGGGGTCGAAGCCGCGGCGTTTGAACTCGCGGCCCAGGATGTCCTCCACCTGGGTGGCGATGTCCGAGATCAGCGACGCGAAGGAACCCGTCGACTGGGGGATGGGGGAGTCGCGCACCAGGATGCGGAAGCCGTCCGTGTACTCCTCGATGTAGTCGAGGAGCGCGAACGCCGCCTGCTCGCACAGTTCGCGGGGATGCCCCGCCGTCAGGGAACTCGTCACCATGTCCAGCAGGCGCCGCATCTCGCGGTCAACGACCACCGCGTACAGGCCCTCCTTGCCGCCGAAGTGCTCGTACACCACCGGCTTGGAGACACCGGCCTTGGCCGCGATCTCCTCCACCGACGTGGCCTCGAAGCCCTTCGTGGCGAACAGCGTGCGGCCGATCTCCAGCAACTGGGCCCGGCGCTCGGCACCCGTCATCCGGGTGCGGCGGGGGCGCCGCGGTTTCTCATTGCTCGGAGTGCTGCTGGAGTCGGTCGCCACGCCGTCAATCATGCCGCCTTCGCCGGCTCCTTCCGGCGCCGAGAGCCGTCCAGGTCCGTGTTCCGGCGGGAATCGATACGCGAGCGTGACGGCCAGCGCACGTCATAGGCCCATCCGAGCTTCTCGAACCAGCGGATCAGCCGCGCCGAGGAGTCGACCTGCCCACGCATCACACCGTGCCGCGCCGACGTCGGGTCGGCATGGTGCAGGTTGTGCCAGGACTCACCGCACGACAGCACGGCCAGCCACCAAACGTTCCCCGAACGGTCCCGCGACTTGAAGGGGCGCTTGCCCACCGCGTGGCAGATCGAGTTGATCGACCAGGTGACGTGATGGAGCAGGCAGACACGCACCAGCGAGCCCCAGAAGAAGCCCGTGAACGCGCCCCACCAGGACATCGTCACCAGACCGCCGATCAGCGCGGGCAGCGCCAGCGACAGCATCGCCCACCAGATGAACTGGCGGGAGATCGCCCGGATGTCCGGGTCCTTGATCAGATCGGGCGCGTACTTGTCCTGCGGTGTCTGCTCCTCGTCGAACATCCACTCGATGTGCGCCCACCACAGGCCCCGCATCAGCGCCGGAACCGTCTCCCCGAACCGCCACGGCGAATGCGGATCACCCTCCGCGTCCGAGAACTTGTGGTGCTTGCGATGGTCGGCCACCCAGCGCACCAGCGGACCCTCCACCGCCATCGAACCGGCGATGGCGAGCGCGATCCGCAACGGCCGCTTCGCCTTGAAGGCACCGTGCGTGAAGTACCGGTGGAAGCCGATCGTGATGCCGTGGCAGCCCAGGTAGTAGAAGAAGACGAGCAGGCCGAGGTCCAGCCAGCTCACCCCCCAGCCCCACGCCAGCGGCACCGCCGCCAGCACAGCCAGGAACGGGACGATGATGAAGAGGAGAAGCGTGATCTGTTCGAGCGAACGCTTCTGTTCGCCACCCAGCGTGGCCGAGGGCAGTGAGGAGTCGTCGGGCGTCTTCCCAGCGTCTTCGAGCGCGTCGGAAGGTGAGGTGGTCATGCGCATCCCCTGGGGGGTGGTGGGTCCTGGCAGATGCCGGGGGTACGGAATCCGAGGTCGCCCACGGATTCAGGCTCCCTACGGTTGCGTAACCTACGGCGTCGTAAGTATGTCAGCGCGTCGCCCGGCGGCAAGAGCCCGAAATCATGCGCGTCCCCCTCGACACCTATCCTTGAGTCGGTCGGACAGCGCGGTCCGCTCTCTTTTCTTCCCGGATGCCCCGCCCCTATGCCGCCCGGCACACCGGTTCCGGCGCGGCCTGCCCGCCCGGACACCCGCCGGGTACCCACCCGCCGAGCCTCCACACTGCAAGGAGCCGCACCTGTGAGCAGTGCCGACGACCACGGTCAGACCGCTACGGTCACCACGACGACCAGCAGCGAACTGCGCGCCGACATCCGCCGTCTGGGCGACCTGCTCGGCGAGACCCTCGTCCGCCAGGAGGGCCCTGAGCTGCTCGAACTCGTGGAGAAGGTCCGCCAACTGACCCGCGAGGACGGCGAGGCCGCCGCCGAACTGCTGCGCGGCACCGAACTGGAGACCGCCGCCAAGCTCGTCCGCGCCTTCTCCACCTACTTCCACCTCGCCAACGTCACCGAGCAGGTCCACCGAGGCCGCGAACTGCGCGCCAAGCGCGCCGCCGAAGGCAGCCTTCTCGCCCGCACGGCCGACCGCCTCAAGGACGCCGACCCCGACCACCTGCGCGCCACGGTCAGGAACCTCAACGTTCGCCCGGTCTTCACGGCCCACCCCACGGAAGCGGCCAGGCGCTCGGTCCTCAACAAGCTGCGCCGTATCGCCGCCCTGCTGGAGACCCCCGTCATCGAGGCGGACCGCCGCCGCTACGACACCCGTCTGGCCGAGAACATCGACCTCGTCTGGCAGACGGACGAGCTGCGCGTCGTACGCCCCGAGCCCGCCGACGAGGCCCGCAACGCCATCTACTACCTCGACGAACTCCACGCGGGTGCGGTCGGCGACGTACTCGAGGACCTGACGGCGGAACTGGAGCGCGTCGGCGTCCGCCTGCCCGACGACACCCGGCCCCTCACCTTCGGCACCTGGATCGGCGGCGACCGCGACGGCAACCCCAACGTGACCCCCCAGGTCACCTGGGACGTCCTCATCCTCCAGCACGAGCACGGCATCAACGACGCCCTGGAACTGATCGACGAGCTGCGCGGCTTCCTCTCCAACTCCATCCGCTACACGGGCGCCACCGAGGAACTCCTCGAATCCCTCCGGGCCGACATCGAACTCCTGCCCGAGATCAGCCCCCGCTACAAGCGCCTCAACGCCGAGGAGCCCTACCGGCTCAAGGCCACCTGCATCCGCCAGAAGCTCGAGAACACCAAGCAGCGCCTCGCCAAGGACACCCCGCACCAGCCCGGCCGCGACTACCTCGGCACCGGCCAGCTCCTCGCGGACCTCACCCTCATCCAGACCTCCCTGCGCGAACACCGCGGCGGCCTCTTCGCCGACGGCCGCATGGACCGCACGATCCGCACCCTCGCCGCCTTCGGCCTCCAGCTCGCCACCATGGACGTACGCGAACACGCCGACGCCCACCACCACACCCTCGGCCAGCTCTTCGACCGCCTAGGCGAGGAATCCTGGCGCTACGAGGACATGCCCCGCGAGTACCGCAACAAGCTCCTCGCCAAGGAACTCCGCTCGCGCAGGCCCCTCGCCCCGACCCCCGCACCGCTCGACGCGGCCGGCACCAAGACACTCGGCGTGTTCGAGACCGTCAAGAAGGCCCTCGCCGTCTTCGGACCCGAGGTCATCGAGTCCTACATCATCTCGATGTGCCAGGGCTCCGACGACGTCTTCGCCGCCGCCGTACTCGCCCGTGAGGCCGGCCTCATCGACCTCCACGCCGGCTGGGCCAAGATCGGCATCGTGCCCCTCCTGGAGACCACCGACGAACTCAAGGCAGCCGACACCATCCTCGAGGACATGCTCTCCGACCCGTCCTACCGGCGCCTCGTCGCGCTCCGGGGCGACGTCCAGGAGGTCATGCTCGGCTACTCCGACTCCTCCAAGTTCGGCGGCATCACCACCAGCCAGTGGGAGATCCACCGCGCCCAGCGCCGCCTGCGCGACGTCGCCCACAGGTACGGAGTGCGGCTCCGCCTCTTCCACGGGCGCGGCGGCACCGTCGGCCGAGGCGGCGGCCCCTCCCACGACGCGATCCTCGCCCAGCCCTGGGGCACCCTGGAAGGCGAGATCAAGGTCACCGAACAGGGCGAGGTGATCTCCGACAAGTACCTCGTCCCCTCGCTCGCCCGCGAGAACCTCGAACTGACGGTCGCCGCCACCCTCCAGGCCTCCGCCCTGCACACCTCACCCCGCCAGTCCGACGAAGCGCTGGCCCGCTGGGACGCGGCCATGGACGTCGTCTCGGACGCCGCGCACGCCCGCTACCGGGCCCTGGTCGAGGACCCCGACCTGCCGACGTACTTCCTCGCGTCGACCCCGGTGGACCAGCTCGCCGACCTGCACCTGGGCTCGCGGCCCTCCCGCCGCCCCGGCTCCGGCGTCTCGCTCGACGGTCTGCGCGCCATCCCCTGGGTCTTCGGCTGGACCCAGTCCCGCCAGATCGTCCCCGGGTGGTTCGGCGTCGGCTCCGGCCTGAAGGCCCTGCGCGAAGCGGGCCTCGACACCGTGCTCGACGAGATGCACGAACAGTGGCACTTCTTCCGCAACTTCATCTCCAACGTCGAGATGACCCTCGCCAAGACCGACCTCAGGATCGCCGCTCACTACGTCGACACCCTCGTACCCGACGACCTCAAGCACGTCTTCGACGCCATCAGGACCGAACACGAGCTGACCGTCAAGGAGGTTCTGCGCGTCACCGGCGAGTCCGAACTCCTCGACGCCGCCCCCGTACTGAAGCAGACCTTCACCATCCGGGACGCCTACCTGGACCCCATCTCCTACCTCCAGGTCACCCTGCTCAAGCGCCAGCGCGACGCCGCGGCAGCCGGCACCGACCCCGACCCGCTCCTCGCCCGCGCCCTCCTCCTCACCGTCAACGGAGTCGCGGCGGGCCTGCGCAACACCGGCTGAGCCGGACGGCCGGAAACGGCTGAGGGTCGTGTCTCCCAGATCCGCGGCAAGGTCGCGGTGACCCGGCTGGAGAAGGGCTCCCTGCTGCAGACGGACATGATCGTCGACCGGCCCGCGCTGGCCGCCGGTGAGCAGGAGATCGCGATCATGATCGACGCGTCGACGGGTGTGGCCGGAAAGATCGACCCGGGGTCGCTCGTCAACATCTACGCCACCTTCGAGTCCAAGGACAGCGAGAAGGGCGTCGACGAGGCCAAGCTGCTCGTCACGAACGCGCGCGTCATCGACGTCGGGAAGATCAGCGCCCTCGAACCGGGACAGTCGAGCAACGAACGCCGAAGTACGTCGACGGAGGCCGTCCCGATCACCTTCGCGCTCAAGACGCCGGACGCCCAACGTGTCGCGTACGCCGAGTCGTTCGCCGAGCACGTCCGACTGTCCCTCGTCGCGGGCGGCGAACTGACGGCCGTCCCCGGCGCCGCGGACCGTACGTACACCCTCGAGAAGGACAAGTAGGAGGCCGGCATGAGGTCCGTACGTACGAAGCCGCAGCCGCAGTCGCACTCGCAGCCCCAACAACGGTGGCGGCGAACGTCGTTGACATGCCTGCCGAGGGCGCGCC
>NZ_AEJB01000500.1 GCF_000331005.1 Streptomyces turgidiscabies Car8
GCCTTCTCTGCTCACCGCCTACTGCTGCGGGTGGCCGGGCTGCGGAGGCTGCTGCTGAGGCGGCTGGTAGGGCTGCCCCGGCTGCGGCGGATAGCCGTACGGCGGCTGCTGCGGGTGCTGCTGGCCGGGCTGGGGCGGCGGCGGGTACTGCCCCGGCTGCCCGGGCGGCGGGTACTGCTGGCCCTGTCCCGGAGCAGGCGGGGCCGGGTACGGCTGCCCCTGCGCCGGCTGGCCCGGGACCTGCTGCTGGTGTCCCGGCATCGGCGGGGCCGCGACCGGAGGCGGGTTGCCGTCCGACGTCCACAGCCCGTGCATCTGCTGGTGCCGTACGAAGTCCTCGGCGACCATGGCCGCGAGGTTGAAGTAGGCCTCGCGCACCTTGGGCCGCATCATGTCGAGGTCGACCTCGGCACCGGCGGCGAGATGCTCGTCGAAGGGCACGGTGATGACACCCCGGCAGCGCGTCTCGAAGTGGGAGACGATGTCGTCCACCTTGATCATCTTGCCGGTCTCGCGTACACCCGAGATGACGGTGAGGGACCGCGACACCAGATCCGCGTACCCGTGCGCGGACAGCCAGTCCAGCGTCGTACTGGCGCTGCTCGCACCGTCGACGGACGGCGTCGAGATGATGATCAGCTGATCGGCGAGGTCGAGCACGCCGCGCATGGCGCTGTAGAGCAGACCGGTACCGGAGTCGGTCAGGATGACCGGGTACTGCTTGCCCAGGACGTCGAGCGCGCGCCGGTAGTCCTCGTCGTTGAAGGCGGTGGAGACGGCCGGGTCGACGTCGTTGGCGATGATCTCCAGACCGGACGGCGCCTGAGAGGTGAACCGCCGGATGTCCATGTACGAGTTGAGGTACGGGATCGCCTGGACGAGGTCACGGATGGTGGCCCCGGTCTCGCGCCGCACACGACGGCCGAGCGTGCCGGCGTCCGGGTTGGCGTCGATGGCGAGGATCTTGTCCTGCCGCTCGGTGGCGAGGGTCGAGCCGAGCGCGGTCGTCGTGGTCGTCTTGCCGACACCGCCCTTGAGGCTGATGACGGCGATGCGATAGCAGGACAGCACCGGCGTACGGATCAGTTCGAGCTTGCGCTGCCGCTCGGCCTCCTCCTTCTTCCCGCCGATCTTGAACCGGGAGGGCGCTGCCGCGGGCCGGCCGCTCTTCGCCTTCTGCTTCTTGTTGTTGAGCAGTCGGTCGGAGGACAGCTCGACGGCCGCGGTGTAACCGAGCGGCGCGGCACCGGGGTTGGTCATCTGCCGCTGGTCGTGCTGGATGGCCTGCGGCCAGGCCGCCCCGGTACGCGGATCCACGGGCGGCTGCGGCGCGGCCTGCGGAACCCCGGGCACGCCGCCCTCCGGGCCGGGCGCGGGCTGCCGGTACGCCGGCTGCGGCGGCGACGCGGGAACGGCACCCGGGACCTGTCCCGGCACATGCGGGGGCGACGGAGGCCCGGCCTGCGGGTGGGGTGCCTCGGGCTGCTGAGGCACCGGAGGCTGCGGCGGCGCCTGGTGCGGGGCCGCCTGCGGGAAGGGGAACCCGTACCCACCGGGCGCGCCGGGCTGCCCGGGGTACGGGAATCCGTACCCCGGCTGCGGAGGCACGGGGGGCCCGGCGGGCGGCGGGAAGCCGTACCCGTCCTGTGCGTCGGACGTCGGGGGCCCGGCGTTGCCGACGGGTCCCGGAGCCGGGGGAGTAGGACCACTCGGGACACCGGGAACCGCAGGCGGCCCGGCGGGCTGGGAGAAGCCGGGGGCGCCTTGGAGGTGGGGGGCGGCCGAGGCGTCCGGCGTGGGGGCAGGGGCGCTCGGGGCGGGGTTGCCGGGGTGCGGGAATCCGTATCCGGCTTGGGTGTTGGGGCCCGCAGGGTTGGGAGCGGGTTCGCCTGGCTGGGAAAAGTTGTAGTCGCCCTGGGGGTGAGGTGCCACGGGCGCCGGGCCGGGGGGCGGCGGGGAGGCGTACCCCGCCGGGGAGGCGTTCGGGCCGGCCACAGGGGCGCTCGGCGCCGCCTCGGCCGGGTCGGTCTCCGGCGCTGGCGGGGGTGGGAACCCGTACCCCGCCGGGGGGGCGTCCGGAGCTGTGGCGGAGTTGCCGGGAGGCGGGAATCCGTATCCGGCCTGGGCGTTGGGGCTCGCCGGGTTCGGCACGGGTTCGCCTGGCCGGGGGGAGTTGTAGTCGCCCTGAGGCTGAGGCTGGGGACCTGCGGGTGCCTGGCCCGCCGGGCCGGAGGCCGGTCCGCCGGGGTGCGGGAACCCGTATCCGGCGGGCGAGGCGTCCGACGCGGGGGCGGGCGTGCTCGGGGCGGGGTTGCCGGGGGGCGGGAATCCGTATCCGGCTTGGGTGTTGGGGCCGGTCGGGTTCGGGACGGGTGCGCCTGGCCGGGGGAAGCCGTAGCCGCCCGGGACGGGAGCCGTCGGGGTTGGGAGGCCGTGGCCCCCTTGAGTGTTCGGGTTCCCGGGGTTCGGGGCGGGGGTTCCCGGCTGGGGGAACGCAGGCCCGGTTTGGGTGTTGGGGCCCGTCGGGTTCGGGACGGGTGCGCCCGGTTGGGGGAAGCCGTAGCCGCCCGGGACGGGAGCCGTCGGGGTTGGGAGGCCGTGTCCGCCTTGGGCGTTGGGGTTCGCCGGGTTGGGAGCGGGGGTTCCCGGCTGGGGGAGCGCAGGGTCGCCTTGGGCGTTGGGGCCGGTCGCGTTCGGGACGGGTGCGCCCGGCTCGGGGAAGCCGTAGCCGCCCTGGGCGGTCGGGGGCGGGGGCGGGAAGCCGTACCCGGCTTGGGCGTCGGGGCCGGTGGGAGCTGCCGTAGTTGCCTGCGGCGGGGATCCATGGCCGACGGGTGACTCACCCGGGGTAGGGGCCGGGGCGTTCGGGTGGGGAGGCGGGAAGCCGTACCCCGCCTGCGGGACGGCAGGACCCGGCGCCTGCGGGGGAGCGTTCCACGCGGCGGGCGCGGGCTGCGGGGCCTGTGGCTGGAACGGGGGCTGCAGCGACGGTACGGGCGGCTGCTGGCCCGGAACGGCCGGAGGCTGATGCCGGCCCGGTGCCGATGCTGCCTGGGGCTGAACCGGAGCGGCTTCCGGCTGCGCCGGCGGCTGAGCGAGCGGCTGCGAGGGCCACTGTCCCGCCGGAGCGGGTGCGGCCGGCTGGAACGACGGAGGCAGCGGTGGCAGCCCGCCCTGAGATGTCGAGGGGGGAGCCCACGAGGGCGGCACGGTTCCGGGCGCGCCCTCCGGCAGCGGCGGCATGTTGAACGGTGCGCTGGGCACCGAGTCCCGCGCGGGCACGACCGGGACGGAGTCCTGTATGTCATCGACAGCGTCGGGCACCGGCACCGGCACCGGCAGCGCGTCCTCGGGTTCGGTGGCGACTTCGGGCTCCGCCGACTCGGGCTCGGACTCGGCGGCAGCCTCGCGCTCCGCCTCCGCCTCTGCCTCCTCGGGCTCGGCGTCGGCGACCTCGGCGGCTACGGGCTCGGCATCCGCGTCCGCGTCCGTAGGCTCGGTGGCCTGCGGCGGTACGGCGTGCTCGGCGGCGGCCTCATCCTGGAGTTCGTCCTCCGAGGGCTGGGGAACGACGCCGCTCACCTCTTCGGTGACCTCGCTGCCATCCGTACCCTCGGGACCCTCGTCCCCGTCCCCGTCCCCGTCCTCGTCCTCGCCCTCGGATTCTGCCGGGTCCGCGACGACCTCGGCCTCCGTGACGGGCTCGGCCAGGTCATCCACGGACTCCGGGACACTTCCCGCGAGCTGGCCGGAGTGGCCGGACTCATCGTCGGCCTCAGCCGCGACCACTGGCTCCTGCGGCTCCTGAGGGTCCGCAGCGACTGCCCGCTCCAGGGACTCGCGCCGCGCGGCGGCGGGCGAGATCCGCATCGTCGAGCCGCTCTCCAGGTCGCCTTCCCCCACCACCGCGGTCGGCGGAGCCGGAGGGGCCGGCGGCACCGGAGGGGTCCACTGGGTCGGGAATCCGCCCGCAGGGAAGCTGGGGACCGCCGTGGGGCTCGCGGGCCCACCCGGAGCTCCACCCTGTGGCGCCGCAGGCTGGAACCCACCGCCCACCGGCAGCCGGGGCACAGCCACAGCACTCGCGGGAGAAGGTGCCACAGCCGGAGCGGAACCAGGTACGGAACCCTCCGCCCCGACACCCGAACGACCGTCCACGGTCGCATCCGCGTCATCAGCAGACTCGGCGTTCGCCTCGTCATCCGATTCGGCGCTCGTCTCGTCCCCCGACGCCCCCGACCCTCCCGACGCGTTCTGCGTGTACCAGGCAGGCGTCGCGTAATCGATGGTGAACTCGCCCGTCATCTCGCTGGCGGACTCCGCGTCGGACTGGTCATCGCCGGGTGTGGCCCAGCCCCCGCGGATCCCGTCCCGATCGCTGTTCACAATTCCTCCTGGTGTGGTCGAGCACCCCCGTGCAGTGCTGGGCGACCATTTCTCGTCTGTATTCGTCTCGTCCGAAGCCGGCCCGCGGATCGTGTCCACGTCGTCCGGCGTCGGACGCTGGAGGTCGTCCGATCTGCCCGGCTTTCCCCCCGGTACGCCGGCGCCCGGTCACGGGTTCTGGCGTCGCGCCACTCCCAGCCTAATCACCACGACCCCTGACCCGGCAGGCCCGTCCACCCCTCAGTGACCGTCCATTACGTCACAGCCTGACCGGAACCGGTCCCGTCCGTACGCGAACCGCCTTCTCCGGCAAGAGAGTTGACAGGACCGCTACGACATCTGTCCCACCGGCGCCATAACCCCACATGCATAGTAGGCGGCCCCTCTGACAACGGACTTCGCGGAAAAGCGCAAGAAAAA
>NZ_AEJB01000501.1 GCF_000331005.1 Streptomyces turgidiscabies Car8
TGACTCGCGTACGGATAACACCGCCCGAGAGCGTGATGGCGAGGATCTCGTCGGTCTCCTCGACCACCAGCGCGCCGACGAGGGAACCGCGGTCCTCGACGATCTTGGCGGCCTTGATACCGAGGCCGCCGCGCCCCTGGACGCGGTACTCGTCGACTGCGGTCCGCTTCGCGTACCCGCCGTCGGTAGCAGTGAACACGAACGTACCGGGTCGAACAACATTCATCGAGAGCAGCTGGTCTCCCTCACGGAAGCTCATGCCCTTGACACCCGACGTGGCGCGGCCCATCGGACGCAGCGCGTCGTCCGTCGCCGTGAACCTGATCGACTGTGCCTTCCTGCTGATCAACAGCAGATCATCCTCTGCCGAGACGAGTTCGGCTCCGATCAGTTCGTCGTCGGAACCGTCCTCCGTCTCACGGAGGTTGATCGCGATCACACCGCCCGAACGCGGCGAATCGTAATCCTTCAGAGGCGTCTTCTTCACAAGACCGCCCTTGGTGGCCAGCACCAGGTAGGGGGCCGCCTCGTAGTCGCGGATCGCGAGGATCTCCGCGATCGCCTCGTCCGGCTGGAAAGCCAGCAGGTTGGCGACGTGCTGGCCGCGCGCGTCCCGCCCGGCGTCGGGCAGCTCGTACGCCTTCGCCCGGTAGACACGGCCCTTGTTGGTGAAGAACAGCAGCCAATGGTGCGTGGTCGACACGAAGAAGTGGTCGACGATGTCGTCTTCCTTGAGCTTCGTGCCGCGTACGCCCTTGCCGCCGCGCTTCTGCGAGCGGTAGTCCTCGGTCTTGGTGCGCTTGACGTAGCCACCGCGCGAGATGGTGACGACGATGTCCTCTTCGGCGATCAGGTCCTCGATGGACATGTCACCGTCGAACGGCACCAGCTTGGAACGCCGGTCGTCGCCGAACTTCTCGACGATCGCGGCGAGTTCCTCGCTGATGATGCCGCGCTGACGCACCGGCGAGGCGAGGATCGCGTTGTACTCACGGATCTTGGCCTGGAGTTCGTCGTGCTCGGCGACGATCTTCTGACGCTCCAGAGCCGCCAGGCGGCGCAGCTGCATCTCCAGGATGGCGTTGGCCTGGATCTCGTCGATCTCCAGGAGGCCCATCAGGCCCTCGCGCGCGATCTCGACGGTGTCGCTGCGCCGGATCAGCGCGATGACCTCGTCGATGGCGTCCAGGGCCTTCAGGAGGCCGCGCAGGATGTGCGCCCGCTCCTCGGCCTTGCGCAGCCGGAAGTTCGTACGGCGGACGATGACCTCGATCTGGTGCGTCACCCAGTGGCGGATGAACGCGTCCAGGGAGAGGGTGCGCGGCACGCCGTCGACGAGCGCCAGCATGTTGGCGCCGAAGTTCGTCTGCAGGTCGGTGTGCTTGTAGAGGTTGTTCAGGACGACCTTGGCGACCGCGTCCCGCTTCAGGACGATGACCAGGCGCTGGCCCGTACGGGACGACGTCTCGTCGCGGACGTCCGCGATGCCGCCGACCTTGCCGTCCTTCACGAGGTCGGCGATCTTCTGCGCGAGGTTGTCCGGGTTGACCTGGTAGGGGAGTTCGGTGACCACCAGGCACTGGCGGTTCTGGATCTCCTCCACGTCGACGACCGCGCGCATCGTGATCGAGCCACGGCCGGTGCGGTACGCCTCCTCGATGCCCTTCCGGCCCACCACCAGGGCACCGCTGGGGAAGTCGGGGCCCTTGATCCGCTCGATCAGGGCATCGAGCAGTTCCTCGTGGGAGGCCTCGGGGTTCTCCAGGTACCACTGGGCGCCGGCCGCGACCTCACGGAGGTTGTGCGGCGGGATGTTGGTCGCCATACCGACCGCGATGCCCGCCGAGCCGTTGATCAGCAGGTTCGGGAAGCGGGCCGGCAGAACCGTCGGTTCCTGGTTGCGGCCGTCGTAGTTGTCCGTGAAGTCGACGGTCTCCTCGTCGATGTCGCGGACCATCTCCATGGACAGCGGCTTCAGCTTGCACTCGGTGTACCGCATGGCGGCGGCCGGGTCGTTACCCGGGGAACCGAAGTTGCCGTTGGAGTCCACCAGCGGCATCCGCATCGACCACGGCTGCGCGAGGCGGACCAACGCGTCGTAGATCGAGGAGTCGCCGTGCGGGTGGTAGGTGCCCATGACGTCGCCGACGACACGGGCGCACTTGTAGAAGCCCTTCTCGGGCCGGTAGCCGCCGTCGTACATGGCGTACAGGACGCGGCGGTGGACGGGCTTGAGACCGTCCCGTACGTCGGGCAGCGCACGCGACACGATGACGGACATCGCGTAGTCGAGATACGAGCGCTGCATCTCGGTCTCGAGCCCGACGGGCTCGACGCGCAGGGTGATCGCACCCTCTTCAGGAGTGTTCGGACCCGTGGGGGAAAGGGGTGTCTCGTCGGTCATTGCTGGTGAAGATCCTTTCTGACGCGGTCAGCTGAGACCGACTCAGATGTCGAGGAAGCGGACGTCCTTGGCGTTGCGCTGGATGAACGCGCGGCGTGCCTCGACGTCCTCGCCCATCAGGACCGAGAACAGGTCGTCGGCCTGCGCCGCGTCGTCGAGCGTGACCTGGCCGAGGACCCGGTGCTCCTGGTCCATGGTCGTGACGCGCAGTTCCTCGGCGTTCATCTCGCCGAGACCCTTGAAGCGCTGGATCGAGTCCTCGCGGACCCGCTTGCCGTTCTGCCGGCCCAGCTCGATCAGGGCGTCGCGCTCACGGTCCGAGTACGCGTACTCGAAGTCGTCCCGGCCCCACTTGATCTTGTACAGCGGGGGACGGGACAGGAACACGTGTCCGGCCTCGACCAGCGGGCGCATGAAACGGAACAGGAAGGTCAGCAGCAGCGTGTTGATGTGCTGGCCGTCGACGTCGGCGTCCGCCATCAGGATGATCTTGTGATAGCGCAGCCTCGCGATGTCGAAGTCCTCGTGGACTCCGGTACCGAAGGCGGAGATCAGCGCCTGGATCTCCTGGTTCTGCAGGATCTTGTCGATCCGCGCCTTCTCGACGTTGAGGATCTTGCCCCGGATCGGGAGGATCGCCTGGTACTGCGGGTTCCGGCCGGACTTTGCCGAACCGCCGGCGGAGTCACCCTCGACGATGAAGATCTCGCACTTGGTCGGGTCGTTCGACTGGCAGTCGGACAGCTTGCCCGGCAGGGACGCGGTCTCCAGCAGGCCCTTGCGACGGGTGAGGTCGCGGGCCTTGCGGGCGGCCACGCGCGCGGTGGCGGCCTGGATGCCCTTGCGGATGATGTCCGAGGCCTCGACCGGATTGCGGTCCAGCCAGTCGTTGAGGTGCTCGTAGACCGCCTTCTGTACGAAGGTCTTCGCCTCGGTGTTGCCGAGCTTGGTCTTGGTCTGCCCCTCGAACTGGGGCTCGGCCAGCTTCACCGAGATGATCGCGGTCAGACCCTCGCGGATGTCGTCACCCGTGAGGTTGTCGTCCTTCTCGCGGAGCAGCTTCTTGTCGCGCGCGTACTTGTTGATCAGCGACGTCAGCGCGGCCCGGAAGCCCTCCTCGTGCGTACCGCCCTCATGCGTGTGGATGATGTTGGCGAACGAGTACACACCTTCGGTGTAACCGCTGTTCCACTGCATCGCGACCTCGAGGGACAGGCTCTTGTCCTTGTCCTCCGCCTCCAGGTCGATGACGGTCGGGTGCACCACGTCCCCCTTGCGGGAGTTGAGGTACGTCACGTAGTCGACGATGCCGCCCTCGTAGTGGTACGAGACGGTCCTGACCTCGTCCTTCTCGTCGGCGCCCGCCTCGTCCGCGCCGATCGTGGCCTTGGCCACCTCACGCTCGTCCGTGAGGTTGATCGTCAGACCCTTGTTGAGGAACGCCATCTCCTGGAAGCGCCGCGACAGCGTCTCGAAGGAGTACTCGGTGGTCTCGAAGATGTCACCGTCGGCCCAGAAGGTGACCGACGTGCCGTGCTCCGTCGTCGCCTCGTGCTGGGCCAGCGGAGCCGTCGGGACGCCCAGCTTGTAGTCCTGCGTCCAGCGGTAGCCGTCGGTCCTGACCTCCACCGCGACCCTGCTGGACAGGGCGTTCACGACGGAGACACCGACACCGTGCAGACCGCCGGAGACCGCGTAGCCGCCGCCGCCGAACTTGCCGCCCGCGTGGAGCACGGTCAGCACGACCTCGAGGGCCGGCTTGCCCTCGGACGGGACGATGCCCACCGGGATGCCGCGGCCGTTGTCGATGACGCGCACACCGCCGTCGGCGAGGATCGTCACGTCGATGGTGTCCGCGTGACCGGCCAGCGCCTCGTCTACGGAGTTGTCCACGACCTCCTGCACCAGGTGGTGCAGACCACGCTCACCGGTCGAACCGATGTACATGCCGGGTCGCTTGCGGACCGCGTCCAGACCCTCGAGGACGGTGATGGCGCTGGCATCGTACGAGGCGGTGACCTCGCCGTTCGAGGATTTCGCCCCGAGCTTGGCGCCGGCGTCGTCGGTGGACGGGATGTTCTCGTTGGGGTTGCCGGAATCGGCCACGAAGCGCCCTTTCTGGCACAGCACAAGCCGACTCCCGGCCTGTGGGCCGGAGCGGCTGCGGCGTGATGCGTTGGTAAGCCTTAGTCAGCGGTGCACACCATTTCCCGGTGGTCCCCTCCAATGGGGCGGGATTAGCTTCCAGTCTACCGGTAGCGCCGACAGTGATGGGGGTTTGCCGGTACCTGAGTCCGCATGTGCCGCCCTCAACCGGGCTCTTCCGAGTCCCCATATGCGGAGCAGGGCTCCAAGACGCTTGGAGAGGCACTCAGCGCTTCCGGGTGTCAACCCTTGGCTACCGGCAAGTCACGTAGGGATTCACCTACGCGTGCGTCGACCTCCGCCTGGCTCCGCCACGGCTTCCATGTGATGCACCTCACCCTCAGAGAGGGGCAGGGCTCACCCGTAGGTGTCCCCCGGACCGGTGCTCCCGGGCGCCCGCAACGGGCCGTAACGACGTGCCGGACCACCCGGGCCGAGCACCTTGATCAGCCGCACCCTGCCGTGCCCGAGGTCCTCGTTCAGCCGTGCGACCAGCTGCGGCGCGAGCAGCCGTACGTTCGTCGCCCACGCCGTCGAGTCACAGCGCACGGTCAGCACCCGCTCGTCCTCGTCGTACGACTCCGGCTCGCAGTGCTTGGCCAGGTCCGCGCCGACGATCTCCGGCCAACGGCCCATCACCCCGCCCACCGCGGCCGGCGCCTCCCACCCGCGCTCCGTCACCAGCCGGTTGATCGCCGCACCGAGCGCCATGGGGTCACGGCCGTCACGGCCCGACCCGGAACGCAGACCGCCTCCGCGCCGCGCCTGCTTCTTCTGCTGGGCAGCGTCCCCACGCGCGCGTGCCGCCTCTTTCGCCGCCCTGAGCGCCACCCGCGCGAGATCCACCCCGGAGGGCTCAGGGGCGGGCCTGGGGGATTCCTCCGGGCTCTCCCCGGACGACAGGGGCCGGTCGGCCGTCATACGCGCTCCACCGCCCCGTCCGACACCGAGTACCGCGTCCCCGCCAGCACGTGCGGTACGTCGTCGTCGACCGCGGCCGTCACCAGCACCTGCTCCCCGGGCGCCACCAGCTCCGCCAGCCGCTCCCGGCGCCGGGTGTCCAGCTCCGCGAACACATCGTCGAGGACGAGCACCGGCTCGTTGCCCTCGGCCCGCAGCAGGTCGTACGAGGCCAACCGCAACGCCAGCGCGTACGACCACGACTCACCGTGGGACGCGTACCCCTTCGCGGGCAGTTCACCGAGCTTGAGATGCAGATCGTCCCGGTGCGGGCCCACGAGCGTGACACCCCGCTCGATCTCCTGCTTGCGCACCTCGGCCAGGGCGCCCATCAGCTGCTCGTACAGCTCCTCGCGCGCGTGTGCCTCACCCGGCGCCGACGGCTTGTACTCCAGGGCCAGCGGACCACCGCCGGGCGCCAGTTGCTCGTACGCCTTGTCGGCCAGCGGCTGGACCGCGGCGATCAGGTCGAGCCGCTGGGCCAGCAACTCGGCCCCCACTCGCGCGAGATGCTGGTCCCACACGTCGAGTGTCGACAGGTCCATCGTGCGACCGCCGTGCCGCCGGGCCAGCGCCGCCGACTTGAGGAGCGTGTTGCGCTGCTTGAGGACCCGGTCGTAGTCGGAGCGCACACCCGCCATACGCGGGGAGCGCAAGGTGATCAGCTCGTCGAGAAACCGCCGCCGCTCACCCGGGTCACCCTTCACCAGGGCGAGATCCTCGGGCGCGAACAGCACCGTCCGCACTATCCCCAGTACGTCACGAGGCCTGACCTGCGACGACCGGTTGATGCGGGCGCGGTTCGCCCGGCCCGGGTTCAGCTCCAGCTCGACCAGCTGCTGGCGCTCGCCCTGTCTGACCTGCGCCCGGATGATCGCCCGGTCGGCGCCCATCCGCACCAGGGGCGCGTCCGAGGAGACCCGGTGGCTGCCCAGCGTGGCGAGATAGCCGACCGCCTCGACGAGGTTGGTCTTGCCCTGCCCGTTGGGGCCCACGAACGCGGTGACGCCCGGTTCGAGCGGAACCTCGACCCGGGCGTACGAGCGGAAGTCGGCCAGCGACAGATGCGTGACGTGCATGGTCGTCGCCGACCTCCCCCGTACTTGTGGACCGCTGAGCGGCCCTGTGGACTACTTCGACTCGACCGCGTGGCCGCCGAACTGGTTGCGCAGCGCCGCGATCATCTTCATCTGCGGGGAGTCGTCCTGCCGCGACGCGAACCGCGCGAACAGTGACGCGGTGATCGCGGGCAGCGGAACGGCGTGGTCGATGGCGGCCTCCACGGTCCAGCGGCCCTCCCCGGAGTCCGCGGCGAACCCGCGCAGCCTGTCCAGGTGCTCGTCCTCTTCGAGGGCGTTGACCGCCAGGTCGAGGAGCCAGGAACGGATGACCGTACCCTCCTGCCAGGACCGGAAGACCTCGCGCACGTCCGTGACGGAGTCCACCTTCTCCAGCAGCTCCCAGCCCTCGGCGTAGGCCTGCATCATGGCGTACTCGATGCCGTTGTGGACCATCTTCGAGAAGTGCCCGGCGCCCACCTTGCCCGCGTGCACCGCGCCGAACTCGCCCTTGGGCTTGAGGGCGTCGAAGACCGGCAGCACCTTGGCTATGTCCTCGGCGTCGCCGCCGTACATCAGCGCGTAGCCGTTCTCCAGGCCCCAGACGCCGCCGGAGACACCGCAGTCGACGAAACCGATGCCCCTGGCCGCCAGCTCCTCGGCGTGCTTCTCGTCGTCCGTCCAGCGCGAGTTGCCGCCGTCCACGACGACGTCACCGGGCTCCAGGAGTTCGGCGAGCTCGTCGACGGTGGACTGCGTCGGGGCGCCGGCCGGGACCATCACCCACACCACACGCGGGGCGCTGAGCCCGTCCACAAGCTCCTTGAGGCTGTGGACATCGGCGACGTCCGGGTTGCGGTCGTATCCGATGACGGTGAGACCTGCGCGGCGGATCCGCTCGCGCATGTTGCCGCCCATCTTGCCGAGGCCGACGAGACCGAGCTCCATCAGTTGTTCCTTAGGTTGCGACGTGGCATGTGGGCACTCCTGTTGCTCGTGCCCACGTCCGAGCCTAAACCCGGACGCTCATGCACACCTGTGGGCATACGCGCTCAAACGTATGCCCCCACCTGCGGTGTTTCCGTCGGAGGCGATCAGCCGTTCGAAAAGGTCAGCCGCTGAGGCGGACCGGCATGATCAGGTACTTGTACGCCTCGTCCGCCTCGGCATCCAGGGCCGGCTTGCCGCTGAGCAGCGCGGGCTTCGTGGACGTCGTGAAGGACAGCTGGGCCACCGGGGAGTCGATCGCGCTCAGACCGTCCAGCAGGAACGTCGGGTTGAAGGCGATCGACACGTCGTCGCCCTCCAGGTGAGCGTCGACCCGCTCCACAGCCTGTGCGTCGTCGCTGGAACCGGCCTCCAGGATGAGCACACCCTGCTCGAAGCTGAGCCGCACCGGGGTGTTCCGCTCGGCCACCAGGGCCACACGCTTGACGGCCTCCACGAAGGGGGCGGTCTCGATCACCGCGATGGAGTTGAACTCCGTCGGGAACAGCGAGCGGTACTTCGGGAGATCGCCCTCCAGCAGACGGGTCGTCGTGCGACGGCCTGCGCCCTCGAAACCGATGAGGCCCTCACCCGCGCCCGAGCCGGACAGCGCCAGGATCACGCTGTCGCCGCTCGTGAGCGCCTTGGCGGTGTCCAGGAGCGTCTTGGCGGGCACCAGGGCCACCGCGGACGCCTCGGGGTCCTCCGGCTTCCACAGGAACTCGCGGACAGCGAAGCGGTAGCGGTCGGTGGACGCCAGCGTCACCCTGTCGCCCTCGATCTCGATGCGCACACCGGTGAGGACGGGCAGCGTGTCGTCGCGGCCTGCCGCGATGGCCACCTGGGCCGCGGCGGAGGCGAAGACCTCACCGGGCACCGTGCCGGTCGCGGTCGGCATCTGCGGCAGCGCCGGGTACTCCTCCACAGGCAGTGTGTGCAGGGTGAAGCGGGAGGAGCCGCACACCACCGTCGCCCGTACACCGTCCATGGAGATCTCCACCGGGCGGTTGGGGAGGGCACGGCAGATGTCGGCGAGGAGACGGCCGGACACCAGGACCGTGCCCACCTCCTCGACCTCGGCCTCCACCGACACCCGGGCGGAGACCTCGTAGTCGAAGCTCGACAGGCTCAGCTGGCCTTCCTCGGCCTTCAGCAGGAGGCCGGCGAGGACAGGGGCCGGCGGACGGGCCGGGAGGCTGCGCGCCGCCCAGGCAACTGCCTCCGCGAGTACGTCGCGTTCCACCCGGATCTTCACTGTTGCCGCCTCCTGCTGTTGCCGGCGCTTCTTGGCCTGCCTGGCTTCGTCGTCTGTCTCGGTGTCGTCGGTCCCTGTGCTGGGAAGGACACCGGGAACAGTCTGACGCACAGCACTGACAGTAGGTGCCTGTCGGGTCAAGTCGTGACGAGGGGCAGCCGAGCTCCCGAGAGCCAGTTGTGCACAGGACCCACTTCGAAACGGATTCCCAGCTCTCTCTAGTTGTCAGTAGTAGTAGGGGCTGTGGATACCGTGGATAACCCCGTTTTCGCAGCTCAGGCGGCAAATTTTGTCCACTGACCCTGTGGGTGGAGGCGGTGGATAACTCACCGCTTCTGTGGAGAACAGAAAGTTCTGCACACCCCATGCACAGGCGGGGGCCACTTCTCCCCAGGACCGTCCCCAGCTTTACCCACGTTTCCCACAGCCCAACCTGACGCCTTGGTGTGACGCCTTTCACTCGACGTGGTGAGGAGGTGCGTCGTGTTGCCGAACAGTGGACAGAGGTGTGGAGAAGCCGGTGATCGCTGGGGACAACCGACCGCAGCCTGTGGGCCACCGGTGGACAACTCCGTGCACAGCCTGTGGATCATTTTCTTGTCCACAGGCTGTGGAGATCTTTTGTCCACCAATCCACAACCACCTGACCTGGTCTGATGGTCTATCACCAACCTCCCCTGTGGACACAGTCTGGACAACTTCGCGGTCCCCAGGGTGTGGACGCGAAAAAGTCACCGAATCTGTGGAGGACGGCCGTAACCCGGCCCGCATTCGAACAGCGGGTTGCGGTGCGGCAACGCCCGGCGGGCGCCGGAACCGGCGGGGAACCGGCCGCGGCGGCTCAGGAGTCCGCGGGAGAACGGCGAAAGGCGCCCTCGGGACCTTGTCCCGGGGCGCCCTCGGTGTCGTACCGCGCCGCTGTCAGCCGTTCTTGATGCGGTTGGTCAGCTCGGTGACCTGGTTGTAGATGGAGCGCCGCTCGGCCATCAGTGCGCGGATCTTGCGGTCGGCGTGCATCACGGTCGTGTGGTCGCGGCCGCCGAACTGCGCCCCGATCTTCGGCAGCGAGAGGTCGGTCAGCTCGCGGCACACGTACATGGCGATCTGCCGAGCCGTGACCAACTGGCGGCCGCGTGAACTGCCGCACAGGTCCTCGACCGTGATGCCGAAGTAGTCGGCGGTGGCTCCCATGATCGCCGGCGCGGTGATTTCCGGGGTCGAGTCCTCGCCGCCCGGGATCAGGTCCTTGAGGACGATCTCCGTGAGGCCGAGGTCCACGGGCTGCCGGTTGAGCGACGCGAACGCCGTCACCCGGATCAGCGCGCCCTCCAGCTCGCGGATGTTGCGCGAGATGCGGGAGGCGATGAACTCCAGGACCTCCGGCGGGGCGTTGAGCTGTTCCTGGACCGCCTTCTTACGGAGGATGGCGATACGTGTCTCCAGCTCGGGCGGCTGGACGTCGGTGATCAGGCCCCACTCGAAACGGTTCCTCAGCCGGTCCTCCAGCGTCACCAGCTGCTTCGGCGGCCGGTCGCTGGACAGCACGATCTGCTTGTTGGCGTTGTGGAGCGTGTTGAAGGTGTGGAAGAACTCCTCCTGCGTCGACTCCTTGTCCGCGAGGAACTGGATGTCGTCGACGAGCAGGATGTCCATCTCGCGGTAGCGCTTGCGGAAGCTGTCGCCCTTGCCGTCGCGGATGGAGTTGATGAACTCGTTGGTGAACTCCTCCGAGCTCACGTATCGCACCCGCGTGCCGGGGTAGAGGCTGCGCGCGTAGTGCCCGATCGCGTGCAGCAGGTGCGTCTTGCCGAGTCCGGACTCCCCATAGATGAAGAGCGGGTTGTACGCCTTCGCGGGTGCCTCTGCGACGGCGACGGCGGCCGCGTGGGCGAAACGGTTCGACGCCCCGATGACAAACGTGTCGAACAGGTACTTGGGGTTCAGGCGTGCGGTGGGTTCGCCGGGACCCGGTGCCGGGGCCTGTCGCGAGGCCGGTGAACCGGGGGCGCCACCGCCGGGACGCACGGCGCCGCCGGGGCCTCCGGGTCCGCCCCGGTGTGCGTGGCCGCCGCCCGACTGGGAATCCGACAGGTCGCGGCGGCCGTCACGCTGCTCGTAGTCCGAGCGCTGCTGTCCGTAGTCGGAACGCTGCTGTTCGTACTCGGAGCGCTGCTGCTCGTACGGCGAGCGGTCGCGCGGCGGCTGCGGGCGGTAGTCGGAGGACGGGGACGCGTACGGGTCGCGCTCCGGGAAGCCGAGCCGGGGCTGCTGCCAGCCGTAGTCGTCCTGCGTCGGCCGGGGCCAGGCGCCGGGTTCGGGCCGCTGGTATTCGGACGGGTAGGCGGGGCGGGCGGTCGGGAGCTGATCCGCGTGGGAGGGCTGCTGGCCGTCGCGGGTCTGGGAGTGGTCGTCGGCGCGATGGCGGCCGTATCCCTGGTAGGGGTCGCGGGACGGGGGGAGTTCCGGGGCCTCGTAGCGCGACTGCGGAGGAGCGGGCGCGGGCGGGGAGGGCTCGCCCACGGACTCGTCGACGGTGATCGCGATGCGGATCGGCCGACCGCACTCGCGGCTGAGCGTCTCGCTGACGATCGGTGCCAGGCGGCCTTCGAGCACGCCTTTCGCAAACTCGTTCGGTACGGCGAGGAGTGCGGTGTCCGCGACCAGGGCCAGCGGCTCACAGCGCCTGATCCAGCGCTCGTCCTTCACCTCGACGCCCTGTCCACGGCCCTCACCGAGGAGATGTTCCAGCACTCGTGGCCACACTGCGGCAAGATCGGCAGGTACGTCAGCCACAGGGCACGCTCTCTCACGGGTCCCACGAACGTGTGGTTCTGGGACGTATCGGGATGTACATCGGGTGGGGCGGGCGGTAGGGAGTCCGGCCACGGTAGTCAGGGCGACGGGTGCGGTTCAAGTTGTTGTCCCCAGGCTGTGGATAGTGTCTCGCCCCGGGTGCTGGTTTGACCGGATGGCGTAGCCCCGCGTACCGTGACCAGGTCGAGTTGTCGATGGCTGCTGCCGCCTGCCTCCGATGGGCATAGATCACGTGGAGTGCTCCCACCAGGGCATCCTTCAGTGATCGGGAGCGGTGCAATCGGGCGTAAGCGAGCTACTCGTGGGCGCACGGTGACAGCCAAGACGGCACCCCGGTACCTACCGATTCTTTCTGGAGCCCCCGAGTGAGCAAGCGCACCTTCCAGCCGAACAACCGTCGCCGCGCGAAGACCCACGGCTTCCGCCTGCGGATGCGTACCCGTGCCGGTCGCGCGATTCTCGCGAACCGCCGTGGCAAGGGTCGCGCGAGCCTGTCCGCCTGATCCTGATCAGGTCATGACGTCGTGCTGCCTACCGAGCATCGGCTGAGGCGGCGCGAGGAATTCGCGACCGCGGTACGACGGGGTCGCCGGGCCGGCCGCCCGCTTCTCGTCGTCCATCTTCGTAGCGGTAAAACGGACCCGCACGCGCCTGGGGAGAGCGCTCCCCCGACGCGTGCGGGTTTCGTCGTCAGCAAGGCAGTCGGCGGCGCGGTCGTCCGCAACAAGGTGAAGCGCAGGCTTCGCCACCTGATGCGCGACAGAGTCGCCGAGCTGCCCCCCGGTAGCCTGGTAGTCGTACGAGCGTTGCCCGGTGCGGGCGATGCCGACCATGCACAGCTGGCCCGAGACCTGGACGCCGCTCTGCAGCGGCTGCTGGGAGGGGGCGCGCGATGAAGTACCCGCTACTGGCTCTGATCAAGCTGTACCAGTGGACGATCAGTCCGCTGCTCGGACCGGTGTGCAAGTACTACCCGTCGTGTTCCCACTACGGGCATACGGCCATCGACCGGCACGGTGCGGTCAAAGGGACGGCACTCACCGCCTGGCGCATCCTGCGGTGCAACCCGTGGTCGCTCGGCGGCGTGGACCATGTCCCGCCGCGCAAGCGTCCGCGGTGGCACGAAATGCTGCGCAACGCCTGGCGCGCACGCAAGGGCGGGACCTCCGCCGCCGGCGCGGCCATCGAGGGACAGAACCCCTCGAGTCCGGCCGCCGAGACCCCGTCCCATGTCCAAGGAGCATGATTAGTGGACACGATTGCCAGCATTTTCAGCTTCATCACGACACCCGTTTCCTGGGTCATCGTCCAGTTCCACAAGGTGTACGGCGCGATCTTCGGCCCCGACACCGGCTGGGCCTGGGGCTTGTCCATCGTGTCCCTGGTGATCCTGATCCGTATCTGCCTGATCCCGCTCTTCGTGAAGCAGATCAAGTCGACTCGGGCCATGCAGACACTGCAGCCCGAGATGAAGAAGATCCAGGAGCGCTACAAGAACGACAAGCAGCGTCAGTCCGAAGAGATGATGAAGCTGTACAAGGAGACGGGCACCAACCCGCTCTCCTCGTGCCTCCCCATCCTGGCGCAGTCTCCGTTCTTCTTCGCGCTGTACCACGTGCTCAACGGCATCGCGACGGGCGACACCATCGGTGTCATCAACGATTCGCTGCTGGCCAGCGCGCGTAAGGCGCACATCTTCGGTGCCCCGCTCGCCGCGAAGTTCAGGGACGGCTCCAGCACCGTCGACGCCCTGGGCGCCACGGTCACCGATGTTCGCGTCGTCACCGCGATCATGATCGTCCTGATGTCGGCGTCGCAGTTCTACACGCAGCGCCAGCTGATGACGAAGAACGTCGACACCACGGTGAAGACGCCGTTCATGCAGCAGCAGAAGATGCTGATGTACGTCTTCCCGGTCATGTTCGCCTTCTTCGGCATCAACTTCCCGGTCGGTGTCCTCGTCTACTGGCTGACCACCAACGTGTGGACCATGGGTCAGCAGATGTACGTCATCCGCAACAACCCGACCCCGGGCAGCAAGGCGCAGGCCGCCTATCTGGACCGCCTCTACAAGCACGTCACGCACCACGGCAAGACCCGCAGCCGTGGTGAGCGCGCCATCGTGAAGGCCATCGTCACCAAGGGCCGCGACCGCAACGAGTTCGAGCGCAAGTTCATCACCGCCCTGAACAAGGCGGGCCTGGCGGCTCAGGCCGACGGCACGGTGACGACGGGCGTGAACGCCGATGTCGCCGAGACCGAGGACGGTACGCCCACCAGCGCCACTGCCAAGCGCCAGCAGCCCAAGCGCCAGAGCAAGTCCCAGCGTCAGTCGGGCGCCAAGCCCGCGGGCGGTGCCGAGCCGGACACCTCCCCGACGTCGCTGATCAAGTCCGACGAGCCGCAGGACGCCAAGCCGGCCGGAGGGGCCGCCAAGCAGGCAGCCTCCAAGCCCGGTTCCGGTACCCGCAGCAAGGCCCAGTCCGGACAGCGCAAGGGTCCGCAGCGCCCCAAGTCCCCGTCCAAGAAGTAAGAAGGAGTCCATCCCGTGACGGAAGGCACCACCACCTCCGCCGCAGCCGAGGGTGTCGACACCCTGTCCCGCCTGGAGCAGGAGGGTGAGATCGCGGCGGACTACCTCGAAGGTCTGCTGGACATCGCCGACCTCGACGGCGACATCGACATGGACGTCGAGGCCGACCGAGCCGCTGTCTCGATCATCAGCGACGCGGGTGGCCGCGACCTGCAGAAGCTGGTCGGCCGGGACGGCGAGGTGCTGGAGGCCCTCCAGGAACTCACGCGCCTGGCCGTGCACCGGGAGACCGGGGACCGCAGCCGGCTGATGCTCGACATCGCGGGCTACCGCGCCAAGAAGCGTGAGGAGCTCTCGGAGCTGGGCGCCAAGGCCGCGGCCGAGGTCAAGAGCTCCGGCGAGCCCGTCAAGATGAAGCCGATGACCCCGTTCGAGCGCAAGGTCGTGCACGACGCGGTGAAGGCCGCCGGTCTGCGCAGCGAGTCCGAGGGCGAGGAGCCCCAGCGCTTCGTCGTCGTCCTTCCCGCCTGATCGGTACGTACGACCCTCCGGCCCCGTCTGTTGCGCAGACGGGGCCGAACTTTGTCAGCCTGTAGTTCCCGGCAGCTGTTGGTCCTCTGTTCGTCCCCCTGTGGTCCTCGACAGCTCCAGTCCCTGTAGTCCTGGTGATCAGCGCGCAGTGCGCTCATGCGGTACGGAAGGACGGTCCCCCGTGACGGAGGCAGCGGAGCTCCCCCCGGCGCCCGAGCAGGCGCGCGAGGTGTTCGGCGATCGCTTCGCGGACGCGGTCCGATACGCGGAACTGCTCGCGGAGGCCGGTGTGCAGCGCGGTCTGATCGGCCCGCGTGAGGTGCCCCGCCTGTGGGAGCGGCACCTGTTGAACTGTGCGGTGCTCTCCGAGGTCGTGCCGGAGAACGTGACGGTGTGCGATGTGGGTTCGGGCGCCGGCCTGCCCGGCATTCCGCTGGCGCTGGTCAGGGAGGACCTGAAGATCACGCTGCTGGAGCCCCTGCTGCGGCGGACCAACTTTCTCAGCGAAGTCGTCGAGCTCCTGGGCCTGGACCATGTGACGGTCATCCGTGGCCGTGCCGAAGAGGTCATGGGTTCGCTGCAGCCGGTCCATGTGGTGACGGCACGTGCTGTGGCTCCGCTGGACCGGCTGGCCACCTGGGGCATTCCTCTGCTGCGTCCGTACGGGGAGATGCTCGCGCTCAAGGGGGACACCGCCGAGGAGGAGCTGAAGGCCTCGGCCACCGCGCTGAGCAAGCTGGGGGCGGTCGGGACGTCCATCCTGCACGTGGGTGAGGGTGTGGTGGACCCGCTGTCGACCGTTGTGCGGGTCGAGGTCGGGGAGAGTCCCGGTGGAGTGCGGTTCGCGGCGAAGCGAGCCAAGGCTGCTCGGACGGGGCGGGCACGGCGCCGACGCTGATCTTCCCGTTCGTTGATCCGTCCTGACGACGAGACGTACTCCACACAAGCTGCCTAACCTACGCATCTCGGAGTGTCGCGCGGCCGTGGCCCTCCTGGCTGGGCATCTTGTTTCACGTGAAACGTCGCTCACTGCTGCACGGCATCATCAGCCGCGGCCGGGCCGCGGCCGCCCCCCGCGACCGAAAGCCTCTTGGTTCACCCAGAGAGGTAACGGAGTTGTCCACAGAGGTGGATTTCTCCACAGAACACCAGGCCTCACTGGTTCACGACCCCGAAGGCATGGCAGGCTCTGTTCATTGCGAGCCTGATGTCGAGGAGAGTGAATCCTTGCGGTCCAACGCCAACATCGCGGGACCGATGACCGATCCGGTCCCCGGTCCCCGAACCGAGTCGATCGGGGAGGATGTTTCACGTGAAACACCGCCCCCGATGGACGACACTCCCATCGGTCGTGCTGCCCAATTGGCGGTGGAGGCTCTGGGGCGGGCCGGCGAAGGCCTGCCACGGCCGGAGCGGACCCGTGTCATGGTGGTCGCCAACCAGAAGGGCGGAGTGGGGAAGACGACGACAACCGTCAACCTCGCCGCTTCGCTGGCCCTGCACGGGGCTCGCGTTCTGGTCGTGGACCTCGACCCTCAGGGCAACGCTTCCACGGCACTGGGGATCGACCATCACGCCGATGTTCCTTCCATCTACGACGTGCTGATCGACAGCAGGCCACTCTCGGAAGTCGTTCAGCCGGTCCCCGACGTCGAGGGCCTGTTCTGTGCACCCGCCACCATCGATCTCGCCGGTGCGGAGATCGAGCTGGTGTCGCTGGTGGCGCGAGAGAGCCGGCTCGAGCGAGCGATTCAGGCGTATGAGCAGCCTCTGGACTACATCCTCATCGACTGCCCGCCCTCGCTCGGTCTGCTCACGGTCAACGCGCTGGTCGCCGGTGCCGAGGTGCTCATCCCGATCCAGTGTGAGTACTACGCACTGGAGGGCCTGGGTCAGCTGCTGCGCAACGTCGATCTGGTGCGGGCCCACCTGAACCGCGACCTTCAGGTGACGACGATCCTGCTCACCATGTACGACGGCCGGACGCGTCTCGCGTCGCAGGTCGCGGACGAGGTGCGCAACCACTTCGGCGACGAGGTGCTGCGGACGAGCATTCCGCGCTCGGTCCGTATCTCCGAGGCACCGAGCTATGGACAGACGGTGCTCACCTACGATCCAGGATCGAGTGGGGCCCTGTCCTATCTTGAGGCGGCCCGGGAAATCGCGCTGAAGGGTGTCGGCGTCAGCTATGACGCGCAGCACGTCCACATCGGCGCACAGAGCGAACAGAGCATCGTGGAGGGTATCCAGTGAGCGAGCGACGGAGGGGGTTGGGCCGTGGTCTCGGCGCACTGATCCCATCGGCACCGACCGGAGACAGGCCGACGCCACCGGCGATGGGGGGCACTGCCTCCACCTCGCCGGCGGCGGTCCCGGTCCTCACCGCCGAGCGCGGAGTGGCTGCGGCGAAGGTGGCCACGCTGCCGAATGTTTCACGTGAAACAGAGGATGCTTCCTCGAACGGCTTCGGAGAGTCTCCGGCGCCCCCGATCGGTGCGCACTTCGCCGAGCTGCCCATCGACTCGATCACGCCGAACCCGCGACAGCCGCGGGATGTGTTCGACGAGGACGCACTGGCAGAACTGGTCACCTCCATCAAAGAGGTCGGTCTCCTCCAGCCCGTCGTCGTACGGCAGGTGGGCCCCACCAGCTACGAGCTCATCATGGGCGAGCGGCGCTGGAGGGCGTGCAGGGAAGCGGGCCTTGAGGCGATCCCGGCGATCGTGCGGGCCACGGATGACGAGAAGCTTCTCCTGGACGCGCTGCTGGAGAACCTCCACCGGGCTCAGCTGAACCCGCTGGAGGAGGCGGCGGCCTACGATCAGCTGCTCAAGGACTTCCACTGCACGCACGATCAGCTGGCGGACCGGATCGGCCGCTCCCGCCCGCAGGTCTCCAACACCCTGCGTCTGCTGAAGCTCTCGCCGGCGGTCCAGCGCCGGGTGGCTGCCGGAGTTCTCTCCGCCGGGCACGCCCGGGCGCTCCTCTCCGTGGACGATTCGGAGGAGCAGGACAGGCTGGCTCACCGGATCGTGGCCGAGGGGCTGTCGGTACGGGCCGTCGAGGAGATCGTGACCCTGATGGGTTCGCGGCCGCAGGCGGCCACGAGGGGCAAGGGGCCGCGGGCCGGCGCCCTGGTGTCTCCGGCACTGACTGATCTCGCCGGTCGTCTCTCGGACCGTTTCGAGACGCGGGTGAAGGTCGACCTGGGACAGAAGAAGGGCAAGATCACCGTCGAGTTCGCGTCGATGGAGGACCTTGAGCGCATTCTCAGCTCCCTCGCCCCGGGTGAGGGTCCGGTCCTTCAGAAGAGTCTTCTGGACGACGATTCCGCAGAATCGGAGGACTGAGAAGCTTGGCCGGCCCGGGCGGTTTCCGCTCGATCGGCGGCCG
>NZ_AEJB01000502.1 GCF_000331005.1 Streptomyces turgidiscabies Car8
AGGTCCTCCCGGCGCTGGAGCAGCGCGTGCAGAAGGCGCTTCTTGCTGGGGAAGTAGTGCAGGACGCCCTGCCGGGTCAGTCCCGCGCGCTCGGCGACCGCGTCGATCGAGGCCCGTCTGTAGCCGCGCTCGGCGAACACTTCCAGGGCGGCAGCCAGGATTTCCTCACGCCGGGTCGTCGTCTCCACGCGTCACCCTCTCCGCCACTGACACACCGATGTGGCAGTACGGTCACCACACCACACAAGTGGTCCCCGCGGCCACTGTCGGATGCCGGCCATTTCCCGCAGGGACCACGTCACAGGTCAACGCCCGTCGGGAAGGCGGGCGTTGACCTGTGACGAGGGTGCGCCCCGGGTGACGGACAGGCCTCAGCCGTTCCCGGCGGGCGGCTCGAAGCCCGCGACGATCACCATGTTGGAGTCGG
Organism: Streptomyces turgidiscabies Car8; assembly: GCF_000331005.1. GTDB lineage: Bacteria > Actinomycetota > Actinomycetes > Streptomycetales > Streptomycetaceae > Streptomyces > Streptomyces turgidiscabies. The sequence goes on from NZ_AEJB01000502.1 coordinate 428, forward strand.
CCGCCGCGTGCCGCAGCGGCTTCGCCTTCTCGTACTCGGCGGAGTCGTACCAGGCGCGGGCCGCCTCCACCGACTCGAACTCCAGGACGATGGTCCGGTCACCGTGCCACTCGCCCTCCAGCTGCTGCGGCCCGTCGTCGACCGCCAGGATCGACGCGCCGCTCGCGGCCAGGGTCGCCCCGGCGGCGCGGGCGTAGGCCTCG
>NZ_AEJB01000503.1 GCF_000331005.1 Streptomyces turgidiscabies Car8
GCTGCCGGACGGCTTCCGCCCCGAGGGCATAGCCACCGGCTCCGGCCCCTACGCCTATCTGGGCTCCCTCGCCGACGGCTCGATCTACCGCGCCGACCTGCGCACCGGCGCCGGCGAGATCATCTCGGCCGGGCCCGGCACGCCGTCCGTCGGCCTCGAACTCGACGGCAGGGGACGGCTGTTCGTCGCCGCCCGCACCGAGGGCGCCCGGGTCGTGGACACCCGTCCGGGGGCGGTCCTTGCCTCGTACGCCCTCACCACCGCGACCCCCACCTTCGTCAACGACGTGTTCCTGACCCCGCGCGCGGCGATCTTCACCGACTCCTTCCAGCCGGCGCTCTACGTCCTCCCGCTCGGCCGGGGCGGCACGCTCCCGGGCGCAGGCGACGTCGTACGGATCGCCCTGAGCGGCGACTGGAATCAGGTGCCCGGCGAGGTCGTCAACGCCAACGGCATCACCGCCACGCCCGACGGAAAGGCGCTGCTCGTCGTCCAGTCCGGGGTCGGCGGACTGCACCGGGTGGACCCGCGCACCGGGGTCACCAGGCTCGTCGGCCTCGGGGACGCGGCCCCGCTCACCAACGGCGACGGCCTGCTGCTCGTCGGGCGCACCCTGTACGTCGTACAGAACATGCAGAACGCGATCGACGTGTTCACGCTGTCGGCCGACGGCAGCCGCGGGGTCTTCCAACGGCGCATCACCGACCCGGACTTCGATGTGCCGACCACGGTGGCGGCGTACCGGAACCGGCTGTATCTGCCCAACGCCCGGTTCACGACGGCGCCGACGCCCGACACGACGTACGCCGTGGTCGTCGTGGACCGCTGACCGAGGCCGGGACGTCATGTACGCGGAAGGTCCTGACCGCGTTCCGCAGCGGACCCTCGAGGGACTCGGCGCCCGCCACGATGCGGGGTGCCGCCCCGGCCTTCCGGAGCGAGGTGGCGAGCGCGTCCGTCACCGCGGCGACGTCCACGTTCTTCACCATGCGGACCGTGAGCCGGTTGATCACGACCTCCTGCACGGCCGGGTCGGACGCCAGCGGCGCGACGGTCTTCACGTACCTGTCGGTGTCGGAGACCGTGTCCTGGACCCAGGCCGCGACGACGGCCACGGGCGCGAGCAGCAGGGCCAGCAGAAGGAGGACCGACGAGCCGGCCCGGCGCAACCGCCGATGGCGCATTGACGCGTGGCGGCGCATTCGCTCGTACTCCGCCCGCTCATCGGCAGTGATGACGTGCTGCGGTTCTGCGGTTCCACCGGAGTCCGGCGA
>NZ_AEJB01000504.1 GCF_000331005.1 Streptomyces turgidiscabies Car8
CGCCGAAGTGCTCCAGGGAAACGATGCGACCCGCGTCCCCGACGTACTTGTGCCAGGTGAGGCCGATACCGGCCTCGACCGCGACGCGCGCCTTGACGGACGGGAGCAGAACGCTCTCCCGGTACCCCTGGTCCTGCTCCTCGAACCACTCCACACACGGCATCGACACGACGCGTGTCGGTACTCCCTCCGCCTGGAGCTGCTCGCGGGCGCCGACGGCCACGTGGACCTCGGAGCCGGTCGCGATGAGGATGACCTCGGGCGTGCCGCCCTCGGCGTCGAAGAGGACGTAACCGCCCTTGGCCGCGTCCTCGTCGGCCTCGTACGTCGGCACGCCCTGGCGGGTCAGCGCGAGACCGTGCGGGGCGCCCTTGCCGAAGACCTTCGTCCAGCGCTTGAGGATCTCGCGCCAGGCGATGGCCGTCTCGTTGGCGTCGGCCGGGCGCACCACGTTCAGGCCCGGGATGGCGCGCAGCGACGCGATGTGCTCGACCGGCTGGTGCGTCGGGCCGTCCTCGCCGAGACCGATGGAGTCGTGCGTCCACACGTACGTCACCGGAACGTGCATCAGCGCGGACAGCCGCACCGCGTTGCGCATGTAGTCGGAGAAGACGAGGAACGTACCGCCGTAGACACGGGTGTTGCCGTGCAGGGCGATGCCGTTCATCTCGGCGGCCATCGAGTGCTCGCGGATACCGAAGTGGATCGTGCGCCCGTACGGGTCCGCCTCCGGCAGCGGGTTGCCCTTCGGGAGGAAGGAGGACGTCTTGTCGATGGTCGTGTTGTTCGAGCCGGCCAGGTCGGCCGAGCCGCCCCACAGCTCCGGGATGACCGCGCCCAGCGCCTGCAGGACCTTGCCGGACGCGGCACGGGTGGCGACACCCTTGCCCGCCTCGAAGACCGGGAGCTTCTCCTCCCAGCCGCCCGGCAGTTCACCCGCGGCGATGCGGTCGAACTCGGCGGCGCGCCCGGCGTTGCTGTTGCGCCACTCCTGGAACGACTTCTCCCACTCCGCCCTGGCCTGACGGCCGCGCTCCAGCGCCTCGCGGGTGTGGTCAAGGACGGCGTCCGAAACCTCGAAGGACTGCTCCGGGTCGAAGCCGAGGACCCGCTTGGTGGCCGCCACCTCGTCGTCGCCGAGGGCCGAGCCGTGCGCGGCCTCGGTGTTCTGGGCGTTCGGGGCGGGCCAGGCGATGATCGAGCGCATCGCGATGAACGACGGCCTGTCGGTGACCTGCTTGGCGGCCTGCACGGCGTTGTAGATGGCGTGCGGGTCGAGGTCACCGTCCGGCTTCGGGGCGATCCGCTGCACATGCCAGCCGTACGCCTCGTACCGCTTGACGACGTCCTCGGAGACGGCCGTCTCGGTGTCGCCCTCGATCGAGATGTGGTTGTCGTCCCACAACAGGACCAGGTTGCCGAGCTTCTGGTGGCCGGCCAGCGAGGACGCCTCCGCGGAGATGCCCTCCTGCAGGCAGCCGTCACCGGCGATCGCGAAGATGAAGTGGTCGAACGGCGACTCCCCCACGGGGGCCTGCGGGTCGAACAGACCGCGCTCGTAACGGGCGGCCATCGCCATGCCCACAGCGTTGGCGACACCCTGGCCCAGCGGACCCGTCGTCGTCTCCACGCCCGTCGTGT
>NZ_AEJB01000505.1 GCF_000331005.1 Streptomyces turgidiscabies Car8
TCTGCCCGATGATGTCCAGCACCTTCGACCAGAACCATCCGGACCTGGAGGCCGCGCGCAAGCGGATCGAAGAGCTCATCGGGGAGATCATGGAGCGCGCCATGGCGGCCGGTCAGCTGCGCACCGACGTGGACGTGGGTGACGTGATGGTCGTCGCGTCCCAGCTCAGCCGTCCTCCGGCGGGCACGGCGTGCATGAGCATCGACCGCTTCGTCCACCGCCACCTGCAGCTGTTCCTGGACGGACTGCGGGCCCCGGCCCCCTCCGAACTGCCCGGCAAGGCCGCGACGATGGAGGACCTGCGCCGATCCTGACCGATTAGTTCATCGCGTCACCCGAGTCATCACTCGGAACAGACGCAACAGACGCAACGCGACAGACTCGACAGACTTTCGGCCGTCAGCGTTGACGAGCCGGTCCCCTTTCACACACTTTTTCCGTCACGAAGTCCCGAAGTGGGTATCTCCATGTCCGAAACAGCCCAGGCTGCCGCCGCCAAGGCGCCGGCTCCCGACTCCAACCGCTGGAAGGCGCTCACGTTCATCGCGCTCGCCCAGCTGATGGTCGTGCTCGACGCGACCATCGTGAACATCGCCCTCCCCTCCGCCCAGCAGGACCTGGGGATATCCGACGGCAACCGCCAGTGGGTCATCACGGCCTACGCCCTGGCCTTCGGCGGACTGCTCCTCTTCGGCGGCCGGATCGCCGACATCTGGGGCCGCAGGAACACCTTCGTCACCGGTCTGATCGGCTTCGCCGCCGCCTCCGCCCTGGGTGGCGCGGCGACGAACGAGGCGATGCTGCTCGGCTCCCGTGCCCTGCAGGGTGCCTTCGGCGCACTGCTGGCGCCCGCCGCGCTCTCCCTGCTCGCGGTGATGTTCACCGACGCCAAGGAGCGCGCCAAGGCGTTCGGCATCTACGGTGCGATCGCCGGTGGCGGTGGCGCCGTGGGTCTGATCCTCGGCGGCTTCCTCACCGAGTACCTGGACTGGCGCTGGACCTTCTTCGTGAACATCCCGTTCGCGATCGTCGCCGCCCTCGGCGCTTACTTCGTCATCCGTGAGCCGTCCGGCAGCCGCAACCGCTCGCCGCTCGACATCCCGGGCGTCGTCCTGTCCACCCTCGGTCTGGTCTCCCTGGTCTACGGCTTCACGCGGGCCGAGTCCGAGGGCTGGAGCGACTCGCTGACGATCGGCCTGTTCGTCGCCTCGGCGCTGCTTCTCGCGACCTTCGTGTTCGTCGAGTCCAAGGTCAAGGCCCCGCTGCTGCCCCTGCGCGTCATCACCGAGCGCAACCGCGGCGGTGTCTACCTCTCGCTCGGCCTCGCGATCATCGCGATGTTCGGCCTGTTCCTCTTCCTGACCTACTACCTGCAGATCGTGAAGGGCTACTCGCCGGTCAAGACCGGCTTCGCGTTCCTGCCGATGATCGCGGGCATGATCACGGGCTCCACGCAGATCGGCGCCCGACTGATGACCCGCGTCCCGGCGCGGCTGCTGATGGGCCCGGGCTTCCTGCTCGCCGCGCTCGGCATGCTGCTGCTGACCCAGATGGAGATCGGCTCCTCGTACGCGGCGCTGCTCCTGCCGGCCATGCTCCTGCTCGGCCTCGGTATGGGTACGGCGTTCATGCCGGCCATGTCGCTGGCCACGCTGGGCGTCGAGCCGCGTGACTCCGGTGTCGCCTCCGCGATGGTCAACACCTCGCAGCAGGTGGGCGGCGCGATCGGTACGGCTCTGCTGAACACCATCGCCGCCTCCGCCACCACGTCGTACGTGGCCGACCACATCGGCGGCGCGTCCTCCCGCTCCCAGCAGCAGCTGGTCCAGCTGAAGGGCATGGTCGAGGGTTACACCAGCGCCATCTGGTTCGCCGTCGGCATCCTGGTCGTCGCCGCGGGTATCGCCTTCACCTTCATCAACGCCGGTCGCCCGGACATGAGTTCGGTCAGCGGTGACGGTGCGGAGGAGGAGCTGAGGGTTCCGGTGGTCGCCCACTGACCCCGGCCCCCGCTCCGCGGGGACCCCTCTTACTCCTCTTACCCCTTCGGGCCACTCCGTACGTCACGCGGGGTGGGGACGCCTCGTGACGTACGACTCCAGGATCTGCCCTGGTTCCGCTCAGCGGAGCCAGGGCAGATCCGCGCCCGCGTCCTTCGGCTGAAGGCCCTGGGCGACGATCTCCATCACGTCGTGGAGCGTCTGACGCTGCTCGTCGCTGATCCGGTCGAACAGCACCTGGCGTACGGCGGCCACATGGCCCGGTGCGGTGCGCCGGAGTACTTCCTGGCCCTGGTCGGTCAGGACCGCGAACTGGCCGCGCTTGTCCGAGGGGCAGTCCTCGCGCCGTACCCAGCCGTTCTTCTCCAGCCGGGCGATGGCGTGCGAGAGGCGCGAGCGGGTGATCTTCGCCTTCATGGCCAGCTCGGTCATCCGCAGTCGTCGGTCGGGGGCGTCGGCGAGGCCGACGAGCAGGCCGTAGTAGACGTGCGGCATGCCGGCGTCACGCTGGAGCTGGCGGTCGAGATGGTCCTCGAGAAGGGTGACGGCGTGCACGTAGGCACGCCACGTGCGCTGTTCCTCTTCGGTGAGCCAGCGGGGCTCCTCGTCGGATGTGGATGGCGTATTCATGTACTCCACTCTACGTTCCCCGTCCTTGAATTTTAAACCAAAACGATGTATGTTCAGTATGCGAGAAGCTTGAGACTTCAAGATGCAGACTTGAAGCAGGAGCGGTGAAGGTCCCAGAGGTCCCGGGAAGGGAGCAGTCGTCATGTCGGCCGGCATCCAGGAGCGCATGCCCGCGCTCTACATCAGTCACGGCGCGCCTCCCCTGGCGGACGACCCGATCTGGCCCGGCGAACTCGCCGCCTGGTCGGCGGACCTGCCCCGCCCCAAGGCGATCCTCATGGTCTCCGCCCACTGGGAGGAGGCCCCGCTCGCCATCGGCGCCATCGAAACGATCCCCCTCGTCTACGATTTCTGGGGCTTCCCGGAGCACTACTACCAGGTCGAGTACGCCGCCCCCGGCGCCCCCGAACTCGCCGAGTCCGTACGGAAGCTGCTGCGGGCCCCCGGCATGCCCGTCCAGGACGTCCCGGACCGTGGCCTCGACCACGGCGCGTACGTCCCGCTGGTGGAGATGTTCCCCGAGGCGGACATCCCTGTCCTGCAGATCTCGATGCCGACCCTCGACCCGGTGAAACTGATGGACATCGGGCGCAAGCTCGCCCCGCTGCGCGACGAGGGCGTCCTGATCGTCGGCTCCGGCTTCTTCACCCACAACCTGGCCGCCCTGCGGCACACGGGTCCCGGAGTGCCGACCTGGTCGAGCGAGTTCGACGACTGGGGCCACCGGGCGCTGGAGTCACGCGACGTGGACGGCCTGCTGGACTTCCTGAACAAGGCTCCCGCGGGCCGGTACGCCCACCCGCGCACCGAGCACTTCGCGCCGCTCTTCGTGACGATGGGCGCGGCCGAACTGGCCGGCGAGCTGGACTCCCAGAAGTCGGTCATCGACGGCTTCTGGCTGGGAATGGCCAAGCGCTCGGTGCAGTTCGGCTGACCCTCCGGCTCCTTGTTCGGCCCTTTTGGGCAGCCGCCCGGGGTCGAAAGGGCGACGGAAAGGGCGTGCGGAGGCGGGGGTGCTGCGGGAGCGGACTCAGAGCTCCTTCTCGTACCAGGCGACGTCCCAGTAGCGGCCGAACTTGCGGCCCACCTCGCGATACGTGCCGACATACCGGAACCCGAAGCGTTCGTGCAGCCGCACGGACGCTTCGTTCGGTGTCACGATCCCCGCGAGGGCGCGATGTACGTCCTCGCCGTCCAGCGCCTCGAACAGGGCCGTGTAGAGCAGGGTGCCGACACCGCGCCCGCCCGCGTCCGGCGCGAGATAGACGGTGACCTCGACGGTGGTGCCGTACGCCGGCTTCGCACGGAAGGCGCCGGACGTCGCGTACCCCAGAATCCGCTGTGAGTCCAGATCCGTGGCAACCATCAGGCGGTGTGGGCCGTCTTGGGGGTAGGAGAGCAGCCAGGGGCGGCGCTCCTCAGGTGTGAAGATTCTGGTGTCGAAAGTCGTGGGCGTGTCGCGCACGTAGTGGTTGTAGAGCTCGGTCAGACCTTCGAGGTCATCCTCGATCCCTGGCCTGACCTGCACCTTCGTGAATTCCGACGACATCACGCCTCCTCTGCGGCGGCACAGGGTACTGCAAGATCAGAAAAATAGGGGGACGGGTTGGGAATTCTGTCCTGATTCCAGTCGTTGTTTCCTTCGGAAGCTGGGCACGCGAGGAGTGTGCTGAGCGTTCAGTAACCAACAGGGATACCCAGGACCACCCGCTGGCCCACCATCGCAAGGGAGCAAGCATGGCAACCCGTGCCGTCGCCCGTCGTACGTCGTCCGCCACCGGCGGGACCGTCGGCGGCGCACGCAGTGTTCGCGCCCATGGCGGCGAGATCGCCGACCGCGACCTGGTCGGCATGTACTTGGACGAGATAGCCCGCACCCCGCTGCTCGACGCCGCGAAGGAGGTCGAGCTGTCGCAGACCATCGAAGCCGGTGTCTTCGCCCGCCAGATCCTCGACGGCGAGGCGGAGGCCGAGGCGGACGCCACCGTCGAGGAGCTGGAGGCGCTCTTCGCCGAGAGCGAGCGGGCCAAGGACATCTTCATCCGCTCCAACCTCCGGCTGGTTGTCGCCGTGGCGCGCCGTTACCCCCGCAGCGGCCTGCCCCTTCTCGACCTGATCCAGGAGGGCAACGCCGGCCTGGTGCGCGCGGTCGAGAAGTTCGACTACCGCAAGGGCTTCAAGTTCTCGACGTACGCCACCTGGTGGATCCGTCAGGCCATCACCCGTTCCATCGCCGACCAGTCGCGCACGATCCGCCTTCCCGTCCACCTGGTCGAGGAACTGGGCCGGATCCGGCGCGTGCAGCGCGAGTTCAACCGTAAGAACGGGCGGGACCCGGAGCCCGCGGAGATCGCCGCAGAGCTGGACACGAACGCGGCGCGCGTGGTCGACGTCCTGGACTGGGCGCGCGACCCGGTGTCGCTGAACATGGCGGTGGACGACGACGGAGACACCCAGTTCGGCGACCTCCTGGAGGACACGTCGGCGGTTTCGCCCGAGCAGTCCGTCCTGACCCTGCTGCGCAGCGAGGAACTGGACGACCTGATCGGCCGCCTCGACCAGCGCACGGCGTCCATCATCAAGATGCGGTACGGCATCGTGGACGGCCGGGAGCGCACGCTGACGGAGGTCGGCAAGGAACACGGACTGACCCGTGAGCGGATCCGGCAGATCGAGAAGCACGCGCTGCTGGAGCTGAAGAAGCTGGCCCACGACACGGGCTTCGACGCGGCGGCGTAGTCGCCACGGAGTGGCCGCGGCCGTCGACAGGGCCTGATGGACGTACCGGATCCGGCGGGTGGGGGCGCACACGAGCGCTCCGCACGCCGGGCGGCGTACGACTGTTGGGGGTCGCGTGCGCGGGGTGGCGGAAGGCCGCGCAAAGACAGTGGTGCGAGGCTGCTTTAAACCACCGGGTCCGGGGCACAAGAACTCCGGGCCCAGGACTTCGGGTCCGGACGGCAACGCCTCGGGCCCCCTGAGCCGAGTCCCGACGCAACCCCCCCCAGCGTCGGGGCTCATCCCGAGCCGGGCTTCGGCACCTACCCCCCCCAGGTGCCGGGGCCCGGCTCTTTTGTGCCGGGCGGACAAAGGGCGGGGCACCCCGTACCTGAACCCCGGGGTGGCCCGCCGAATGGCAGATTGTGCCACAGCGGCATCCCACGGCGTCCGTGTCCGGACGGCGCTCACCCGGCCAGGACGACTCCTCGCGACCCACACGCCTTCGATGCCAAGGACTCCGCCGGGACCTTCCGTGGAGCGGCGCGTGTTCCTGAGGCCGGCCGGTAGGTCAGCTGCCTGCCGCGCGGGCCATACGAGCGCCCAGCTCCCTCAGCCGTACGACCAGTTCGGCGGGCTCCCGGACCGTGAACTCGCAGTCGACCGACGCGAGCCGCACCGCCAGCCACTCCACCGGATCAGCGACCGAGGCACGGACACGACAGCTGTGCTCGTCGAGGGCTTCGGGGACGCCGAGCCACGCGGGGAGGCGTGCGGCGACGAACGCGGCCGGGGCGGCGAACGTCGCCTCGAACACGTACGCCTCCTGCCGTGCGTGCATCGACTGGCGCAGGTACTCCGCCGCGTCGCCCGTCGGCAGCTCGCGCGGGGCGAAGCGGGCGCCCGTCGCGAGGGGGTCGCTGACCCGGTCGACGCGGAAGGTGCGCCAGTCGGCGCGGTCGAGGTCGTAGGCGACGAGGTACCAGCGGCGGCCGGTCGACACGAGCCGGTGCGGCTCGGTCAGCCGCTTGGTGGGGGTGCCGTCCTTGGCCCGGTAGGCGAACCGCAGCCGTTCCTGGCCGGCGATCGCCGAGGCCATCACGGTCAGTGTCTCGGGGGCGATGACCGCGCCGTCTCCGCTGGTCAGCGGGGTGGTCGCGGCCTGGAGCGTGGAGACGCGCCGGCGCAGCCGGGACGGCAGAACCTGCTCCAGCTTGGCCAGCGCCCGTACGGAGGCCTCGTCCAGCCCCTCGACCGCGTGCCCGGCGCCCGCCCGCAGCCCGACCGCGATCGCCACCGCCTCCTCGTCGTCGAGCACCAGCGGCGGCATCGCCTTGCCCGCGACGAGCCGGTACCCGCCGTCGGAACCCTTGCTGGCCTGCACGGGATAACCGAGTTCGCGCAACCGGTCGATGTCCCGCCGGACGGTACGCCGGGACACCCGCAGCCGGTCGGCGAGCTCACCGCCGGGCCACTCACGGGGCGTCTGGAGGAGGGAGAGGAGCTGAAGGAGCCTGGCCGGGGTGTCCGTCGTCATGGATACGAGGATGCCGTACCACTAGGACACGATCTGACCTAATGGGGTCCTAGGTTGGCGACATGAACTCCACCGAGACCCCTTTGGGCACGCCGGACGTCGTGCCGGACCGGCGGCGCTGGTTCGCCCTCGCCATCGTGATGACCGCGGCCTTCATGGACCTCGTCGACGTCACGATCGTCAACGTCGCGATCCCGTCGATCCAGCAAGAGGCCGGCGCCTCCTTCAGCCAGATCCAGTGGATCACCGCGGGCTACGCGCTCGCCTTCGCCGCAGGCCTCGTCACCGGCGGACGGCTCGGTGACATCCATGGCCGCAAGCGGCTGTTCCTCGTCGGCATCGGCGGCTTCACCCTCGCCTCCGCCCTCTGCGGCTTCGCCGCGAACCCCGAGATGCTGGTCGCCTCACGCATCCTTCAGGGCGCCATGGCGGCGATGATGGTGCCGCAGGTCCTGTCGATCGTCCACGCGACCTTCCCGGCGCACGAGCGCGGCAAGGTGTTCGGCCTCTTCGGCGCGATCGTGGGCCTGGGCGCGGTGACCGGTCCGCTGCTGGGCGCACTGCTGACGGAGTGGGACCTGTTCGGCCTCGGCTGGCGCCCCATCTTCCTGATCAACCTGCCGGTGGGCATCGCCGGCTTCATCCTGGGCCACCGCTTCATCACGGAGTCGAAGGCCCCGAAGGCCCTCAAGCTGGACCTGGTCGGCGTCGCCCTCGTGACCCTGGGCCTGCTGATGCTGCTCTACCCGCTGACGCGTGGTCGCGAGCTGGGCTGGCCGCTGTGGGGGTACCTGTCGATGGCGGGCGCGCTCGGTGTCTTCGGCGCGCTGGTGGCGTACGAGAAGCGCAAGGCCCGGATCGACGGTTCTCCGCTGATCGAGCTGTCACTGTTCAAGGTGAGGAGTTTCGCCGCGGGCATCGCCGTACAGACCGTCTTCGGGGTCGGCCTGGGCGTCTTCTTCCTGGTCTGGACCCTGTACATGCAGGCCGGTCTCGGCTGGAGCCCGCTGCGGGCCGGGCTGACCGGCGTGCCCTTCTCGATCGCGGTGTCGGTGGCGGCCGGGATGTCCGTCCAGAAACTGGTCCCGCGCTTCGGCCGCAAGGTGCTCCAGGCGGGCGCCCTGCTGATGGGCCTCGGCGTGCTGATCTACATCTGGGAGTCCGGCCACTACGGCCTGGCCATCGCCTCCTGGCAGATGGCACTCCCGCTGGTGGTCATGGGCGCCGGCATGGGCCTGATCGTCGCCCCGCTGACGGACGCGGTCCTCTCGGAGGTCCCGAAGGAACACGCCGGGTCGGCGTCCGGCCTGATCAACACCGTGCAGCAGATGGGCTACGCGCTGGGCCTCGGCCTGGTGTCGGTGGTCTTCTTCGGCACGATGAACGACCGACTGACCCAGACCGAGGTGGGCCCGGCGTTCGTGGACGCCTTCCAGAACGCGCTGGGCTGGGTGGCCGGCCTGATGGGCGTGATCTTCCTGGTGATGTTCGCGCTGCCGGGGCGGGGTGCGGGGCCGGTGCAGCAGGCGCATGACCATGACCGTGAAGACACTCCGGTACGGGACTACGAGTCCCAGCCGGTCGGGTGACGTCCGTGCCGATGCACCTCTGCCCGTCTCCCATGGTTGTGTGGGCGGCGGGCGGTGGTCATTTCCGGACCGATGATCGTGTGCGGTGTGCTGAGTGGCAGGTGCGGTCTGGTCAGAGCGGCAGGGGGACGATATCGAGGGTCATCCGCTGATCTTCGTCTGCGGCCAGGCTCACGATCGGGTGCCCGCGGCCCAGCCTCCGCTTGAGGCGTGCCAGAGTCTGCGCGTGGAGCGTGTCCGCCTCTCGTACTCGGCCCACCGAGCGCAGATCCATCGCCAGATTGGTGGCGCAGACCAAGGACGAGGGATGGCTTGAACCCAACACCTCTCGATATCGGCTCAGGGTCTCGGTGTCCAGCTCCAGTGCGCGGGCCGGTTTCCCAAGTGCGTGCTGGCAGCTGGCCAGGTTGGTGCGGCAGACCAGCGTGGAGGGGTGGTCCTCACCGAGGGCTGCGGCGAACGTCCGCAGGGCTGGTTCGGTGATCCGCTGAGACGCCGTGACGCTGCCTAGGGCGCGGTAGGTGTTCGCCAGGCTGACTGCTGCCGCCAGGGTGTGCGGATGGTAGGAGCCGTAGAGGCGATTGAACCTGCACCAGACCTCGGTGCCCAGGTTCAGTGCCCCGTCCAGGCTGGCGCCCTGGCGCATGCTCACGGTCAGCTCAAGGGTGGCGGCCATGGATTCAGGGTTGTCTTCGCCGTAGCGGCGGACGAGTGCAGCGCGCGCTCGGTCCGCCCTGGCGGAAGCCTCCCCATGTTCGCCGGCGTAGCGCAGAGCTGTCGCGAGGTGGCGGAAGCAGGAGAGGGTGAGGGGGTTGTCGTTGCCGAGTGCGGTGGCAGCCTGCTCGGCGATCTCGCGGTGGTACGTCAACGCGGAGGAAAAATCACCGAGCTCGCGTGCGTCGACGATCAGACCCAACCAGGTGCGCAGCGAGCTCACATGGTCCTGGCCGAGAATCTCGGTCCAGCTGTGCCACGTCTGCTCGTCCAGTGTGCGAGCCCCGGCGAAGTCGCCGACGAGACGCAGGCTCACGCCGAGGTTGTGCGCCGCCCGCAGGGTCTCCGGGTCGTCGGGGCCAAGCAGCTGCTGGTACTGCTGGTGCACGGACCGGGACAGATCAAGGGCCTCACCGAACGCGCCACGTACCCGGTGGTCGATGGCGACGTTGCCGAGCGCGTCGATGGTGTCCTGTGCCTCGGACCCCATCTGTCGCCGATAGGCCTCCAGCACGGTGGAGTTGAGCGCGGCGGCCTCCGGGTAGCTGCCCATGTTGAAGAGCAGGAATCCCAGCCACTTCGCGATCATCAGGGTCTGCCCGTGCTCCTCGCCCAGCTCGCGTGACCACGTTTTGTGCGCGGTGCGGGCCAACGTCAAACAGGACTCGTAATCGCCCCAGCGCAGCAGCGCGATGACCTCGTTCACGACGAGGTTGCGCACGCAGCTGTCCTCGGACTGGACCGCGTCGGAGACGATCACGTGCGCATAGAGCGAGCCATAGTGTTCCCATCGTTCCGCGCTGTCGGGGTCGTTTGGGTCGCTCGCCGCCAGCAGCAGATGGGCGCCGCGTCGCATCAAAATCCGGTCCTCCTCGGTCATCCGGAACAACAGTGCCGCCTGCACCAGCCGGTGCATCTGCAGGGAGTTGTTGCGGTGGTTGAAGCGGGCCAGTGAGTAGCGGCCGATCTCCCGGATCACCTGGCCGAGCCGGATCGGGTCCTCCAGCGCCGAGTCCAGTTCGGGTGCGATGGAGCCGCGTGGCATACGGGCGAACAGGGTGCGCGCGATCGGTTCGGGCGCGTAGAAGGAGCAGACCTGGAGCAACTGGTACGCGGCGGGGTTCTTGGCCTCCAGCTGGTCTAGGGAGATGTTCCAGGCGGCGATCACCGGAGGCTGGGTGTCCATTGGCGCGGTGCCCCGCAGCAGGTCGACGCGTTTCTCGGCGAGCAGTCGCAGATACTCGTCGACGAGCATGCCGGTCTCGGCGTGCCAGGCAGCCGCCTGCTCGATGGCGAGGGGCAGGTCGCCCAGTGCCTCGGCGAGCCGTTCGGCGTTCTCGTTGCTGATCTCCGGTCCGCGCACCCGCAGCAGCTGCTTGCTCTCCTCGCGCGTGAAGACGTCGACCTCCAACGGGCGGGCGATGCTCGCCCAGTGGGGGTTGCGGGAGGTGATGAGGATGTTGCCGGGCCCGCCGACGGGGAAGAACTGGCGTACCGCTTCCGGGCTTTCGGCGTTGTCGAAGACCAACAGCCAGTTCGTATAGGGCACTCCGATCCGCAGCGCCTCCAGAACGGCGGCCACGGTCGAGGGCAAGTCGCCGCTGGGCGGCAGACCGAGTCGTGGGGCGAGTTCCACCAGCGACATGGAGATCTGCGTGGTGCGCTCGGCGGAGATCCACCAAACGACGTCGTACTCAGCCATCCTGCGGTACAGGTACTCCACGACCAACAGACTCTTGCCGACTCCTCCCATGCCGTGCAGGGCCTGGGGCAGAACGGCGGTGGCCTTCCGCGCGATCTGACGATGCAACTGCTCCAGGAGCTCTTCTCTGCCAGTGAAAGTGGGAATTCGCGGCGGGATGCTGCCCCAGACTGTTGGCGTGTGCCTACCACCGTCCACGTCCGAGGGTTCGTCCGGCATTAGAGGCCTCCCTGCGTACCGATCGACTCCGTCACGGATGTTTCAGGTCAAGCTGTTCCCTGTTCCCCTCCGAGGGGAACAGCGGTGGCGCGGTGGGTTTGGAACGGCCGCTGTTGGCCCCGCCTATCCCGGCCAGCAGTTGACGGTGGGCCTGTTCGCTGGTCAGTCCCACCAGGTCGATGAACACCACTGAGGCCAGCAGCCCTTGCGGGGTGCACGAGGCGATTCGCACCGGGACGAGCTTGCGCTTGAAGCCGGCGGGATCGGCGCCCACGGCCACCTGCCACTCCTGCCGTCCGTACACCGACTTCAGATAGTCGGGGGACAGGACGGCTATCGTGCGTTCGTACTCGGTGACGCCTCTCTCCATGCCCGTGTGCCAGTTGCTGCCCGGTACGAAGTCCCACTCCTGGACCAGGACACCGAAGCCGGCTTCCTCCAACTCCCAGGCGATCCACACCGCCCACCGGCGGTCGGCAGACGTGTAGGAGATGAAGAAGTCCTTGCGGCCTCTGTCGTTCCGGGCGACGGTCGCTGACTCGGCGGCGGAGCCCGACCTCTGGTTGCGGGGTTCACTGTCACGCTCGTCGACGAGGCCGGCCACCCGCCGCGTGGCCTCGGTGCCTGGCTCAAGCGCCCGTATCGCCTCCGCGAGGATCCGTAGACCACCGGGTTCGCGGGCACAGGCGCGGACGATTTCCACGCACTGGAGCATTGCGGATGCCGTTCTGTTGAGCGCCAGATCGCGGCCCAGGGCATCGCCGGTCAGCCAGATGAGCAGCTCCCTCTGGTGCGGATCGGCGAAAACCCCCGAGCTGAGGACCGCCTCGACCATGTCCGTCTGCCAGTGACGATCCGGGCGGGCGAGCCCGCCCTGGTCCGTGGTGTCCACTGAGCCTCCCCCCGGAGAAAACCCGCCCGACCCCTAGAGTACGGAAGTCGTAACGTTGAGTCACGGCCTTGGTCGGCGCAAACTCGCGCCCCTTCCCCATGCCCGTTCATGTCCGCCCGGCGCCCGAACCTGTTTACTTTCCGGCAATCCGGGCGTAGCCTCCGAGAGAATCCACAAAGTCGGGCATCGGGCGGAGGTAAACGGACATGTACGCACCGGAGCGGCAGCAGGAGATCCTGCGGCTCGCCCGTGATGGCGGGCGGGTGGACGTGCTGTCTCTCGCCGAGCAGTTCCAGGTCACCGCGGAGACCATCCGGCGGGACCTGAAGGCTCTGGACCGCGCGGGCCTCCTGCGGCGTGTGCACGGCGGGGCCATACCGGCCGGTCGCCTCGACTTCGAGCCGGACCTCACCGAGCGGGAGTCGACCTACGCCGACGAGAAGGACCGTATCGCCAAGGCCGCCCTCGCCGAGCTGCCCACCGAGGGCACCCTGATCCTCGACGCCGGCTCGACGGTCGCGCGCCTCGCCGCCGCCATCCCGCTGGAGGCGACGCTCACCGTCGTCACGCACAGCCTTCCGATCGCGGCCCGGCTCGCCGACCATCCCGGCATCCAGCTGCACCTCGTCGGGGGGCGCGTCCGGCACCGTACGCGCGCCGCCGTGGACGCCTGGGCGCTGCGGGCGTACGGCGAGATCCGCGCCGACGTCCTGTTCGTGGCCGCCAACGGGTTCTCCGTCGAGCACGGGCTGACCACGCCCGACCTCGCCGAGGCGGCTGTGAAGCGGGCCGCCGTGGACGCCGCCCGGCGCGTGGTGCTCCTCGCCGACTCGACGAAGCACGGACAGGAGCACTTCGCCCGCTTCGGGGCCCTGGGAGACGTGGACCTGCTGATCACCGACAACGGTCTGAGCCCCGAGGACGCCAACGACATCGAGCGCGGCGGCACGGAAGTGCAGTATGTCTAGAAACGAGTGCGCATGATCCTCACCGTCACCCCCAACCCGTCCCTCGACCGCACGTACGAGGTCCCGTCCCTCGACCGCGGCGAGGTCATCCGGGCCACCGGCGAGCGGATGGACCCGGGCGGCAAGGGCGTCAACGTCTCGCGGGCCGTCGCCGCCGCCGGGCAGCGCACCGTGGCCGTGCTGCCGCTGGGCGGCGCGCCCGGGGCGCTCGTCGCCGACCTGCTCCACGCCCAGGGCATCGAGGTCGCGCCGGTACCGGTCGCGGGCGGGACCCGGTCCAACATCGCCCTCGCAGAAGCCGACGGCGTCCTGACGAAGATCAACGCACCCGGTCCCGAACTCTCCGCCGCCGAGCAGGAGTTGCTCCTGGAGACCGTGCGCCGGCAGTCGGCCGACGCCGACTGGATCGCCTGCTGCGGCAGCCTCCCCCGGGGACTCGGCCCGTCCTGGTACGCCGACCTCGTCGCCCGTACGCACGCCGCGGGCGCCCGGATCGCCCTCGACACCTCGGGGCCGGCCCTGCTGGCGGCACTGCGCGAGCGGCCCGACGTCGTCAAGCCGAACGCCGAGGAACTGGCGGAGGCCGTCGGCCGTCCCCTCGCCACGATCGGTGATGCCGTGAAGGCCGCCGAGGAACTGCGCGAACTCGGCGCGGGCGCGGTCCTCGCCAGCCTCGGCGCCGACGGCCAGTTGCTCGTCAACGGCACTGGTACCTGGTTCGGCAGCGCACGCGTCGACACCGTACGCAGCAACGTGGGCGCCGGTGACTCCTCGCTCGCCGGCTTCCTGATCGCCGGCGGCAGCGGGCCCGGGGCCCTCGCCTCCGCCGTCGCACACGGCGCCGCCGCCGTCCAGCTGCCCGGCAGCGTGATGCCGACGCCCGCCGACCTGGACCCGTCCGCCGTGACGGTGACGAGCGAGGTGCCCGTGGACCGCGTACTGAGGGAGCCCGTGTCATGACGACTCGCTCCCCGGACGGCTGTCCCCCTGAACAGGCCCTGACGCGGCGGGGTTCCCCCGGCCCCGCCGCAGCCACCCTCCTCCCCATGAACCCCCACCGCATCACCCGCACCACCCCCGTCCCCAGCCCCGCCCACCCCTTTCCCCGGGCGATACGCGTGCGAAGGAGCCCGCGATGAGCGAGATGATCACCGCGGACCTGGTCGACCTCGACCTGTCCGCCCAGACCAAGGACGCGGCGGCCCGTGCCCTCGCCGAGCGCATGGTGGCGAAGGGCCGGGTGACCGACCTCGACGGTTTCCTCGCCGACGTGGCCGCCCGTGAGGCGCAGATGCCGACCGGCCTCGACGGCGGCATCGGCATCCCGCACTGCCGAAGCGCACACGTGACCGAGCCGACGCTCGCCTTCGGGCGCAGCGCCGCCGGGATCGACTTCGGCGCGGCCGACGGACCGGCCGACCTGATCTTCCTGATCGCGGCCCCGGCCGGCGCCGACGACGCCCACCTGACGATCCTCTCGTCCCTGGCCCGGCAGCTGATGAACGACGAGTTCACGGCCGCACTGCGCTCCGTGGGCGACGCGGCGAGCGCCGCCGCGCTGATCCGCGGCGACGCGCCCCCGGCCGCGGACACCGAAAACTCCGCGGCGG
>NZ_AEJB01000506.1 GCF_000331005.1 Streptomyces turgidiscabies Car8
CGTCCTGTGTGTCGCGTCGCGTCGCGGCGCTACTCGAAGTCGCCGGCGAGGGCCGAGGCGAGCTTCATGTGCGGTGCGGCCTCCTCGTGCCGGCCCTGGCGCTGGAGTGTGCGTCCGAGCAGCAGTCGGGCGTACTGCTCGACCGGGTCGCGCTCGACGAGGACCCGCAATTCGGCTTCCGCGCGCTGCAGTTGAGCCGAGTGGTAGTAGGCGCGGGCCAGCAGCAGCCGGGGCCCGGTCTGCTCCGGCACCTCCTCGACCAGCCCGCCCAGCACCCGCGCCGCACCGGCGTAGTCCTTGGCGTCGAAGAACAGCCGCGCCCGCTCCCAGCGCTCCGCAGCGGTCCCGTGGTCGTAGTACGTGTTCGTCGTGGTCTCCACTCGTGCCTCCTTCGGAGGCGGTAACCGCTTCGAGCGGCCGGTCATTCCGCCGGTGGTCCGGCCAGGGCAGCCAGCTCCCCGTTCGCCCGCTCGTTGCTCCCTGAGGGCCACGTCCTGGGGCCCGGCGACTACGTGGACCTTGCCGTGATGCGGCAGGGACCGGCCGAACTCCCTGGTGCGCTGGTCACGGCTCGGGACATGGCGCGCGGACGTGTAGAGCGGGCATCGAAGCGGCGTGAAGACTGCCGGGTTCCGGCAATGAACATCGGGAACGGCACGTGGGAACGTGGTCACGGCGCGCCGCGCGGAAAACGGGGGAGGGGCGCAGGTATGACGCTGTTTCTGGTTCTCGGCCTCGCGGGCCTTGTTCTGCTGGTGCTCGCGCTCGTCTTCGACGGTGTCCTCGAAGGGCTCTTCGACGGCGTCGGCGTGCTGGACGGGCTGTTCGACGGACTGCTGTCGCTTCCGGTGATCGCCGGGTTCGTCTCGATGCTCGGCTTCGGTGGGGCGATCGCCCTGGGTACGACGGACATCGGCGTCGGCGCCGCCACGGTGGTGGGGGCTGGTGCGGGCCTGGGGGCGGCCTGGCCGACCTGGCGCCTGAGCCGGGCCCTGATGCGGGACGTGTCCGGCGCCGCTCCCGACGGCAGGGAGCTGGTGGGGAGTTCCGGGTCCGTGGTCACCGCGATCCCTGTCGACGGCTACGGCGAAGTGCTGCTGTACCTGGCGGGCCAGCCGGTGAAGTACGCCGCCAGGAGCACCGTCCGTGTCGAGCGGGGTACCGAGGTGTGGGTCGAGGACTCGCTGTCCGCGACCTCCGTGACGGTACGGCCCGTCGAGCGCTGAGCCCCGGCCGATCACGCCTTTGCCGTTCGCTCCGTCGGCGATCCTCCCTCTCGTTCACTTCATTTCATTCATCCGTTCTGCCGCGTGCACCGGGGTGCGGTATTCGAAAGGGGCACTGTCATGAGTCCTGTCGTCATCGCGGTCGCCGGAGTCGTCGTACTCCTGGTACTGCTCGCTCTCGTGGTTGTCACCCGCTACAAGGTGGCGGGTCCGAGTCAGGCGTTCATCGTCACCGGGCGGCGCGGAAAGCAGGCCACCGATCCGGACACCGGCCGGATCTTCACCGACAACAGCGGCCAGAAGGTCGTGGTCGGCGGCGGCGTGTTCGTCGTGCCGTTCGTACAGCAGAAGTTCACCCTCGACCTGTCCTCGCGGCACATCCCGGTCGCGGTGCGCGGTGCAGTCACCCTGAGAGGCGTGAAGGCGCATCTGGAGGGCGTCGCCATCGTCAAGGTGGGCGGCACCGAGGACTCGATACGGGCCGCCGCGCAACGGTTCCTGATGCAGCAGGACGGCATCGTCGGCTTCACCCAGGAGGTGCTCTCCGGCGCGCTGCGTGCCATCGTCGGCCGGATGTCGGTGGAGGACATCATCCGCGACCGGGCCGTGTTCGCGGGGCAGGTCGCCGAGGAGGCCGAGGCGAGCCTGTCCGGGCAGGGCCTGGTACTGGACGCCTTCCAGATCCAGGACATCACCACCGAGGGCTCCTACCTGGAGGACCTCGGCCGTCCGGAGGCCGCTCGCGCCAAGCAGGAAGCCGACATCGCCGAGGCCGTCGCCCGTCGGGCCGCCGAGCAGGCGCGGCTGAAGGCCGAGGAGGAGATCGCGATCGCGCAGCGGACGTTCGCGCTGAAGCAGGCCGAGATCAAGGCCGAGACCGACGAGGCCGCGGCCCGTGCGGCGGCGGCCGGCCCGCTAGCCGAGGCGGACCGGCGCCAGCAGGTGCTGGCCGAGCAGGAGAAGGTCGCCGAGCGCCAGGCGGCGCTGACCGACCGCGAGTTGGACACCAAGGTCCGCAAGCCTGCCGACGCCGCCCGCTACCAGGCCGAACAGGAGGCCGAGGCCCGCCGGATCGCCCTGGTCAAGGAGGCCGAGGCGGATGCCCAGCGCGCCAGGCTCACCGGTGAGGGCGAGAAGGCGCACCGGGCCGCGCTCGCCGACGCCGTACGCATTGAGGGGGAGGCGGAGGCCGCCGCGATCGGCGCCCGGGGTGCCGCCGAGGCCGAGGCCATGCGGAAGAAGGCCGATGCCTTCGCGCAGTACGGCGATGCGGCCGTGCTGCAGATGCTCGTCGAGGTGCTGCCCCAGGTCGTCGCCAAGGCGTCCGAACCGCTCAGCGCCATCGACAAGATGACGGTGATCTCGACGGACGGGGCGAGCACGCTGTCGCGGACCGTCGCCGACAACGTCGCCCAGGGCGTCGAACTCCTCAGCTCCACCACCGGCGTCGACTTCGCCGAACTGCTGAAGGGGATCACTCGGCGAGCCGACGGCGGCGCGCGGCTCGCGACGACAGCGCCCGCCGCCGCCAACGGGAAGGTCGAAGTCACCGGCTGAGCCGGCCGCCGAGCGTGGTGCGGCGAGGCCGGGCGGCCGTCGAACCGCTCGGACTCGTAGGCAGGGGCGTCCCGGAGATCGCGAAGCGGCCCGCGGCCGCTGGACGTCGTCCCGGAGCTTCGGTGAGAGTGGTGTTCTCACAAATGTGGACGGGCGCACCGCCGGACGGGTCCCGGTCGGCGCCGCCGCCCGACGGGGAGGCGCGCCCGGCTCCGTCCGCGCCGAAACAGGGGGAGAGCATGACCGTCCAGGACGCGCCCGGGCCCTACCTCGACGGCTTCGAGCGGATCCTGGCGGACGCCACCGCCACGGGCCGGCGCCTGACCCGCGACGAAGTCCAGTCCCGCCGGGACCTGGGCGCACAGGCAGCCGAAGCCGGACACGGCTGGCGCACCCTTGTCCGCGCCCATCTCACGGCGGCCCGGGGAGACTGGCCGCGCGCGGCAACCCCGGACAGTGTCCTCGCCGTCGTCGAGCAGGCCGTGGACGCCTTCGCCGACGGCTACGAGCGCGCGCAGCGCCTCGTGGTCCGCAAGGAGGAGGCAGCCCGCCGCGAGTTCATCGACGATCTGCTCCACGGCCGCGGAGACCCCGGTCAACTCGCCGCGCACTCCGAACGGTTCGGGCTTCGTCTGTCCCGCGCCCACGCGGTCGCCGTGGCCGAGGGGCCGGAGAAGTACGACGAGACCGACGCGATACCCCGGCACGTGGCAGGCGAACTGTTCGCGCGCTTCGAGAACCGCCGCATCCTGTTCACGACCAAGGACGGCCGGATGGTGTGCATCGCCCCGGGCGACCAGGACGACGTCCTCACCCACTTCGCCGAGCACGCTCACGCCGCCACCGGACAGGCACAGGTGGCCATCGGCCGGCCCCGGCCCGGCGCGGTCGGTATCGGACACAGCTACGAAGAGGCCCTGAACGCCCTGGACGTGGCCCAGCGAATGGGCCTCGACGAGCGTCTGCTGCGCGCGGCGGACCTGCTGGTCTTTCCCGTCCTGGCCCGGGACCGGCAGGCACTGATGGATCTCGTGCGCAGCACGGTGGGACCGCTGGAACAGGCGCGTGGTGGGGCCCAGCCGCTGCTCGACACCCTCGCCGCGTACTTCGACACCGGCTGCGTCGCCGCCGCCGCGGCCCGGCGGCTGTCGCTCAGCGTGCGCGCGCTGACCTACCGGCTGGAACGCGTCCACACCCTGACCGGCAACGATCCGGCGGACCCCGCCGACCGCTACACCCTGCAGACCGCCGTCATCGGTGCCCGACTGCTCGATTGGCCTGCCCGACCCCTGTGACGCGTCCGAAGCTCAGCGCACCCTCCCGCGCGGCTTCAGTTGACTTGGCATCGGTTCGGTCGTGGTGGATCGGTGTGTATGAGTCGCTCAGGGGCAGCCCTGTACCGCCGTGCCGGGCGGCGATGATCTCGGCGGCGATGGACAGGGCGGTCTCCTCGGGCGTGCGGGCGCCGAGATCGAGGCCGATGGGCGAGTGCAGGCGGGTCAGTTCGGCGTCGGTGAGGCCGGCTTCGCGGAGTCTGCGGTCGCGGTCCTCGTGGGTGCGGCGGGAGCCCATCGCGCCGATGTAGGCGGCCGGCAGGCGCAGGGCCGTCTCCAGGAGGGGGACGTCGAACTTGGCGTCGTGGGTGAGGACGCACACCACCGTGCGGTCGTCGGGCTGGGTACGGCGCAGGTAGCGGTGCGGCCAGTCGACCACGATGTCGTCGGCCTCGGGAAAGCGCGTCCGGGTGGCGAAGACGGGCCGGGCGTCGCACACGGTGACGTGGTAGCCGAGCAACTTGCCCACGCGTACCAGTGCTGCGGCGAAGTCGATGGCGCCGAAGACGAGCATGCGCGGCGGTGGCACGCTCGACTCGACGAACACGCTCAGGTCCGGCTCGCAGTGGGAGCCGTCCTGCGCGATGTCGAAGGTGCCGGTGCGGCCGGCGTTGAGCAGGGCGTGGGTTTCGTCGGCGACGGCGCGGTCCAGGGCGGGGAGCCCGCGGAGTTCTCCTTCGTAGGAGCCGTCGTGACGGACTGCCAGCGCTCGGCCGAGGAGCTGCGCCGGGCCCTGGACCACGCGGGCGAGTGCCACCGCCTCGCCCCGGACGGCGGTCGAGAGCGCCGTCTGGAACGTCTTCCTGCCGGGGGCCTCCGCGGATACGGGGGTGACCAGGATGTCGAGGACACCGCCGCAGGTCAGGCCGACGGCGAAGGCGTCCTCGTCGCTGTAGCCGAACTGCTCGCGCACCGCATCGCCGTCCTTGAGCGCCTGGGTGCACAGGTCGTAGACGGCGCCCTCGACACAGCCGCCGGAGACCGAGCCGATTGCGGTGCCGTCGGCGTCGACGGCGAGCGCGGCGCCCGGCCCGCGCGGTGCGCTGCCGCTGACGGCCACGACGGTGGCCACGGCGAAGTCACGCCCTTCCTCCAGCCACCGGTTCAGCTCGTCAGCGATGTCCAGCATGAGGTTTCTTTCTCGTGGTGGTCGGACGGCGCGGATCTGCCATGAGGAGGCCAGGCCCTCGTCGCGCCGCCGGTGCCCGACGGGCACCGGCGCGACGGGGGCTTTGACCGCTGTCGCCTCAGAGCAGTTTGTCCAGCGTGATCGGCAGGTCCCGCACCCGCCTGCCGGTCGCGTGGTACACGGCGTTCGCCACGGCCGCACCGACACCCGTGACACCCACCTCGCCCGCGCCGAGGATACCGAGGGGCGTGTTCGGATCCGGTTCGTCGAGGAAGGACACGTCGATCGGCGGGATGTCGGCGTGCACCGGGACGTGGTACTCGGCCAGGCTGGGGTTCATGATCCGTCCGTTGCGCGGGTCGAAGAGGGTCTCCTCGGCCATCGCCAGGCCCAGGCCCATCACGATGCCGCCGCGCACCTGGCTGGCCGCCGTCTTCGCGTTGATCACCGTGCCGATGTCGAACACGCCGACCCACCGCGACACCCGCGTCTCGCCGGTCTCCGCATCGACCTTCACCTCGCAGAACTGCACACCGGAGGCAGCCTTGATCAACCGCTGGGCCCCGAGCAGGAAGCCCGGGAGGAACCGTGCCCGCCCGGCGATGCGGCCGAGGCGCGTCTCGGATCCGATTTTGGCTTCGACGTGCGGCACCTTCGCGCGCCGGAGAATCTCCGCGTGGCTGTCGCCGCCGGTCTTGCGGGCCATGGACTTCAGCGTCTGCTTCAGCTCCTCGCACGCCTGCAGCACACTGGCGGCGGTGCTCGCGGTCTGGACAGAGGAAGCGGCGGCCGGCCCCATCGGCAGATCGGAATCGCCGTACTCCACACGCACGGCGTCGAACGGCACACCCAGCGCGTCGGCCGTGATCTGGGCCTGCGCCGTGGCCGCACCCATGCCCATCTCCTGGAAGGCGCAGCGCACCAGGACGCCGCCGTCGGCCGACAGCCGGACCGTGACGTTGACCGGCATCATCAACGCCGGGTGGAACGCCGTTGCCACACCTGTCCCGACCAGCCACCGCCCCTCGCGCGTCGAACGTGGTTCGGGGTTTCGCTCGTGCCAGCCGAACCGCTCCGCGCCCAGCGCGTACAGCTCCGGCAGCTTGCGGTGGGAGAACTTCTTCCTGCCGTCGATCGGGTCGACCGCGGTGTCATTGCGCAGGCGCAGTGCGATCGGGTCCATGCCCAGCTCATAGGCCAGCTCGTCGATCGCGGACTCCAGCGCGAAGGTGCCGATCGCCTCGCCCGGCGCCCGCGTGAAGGTGCTGGGCAGCAGGTCGAGCTGGACGCGGTCATGCCGCGCGAGGATGTTGTCGGCCGCGTACAGATGCTGGGACACACCGGTGACCTGCTCGAAACTACCGCCGATCTCGCTGGCGCGGGTGATGCTGGTGTGCAGCAGCGAGGTCAGCCTGCCGTCGCGGTCGGCCCCGAGCGCGACCCGCTGGACGGACGGGGTGCGTCCGCCCACTGTGCGGTAGACCGATTCCCGCGAGAGCACCAGCCGCACCGGCCTCTTGGTCGCCCGGGCCGCCAGCACCGCGAGGATGGTGCCGGGCCAGATCGAGAACTTGCCGCCGAAGGCGCCGCCGACGAAGGGCGCCAGCACCCGTACGTTTGTCCTGGGCACGGAGAACCGCAGCGCGAGGTGGGTGCGGAACCAGTCGATCGACTGCGTCGCGTCGTGGACGGTCAGCCGGTCGCCGTCCCAGACGGCGGTGGTGGAGTGCAGCTCCAGCGCGTTGTGGCTGTGCGGCGGGGTGGTGAACCGCAGGTCCAGCGACACCTGCGCGGTGGCCAGCGCCGCCTCCGCGTCGCCCCTCTTCGCTCCCCGGGGGAAGAACGAGTCGTTCGGTTGCGGCTGTGCGTCTTGTTCGGACCCCTCGAAGTCGACCGAGGACTTGGTGACGGTGTACTCGGCGCGCACCAGCGCGGCGGCCTCCCGGGCGGCGGCGGAGGTCTCCGCGACGACCACCGCGATGGGCTGCCCCTCCCAGTGCACCTCGTCGCTCTGCAAGTAGTTCACCGAGGTCCCGGAGAACAAACCGGCGAAGTTGAATGTTCCGGGCTTGTGCGCCGGTTTCATGGGGGGCGCGTCGAGGTGGGTGATGACGGCGATCACGCCCGGCACCGCGCTCGCCTCGTCGGTGCGCAGGGCGGTGACCCGGCCACGGCTGATGGTGGCGTGCACGAGTACGGCGTGCGTGAGGCCGGGATAGAAGTGCTCGGCGGCGAACTTCGCCGCACCCGTCGTCTTGACCCCGCCGTCGACGCGGTCGAGCGGTTGTCCGATCGTAGTCATGCCGCCCTGCCTTCCTCGGTACGGCCCGGGCGCACGTCACGCGGAAGCCGCGCGGGCCGGGCAGGGACGGTTGTGACACTGACCGGGCGTGAACCGGTCGCCTTTGACCTCGACATCAGGCCGCGCTCCCGTCGGTCAGCAACTGCCGCAGGGTCGCCACGATCGTGCGCCGTGCGAGCTCGATCTTGAAGGCGTTCTGCGGTCCGCCGACTGCGGCGGCGAGTGCGGCTTCCGCCGCCTGCCGGAAGGCCTCCTCGGTCGCGGGCCGGCCAAGCAGCGCGCGTTCGGCTTCGGTGGCCCGCCAGGGTCTGGTGCCGACGCCGCCCAGCGCGAGCCGCACCTCGGTGACCACCCCGTCCTCGACGGCCAGTGCGGCGGCGACGGAGACCAGGGCGAAGGCGTACGACGCGCGGTCGCGGACCTTGCGGTAGCGCGAGGTGGCCGCGACCGGCACCGGCGGCAGCTCGACGGCCGTGATCAGCTCGTCGGCGGCCAACACCGTCTCGATGTGCGGGGTGTTGCCCGGCTCGCGGTGGAAGTCGGCGACCGGGATACGCCGGATACCGCGCACGCTCTCCACCTCGACGAGGGCGTCGAGCATCACCAGCGCAACCGCCATGTCCGAGGGATGCGTCGCGATGCAGTGCTCGCTCGCCCCCAGCACCGCACTGCCCCGGGAGAACCCGCCGATCGCGTCACAACCACTGCCGGGTGTGCGCTTGTTGCAGGCGGAGGTCTCGTCGTAGAAGTACACGCAGCGGGTGCGCTGCAGGAGATTGCCTCCCACGGTCGCCATGTTCCGCAACTGGGCCGAGGCCCCCAGCAGGATCGCCTGCGCCAGGACCGGGTAGCGGGTCCTGACGAGGGGGTGGGCCGCGAGCGCGCTGTTGCTCACCAGCGCCCCAACGCGGATCCCCCCGTCCGGGAGTTCCTCGATCCCGTCCAGCGGCAGGCGGGTGATGTCCACGACCGTCGACGGCTGTTCGATGCCCTCCCGCATGAGGTCGACGAGGTTCGTCCCGCCCGCCAGGAACTTCACGTCAGTGTTGTCCGCGATCGTGCGCAGCGCCGTGGCCGTGTCCGGCGCGCTGACGTAGGAGAACGACTTCACTTCGCGACCTCCTTGATCGCCGAGACGATGCCGTTGTAGGCGCCGCAGCGGCACAGGTTGCCGCTCATCCGCTCCCGGATCTCCGCCTCGTCCAACTCCCCGCCACTGTCGGCAAGGTGCTCGGTCGCCGCGCTGGGTGCGCCCTCCTTGTGTTCGGCGAGCATCCCGATCGCCGAGCAGATCTGGCCCGGCGTGCAGTAGCCGCACTGGAATCCGTCGGTACGGACGAATGCCGCCTGCAACGGGTGGTCGACGCCTTCGATGGTCGTGATCTCACGGCCCTGGTACTGCACCGCCAGCGCCAGGCAGGCGTTGATCCGCCGGCCGTCGGCCAGCACCGTGCAGGCTCCGCACGCGCCTTGGTCGCAGCCCTTCTTGGTGCCGGTCAGGCCCAGGTACTCGCGCAGCGCGTCGAGCAGGCTCACCTGCGGCGCGACGTCCAGCCGTTGAGCGGATCCGTTGATCCGCAGCTCGATCTCCACCGTGTCATTCCTCCGGTTCACCCGAGGGCCCGTTCTCTTGAGGGGGGCGCCATCAGGCACAAGGGGCTGGATCAGAAGGACTCTGGCCTGTTCAGATCACGCGCTGTCGGCGGGCAGCGCCGGGTAGTCGGTGTAGCCGCGGTGGTCGCCGCCGTAGAAGGTGGCCGGATCGGGGGTGTTGTAGGGGCCGTCGGCTGCGAGGCGGGCGGGCAGGTCGGGGTTGGCCAGGAACAGGGCGCCGAAGGCGATGATGTCCGCGGTGCCGTCCTCGATGTGGGCGAGAGCGCCGGGGCCGGTGGGTTCGGGGTGGGTGAAGGGGTTGAGGACGAACGCTGTCGGCCAGTCCTTGCGCAGCCGGTCGGTCAGGTCGCGGTCCGGGCTCTCGAGCAGGTGCAGGTAAGCGAGGTCCAGCAGGGCGAGGCCGGCGATCAGCGTGGTGTAGGTCTCCAGCACGTCCGCCGGGTCGGTCTCGGAGATGTCGTTGTAGGGGTTGCCGGGGGAGATGCGGAAGCCGGTGCGGTGGCCGCCGATCGCTTCCGCGACGGCCGTGGCGACCTCGATGCCGAAGCGGACCCGGTCCGTAGGCCCGCCGCCCCAGCTGTCGGTGCGCAGGTTGGTGTTGGGGGCGAGGAACTGGTGGATCAGGTAGCCGTTCGCGCCGTGGATCTCCACGCCGTCGAAACCGGCGGCGATGGCGTTGCGTGCGGCGTCGGCGTAGTCGGCGATGGTCTGGGCGATGTCGTCCTGGTCCAGTTCCTTCGGCGTGACGTAGTCCTGGGGGCCCTGGTAGGTGAAGACCTGGCCCGCTGCCGCGACGGCGGAGGGGGCGACGGGGATGAGTGGGTCGGGCAGCAGACTGGGGTGGCTGATCCGGCCGGTGTGCATCAGCTGCGCGAAGATCGTGCCGCCCTTGGCGTGGACGGCGTCGGTCACCTTCCGCCAGGCGTCGACCTGCTCGGTGGTGTGCAGGCCGGGGGTGTTGGTGTAGCCCTGGCCGACGACCGAGGGCTGGATGCCCTCGGTGATGATCAGGCCGGCGCTCGCCCGCTGGGCGTAGTAGGTGGCCATCAGCTCCGTCGCCGTGCCCGCGGGAGCGGCGGCGCGGCTGCGGGTCATCGGCGCCATCGCGACGCGGTTGGCCAGCGCCTTGCCGCTGAGGTCGATCGGATCGAACACGGTGGTCATGGCAGCTTCCTTCGAAGAACGGGTCCGGTGGAAGAGACAGGCGGCAGCATGGGCCTGGCGGGGTGTCGGGGAACCGGGGCCAGGACCTCGGCGGTCCTCATTTGGGCTGGTCAAATGGCATGCCGACGGTTTTCCCGGCTGAGGTTCCGCGCCCGGCTGTCTTCCGCCCGGGCACGTTGGTCAGCGTCCCGGCCGGGCCGGCACCCACCCAGGCCACGGCTTTGCGTACGCCTGCGATGCCTACCACTGGCTGGGTCAGGCTGGTGTGCGTCCGACTGTGGATACTCGAGGCATGGACGAACACCCCGAACCGGTGCTCGAGCCCGCCGCCGACGCTCTGGACCCGCGTGCCGAGCTCAGCGAGTTCCTGCGCACCCGGCGGGCCCGGCTGAAGCCGGAGGACGTGGGGCTGCGGAGCTTCGGACGGTACCGGCGGGTGCCGGGGCTGCGCCGCGAGGAGCTGGCGCAGCTGGCCGGGGTGTCGGTGGCCTATTACACGCGGCTGGAACAGGGCAACGGGCAGCACGTGTCCGTGGAGGTCCTCGACGCCATCGCCCGCGCGCTCAGGCTGAGCGACGCCGAGCACGCCCACCTCACGCACCTGGCGAAGCCGAGGCAGCAGAAGAAGAAGCCGGCCGCCCCCACCCAGCAGGTGCGGGGCCACCTGCGGACGCTGCTGGACACCATGGACGGCATCCCGGCGATCCTCGTGGGGCCGCGCTCGGACATCCTCGCCTGGAACCGGATGGCCGCGGCGGTCTTCGGCGACTGGGCCGAGCTGCCCGCACAGGAGCAGAACTGGGCGCGGCTGGTGTTCCTCAGGCCCGAGTACCGCGACCTCTTCATGGACTGGGAGCACAAGGCGAACGACGTCGTCTCCCAGCTGCGCATGTACGCCGGCTCCCATCCGAACGACCCCCGGGTGTCCGCGCTGGTGGGCGAACTCTCCGTGAAAAGCGAGGAGTTCAGACAGCTGTGGGCCACCCACGACGTCACGGAGACGTGCCGAGCCGTCCAGCGCCTGCACCACCCACTCGTCGGCGAACTCGATCTCCGCCTCGAGGCGTTCCGCCTGGCCGACGCCCATGAACAGATGCTGCTGACGTACCACGCCGAACCGGGCTCCCCGTCCGCGGAGGCACTACGACTGCTGGCCAGCTGGGGCACCGACGCGACAAGGACGGGAGCGGCCGGGATGCCGCCGACACACACGGCTTGACGCAGTTCCGATACTCCCGCCTTCGACCGCATCTCCATACGTCCTGCGGGTACGGGATCGCCGCTCGCCCGCACCGCTCCGTTCCGCTCGGCCCATTCGTCGCCGTGCGGGTGTCCCGAGGAGGCCGAAGTCCGCCCTTCGTGCCGTCGGTGGAGATACGTGGGCCTGGCGGGGAGTAGTGGCAGTCATGGTCTTCGTGACATCGAAACGATGTGTACATCGTTTCGATGTGAAACCCATGGGTCATGCTCGAACTCGCGATACTCGGCTTCCTCGCCGAAGACCCCCTGCCCGGGTCACGAGCTGCGACGGCGCATCACGGACCTGACCGGCTACAGCCGTCCGGTCAGTGACGGCACCCTCTACCCGGCGCTCAACCGGCTGACCAGGGCCGCGCTGATCGAGCGGCGCACCGCGCCCGAGGCGGGCGGTGGCCGGTACGTGCTGAACCTGACGGATGCGGGACGCGAGGACATGCTGCGGCGGCTGCGGGAACCAGCCGAGCACGAAATCACCGACTTCTCCCGCTGGTTCACCATCCTGGCGTTCCTCTCGCTGCTGCCCGACCCCGCCGAGCAGCACGCTGTGCTGCGCCGCCGCCTGGACTTTCTGGAGGCTCCCGCCAGCTTCTTCTACGACGGCGACACACCGCTGCGCGCCGAGCAGGTCAGTGACCCTTACCGACGCGGCATGATGCTCACCGCCCGCGCCACCAGCCGCGCCGAACGCGCCTGGCTCCACGAGGTCCTGGACGGCGACGGCGTCCGAGGAGCCGACGAGCAGCCCCGCCCCCAGACCCACACCCGTGACCGGAAGGACTGAACATGCTTGCCTCCTGGTACGACCAGCAGGGCCCGGCCGCCGACGTACTCCAATACGGCGAGCTGCCCGACCCCACCCCCGGCCCCGGTGAGGTCCGTGTCCACGTCACCGTCTCCGCCGCCAACCCCGGCGACACCAAGAAGCGGAGTGGCTGGACCGGCTCGGCCATGCCCTATCCGCAGGTGATTCCGCACAGCGACGCCGCCGGCACCGTCGACGCGCGCCGCGTGGGGCAGCGTGTGTGGGTGTACGGCGCCCAGTCCTACCGCCCCTTCGGCACCGCCGCCCAGTACACCGTCGCCCCCGGCGACCTCGCCGTCCCGCTGCCCGACCACCTCACCGACGACCTCGGCGCGAGCCTGGGCATCCCCGGCATCACGGCGCACCGCACCGTCTTCGCCGACGGCCCCGTCGACGGCGAACTCGTCCTCGTCAACGGCGTCCTGGGAGGGGTCGGCTCCCTGGCCGCCCAGCTCGCCCGCTGGGGCGGGGCCACGGTCATCGGCACCGTCCGGCGCGGCACCGACCTGGACCGGATCGATCCCGCGGTCGTCTCCCACGCCGTCGCCCTCGACTGCGGCGACCCGGCCGGCGCGATCCGCGCCCACGCACCCGAAGGCGTGGACCGGATCATCGAGGTCGCCCTGTCCGACAACGCCGAGCTCGACGACGCCGTGGCCGCGAACGGCGCCGTCATTGCCGCGTATGCCACCCGAGACGACCGCACCGAGATCCCGTTCTGGACCCTGCTGTTCAACAACGTCACCCTGCGCCTGCTCGGCAGCGACGACTTCCCCGTGCAGGCCAGGCGCCAGGCCGCCCGGGATCTCACGGCCGCGGCCGCCGTCGGCGCCCTCAGCGTCGATGTCGGCGACCGCTTCCCGCTGGCCGACATCGCCAAAGCTCACGACCGCGTCGATGCCGGCGGCCGGGGCCGCGTCCTGATCGACGTTCCGCGGTAGAGAAACCTGGCGGAATCTCCTCGCTCCTCCCGACGGTCGTCACCCGGTCGTCGGTCCGGCGCCCCGCGCTGCCGCTACGGCCGCGATCAGTCGTTTCCGCAGCTCAGAGTGGTGGGAGTGCCCCTGCGAGTGACGGGATCCCGTGATTCTGCTGAGGAGGCCCTCACTCACCCCGCCGAGAGCAGCCCCCTTCCGGGCCCGAGGGGCGGCCCCCGATCGTTCCAGCATCGTCACGTCGACTCCGGCGTGCGACAGGGCCGATGCGGTCATCAGACCTGCGAGAGACGCACCGACGACGATGGCGGCGCCCTGGCGCTCGTCCCGGGTCCCGGAACGGGGCACGTCGCGTACAGCTGTGGTCATGCTGTTGTTCTCCTCACCTCGGCGGCGCTGGCCGGCGTGATCGCCGGGCTCCTGCCAGCTGTGTCCCGCCCCTGCGGAAGTGGGGCACTGACCATGCAACCGGGAAGGGCGACGACGTGGGAGTCTCGGTTGTGAGGGGTACCTGCAGGGACCCCCAGGTGGCATCCCTGCAGGCCACGCCCTCTGGATTACTGGGAACTGCCGGGCGATCGGAGTGAGAGCAGCGCGCCGAGGTCGATCTTCCCGCTCTGAACTTTCGCGTCGTGGGGCTCGTTGAGTCCGCCGTCGGTGATGTACAGCCGCTTCCCACGCACGGCGGTGGCCGTGGGCGAGGCGAGGCCGTCCAAGGCGGTCAGCGCGGTCCTGGTGGTGCCGTCCGGGTAGACGACCGCGATCTGGTTCTGTGTGTTCAGCGCGGCGAACACGACGTCGGAGCGGTCGCTGAGGAAGTTGAAGTCATCGATGCCGGTGAGGCCGCCGGCGACGGTGTGGACCCGGCCCGCAGCTCCGGTGGCGGTGACGGGGATCCGCAGCAGGGTTGCCTTGCTGAGGTTGGAGACCCATACGGCGCCGTTGTGGAATCGGAGTCCGTTCGCACCGTACGGCACGGGTGCGGACGCCTTGATCGCGAGGGCGGGGCCGACCAGCCACGCGGTCGCACGGCCGCCGGAGACCGGTACGGCCCAGACGGTGCCCATCCGGCTGTCGGCGACGTACAAGGTCCGCCCGGCCGGATCGATGGCCATACCGTTGGGAACTCCGCCCACGGGCAATGCCGCGATGCGGTGAGGAGTGCCGCCGGGCGGCAGCTTCCACACCCCGTTGCGGGAGGTGTCGGAGGACCACACGTTGTAGTAGACGGTGCCGTCGTGGCCGCGGGTGTTGCCGGTGATCCCGTCGCCCTTCTGTCCGGTGATCAGCACCGTGCGGTGCCCGGACGGCGCGATCCGTACCAACGCCGGCCGTTCGCCCGCGGGCGTGCCCACCATCGAGACGGTCAGTGAATTGTCCGGGGCGACGGTGATGTTCTCGGGCACGTCGCCGGTGGCGAAGTCGAAGGCGGCCACGGTCTTCACGTGGGTGACGGCGGGCTGCGTGTCCGCGTGTCCGGTCGCGGCGGACGCGTACGGCGCCGAGACGATGACGGCTGCCGTCGCGGCGATCGCCACGAGCTTGAACGGCTTCTTCATGGATATGTCTTTCGTGATCATTGCGCTCTTTCGTTGTCTGCGTCGGCGCCGGGGAGTCCCTAGTCGGGGATCGGGAAGCCGGCGTTGTCCAGGTCGAGCGAGTCCGGGTCGGGTCCGCCGCGTACGCCGGTGTCGAGGGCGTCGATCGCGGCCACCTTGTCGCGGGTCAGGGCGAAGTCGAAGACGTCGAGTTCGCTGTCGATCTGTTCCTCGGTCAGCTCGGCGAGAGGCGTGGCGTGTCCGCCGCCCGCGTTGGCGAAGAGTATGTCGAGGTGGCCGTGCGCCGCCTTGATCGTTTCGGCGACGTGCAGCATGTCGCTCCTGCTCGTGACGTCCGCTCGGATCCCGGTGGCGGACGTGCCGAGGTTCTCCGCCGCGGCGTCGAGTACGTCCTTGCGCCGGCCTGTGATGTAGACGGTGGCTCCCTCTTCGACCAGACGCTCGGCGGCGCCGAGGCCGAGTCCGGTCGTGCCGCCGGTGACCAGGGCGATCCGCCCCTTGAGTGCCTGCGATTCCATGTGCACTCCTCCTGATGGGCAGGGCCTTCCTGACGAAGCGCCTCGAAGGACGCTTCGTCAGGAACGGGCCGATGAAGGCTGCCGATGTAGGCCGGTGACTTACCGGTTGATGGTCTTCTGCTGCGCTGCGGTGTACCGCTCGCCCTTGATCTGCACCTGGGCAACGGCCTCTTCGATGCGCTTGAGATCCTCGCCGGTCAGTTCGACGGTGTCGGCGCCTATGTTCTCTTCGAGGCGGTGCAGCTTCGTCGTGCCCGGAATCGGCGCGATCCACGGCTTCTGCGCCAGCAGCCACGCGATGGCGGTCTGAGCCCGGGTCGCCTGCTTGGCGTGCGCGATCTCACCCAGCAGCGCGATCAGCGCGAGGTTGGCCTCACGCGCCTCTTCCTCGAAGCGCGGCAGCACGTTACGGATGTCGTTGGCCTCGAACTTCGTGTCCTGACTGATCGCGCCGGTCAGGAAGCCCTTGCCGAGCGGGCTGAACGGCACGAAGCCGATGCCCAGCTCTTCCAGGGTCGGCAGGATGATCTCCTCGGGCTCGCGCCACCACAGCGAGTACTCGCTCTGCAGGGCCGTGACCGGCTGGACCGCGTGGGCCCTGCGGATAATGTCCGCACCCGCTTCGGACAGGCCGAAGTGCTTGACCTTGCCTTCCTGGATGAGGGCCTTGACCGTGCCGGCGACCTCTTCGATCGGCACGTCGGGGTCCACCCGGTGCTGGTAGAACAGATCGATGCGGTCGGTCTGCAGACGCTGCAGGGACTGCTCGGCGACCAGCCGGATCCGCTCCGGCCGACTGTCCAGCCCCGCC
The DNA here is from genome assembly GCF_000331005.1 of Streptomyces turgidiscabies Car8. Classification (GTDB taxonomy): domain Bacteria; phylum Actinomycetota; class Actinomycetes; order Streptomycetales; family Streptomycetaceae; genus Streptomyces; species Streptomyces turgidiscabies. Next base: position 16,212 of record NZ_AEJB01000506.1, read on the forward strand.
GTGGGGTTGCCGTCCTTGAACCCGAACTTCGTGGCGATGGAGACCTGGTCGCGCACCGGCGCCAGGGCCTCGCCCACCAGCCTTTCGTTCGCTTCCCCGTACCCTTCCGCGGTGTCGAAGAGCGTCACCCCGCGCTCGGCGGCCGCCCGGATCAGCTTGACGGCCTCACCCGGGTCCGCGGCCTGGCCGTAGCCGAAGGTCATTCCCATGCAGCCGAGTCCGATCGACGACACTTCGAGCCCGTTGTTTCCCAGTTCACGCTTCTTCATTTCGTTCTCCTTTCGAGTGGCCAAGAGCGACGACAACGCCGCGGCCGGTGTGGGTCCTGATGGTCGTGAGGTGTGTCTGACGTGTGGTCAGTCCACGTCGTCGCACGGGGTGTTGCTCCGGACGGGTCGGCGCGGGGTCAGCTCGCGTCGGCGCCCTCGACGATGTTCTTCAGCTGGGTGATCGCGGACATCGCGTTGGGCCAGCCGGCGTAGAACGCGATGTGGGTGACGGCCTCGACCAGCTCGTCCTTCGTCACCCCGTTCTCCAGGGCCTTGGGCAGGTGGAAGGCGAGCTGGTCGGCGCGGTGGAGGGCGACCAGGGTGCCAACCGTGATCAGGCTGCGGTCCCGCTGGGACAGGCCCTCGCTCGCCCACACCTCGCCGAAGAGGACGTCGTCGGTGAGCCGGACCAGTTCGGGCGCGAAGTCGCCGAGCAGCTTCTGTGCGGCGGTCTGTTCTCCAGCCACGGCGTTTCATCCTTTCTATGTGCTTGATCTGTGTCCCGTAGTCAGGCCGCCTCGCGGTCGGCCTGAGCCTTGTGCGGGGTCTCCTCGTCAGCGGGGGGGGGGGCAGGGACACCTGAGGCGCGGCGGTCCGGGTGGCGCGTATCGCGGCGAGGACGAGCAGGGGAATCAGACCCAGGCCGGCCGTGACCGCGCCGACCAACTCCGGTCCGGTCACGCCCAGGGAGGTGTCCAAGGTGGTGCCCGCCAGCCAGGAGACGAGGGCGATCCCCAGGTTGAAGGCCGACACCGTCAAGGCAGCGGCGAGGGCGGGCGAGGAGTGTCCGAAACGCACCGCCAGCGGGGTGGCGATCGATGTGATGCCCAGGCCCGTCACACCCAGGAGCACCACCAGGACGACGGTCGCCATTGGGCTTTGGAGACGCCGATCGCCCGCACCCGCCGGTCCGCCGGCAGCTTCTGCGCTGCCTTGTACGCGGCGACCGTGGAGCCGAACTCGGACGTGTACGGGAAGTGCAGCAGGTACATGTCCAGGTGGTCCAGGCCCAGCCTGCCCAGGCTGGCGGCGAAGGCACGCAGGGCCGCGTCGCGGCCGAAGTCGGAGAGCCACAGCTTGGTGGTCACGAAGACCTCACCGCGGTCGACGCCGGAGGCGGCGATGCCCTCGCCGACCTCCTTCTCGTTGCCGTGGACGGCGGCCGTGTCGATCAGTCGGTAGCCGTGCTGGAGCCCGGTCGTGACCGCGGTGGCGGTCTCCTCCGGTGGGCTCTGGAAGACGCCGAGGCCGAGCGCGGGCATCCGCACGCCGTTGTTCAGCGTGATCATCGTGCTCTTGCCGGCCATGGTGGTTCCTTCCATGAGCGGGGACGGACCGATACGAGGTTCGATACCGGTCGGCCCCAAAGCGGGGCACTGACCATGCAACCGGGAACGGACGCGATGAGGGAGTCTCCGCTGTGAGGGGTAACAGCAGGGACCCCCAGCGGCATATGCGCAAGTCAAAGCCCCGCCCTTCCTGCCGGCGGTAGCCGGAGAAGGCGGGGCTGTGGAGGTCGGTTCAGTTCTCGGAGTCCGCCTCGGCGGCCCGCACGTCCGCGGCCTCAGCGGTGGCGGACCAGCTCGCCAGCAGGTTCAGCCCTTCCTCGGCCGCGGAGCCGGGGGCCGCGTTGTACAACGCCACGACCAGCCCCGAGCCGTCCGGCAGGTTCATCGACTCGAAGTTGAGCTCCAGCTCGCCGACGACCGGATGCCGAAGGCGTTTCGTCCCGTCATGGAAGACGTGTACGTCGTGGGCGCCCCACATCACGCGGAAGGCGTCGCTGCGGGTCGACAGTTCACCGATCAGGTTCGACAACTCGCGGTCGTACGGGTTCTTGCCCGCCTCGATCCGCAGCGCACCCACAGCGCCCCTGGCGATGCGTTCCCAGTCGACGTAGAACCGCCGGGCCGCGGGGCTGAGAAACACGAACCGCACGGTGTTCGCCCCGCAGACCGGATCGGCGTACATCTCCGAGAACAGTGCGCGACCGAGCGGATTGGCGACCAGAATGTCGAACCGGTGGTTCTTCACGAACGCCGGCATGCTCGGCATCCCGTCAACGATGCGCTGCACGCTGGGCCGCACCGCGGGCCGGGCGGTCCGGCGCCGCACACGGGCAGGCGTCGTGTTCGCCGCTCGGGCCAGGTCGTACAGGTGTGTGCGCTCCGTGTCGTCGAGCCGCAGAGCCTGGGCCAGCGCGTCCAGGACGCTGTCGGAGACACCGCTGAGATTGCCGCGCTCCAGGCGCGTGTAGTACTCGACGCTGACGCCGGCGAGCGTCGCGACCTCGTTCCTGCGCAGCCCGGCCACCCGGCGGTGGCCGTACGCGGGCAGACCGGCCTGCTCGGGCGTGATCTTGTCACGGCGAGACTTCAGAAACGCACTGATTTCGGCGCGGTTGTCCATGAGGCCAGAGTAGGTTCGCCGCACACGGGCTGAGAGACCCTGTCATTACCCCTCACAGCAGTAACCCCCAACTCCGGCTTCTTCCGGGAGCGCGGAGTCGCAGGGGCGCCCTCCTGGCCGACCTGGCCGGTTTCCTGCACAGTCTGCACACCGCTCTCCTGATCGACGCGGTCCTCCTCGCCGTGACGTCAGCGGCGACCGGACTGCTACTCAAGCCGACCCCGACCAGACCTGAATCCCGGCTCGCACCTCCCGGCGGGCATGTCCGCCGCCGGGCGGGCAAAGTGAAGATCACCGAGAAGGACACGCACCCAGGAGACGGCCAAGACGCCATGACGCGGACCGCCTCGGTTGCCTTCCGGACGCGGCGTCCACCCCTCACGCCGGCGGAGGTCATCGTTGCGGCCGAGCGGTTCGACGACCTCGCGCACCTGGGGCCGGCGACCCGACCTTCTCGCAGTTCAGCGCACCCGTCCCCTTGGTTTCATCGGCGTCGCCGGAAGCTCCGGTGCGTGCAGTGGGGCCCCGTCGTAGCCCTTCACCTCGCCGAACCGGGCCCCCTTCGCCCAGTCCTCGCGCGCCTGCACGATCTCGTCCTGAGACCGACCGATGAAGTTCCACCACATGACCAGCTCCTCCTCGAACGGCTCGCCGCCCAGGAGCATCACGCTCGCGTCGGACGCGGCGCGCAGCGGGAGTTCGGTGCGGCCGCACCCGAGGTAGAGCATCGAGCCCGGCAGCACCGGCACCCCGTCGACGTGCACCTCCCCGGACATCGCCAGCACCCCGTACTCGAAGTCGGGCACCAGTGGCAGGCGTACGTCGGTGTCGGCGGCGAGCGTCAGGTCGGCGCCGACGATCGGGGTGTACGTCGTGCCGGGCGAGGTCGCGCCGTCGAGAGCGCCCAGGATCACGGTCGCCGTCACGCCGGGTGCCGTGACCGTGGGCAGAGAGGCGTGGTGTTCGAAGTGGGGGTCGGTGTGGCGGTGGCCGTCCGGCAGGGCGACCCACAGCTGCGCCCCGTGCAGGAAGCGCGCGTGGGACCTGGGGCTCTCCTCGGAGTGGCTGATGGCCCGGCCGGAGGTCATGAGGCCCAGTTCGCGCGGGCGGATCGTCTGGAGGCTGCCGGTCGAGTCGCGGTGCAGCACCTCGCCCTCGTGCAGCCAGCTCACCGTCTGCAGTCCCATGTGGGGGTGCGGCGGCACCTGCATACCGGGCTCGTCGGCGATGTCGTCCGGCCCGTAGTGGTCGACGAAGGCCCACGCGCCGATCATGCGCCGCCCGAGGTTCGGCAGCAGCCGGCGTACCTCGGTGCCCTCCCCGAGCTTGACGCGCCGGGGGCTCAGCAGTTCGCGCACGGGTTCGGCGACGACGAATCCACGGCCGCCACAGACGCTGGGTACGGGCGCGCGGTCAAGGTTGCTCATGGCGCACAACCTAGTCGGGGAGCAAGTCCGTGCGCACGGGAGTGGACCCCTGGCGCGCTCTCCGTAAACCTCCCCACCACAGGTGGCGTTCGCTTGGTGAAAGGTAGTTCACCTCGACTATCGTGGGCCGGACCGTCATGGGCAGGTGTTCTCCGAGGAGCCATGCATGAGTACAGGCGAGTTTCCCGAGGTCAGGACGGCCGCAGGCGCTGTCCGAGGGCGCTGGCAGGGCGGCCTCGCGGTGTTCCGCGGCATTCCGTTCGCGGAGCCGCCGGTGGGGGAGCTGCGGTTCGCGGCACCACGACGGGCGGCCTCCTGGGACGGGGTGCGGGAGGCCTTCGCCTTCGGGCCGCCTCCTCCGCAGGAGGTGACGGGCCCCGGCACCTCGCCCGCCGGGGACGACTGGCTGACCGTCAACGTGTGGACCCCCGACGCGGATCCGGCGGCGCGCCGGCCGGTGATGGTATGGATCTACGGCGGTGCCTACAAGCTGGGTTCCGCCGACGACCCGAACTACGACGGCGGCCGTCTCTCCCGCGAGGGAGACGTCGTCGTGGTGACCCTCAACTACCGGGTCGGCATCGAGGGGTTCGCCCGTATCGAGGGCGCCCCGGCCAACCGCGGGCTGCTCGACCAGGTCGCCGCCCTGGAATGGGTGCGCGAGAACGTCAGCGCGTTCGGCGGCGACCCCGGCCAGGTCACCGTTTTCGGCGAGTCGGCGGGCGCCGGGTCCGTCGCCGCGCTGCTGGTCATGCCGAGGGCGCGAGGACTGTTCCGGCGGGCGATCGCCCAGAGTGTGCCCGGCACGTACTTCTCGGACGCGCTGGCCGGGGACATCGCCGGCGCGCTGGCGGGTGAGCTCGGACTGCGTCCCACGGTCGCCGACCTGGCAGCCGTGGACCCGCGCAAGCTGCCGGAGGCGGGAGCCGCGCTGAGCGCCCGGATGCTCGAACACGTGCCGAGGTGGGGTGCGGTCGCCCTCACACCCACCCCGTTCTCGCCCGTCGTCGACGGTGACGTCCTGCCCACCGCGCCGTGGGAGGCGCTGGCGGGCGGCGCCGCGCGGGACGTGGACCTGATCGTCGGGCACACCCGTGACGAGTACCGCCTCTTCCTCATGTTCGCCGGGCTGTTCGGCCGGGTGGACGAGGAGATGGCGGCGAGTGTCCTGCGCGTGTTCGGCCCCGGGCCCGAAGCCGAACAGGCCTATCGCGCCGCCTTCCCGGACGCCTCGGCGGAGTACCTGTTCGAACTCGTCCAGTCCGACTGGCTGTTCCGCATGCCGTCGCTGCACCTCGCCCAGGCCCAGGTGGCCGGCGGCGGCCGGGCCCACGTGTACGAGCTGACCTGGTCCGCCCCGGTGAACGGCGGTGCCCTGGGCGCCTGTCACGGCCTGGACGTGCCGCTGACCTTCGGCAACTTCGGCGACGTCGCCGGGGGACTCGGCGGGATGCTGGTCGGGCCCATACCGTCGTCCGGGGCCGAGGCGGTCTCCGCCCGCTTCCGCTCCGCCTGGACGTCCTTCGCGGCGACGGGCGACCCGGGCTGGCCCGCGTACGACACCGAGCGGCGACTCGTCCTGCTCCTCGACACCGAACCGTCCGTCGCCGCCTACCCGGAGGAGGCTTCCCGCCGCCTGTGGGAGGGCCACACGTTCGGCGTGCTGCCCCTGACGGCGGAGTGACGCGGCAGCCCTACCCGGAGGCCAGCAGCCGCAGCACCCGGTCGGCGACCGGCGTGGGCAGGGCACGCAGGGTGCGGACCAACGCCGTCGTCTGCCAGGGGAAACAGGCCTGCGCCGGTTCCCGCTCCAGGGCGCGTACGACGTACCGGGCCGCGCGCTCCTGGCTGACCTGGAAGGGCTTGGGCAGACCGTCCGCGCCGACCCGGTCCGTTCCCACGAAGCCGGGGTGGATCGAGGTGAACCGGATGCCCCTGGGGGCCAGTTCGACGCGCGACGCGTCGAGGAGGATGCGTACGGCCGCCTTCGCCGCCGAGTACGGGCCCTGGCGGGGGATGCCCATCAGCCCCGCGAGGGAGTTGGTGTGGGCGATCAGGCCGCCGTCCGGCTGCTCGCCCAACTGCCGGATCAGAGGGACCAGGTAGTTGACGACGACGTCGTAGTTCAACGCCATGATCCGGGACACGTCCACCGTGCTCACCCGGTCCATGGCCATGTCCGGCCCCTGACCGGCGTTGAGCAGCGCGATGTCGACGCCGCCGAACTCCGCGACGGCGGCCGTCACGACGCCGGCCGCCGCCTCCGGGTCCAGGGCGTCGGCGGCCAGGTCGAGGCAGGCGCTGCCCGCGGCCCGTACCTCCTGGGCCACGGCGGCCAGTTCGGGGGCGCGCCGGGCCGTCAGGACGAGGCGGTTGCCCGCCGGGGCCAGTCGGCGGGCAACGGCCGCCCCGATACCGGAGGAGGCCCCGACGATCAGGACCGTCCGGCCGGTGATGGTGGTGTCGGCGGTCACAGGAAGTGGCGGCCCTCACCGCGGTAGGTGGGCACGGTGTCGACCACCGTGCCGCCGCTGACCAGGTGCAGGTCGCCGATGCGCTCGCACAGTTCACCGGCCTTGGCGTGCCGCAGCCACACCCGGTCCCCGATGTTCAGCACGCTCGCGGCCCTGCCCACCAGCGGGGTCTGCACCTCCCCGAAGGACTCGGTGGCGGTCACGCGCAGCCCGGGGGGCCAGGCCAGCGTGGGCAGCCGGTCCTTGCCGAGCGGCCCGGACGCCACCCAGCCGCCGCCGAGGAGGGTCGCCACCGACGACGAGGGGCGGCGCACGACGGGCAGCACGAAGTACGCCGCCGGGACGGGCCGGAAGGCGCGGTAGAAGTCGAACAGGCCCGGACCGTACAGGCCGGAGCCCGCCGCGAGTTCGGTGACCGAGTCCTCGGCGGTCGTGGTCTCCAGGCTGCCGGTACCGCCGCCGTTGACGAACCGCAGCGGTGTGACGGCCCGTACGGCCGCCACCGCGGCTTCCCGGCGGTGGCTCAGCTCCTCGACGGAGGAACGCTGCATCGCCCGTACGACGGCCCGCTTGATCGCGTTGCCGGGCACGTTGTCACCGAGCCCGGCGACCTGCCCCTCGTAACCCATGATGCCGGTCAGCTCGAAGCCCGGGCGGGAGGCGATCGCGCGCGCGAACGCCGCCGCCTCCTCGGGGGTGTACACCGGGGACCTGCGCGGCCCGAGGTGGATGCGTCCGCCCGCGAGGCGCAGGGCCGCGTCCAGTTCCAGGCACACCTGGATACGGGTCGTGCGCGGGCCGGTGGCGGCGTCGATCAGGTCGAGATGCTCGACGCAGTCCACCATCAGGGTGATCCGGGACGCGAGCCGTTCGTCGGCGGCCAGTTGGCGAAGCGCGGTGCGGTCGGCGGTCGGATAGCCGACGAGGATGTCGTCGAACTCCTCGGCCAGCCACAGGGCTTCGGGCAGGGTGAAGCCGAGGATGCCGTCGAATCCGGGGCGGTCCAGGGCTCGCCTGACGAGCGCGCGGGAGCGCAGCGACTTGCTGGCCAGCCGGATCGGCTTGCCGCCCGCACGGCGTTCCAGGTCACGGGCGTTGGCGTCGAAGGCGTCCAGGTCGATGACGCCGAAGGGCGGTTCGAGGCCGGCGGTCGCCGCCCGGAGTCCCTCGAAATGGCTCTGGGACATCGGATCCGAACCGGTTCTGGGAGGGGTGGTGTCGATGGTCATCGGTGGGTGTCTCCTTGCTCGGGTACCGCGGTCGGCGCCGGGACGAGGCCCGGGCTGCGGCGCTTGGCCATGGCCACCACCTTGGGGATCACGAAGCGCATCAGCCGGGGGAACACACCGGCGACCCGCTGTACGCGTCCGCCGATGGCGGGGTGGACGATTTCTACCGGCTTTCTCACGATGGCGTCGACGATCACCGAGGCCACTTTTTCGGGGGAGAGCGGCTTCTCGGCGAAGGTGATCACCGCGCTGGGATCTGCCATCTCCTGCTCCAGCATGGGGGTGCGGGTGCCGGGCGGATGGACGATGCTGAAGGTGACGGGTCCGTCGCGTTCCTCGATGGCCACGCTGTGGTGGAAGGCGCGCAGCCCGTGCTTGGTCGCGCCGTAGGTGGTGTAGCCGGGCAGCGGCAGGAACGACGTCATGCTGCACACGGTGACGATGTGCCCGTGGCCCTGGGCGCGCATCCGGGGCAGGGCGGCCAGCATGCCGGTGATCGGACCGAGCAGGTTCACCTCCACCATGTGCCGGTGCCGGTCCGGCGGCAACTCGCGTGCGTAGCCGGTGTGAATGATCCCGGCGTTGTTGACGAGCACGTCGACCGGGCCGAGTTGGTCCGCGACCGCGTCGAAGGTCGTCTCCCACGCCGCCTCGTCGCGGATGTCCAGCTCGAACGCGCGGGCGGCGTCGCCCAGTTGACCGGCGATCCGGGTCGCTCCGGCGAGGTCGATGTCGGCGAGCGCCACCCGGTGGCCCCGGCGCACGGCCTCGCGCGCGGTCGCCGCACCGATACCGCTCGCGGCACCGGTGATCAGGACGACGCTCACCGCGGACCCCCGCCCTGAGCGTCGGCGCGCGGACGCCGCGCACCATCCGTTCGATGTCCGTGCATGTGAACTCCCGGAAGAATAGGCCGAGTTGGCGAAGGTCGCGGTTATGACGGCAGGACGTACGCCTCCAGCCGGGACCCGTTGAGCCCGGCCGCGCGCACCGGGTCGTCGGTCGGTGTGGTGGCCGCGTACAGGGTGTTGCCGTCCGGTCCGCCGACCACACAGCTCAGGGTCTGCCGACTGGTGGCCACCCGGTCCAGGATCACGCCGCCGGGTCCCACCCTGACGCACTCGCCGCGCAGCGCGTTGGCGACCCACGCCGTACCGTCCCGGCCGGGTGCGATGCCGTCCGGGGCGATGGGGCTGGCGGAGCGGGCGGCGATCGACGGCCGGTCAAGGAGCGCGGAGACGCGGCGGGTGACGCGGCCCAGCGGCCCGGGATGGTTGAGGGACGTCCACAGGGCGGAGGGGATCAGCGGAGCCCAGGGCCGGGGCGGGCCGAGGCGCCCGTCGGGCAGCACAGGCAGGGCGGTGAGGCGCATGGCCAGGGTCTCGGCGACCAGCAGGACGGGCCCCTCGCCCGGACGCCGGTCGTCGTCGAGGAGGAACAGACCGTTCGGGAACGTCAACGGCTCGCTCAGACCTAGGAGTTCGCCCTCGGGGGAGAAGCAGGCGAGAGGGGTCCTGGGCGGTCCCGGCGGGGCGTAGAGCATCGAGTTGGGCTGCCGGCGGACGAAGTCGTGGTAGTCGAAGCCGAAGTTGCCCACGTAGGCGCGGCCCAGCCGGTCGACGAACATGTCGTTGGCGGGGCCCCCGGCGATGCCCTTGAGGTCGGCGTGCACGACCAGCGAACCGTCCGGCTCCCGCCGGTACACACAGTGCCCGTCCATGGAGACGACCAGCATCCGCCCGTCGGGCAGCCAGCCCAGGCCGCCCGCCCGGCCGGGGACCTCCGCCACCGTCTCCGGCTCGCCCCGGGTGTCCCAGCGGTGCACCGTCCCGTGGGCGAGGTCGCAGAACCACAGGGCGTCGTCGTGCCAGCGCAGTGACTCCAGGACGCCGAATCCGTCCAGAACGACTGTGGCCCTCGCTCGCACCCCTGCCTCCTGAGGCTGCTCGTACCCGTCTGTTTCCCGCTACGGTGGCCCAGACGAGAGAAGTAAGTCAAGCGTCCTGGACGAGCGACTTACTTCTCCTGGGTCGGTTGGCTATCCTGACGGGCGAACCCACAGGTGAGACCGGTGCGGAGAGGAGAACGCGTGCCCCGCATGGCGGCGAGCGACCGGAGAGCGGAGCTCCTTGAGGCGGCGATCCGGGTCATGGCACGCGACGGCGTGGCCAAGGCCACCACCCGCGCGGTGGTCACCGAGGCGGACATGACCCTCGGGGCCTTCCACTACTGCTTCGAGTCCCGGGCCCAACTGCTCGAACTCGTCACCGAGACCCTCACCGAGCGGTACGTCGCCGAGGTCCGCGGCCTGTTCGCCCCGCACAAGGACATCCGTGACAGCGTCCTCGACAGCCTGCACGCCTTCTGGAAGGGCTTCGAGGCCAACCCCGGCGAGCACCAGATCAGTTACGAGCTCACCCAGTACGCGCTGCGCAATCCCGGCTTCGAGGACGTCGCCATGAAGCAGTACGAGATCTTCCTGCGCGCCTTCGCCGGTCTGCTCGAACTCGCCGCCGACAACGCCGGGATCGAGTGGACCGAACCGGTGCCCGGTGCTCGCGCGGTACGTCCAGTCGATGATCGACGGCCTCAACATGACCTGGCTCGTCGACCGCAACACGCCGACAGCAGGCCGCGCTCGACTGCTCGCGATCACTTCTCTGCACGCCCGCCGCGACCGCCTGAGCCGCGAGCCGCCTGAGTCATGAGCCGCTTGACCTGAGGGAAAGGGTGTCCGCATGGCGTTCGCCGACTACCAGAACGAGATCTACCTGAACGGGCTGGGTGGCGTCCTGCCCGCCTACCCCATGGAGTTCGCCGAGTTGGCGGACCGGGCGAAGGCCGCGCTGCCGCCGTCCGTCTGGTCCTACGTCGCCGGGGGCGCCGGCGACGAGCGCACCCAGCGGGCCAACGTCGACGCCTTCGCCCGCTGGGGCCTGATCCCGCGCATGTTCGTCGGCGCCGCCACGCGCGACCTCACCGTCGAGCTGTTCGGCACGACACTCCCCTCGCCGGTGTTCCTCGCCCCGATCGGCGTCATCGGACTGTGCGCCCAGGACGGACACGGCGACCTGGCCACGGCCCGCGCCGCCGCCCGTACCGGAGTCCCGATGGTCGCCTCCACCCTGTCCGCCGACCCGCTGGAGGACGTGGCCCGTGAACTCGGCGACACTCCCGGCTTCTTCCAGCTCTACACCCCGACCGACCGGAGCATCGCCGAGAGCCTCGTCGACCGTGCCGAGCGGGCCGGGTACCGGGGCATCGTCGTCACCCTCGACACCTGGATCACCGGCTGGCGCCCGAGGGACCTGGCGACGGCCAACTTCCCCCAGCTGCGCGGCCACTGCCTCGCCAACTACACGAGCGATCCGGCCTTCCGGGCAGCGCTCGGAAGGCCGCCCGAGGAGGACCCGCAGGCCGCGATCCTCCACTGGACGCAGGTCTTCGGCAATCCGCTCACCTGGGACGACCTGACCTGGCTGCGCTCACTGACCGACCTCCCGCTGATCGTGAAGGGCATCTGCCACCCCGAGGACGCGCGCCGCGCCCGCGACGCGGGAGTGGACGGCATCTACTGCTCCAACCACGGCGGCAGACAGGCCAACGGCGGCCTCCCCGCGCTCAACGTCCTGCCCGCGGTCGTCGAGGCGGCCGGTGACCTGCCGGTCCTCTTCGACTCCGGGGTCCGCAGCGGCGCCGACATCGTCAAGGCCCTCGCCCTGGGCGCGACAGCGGTCGGTATCGGCCGCCCGTACGCCTACGGCTGCGCCCTGGGCGGCACCGACGGCATCGTCCACGTCCTGCGCTCCCTGCTCGCCGAAGCGGACCTGATCATGGCCGTCGACGGCTACCCGACCCTCAAGGACCTCGCCCCCGAGACACTCCAGCCCGTCTGACACCGGGCCATGCACCGCTACGTCCGGCCATGCCGGTCACGCTCGGCGACGTCGGCCCAGCGGGGCTCGCCCGGCTAGGTCAGGTCATGCGGGTCACGCTCGGCGACGTCGGTCCAGCGGGGCTCGCCCGGCGACGTTCAGCCGCGTCCGGGTATGCGGGCCTTGCCCGGCGACGCGGGCCTTGCCCGGCGACGTCCGGTCACGCGGGTCACGTCCGGTCACTCGGGCCTTGCCCGGTCATGCGGGGCACGCTCGGCGACGTCGGCCCAGCGGGGCTCGCCCGGCGGCGTCCGGTCATGCGGGGCTCGCCCGGCCGTTCGGGTCACCCTGGCCGCGCCCGGCCGTGCCCGTCATGCCCAGCCACCCCCGTCACCCTCGCCACCTCCGTTCAACCGATGGGTTGAACGAGAGGTTCATCCCCCAGCCCCCACCACGCTCCGTACAGCCGACGCGAAGACCCTCTCGTTCGCGTCAGGCTCGAACTCCAGCTCGACTCCCCCCATCGAGAGGCTTTCAGCGTGTCCAGTTTTCTCAGTCGACGTCGTGTGCTCGCCACCGGAGCCGGAGCGGCCCTGGGTGTCGGCGCGCTCGGTGCCACCGGGACCCCCGCCGCCGCGGCCTCGTCCGCCGGGTCAGGTTCGACCGCGCGCGGCGAGGAGACCCGGACGCTCGACGAGCTGTACCGGGCCGCGCTGGCCGAGGGCGGCAAGCTCGTCGTCTACGCGGGCGGCGACGTCGACAGCCAGGGCGACGGCATCCGCGCGGGCTTCGCGGCCCGCTTCCCGGAGATCGACCTCAAGGTCGTCGTGGACTACAGCAAGGTCCACGACGTCCGCGTCGACAATCAGTTCGCGACCGACACCCTCGTCCCGGACGTCGTCCAGCTCCAGACGCTCCAGGACTTCACTCGCTGGAAAGGGCAGGGCCGCCTGCTGCACTACAGGCCGGCGGGCTTCTCCAAGGTGTACGACGCCCTCAAGGACCCGCACGGCGCCTGGACCGCCATCGCGGTGATCGGCTTCAGCTACTCGTACAACGTCGCCGCCGTCGGCGCCGACGCCCCGAAGTCCCCGCTCGACCTGATCGACCCGAAGTGGAAGGGGCAGATCGCGTCGTCCTACCCGCACGACGACGACGCCGTCCTCTACCTCTTCAAGCTGTACGTGGACCACTACGGCTGGGACTGGGCCGCCAGGTTCGCCGCCCAGGACGTACGGTTCGCCCGCGGCAGCCACACTCCGGGGCTGGCCGTCTCCAGTGGGCAGAAGGCGCTCGGCGTCGGCGGCTCGGGCTCCCTCCTGGCGCCGGCCACGGCACCCTCCCGGTGGACCGTCGCCGAAGGGCACCCCTTCATGTCGTGGGGTCAGCGGGCCGCGATCCTCAAGCAGGGCCGGAACACCACTGCCGCCAAGCTCTACCTCAACTGGCAGCTCTCCACCACGCAGCAGCAGGGTTCCCGCAACGGCTGGTCCGTACGGACGGACATCACCCCCGCGGGTGGCCTCCAGCCCATCTGGAAGTATCCGAACGCCAACCTCGACGGCTTCCCCCGCTTCATGGCCGACCGCGCCGGAATCGAGCGCTGGAAGCAGACGTTCGCGCTGTACTTCGGTGAGGTGAAGGGGGATCCGACCCCGGGATCGCTGGGCCTGCACCCCGGCGCGTAGCTCCGCTCGAAGGGCGGTTTCCTCGGCCGCCTCCACCGGTTCTTCACGGTGGTCATACAGGCGGTCGATAGACTCGGGCATCCTTTCGATCGGATCAGTCTGCCCAAGGGGATCTGCCGTGCCCGACCGTGTTCCCGTCCGTTCGCCGCTGACGGTTCGTGGTCGTCGGTTCACCCTGGAACACGTGCCGCATCTGGCGTTCTTCGTCATCGTGGCGTCCGCACTGTTGCAACTCGCCCAGATCAACAGCGAGTTGTGCTGGTACATCGCGACGGTCAGCGGGCTGCTCGCGCTCGTCTACACGGGCGGAGTGACGGCGTGGGACCGGTTCGGGGCGGTCGGGCGGGCGACCTGGATTCCGTTGCTCCTCGTCCTGTGGGGCCTCCTGCTGGCTCTCGTCCCGGCCGAGCTGATCTCCGCCTTCGTGTGGTGCGCCCTGCCGTTGGCGTGCGCCGCGCAGCGCGTGCTCGGCCGCCGGTCCGCGGCCGTGGCGCTCGCCGTGATCACCCTGGTCCTCGTCGTGGCGCTGGCCGGGGCCGACGGCCGGCTCGTGACCGAGGCCGTGGTGGTGCCCGTGGCGGCCGTCTGGGGAACCGTCGCCCTCTACCGCGTCCAGCAACGGGACGCCGAGGCGCGCCGGCTTCTCGTCGAGGAACTGCGTGACACGCGGGAACTCGTCGCCCGGCAGCAGCGCCGCGCGGGTGTGCTGGCGGAGCGGACCAGGATCGCCCGCGATCTGCACGACACCCTCGCCCAGGAACTCGCCGGTGGCCTGATGCTGCTCCAGGCCGCCGAACGCGACTGGGACGAGCGCCCCGACGCGGCACGTTCACGTGTCCGCGCTGTCGCCGACGGACTGGGCACCAACCTCGCCGAGACCCGCCGTATGATCCGGGACCTCACTCCGTCCTCTGTCGCCGAGACCGGCATCGAGAGCGCGCTGCGCGTCCTGTGCGCCCGCTCCCAGGCCGACGGGACCGCGGCCCAGGTGCGGTTCCGGTCGGTGGGCGACCCCCAGCCCGTTCTCGACGAACACGCCGCGACCACCCTGTTCCGGGTAGCGCAGAGCACACTGGCGAACGTCCGCGAACACGCCCACGCGGTGAACGTGCAGGTCACCCTCAGCCGACGGCGGCCGGACCAGGTGGACCTGGAGGTCAGCGACGACGGCGTGGGATTCGACCCCGCCGAGGTCTTCGCCCGTACGTCACCGGGCCCGGGCCGGGGTTTCGGGCTGCCCGCCGCGCGGGCCAGGCTGCGCGAGTACGGCGGTGACCTGGACGTCAGCGGCGCACCGGGCCGGGGCACCCGGATCCGGGCCACGGTCTGCGCGCGGACCCGGCCGCAGCAGCCCACCGCCGGGTCCGTCGCCCCCGCTGCGCCGGTCCCCACGGCGACCGTCCGATGACCACGGCCCCACCGGGCCCGGCCGGGCCGCTGCGCGTGGTGATCGCGGACGACCACGCCGTCGTACGGGCCGGTCTGCGCGCGCTCCTGGAGGGCGAACCCGACCTCGATGTGATCGCCGAGGCCGGCAGCGGTGAGGAGGCTGTCGGGCTGGTCGCCCGGATGCTCCCCGACGTCGCGCTGATGGACCTTCGCTTCGGGAGCCCGGGGAACGGGATCGACGGGGTCGAGGCGATCCGGCGGCTCGCCGCCGAGGCGCCCGGTGTGGCGGTGGTGATGCTGACCAGCTATGCCGGACGGGCCGATGTCGTACGGGCGTTGGAGGCGGGCGCCCGCGGCTATGTGCTCAAGGCGGGCCCACCCGAGGAACTGTTCCGGGCGGTGCGCGGGGCCGCCACCGGGGCGTTGGGGCTGGCACCGGAGATCGTGGGGGAACTCGTCGGCCAAGTGGTCAGCCCGGAACGCGAGTTGAGTGGACGCGAGATCGAGGTCGTACGGCTGATGGCCGAGGGGCTCAGCAACCGGGCCATCGCGGCGGCGCTGTTCCTCAGCGAGGCCACGGTCAAGACGCATCTCGTGCGTGTCTACCGCAAGCTCAAGGTCGACAACAGGGCGGCGGCGGTCTCGGAGGCCGTACGCCGGGGTGTGCTCGAACTGACGTGAACCGGGAGGGGGGTTGGGGAAGCTCTCGGAGGCTGTCCAAGCGTCAGCCCCGGGATGTGAGCCAGTCCTCGTCCGCCCACGCGGCGGTCTTCGGGATGCGGGAACCGTAGTCCGGCAGCTCGCCGACGCGGGCGCGGACACTCGCGTGCACCCGGGCGTGCGGGGGCAGTGGGCGATGCCGGTAGGTCAGCAGGGCCCAGATCCAGCCCATCCGGTGCACCTTGCCCAGCGCGTACGAGGGGCCGACCGGCACCTCGCGCCGGTATGACCCGGGCCTCAGCAGGAGGCCCTTGCCGTCGGGGGCCAGGGCGCCGTCCACGACCCACTTCAGGGCGATGGTGGCGAGATGGTGGTCGTCCTCGAAGGTGCCGCCGACGTCCGAGTGGACTCCCGCGAACCACACCTGCTCGACCCCGTCCGGCAGCGCCGGCTGCTCGCCCGGGGTGACCAGGTACTCGCGGTAGGGCGTGCGCTTCTCGTCGATGGAGACGGCGTGCCGGACCCGGAGGGCGTTCGGGACCTGCCGGGTGTGCGGCCAGCGCAGGTTCCAGCGCAGGATGCCGGCCGCCTTCACGGAGTCCCAGATGCCCAGGTACTCGACGGGGATACCCGTCCTGGCCTCCACTTTGATGCTGAACGTGCCCGCGAAATGGTGGAGTTGGGCCCAGTCGTCGGCGGTGAAGCTCTTGTTCCTGGCGTAGACCGACACGGCGTACGGGACGAGGTTCTCCAGCCCCGGCCGCAGCAGACCGACCGCCTTGAGCATGCCGGTGAGCGCACGCGCCGTGTACGCGCCCCGGCTGAAGCCGAACACGTAGACGTGGTCGCCCGGTTCGTAGTGCCGCATCAGATACGTGTACGCCTCCGCGAGGTTGACCCTGATCCCGGAACCGAAGGCGAGCCCGAACAGTTTCGACAGCCGGCGGCCCACAGCCGTCAGGGTGCCCGCCGCGGAGAACGTGCCGACCCCGGGGTCGTAGTACGCGATCTGCCGGGCGGGGTCGGAGAGGTCCAGCATCTCGTAGAGCCGTACGACGTTCGTGTTGCCCTTCGCCTTCAGCTGATTTCCCGTGCCGTCCAGACAGATGACGAGGTTCCTGGCCATGGCGGCCTCACCTTCACTGACGTATGCCAGGACATACAGGGTGTTACGAAATATAGTAGGAGAAATGATGCCAATGGGCATGCTCGGGAGCGGTGGTGTTCCGGAGGATCCATGGCCGGTTCAGTGATCTATCTCGAAGACGTGGCCGCCGACGAGGCAGGGGCCGCCCCGCCCCGCACCCACGCGCTGGTCGTCGGAGTCGGCAAGTACCCGCACCTCGACGGCGGTGAGTCACCGGTCGCCGACTCCGACGGGATGCACCAGCTCAGCTCGCCCCCGGTGTCGGCCCGCGCCTTCGCCACCTGGCTGCTCACCGAGTACAACGACCCCGAACGCCCGCTCGGCAGCGTGGCCCTGCTGCTCAGCGAGGAAAACCCGACGCCGTTCACCGACCCCCGTACACGGACCGACCACGACGTCGACGACGCCACCATCGGCAACATCGTCACCGCGGTCGGCGACTGGTACGACCGCGGCGACAGCCACGTCGACAACCGGCTCCTCTTCTACTTCTGCGGACACGGCGTCTCCCAGGGCGAGGACATGGCGCTGCTCGCCGCCGACGTCTTCGCCGACCACCACAACCCCCTCAACGGAGCACTGGACTTCGCCGGCCTCATGAACGGCCTCAAGCGGTGCAAGGCCGGCCAGCAGGTGTTCTTCGTGGACGCCTGCCGCGCCAACTCCGATGTACTGATCGACAGTTCGGGCACCAGGTTCGCCGGCTGCACCCCGCTCGGCGCAGGCGCGCGCCCGCTGGACCTGCCCCGGCGCTTCCACATCCCCTACTACGCCACCCTGGCCGGCGACCGCTCCTACGGCAGGACCGGCGAGGTCAGCCTGTTCACGGAGGCCGTGCTGAAGAGCCTCGCCGGGGCCGCGAGCGACGACCCGGAGGGTGACTGGCAGGTCAACACCTCCCAACTCCTCACGGCGATCGACCACTTCATGCACCAGCCGAGCTTCGCCGGCCCCGTCGCGAACGTCCAGGTCCCCTCGGTCGGCGAACTGCCCGTCTTCGTCCTCCACCAGCTGGCCGGCACCCCGGTCGTCCCGGTGTACGTCGGCTGCGACCCGGCGGAGGACAACGCCGAAGCCGAGTTCGTGTGCCGGGAGGACGGACAGGACGGCCGGGAGCGGCTGCGCCGGTCGGCCGGCGACATCGACATGGACGACCCAGAGTGCGAGTGGGCCATCGAACTCGGCTTCGGCAACTACGTCTTCGAAGCCCACCTCGGCGACCACGAGGTGCGGACCAAACCCGTCACCGTGCGTCCGGTGTTCCGGCGCGTGCAACTGGGGAAGCCGTCATGAGCACCGGTCTGCGGGTCTCCGTGGCGCTGAGCCTCCACGAGTCCGACCTGCCCTACGGGGCGAAGGTCGTCGGCGACATCTACCCGGCCGACGGCACCGGCAGCGCCCACCGGGACGTCCTCTTCCCCTGCGGGACCTCCGCGCCGGCGGCCCGCTACGAGGTCGACCCCGGGCGCTATCTCGTGTCCGCCACCCTGCCCTCCGGCATCGTGCTCTCCAAGGACGCGGAGGTCAGCGAGGGCAAGGACACCCATGTGACGCTGCGCACCGCGCCCTCGCCCTTCGAGTCGCACTCCTGGCAGTACCTCATGGGCAACATCGAGGCGTACGGCGAGTATCACGACGACGAGACGATCGAGGAGCCCCGCTCGCAGGGGTCGCGTTCCGGGGTGTGGGCGACACGCGGGGTGGTGGCACCCGGGAGTGCCGTCTGGGTCGGCGACCCGAAGCCCGACAGCTGGCACTTCCCCACCATGCTCGCCCTGACCGACGGCCCCTCACCGGAACCGGTCGCTCTCGACCTGGCGCGCTCGGCGCCGCACACCGTGCCCAGCCTCGGCCTGGGTGACGCCGCCGCCCGCCTCTACCGCTTCGGCCCGCACGGCCCGGTCGACGAAGAGGGCGAGCCCGCCCTCAAGGGGCCCACTGGCCGACGGCAGTTCCTGGTCGTCTCGATGGCAGGCGCCGAGTACATCGTCACCCTCCCCGCGCCCTGGGGGAACGCGCAGATCGAGGTCCTGGTCAACGAACGCCAGAGCCCGACCGGCAGCACCGTCTCCGTCACCGTCCGCGACAGCCGGGTGGGGCCCGCCCTCGGCTACATGGGCCGGGGCGCCTTCGGTACGGCCGCCGCACTGGTCAAGGACGCCGAGGACATGCTCTACGCCAAGATGGAGAACCCCCTCGCCGCGGTGGCCGGCGCCTACATCCTGGTCGGCAGCGAGCTCACCGAGCAGCGGCACCGCTGGGACGACTGGCTCGACCATCTGCGCCGCGAGTTCCCCTGGCTGAGCGACGGCTCGCTGCTGTGGGGCATGCGCCATCTGCGCCGGGCCCACACGGAGACCGAACTGAGCGCGGCGCGGGACGCGCTCGTCGAGGCCTTCGACCGAGGCGTCCCGGTCTTCACCCTGGGACTGAGCCGCCTCATCCACGGCCTCTCCGAGTTTCCCGACGACCCGGAGTGCGCCACCCGCCTCGACCAGGCCCGGCTGCTGTCCTACCGCGTGGACATGCGCGAGCCGTTCGTGATCGTCGGTCTGCGAGGGGTGCCCCAGTAGAGCGAGAGACCCGGCGAGGAGGCCGCGATGATCCGGTTCACGATGCTGCCCGGCGAGGACGGCGACTGTCTGCTCCTGGAATACGGCGACGACACCTTCGTCCGGCGGATCCTCGTCGACGGCGGTCGCGCGGGCACGTATCCGCTGATCAAACCGGTTCTCGCCGGGCTCGACGGGCTGGTCGACCTCCTCGTCGTCACGCACGTCGACCAGGACCACATCCTCGGAGTGCTCGCCCTCCTTGACGACCCGGACCGGCCGGTGGAGTTCGGGGACGTGTGGTTCAACGGCTTCGACCATCTCCTCGACACCGAAGGGTTCGGCGCGCAGGACGGCGAGAAGCTCACCAGCGCGCTGCTGACGGGCAAGGTGCCCTGGAACGACGCGTTCGGCGGGCGCGGTGCGGAGGTCGGGCGGCAGCTCGGGTGGTTCGACGACGGGTCCACGATGGAGGTGCTCTCGCCCGACCGGACGCAGCTGGAGAAGCTGGCCCCGGTGTGGGTGAAGGAGTGCGCCGCCCATGGGCTGATCCCGGGCCGGGATCCCGACGAGCCGCCGGTCGTCCCCGGCTTCGAGCACTTCGGCGGCGCCGTGAACGTGGAGCAGCTCGCCGCGACCCCGTTCAAGCGGGACAACTCTCCGACGAACGTCACCAGCATCGGACTGCTCTTCGAGTTCCAGGACCGGCGGATCGTCCTCACCGGCGACGCGGACGACCACCGGCTCGTCGAGTCGATTCGCCCCAGGGCCGAGGCGGCGGGCGGACGGCTCCACGTCGACGTCCTGAAGGTCGCCCACCACGGCAGCGGCCACAACCTCTCCAACGAGCTGCTGGGCCTCCTCGACTGCGACCGCTATCTGATCTCCACCAGCGGCGCCCGGCACAACCACCCCGACGACATCGCCATGTCCCGCATCCTCCAGCACGGCGGAGCGCGCAAGGAGATCGTCTTCAACTACCGCGACCGTGCCGCGCTCTGGGACGTCGCCTCCCTCAGAGACCGTTTCGGCTACACGGTGACAGCACCCGGGCCGGACGCGGCTGACGGCTTCGTGACCTTCGAACTCTGACCCCGGGGTCGCTCGGATGGCGGCCCCGGCTTGACAGGCGGACGATGGAGGCAAGAGGGGGTCCGACAGCCATGGCGGGGGATGGGAGGCAGCAGACATGCTGGAGATCAAGACGGTCGAGAAGCCGGACGAGCGGCGCGACTTCCCCAGAGGACACCTCGAGGCCGTACACATGACCGGCCTCGACTTCGCGGTGGCGACCTTCGAACCGGGCTGGCGCTGGTCCGAGTCGGTCGGGCCCCTCGCGGGCACGAAGAGCTGCGAGATCCACCACAACGGCTATGTCGTCCAGGGCCGGATGGGCATCCGCATGGATGACGGCGGCGAGGGCGAAGTGGGCCCCGGCGACGTCTTCGTGTGTCCGCCCGGGCACGACGCGTGGGTCGTCGGCGACGAACAGGTCATCGTCCACGACTTCGCGGGAGGCATGGCACAGGACTACGCGAAGGCGAAGGGAAGCTGACCGCGACGCCTGCCCGGGGGCTCACACCGGCAGCAACCGGGTGATCAGCGCGCCGAGTTGGCGGGCGTTGCGGCACTCACGCATCTCCACCAGCTCGGCGTACGCGGGCGCCGCCGAGTCGCCCGTGCCCCACTGGGACCGCCCTTCCGGGTTCAGCCAGTAGACGCGGCGGGCCCGTTCGGCCAGCTGCCGTACCGCGGGCAGATTCGGGTCGCTCATGTTCGTACGGGCGTCACCGAGCACGAACACCGTCGTGCGGGGGCCGACCGCGTCGCCGTACCGCTCTGTGAACTCGCCCAGGGCCATGCCGTAGTCACTGCTGCCGTGCCAGCCCGTCAGGGTCGCCTCCGCGCGGATTCGGGCGCCCAGCCCCTCGGCGTCGGCGGCGCCGTGCACCAACAGGCCGGTCACCTCGTCGACCCGGTTGACGAACGCGAACACCCGGACCTTGCTGAACTGGTCGTGCAGCGCCTGCACCAGCAGCATCGTGAAGTCGGAGAAGCCGGCCACCGAACCCGACACGTCGCACAGCAGGACCAGTTCGGGCCGGGCGGGCCGGCGTCGGCGCAGCACGGGCCGCATCGGCACCCCGCCCGTCGACAGTGACGCGCGCACCGTGCGCCGCAGGTCTATCGAACCGCGTGCGGCCTTGCGGCGGCGGGCCGCCAGCCGGGTGGCCAGTCTGCGCGCGAGGGGCTGAACTGTCCTGCGCAGCTCGGCCAGTTGGCTACGCCCGGCGACCAGGAAATCGACCCGGTCGGCTGTCGGTGCGACCGCCCGCCGCGCGATCTCGTCCCGGCCGCGCCGCTCGGCGACCCGGCGCCGCGCCTCCGCGCCGACCAGCCGCCGGAACTCCTCGATCCGCCGCCGGATCTCGTCGTCGAGCAACCGGTCGGCGAACCCCGCCTCCCCGGCGCTCTCCCGCAGGCTCGCCCGCACCCGGGCCAGCAGCGTCTGCGGCCGGAGCCGGTCCAGCGTCTGGTACGACGACCAGCCGTCCGATCCCGGTGAGGAGCCGTAGCCGCCGAACCCGTCGACCGCCTCTGCGGCCAGCCGGGCCAGCAGCGCCCGGTCGTTCGCGGCCAGCGCGGCGGCGAGCCGGTCGCGCAGCTCGTCCCGCCCGGTGGGTCCGGTGCCGGGTCCCCCGACACCCCGGGGAAAGTACAGGTCGAAGACCGGGTCGAACACCGGACGCTGGGCGGTGCCGTGCAGCAGGGTCGCGGCCAGCCCTTCGCGCAGCGACTCCCGGTCCGTGAAGCCGAGCACGGCCACCGCCTGCGCCGCGTCCACGGTCTCGCCGGTACCGATCCGCACACCGTGCGTACGCAGCGCGCCGACCAGCCCTGTCAGCCGTTCGGCGACATCGGCACCCGAACCGGGGTGGGCCGACGGCGCGTTCACATCGAGTCCAGGTCCAACTTGGCGTTCGCCTTGAGGACGTCGTCCTGGTGTTTGAGGAGAACGCCCAGGCTGTCCCGTACGACCGTCTCGTCCAGCGTGTCCGCCCCCAGCGCGAGCAGGGTGCGTGCCCAGTCGATGGTCTCGGCGACCGACGGCACCTTCCGCAGGTCCATCGCGCGCAGCGCGCCCACGACCCGCACCACCGACTCGGCCAGCGCCGCGTCGAGCTCCGGCACCCGCAGCCGTACGATACGGCGCTCCAACTCGGCTTCGGGGAAGTCGATGTGGAGGAAGAGGCAGCGGCGGCGCAGGGCCTCTGACAGCTCGCGGGTGGCGTTCGAGGTGAGGACGACGAAGGGACGGCGGGTCGCGGTGATCGTGCCCAGCTCGGGGACCGTGACCTGGAAGTCGGAGAGCACCTCCAGGAGCAGGCCCTCCACCTCGACGTCCGCCTTGTCGGTCTCGTCGATCAGCAGGACCTTGGGGTTGTCGCCGCGAATGGCGGTCAACAGGGGCCGGGGAAGCAGGAACTCCTCGCTGAAGATGTCCGTGCGCGCCGCGTCCCACGTCTCGTCGCGGCCCGCGCTGATGCGCAGGAGCTGCTTGGCGTGGTTCCACTCGTACAGCGCCCGGGACTCGTCCACGCCCTCGTAGCACTGGAGGCGGATCAGCTCGGCGCCGGCGATCTCGGCGACGGCCTTGGCCAGCTCGGTCTTGCCGACGCCGGCCGGGCCCTCCACCAGGAGCGGTTTGCCGAGGCGGTCGGCCAGGAAGACCGTGGTGGCGACGGCGGGAGAGGCCAGATATCCGGTCTTGGCGAGGCGCGCGGAGACGTCGTCGACGGATGTGAACAACGGGGCCTCCAGCACGGGCGTGAACGGTTTCCTGGTCACTATCTAAGCGCTTGTTCACCGCCCGTGTCACGCATGAATCCGCGCGACGGCCCTCCATGGCAGGGGCCGACCGCCGAAGCGCCCGGCCCCTCACGCCCGTTCACGCGCGGCCGTCAGCGCTCACCAGCACCACTTCCAGGGTGCGCGGACCGTGCACGCCCTCGACCCGGTCGAGTTCGATGTCACTGGTCGCGGACGGCCCGGAGATCCAGGTCAACGCCCGTGTCGGGTCCAGGCGTTCGAAAGCCTGGGGGACGGAGGAGACGACCTGGCCGGGGACCCGGACGACACAGATGTGGTGGTCGGGCACCAGGGTGATCCGGCGGCGCCCCTGGTCCGGACCGCCGTCCAGGACGATGGTGCCGGTCTCGGCGATGGCCAGGGCGCACGCCGTGACGACGCTGTCGACCTCGTCCAGGTCGTACGCGGTGCTCACCGCGCGGTCCTCGACCCGGGTGATGTCCGCGGCCGACAGCCACGCGGGCGGGAGCCCCGGCGGTACGACCACCGACGCCGAGCCGTGCGCGGACAGTATCCCGGCGAGCAGGGCGGGGAGCTCGTCGTCGGTGCAGCGGTGCACGATCGCCCGGTAGTCCGCCAGGTTCTCGGCGAGGAGTTCGACGGTCTCCTCCACGCTGCGGTTTCCGTGCTCGCGCACATAGTCGCGGTCGACGGCCTGGTCGTACGGTGTGTCGTCGCGGGGCACGTCGGCGAGTGCGCGCCGTACCCGGCCCAGGATCAGCTCGCGGCTGTTCACTTCGTGGTGTCCTTTCCGCCGTGGGTGCGCTGCCACCAGTCGCGGAACGGCTCCACCGGTACGGCCGGCAGATCACGGGTGCCGCTCCAGGCCCTGCCGGGCCCAGGCAGGGTGCGGGGGTGGAAGCGCCGGGTGCGGGAGGCGAGACGCTGGCCGGTGCGCAGGGCGCCGGGATGGCTGAACGCCCAGCGGGCGGCCCGCATCGCGGCCCGCTCGGCGGCATGCCCCTTCGCGGGCTTCAGCACCACCTTGTTGCCCTCCCGGGTGGCAGGACCGCCCTGCACGACGCGCTCGCGCAGATGCACCAGCACCTCCGGGATGTCGATCGCGACCGGGCACACCTCGTAGCAGGCCCCGCACAGCGAGGAGGCGTACGGGAGTGAGGCGTCGATCTCGCTCGCGGTGCCCCGGAGCTGAGGGCTCAGGATGGCGCCGATCGGGCCCGGATAGACGGAGCCGTAGGCGTGGCCGCCGGCCCGCTCGTACACCGGGCACACGTTCAGACAGGCCGAGCAGCGGATACAGCGCAGGGCCTGGCGGCCGACCTCGTCGGCGAGGGTGTCGGTGCGGCCGTTGTCGATCAGGACCAGGTGGAATGTCTGGGGTCCGTCCCCGTCCGTCGTACCGGTCCAGGTCGAGGTGTACGGGTTCATGCGTTCGGCGGTCGAGGAACGGGGGAGCGTCTGGAGGAAGACCTCCAGGTCCCGCCAGGTCGGCACGATCTTCTCGATGCCGACGACCGAGATGAGCGTCTCGGGCAGGGTCAGGCACATCCGCCCGTTGCCCTCGGACTCGACCACGACCAGGGTGCCGGTCTCGGCGACCATGAAGTTGGCCCCGGAGACGCCCACCTTGGCGCGCAGGAATTTTTCTCGGAGGTGGAGTCGCGCCGCCTCGGCCAGTTCGGCGGGGGTGTCGGTGAGGCCCTCGGGGGCCGGGCGGCCCCACTCGCTCATCTCCCGCGCGAAGATGTCCCGGATCTCACCCCGGTTGCGGTGGATCGCCGGGACGAGGATGTGCGAGGGGCGGTCCTTGCCCAACTGCACGATCAGCTCGGCGAGATCGGTCTCGTAGGCGTGGATGCCCTCGGCCTCCAGGGCCTCGTTCAGCCCGATCTCCTGCGTGGCCATCGACTTGACCTTGACGACCTCCGACTCACCGGTCATCCGCACCAGGTCGATGACGATCCGGTTGGCCTCGTCCGCGTCGGCAGCCCAGTGCACGACACCGCCGGACGCGATGACCGACTCCTCCAACTGGACGAGATAGCGGTCGAGATGACGGAGCGTGTGGTCCTTGATCCGCTTGCCCGCCTCCCGCAGCTCCGCCCAGTCGGACACCTCGGCGACGGCCTTCGCCCGTTTGCCGCGGATGGTGTGGGTGGCGTGGCGCAGATTGGCGCGCAGGGTCTGGTTGCCCACCGCCTCATGGGCCGCCTTTGGGAAGGCCGGCATCCCGACGAACGTCCCGCTCATACCAGGGGCTCCTCTTCCGTGCTCGCCAGGATCTCCGCGATGTGCACCGGCCGCATACCGGTGGAGAGCCGGGTCATGGTCCCGCCGATGTGCATGAGGCACGAGTTGTCGGCGGCGCACAGCACCTCCGCCCCCGTCGACTCCGCGTTGCGCACCTTGTCCGTGCCCATCGCCGCCGAGACATCGGAGTTCTTCAGCGCGAACGTGCCGCCGAAGCCACAGCACTCGTCGGCGCCGGGCAGCTCCCTCAGCTCCAGCCCCTTGACGGCCTGGAGCAGCCTGAGCGGCCGGTCGGCCAGTCCGAGACCGCGCAGCCCGTGGCACGTCGGGTGGTAGGTGACGGTGTGCGGGTAGTAGGCGCCCACGTCCGTCACCCCCAGCACGTCCACCAGGAACTCCGTCAGCTCGAACGTCTTCGGGACCACGGGCGCCAGTGTGGCCGCGAGTCCGTCCCCGCGCCCCTCGGCCCGCGCCCGCTCGCCCATCCGCGGATACAGCTCCCGCACCATCGCGCCGCACGACCCGGAGGGCGTGACGATCGCCTCGTACCCCCCGAATACATCGGAGAAATGCCGGGCGAGCGGCTCGGCATCATGGCGGTACCCGGTGTTGTAGTGCGCCTGCCCGCAGCAGGTCTGCGCCATCGGGAAGTCGACCTCGACACCCAGCCTGGTCAGCAGTTTCACGACGGCGCGGCCCGTGTCCGGATACAGCGTGTCGTTGACACAGGTAAGGAACAGGGCGACACGCATCGCGGCTCCTAGCGATCGATCATCGGATGAGTGCAGAGTACGTGGAGGTCGCGCGGTGGGGGAATCCCCGTCTCACCGGACGTCGGTGAGACGGGCCTGGGCCGCACGCCAGGCCACCGGATCGCCGGACGGCTCGTAGCGGGTCAGTGGCTGGGTACGGGCGAGCAGCCGGCGCATGTCCGTACGGTCGCCCACGAGACCGTGGGCCCTCGCCTGGACGAGGACGTTGCCGAGCGCGGCGGCCTCGGCCGGGCCCGCCACCACCGGCAGCCCGCAGGCATCGGCGGTGAGCTGGCACAGCAGCGCGTTGCGCGTCCCGCCCCCGACGATGTGCACGGCGTCGACACTGTGCCCGGCGAGCCGCTGGGCGTCCGCCACCGCCAGCCGATGGGCGAGGGCGAGGGAGTCGAGGATGCAGCGCGTGATCTCGCCCGGAGTCTCCGGCACCGGCTGCCCGGAGGCCCGGCAGGCCTCGGCGATCCGATCCGGCATCCGCCCGGGCGCCAGGAACGCCGCGTCCCCCGCGTCCACCACGGACCGCAGCCCCGGCGCCTCGGCCGCCGCCCGCAGCAGATCGCCCAGGTCGGGGTTCCCCCAGGCCCGTACGCACTCCTGGAGCAGCCACAGCCCCATGATGTTCCGCAGATAGCGGACCGTGCCGTCGAGCCCCAGCTCGTTGGTGAAGTTGGCGGCCCGGCTCTCCTCGGAGAGGACGGGTGCCTCCAGCTCCAGACCGGCCAGGGACCAGGTGCCGGTGCAGATGTAGGCGAACCGCTCGTCCACGGCCGGCACGGCCGCCACCGCGGAGGCGGTGTCGTGCGACCCGACCGTGGTCACCGGCACCGGCCCGCTGAGCCCGGTCTCCTCCAGCACCTCGGCCCGCAGCACACCCGCCGGATCACCGGGCCGGCGAAGCGGCGCGAACAGCCCGAGGTCGATGTCCAGCTTCCGCGCCAGGTCATGGGCCCAGTCGCGGGTGCGTGGATCGATCAGCTGGGTGGTCGAGGCATTGGTCAGCTCGGTGCCGGCCTCACCCGTCAGCCAGTACGTCAGCAGGTCGGGGATGAGCAACAGCCGCTGGGCGGCGGCCAGTTGACGAGTGCCACGGGCCGCCGTCAGCTGGTAGAGGGTGTTGAAGGGCGCGTACTGCAACCCGGTCGCCGCGTACAGCTCGGTGGCCGGGACGGACGCCCACACCTTCTCCGCGACGCCCTCGGTGCGGGCGTCGCGGTAGTGCGCAGGGTTGCCCAGCAGGGCGCCGTCGGCATCCAGCAGTCCGTAGTCCACGGCCCAGCTGTCGATGCCGACCGAGTCGACCTGACCGGCGGCCCGCAGCCCGTCGAGCACACCTCCGTACAGCGCGAGAACATCCCAGCGCAGCCCCTCGGGCACCCGCACGGGCCGGTTCACGAACCGGTGCGCCTCGGTCAGCTCCAGCGTGTCGGGCCCGACCCGGCCGACCATGACGCGCCCACTGGACGCGCCGAGGTCGACCGCGGCGTACGACTTGACGGCACGGCTCATCGCAGGAAGGCCGCGGCGACGCCGGCGTCGACCGGGACGTGCAGCCCGGTGGTGTGCGTGAGCTCTCCGCCGGTGAGGGCGAACACGGCGTTGGCTACGTGCGCGGGCAGCACCTCGCGCTTGAGGATGGTCCGCTGGGCGTAGAACTCGCCGAGCTTCTCCTCCTCGATGCCGTACGTGGCAGCGCGCTGCGCACCCCACCCGCCGGCGAAGATCCCGGAGCCGCGCACCACACCGTCGGGGTTGATCCCGTTGACCCGGATGCCGTGCTCGCCCAGCTCGGCGGCGAGCAGCCGCACCTGGTGCGCCTGGTCGGCCTTGGTCGCGGAGTACGCGATGTTGTTCGGTCCGGCGAAGACGGCGTTCTTGGAGGCGATGTAGATGATGTCGCCGCCCAGCTCCTGCGCGATCATCACCCGTGCCGCCTCACGCGAGACGAGGAACGAACCGCGCGCCATGATGTCGTGCTGCAGGTCCCAGTCCTGCGCCGAGGTCTCCAGCAGGGGCTTGGAGATGGAGATCCCCGCGTTGTTGACGACGAGGTCCACCCCGCCGAAGGCCAGCGCGGCGGCCTTGAACGCCTCGGCGATCTGCTCCTCGCTGGTCACGTCGACGGTGACGGCGACGGCCTTGTCGGCCCCGCCCAGCTCCTCCGCCACCGCAGCCGCGTTCTCCGCGTTGAGGTCGGCGACGACGACACAGGCACCCTCGGCGACCAGCCGCTCGGCGATGGCCTTCCCGATCCCGCTGCCGGCGCCGGTCACCAGCGCGATCCGCGTGGCCAGCGCCTTCGGCTTGGGCATCCGCTGGAGCTTGGCCTCCTCGAGGGCCCAGTACTCGATCCGGAACTTCTCCGACTCCTCGATCGGCGCGTACGTCGAGACCGCCTCGGCCCCGTGCATCACGTTGATCGCGTTGACGTAGAACTCGCCGGCCACCCGGGCGGTCTGCTTGTCCTTGCCGAAGCTGAACATGCCCACACCCGGGATCAGCACGATCGCCGGGTCGGCGCCACGCATCGCGGGGGAGTCGGGCAGGGCGTTGCGCCCGTAGTAGGCGGCGTACTCCTCGCGGTACTCGGCGTGCAGCTCCTTCAGGCGCGCGATGGCCTCGTCCAGGGGAGCGGAGGCCGGCAGGTCGAGGACCAGCGGCCTGACCTTGGTGCGCAGGAAGTGGTCCGGGCAGGAGGTGCCGAGAGCGGCGAGACGAGGGTGCTCGGCGCGCGACACGAAGTCCAGCACGACGTCCGCGTCGCTGAAGTGTCCGACCTGCGGCTTGTCCTGCGAGGCGATGGCCCGGACGTACGGGGCGAGCGCGGCGGCCCGCTCACGACGCTCCCCGGGCGCGAGGGCCGCGTACCCCTCGATCACCGGGCCGAACGGCTCGGCCTTGCCGCGCTCGGCGAGGAACGCCTCGGCGGTGCGGATGATGTGCAGCGAGTTCTTCTCGCACTCCTCGGCGGTGTCGCCCCAGGCGGTGATGCCGTGTCCGCCGAGGACGCATCCGACGGACTGCGGGTTGGCGGCCTTCACGGCGGCGATGTCCAGGCCGAGCTGGAACCCGGGGCGCCGCCACGGCACCCACACCACGCTGTCGCCGAAACACTCGGCGGTCAGCTTCTCCCCGTCGGCCGCGCAGGCCAGCGCGATACCGGAGTCGGGGTGGAGATGGTCCACGTGAGCGGCGTCGACGAGCCCGTGCATCGCGGTGTCGATGGACGGCGCCGCCCCGCCCTTGCCGTGCAGGCAGTAGTCGAACGCGGCGACCATCTCGTCCTCGCGCTCCACCCCCGGATACACACCCTTGAGCGCGTGCAGCCGGTCCAGCCGCAGCACGGCCAGCCCGCCCTCGGTCAGGGTGCCCAGGTCACCCCCGGACCCCTTCACCCACATCAGCTCGACATCACCCCCGGTGACGGGATCGATGTCGGTCCCCTTCGCGGAAGTGTTCCCCCCGGCGTAGTTCGTGTTCCGGGCGTCAGCACCGAGCCGACGAGACCGAGCGAGCAGAGCGGCGGCTTCGGGATGGGTTGCCATACGTGATCAATCCTTACGTGACATTTCGAGAAAGGGCTGGGGAATGCTTTTAGGGGCGCGAGGAACTGCGCGACAAGCCACGACGGACCGGCAGCCTGCATCGAACCGAACCAGGCAGACGGAACCCAGTACCTAGGCCCCCCACCCCGCCTGCTCCCCACCAACCCGCTCCGCAGCAATCTTCGAAGCCCACCCGGACCGGGCATACGCGGCCATCGGATCCCCGTCCAGCCCCATCTCGCCCCGAACCTCCGCCAGCAACGGCCGAACATCCGTGTTGTACGCGTCCATCAACACCGCGTTGGCGGCCAGCACGTCCCCGCCCCGCTGAGCGGCGGCCAACGCCGACGCGTCAACAAGCAGCGCCTTGGCCGTCGCCTCCTGAACGTTCATCACCGACCGGATGATCGCCGGAATCTTCGCCTCGATGTTGTGACACTGGTCCAGCATGAACGCGACCTCGGGCGAGAACCCACCGCCCCGGATCACCTCGTACATGATCCGGAACAGCTGGAACGGGTCGGCCGAGCCCACCATCAGGTCGTCGTCCGCGTAGAACCGCGAGTTGAAGTCGAACGCGCCGAGCTTCCCCTCCCGCAGCAGCGTGGCGACGATGAACTCGATGTTGGTGCCGGGCGCGTGGTGCCCGGTGTCGACCACGACCTGTGCCTTCGGGCCGAGCTTGAGGCAGTGCGCGTACGCCGTGCCCCAGTCCGGGACGTCGGTCGTGTAGAAGGCCGGCTCGAAGAACTTGTACTCGAGGAGCATCCGCTGGTCGTCGCCGAGCCGCTCGTACACCGCGGCCAGCGCCTCGGAGAGCCGGTCCTGCCGCTCGCGGATGTCGTCC
Organism: Streptomyces turgidiscabies Car8; assembly: GCF_000331005.1. Classification (GTDB taxonomy): domain Bacteria; phylum Actinomycetota; class Actinomycetes; order Streptomycetales; family Streptomycetaceae; genus Streptomyces; species Streptomyces turgidiscabies. Next base: position 46,571 of record NZ_AEJB01000506.1, read on the forward strand.
TGACCGGGGTAGTTGGTGCCGTCGGCGAACCACAGCTTCAGGTCCTTGGAGCCGGTGGCGTCCATGATGTCGACGCATTCGAGCAGATGGCCGAGCGCCTTGCGCCGTACCACCGCGTCCGGGTGGCAGATGCTGCCCAGCTTGTAGTCGTCGTCCTGGAAGGTGTTCGAGTTGATCGCGCCCAGCTTCAGGCCGCGCTCCTCGGCGTACTTGGCGAGGGCCGCATAGTCCTCGACCTTGTCCCACGGAATGTGCATGGCGACGGTCGGGGCCACACCGGTGAAGGCGTGTACCTGGGCGGCGTCGTCCAGCTTCTCGAAGGGGTCGCGGGGGACGCCGGGCTGTGCGAACACCTTGAAACGGGTCCCCGAGTTCCCGTACGCCCACGACGGCGTTTCGATGGCCTGGGCCTTGAGAGCGGCCTTCACCGCGCTGAGCTCGGTCACTTCAGGACTCCTGTGACATCGGGTCGGAACGACTGCTGGGAAACAGCACGCTGAACGACGATCTGATGAAACGATTCAGAACGGGAAGCTATGAGCCACCCGGAGGGGTGTCAAGTCCTCCGACCGATTCGGCCTACCGTGACTTGCCTGTGACCTTCAATTATCGAAAGAATTTCGACACGGACCCATTGACGTGACATGGCTCCCATGCCTAACGTCCCGGCAACCCAGTTGAAACCTTTCACGACGTCGTGAGGCCAGACCCACAGGCGTCGTCGAGGAGCCCTCATGACCCACCCGTCCGACCCGGGGCCGGCCCCTGTGCTGGCACTCAAGGACATCTCGAAGTCCTTCGGTGCGGTGCGCGCCCTGCGGGACGTCTCCCTGGAGCTGTTCCCCGGCGAAGTGCACGCACTCGCCGGTGAGAACGGCGCCGGAAAGTCGACCCTCATCAAGACGCTCGCCGGGGTGCACCGACCGGACGCAGGCCAGGTACTGCTCGACGGCACACCCGTCGCCTTCCACGGCCCCGGCGACGCCCGCGACGCGGGTATCGCCGTGATCTACCAGGAGCCCACGCTCTTCCCGGACCTCTCGATCGCCGAGAACATCTTCATGGGCCGCCAGCCCCGGCGCGCCCTCGGCCGGATCGACCACAAGGCCACCCACGCGGCGACCGCCGCCCTGATGCGACGCCTCGGCGTCGAACTCGACCCCGACCGCCCCGCACGCGGCCTGTCCATCGCTGACCAGCAGATCGTCGAGATCGCCAAGGCCCTCTCCTTCGACGCCCGCGTCCTGATCATGGACGAGCCGACCGCCGCCCTCACCGGCAGCGAGGTCGCCCGTCTCTTCGGCGTCGTCCGCACCCTGCGCGAACAGGGCGCCGCCGTGCTGTTCATCTCGCACCGGCTGGAGGAGATCTTCAAGATCTGCCGACGGGTGACGACGCTGCGTGACGGCGCCTGGATCGCCAGCGAGCCGCTGGACGGCATGACCGAGGACGATCTCGTACGCCGGATGGTCGGCCGCGATCTCGACGAGCTCTACCCGAAGCAGGACGTCGAGGCAGGCGAGGTCGCGCTCAGCGTGCGCCGCCTGACCCGCGAGGGCGTCTTCACCGACGTCTCCTTCGACGTGAGGCACGGCGAGATCGTCGGCCTCGCCGGACTCGTCGGCGCCGGCCGCACCGAGGTGGCCCGGGCCGTCTTCGGCATCGACCGCTGGGACGCCGGCGAGGTCGAGGTGGACGGCACGGTCCTGACGAACGGAGCGCCCTCCACGGCCATGGCCGCCGGGCTCGCCCTCGTCCCCGAGGACCGGCGCGCCCAGGGCCTGGTGATGGACATGTCCATCGAGCGGAACATCGGTCTCACCGGCCTGCGGAAGACCGTCAAGGCCGGCCTGATGGACCGGAGCGCCGAGCGCAGCCGCTCCCTCGACTGGGCCGTCAAGCTCCAGGTGAAGTACGCCCGTATCGCCGACACCGTCAACACGCTGTCCGGCGGCAACCAGCAGAAGGTCGTCCTGGCCAAGTGGCTCGCCACCGGCCCCCGGGTACTGATCGTCGACGAGCCCACCCGTGGCATCGACGTCGGTACGAAGGCCGAGGTGCACCGCCTGCTCAGCGAGCTGGCCGCCGACGGTGTGGCCATCCTGATGATCTCCTCCGACCTGCCCGAGATCCTCGGTATGGCCGACCGCGTGCTCGTGATGCACGAGGGCCGCCTCACCGCCGAGATCCCGCGCTCCGAAGCAACCGAGGAAACGGTGATGGCCGCAGCCACCGGGAGGGCCGCCGCATGACGGTGACCGCCCCCAATCCCGCCCCCGCCGCAGAGGTGCCCAAGTCCAGCAGCACCAGGCTGGTGGACCGCGTCTTCAAGATGCGCGAACTCGCCATCCTGCTCGTCTTCCTGGTGATGATCGCCGTCACCCAGGCGGGCAACAGCGAGTTCCTGTCCGAGCAGGGCATCAAGGACCTGCTGCTGAACGCGACGATCCTGGTCCTGGTCGCCACCGGCCAGTCGCTGGTGGTCATCACCCGCAACGTCGACCTGTCGGTCGGCTCCACCCTTGGCATCAGCGCCTTCGCCGCGGGCCTCTACCTCCAGGGCGGCGGAAACCCCGTCGTGGCCATCGCCCTGGCCGTCCTCCTCGGCATCGGCTTCGGGCTCCTCAACGGACTGCTCGTCAGCTTCGGCCAGGTACCCGCCCTCGTCGTCACCCTCGGCACGCTCTACATCATCCGAGGCATCGACTCCATCTGGGTCGGCTCCCGGCAGATCACGGCGGCCGACCTGCCCGACGGGTTCGTCGACTTCGGCTCCGGCGGTATCTCCGCGGTCCCGTACCTCGCGCTGATCGCGCTGGCCGTCCTCGTCGCCACCGCCTACTACCTCAGGCAGTTCGGCAGCGGCCGTGAGCTGTACGCGCTCGGCTCCAACCCCGAGGCCGCCCGGCTCGCCGGCATCCCCGTGCGCAAGCGGATCCTCGCCGCGTACACCTTCTGCGGCGCCCTCGCCGGACTCGCCGGCGCGCTCTACCTCGCGCGGTTCGGCAACGTCGACTCCAGCACGGGCAACGGGTACGAACTCACCGTCGTCAGCGCGGTCGTCGTCGGCGGTGTCGTCTTCACCGGCGGCTCCGGCAGCGTCTACGGGGCGGCGCTCGGCGCGCTGCTGCTGACCTCCATCAACAGCGTGCTGCCCGCCCTCGGTGTCAGCTCGGTGTGGGTCATGGCCATCAACGGCATCCTGCTCATCCTTGCCATCGCGGTCGACCGGATCGTCGCCCTGCGCGTGGCGTCAGCTCTGAAGAAGAGGAACGCCCGCCATGGCTGACTCGTCGTTCGCGCGCGCCGCCGTCCGGTGGGACACGGTGGTCGGGGCCCTCCTCGTCGTGGTCCTCCTGCTGTCCTTCGGGTTCGTGGACGGGTTCGGCAACGGGCTCAACCTGTCCTTCCTGATCGGCAACACCCTCCCGATCGCGCTCATCGCGCTGCCCATGACGCTTCTCGTCGTGTCCGGCGAGATCGATCTGTCGGTCGCCTCCACCGCCGGCCTCTCCGGCGCGGTGATGGGCGCCCTGTGGAACCAGGGCCTGACGATCGAGGCGATCATCCCGATCTGTCTGCTCCTCGGAGTCGTCTGCGGGCTGGTCAACGGACTGCTCGTCACCCGGCTCGGGCTGCCCTCCCTCGCCGTCACCATCGGCACCATGGCCGCCTACCGGGGCATCGCGCAGATCGTGCTCGGCTCCGACGCGGTGACCGACTTCCCCACCCAGTACCTGGACTTCGCGGCGGGACGCATAGGCGACACCTTCATCCCGTACGCCCTGTTCCCCTTCCTCGTGCTGCTCGCGATCGCCGTGGTCGCGCTGCACGCCACCCCGTTCGGCCGCTCGCTGTTCGCGATCGGCGCGAGTGAGGAGGCCGCCCGCTTCGCCGGTATCCGGGTCAAGCGGCAGAAGCTGATCCTGTTCATGGTGACGGGCCTCACGGCCTCCCTCACCGGGATCTTCTGGGCGCTGCACTACGCCAGCGCTCGCTACGACAACGCCACCGGGCTCGAACTCTCCGTCATCGCCGCCGTGTTGCTGGGCGGCATCGACTTCGACGGGGGCAAGGGCACGCTCGGCGGAGCCATCGCCGGGGTGTTTCTGCTCGGTGCGCTGCAGAACGTGATGAGCCTTCAGGATGTTTCGGCTCAGTCGCAGATCGTCGTCACGGGCATCCTGCTGGTGCTGTCGGTGCTTGGGCCTCGGGTTGCTCGGCAGGTCTCGCTTGCCAGGGCTTCGCAAAGGCTGACGTAGACGGTTGTTCGATCGCTGCGGGCCCGCTGTCGCTGGTCGCGCAGTTCCCCGCGCCCCTGAAAGAGGGGCGCTTCTCCTCACCCTCTGTTTCTAAGGAACCCTCATGCGTAGATCTTCCGTCCGTCGGGCCTCCGCGGCTCTCGCCGCTGCCACCTCGCTCGCTCTGGCGCTCACCGCCTGTGGCGGTACCACCAAGAACGACGTCAAGGACGAGGGCGCCTCCGCCGCCGCGACCGGCAAGGCCGACCCGAACGCGGCCACCAAGAAGGGCCTGACCGTCGGCTTCCTGCCGAAGGCGGTCAACAACCCGTACTTCACCTCCGCCGACAAGGGCGGCGAGGCCGCGCTGAAGACGCTGGGCTCCAGCTTCAAGGAGGTCGGCCCCAGCAGCGCCACCGACACCTCCGGGCAGGTGAGTTACGTCAACACCCTCACCCAGCAGCAGGTCGACGCGATGGCCGTGTCCGCGCAGGACCCGGGCGCCCTGTGCACCGCGCTCAAGCAGGCCATGAAGAACGGCATCAAGGTCGTCACGTACGACTCGGACACCAAGACCGACTGTCGCAACGCCTTCGTGTCGCAGGCCAGCGCCGAGGACCTGGGCCGTACCGAGGTGCAGCTGCTCGCCGAGCAGATCGGCTACAAGGGCGAGATCGCGATCCTGTCCGCCGCGCAGACCGCGACGAACCAGAACGTCTGGATCGACTTCATGAAGAAGGAGCTGGCGGACCCGAAGTACAAGGACGTCAAGCTCGTCAAGGTCGCGTACGGCAACGACGACGCCCAGCAGTCCTTCCAGCAGACCCAGGGCCTCCTCCAGGAGTACCCGAACCTGAAGGGGATCATCTCCCCGACCACCGTCGGCATCAAGGCCGCCGCCCAGTACCTGTCCGGCTCGAAGTACAAGGGCAAGGTCAAGCTGACCGGCCTCGGCACCCCCAACGACATGCGCAAGTACGTCAAGAACGGCACGGTCGAGGGCTTCGAGCTGTGGGACCCGGCGAAGCTCGGCTCGCTGGCCGCGTACACCGCCGTCGCGCTGGCCTCGGGCCAGATCACCGGCAAGGAGGGCGAGACCTTCAAGGCCGGCGACATGGGCGAGTACACGATCGGCGCGGACGGCGTGATCAGCCTCGGCAAGCCGACCGTGTTCACCAAGGACAACATCGACCAGTTCAACTTCTGATTCCCTGGGGGCTGTTGATGCAACGTGTGTGCTTTCTGCTGAAGGTCCGGGCGGACCGCCTCGACGAGTACCGCGAGCGGCACGCCGCCGTGTGGCCCGAGATGCTCGAAGCGCTCTCGGCCACCGGCTGGCACAACTACTCGCTCTTCCTGCGCGAAGACGGCCTGCTGGTCGGCTACTTGGAGACCGAGGACTTCGCCGCCGCCCAGGCCGGCATGGAAGCCGCCGAGATCAACGCCCGCTGGCAGGCCGAGATGGCGCCGTTCTTCGAATCGCTGGACGGCGCCCGTCCCGACGAGGCCATGAAACCCCTCACCGAGGTGTTCCACCTCGCCTGATCACCCCCTGCTTCACCCCATCTCATTTCGCAAGACAACGGAGTCCCCGAGATGAACAGACGTACGTTGCTGGGCGCCGCTCTCGCCGGCGCCGTGGTGACCCCCGCCTTCGCCGTCGGCAGTGCCCGCGCCGCCGACCCCGGCCCCTCGGTCACCCAGACCGGCAACACCACCCTCGACTCACAGGCCGTCTTCTTCGTCTCCTACGACGGCCTGGTCAACAACAACTCGTTCCAGAAGAACGCCCTGCTGACCTACAAGGGCTACCAGTACGCCGTCTGGTACACCGCCGACAAGAACGCCGTCGTCGGCCGCCGTGTCCTCGGCGGCAGCACCTGGTCGACGGTCCAGGTCGGGCACACCCTCAAGGCGAGCGACTCGCACAACGTCATCTCCATGGGCGTCTCCAAGACCGACGGCCGCCTCCACCTCAACATGGACTCGCACAGCGACGGCTTCACCTACGTCAAGTCGGTGGCCGGGCTCGTGGACAACCCGTCCGGGCTCAGCTGGACCGCGGCCCGCTTCGGCGCACCCCAGTCGACACTCGACGGACTCGCGCTCACCACGCAGTTCACGTACCCGCAGTTCATCTCGCTGCCCGACGGCAAGCTGCAGCTCAGCTACCGCGTCGGCATCTCCGGCAACGGCCGCAACGCGATCGCCGAGTACGACGGCACGTCCTGGACCAACCTCGGCGAGTGGTCCAGCTCCACCGGCACGTACACCAGCGAGCACGGCTCCTCGACGGTCCGCAACATGTACCTGCACGGCATCGACTACGACAAGAACGGCCGCCTGCACTCGTTCTTCACCTGGCGCGAGCAGAACGGCGCCGTCATGTGCAACAGCGGCGGCATCACCAACCACGACACCGGCTACGTCTACTCCGACGACCGGGGCCGCACCTGGCGCAACAACGCGGGCACGCTCGTCGGCACCACCGGCGGCTCCGACAAGGTCGCCGTGACGGACAGCGGCCTGGTGGTCGACGCCCTGAACCCGGACCACTCCCTGATGAACCAGGAGAGCCAGTTCACCGACTCGTCCGGGCTGCCGCACGCCGTCATCAGCTACGTACCCGGCCGCTTCGGCCAGTGCACCACCAACTACGTCGCCAACCGCACCGCCAACGGCCGCGCCTTCCACCTGCGCAAGAACTCCGCCGGCAGCTGGCAGAAGACCGAGATCCCGGTCCCGCTCAATTCCAGCCAGCGCACCAAGCTGGTCCTCGACAAGTACGACAACGCCTACGCGATCTTCCCCTTCGGCCGTATAGCCGGCGCCTCGAAGGCCTCCGGGTACACCGACTGGACGGTGCTCTTCGACGGCAGCGGTCTGAACGCCTTCGGCGAGGTCGTGATCGACGAGACACGGATCGCCCAGGACAACGTCCTGTCCGTCCTCTACCAGGAGAAGTCGAGCGGTACGACCCCCTCGGCACTCCATGTCGTCGACTTCCGGCTGCCCGCGTGACCGGAATGATCAGCGGATTAGCCAGAGCCGGGCAGGCCGCTAATGTAAGGGTCTGCCCGGTACCGTTCGTTTCCCTGGAGGTCCCCGCCTGATGGCCCAGCCGGTGGGTATCAAGGACGTCGCACGCGCTGCCGGAGTCTCCGTCGGCACGGTCTCGAACGTCATCAACCGCCCGGACTCGGTCGCCACCGAGACCCGCGCGCGAGTGCTGTCCGCGATCGACCGCCTCGGCTACGTCCGCAGCGAGTCGGCCCGTCAGCTGCGCGCCGGGCGCAGCCGCATCATGGGGCTGCTCGTTCTCGACATGGGCAACCCCTTCTTCGTCGACGTGGCACGCGGTGCCGAGCGGGCCGCGCGGGACGCCGGGCTCGGCGTGATGGTCTGCAACAGCGCGCAGAGCGCCGGGGAGGAGGCCGACTACCTGTCGCTCTTCGCCGAACAGCGGGTGCGCGGAGTGCTGCTCACCCCGGCCGACGCGACCGGCCGCAACATCGAGTCGTTCCGCCGCCATGGCATCCCGTTCGTCCTGGTCGACCGGGTCGCCGAGGGCACCACCGAGTGCTCGGTGTCCGTGGACGACGTGGCGGGCGGCGCACTGGCCGTACGTCATCTCGTCGACGCCGGACACCGCTCCATCGCGTACGTCAGCGGACCGCCCGGCTTCAACCAGGTGCGCGACCGCCGCACGGGCGCCATGAACGCGCTCGCCGAGGCCGGCCTCAGCCCCACCGCCCTGCGCGAGCTGCCCACCGAGCGCCTCGACGTGGCCGCCGGCCGGGACGCGGGCGCCCGCCTCCTGGGCCTCGCCGACCGGCCGACGGCCGTCTTCTGCGCCAACGACCTGCTCGCCCTCGGCGTCCTGCAGGCCATGTACGCGGCCGGTGTCGGCGTCCCCGACGACCTCGCGATCGTCGGCTACGACGACATCGAGTTCGCCGCCGCCGCGGCCGTCCCGCTCACCTCCGTCCGCCAGCCCGCCGTGACCATGGGCGCCCTGGCCGCGGAACTCCTCCTGGAGGAGACCGAGACGGAGGCGGAGTCCGGCGCGAGACGGCACTCGCACCGCAGGGTCGTACTCCAGCCGGAGCTGGTGGTCCGGCGCTCCAGCCTGTCGGCGCGCTGAGTCGCCGTTCAGTAGCGGTTCAGTAGCGGATTCCGTGGAGGATTCGGCGGAGTTCCTGGAATTTCTTGATCCACCGGGTCGGCCGGGCGAAGAATCTGTGCTGGACTGGGCCACGGCCTGGAATTCGTACGTTCAAGGAGCCCCGTTGTCCGCCAGCTACCGACAGCCCGGTGTCGTCCTCACCGACCGACACTTCACCGTCCCCCTGGACCACGACGACCCGGCGGGGGAGCGCATCGAGCTCTACGCCCGTGAGGTCGTCGCGAGCGACAAGAAGGACGCCGAACTGCCCTGGCTGATCTATCTGCAGGGCGGCCCGGGCTTCGGAGCGAATCGTTTCGTCGGCCAGGGTGCCTGGCTCGGCCGCGCCCTGGAGGAGTTCCGTGTCCTCCTTCTGGACCAGCGCGGCACCGGTGCCTCCACCCCTGCCAACCGTCAGACGCTGCCGCTGCGCGGCGGGCCCGCCGACCAGGCCGCCTATCTGACCCGCTTCCGCGCCGACTCGATCGTCCGGGACTGCGAGGCCATACGCCCCTCGGTCACCGGCGGCGCACCCTGGACCGTCCTGGGCCAGAGCTTCGGCGGCTTCTGCGCGGTGCACTATCTGTCGACGGCTCCCGAGGGCCTGGCCGCCGCCCTGATCACGGGCGGCCTCCCGTCGCTCGACGGGCACGCGGACGACGTCTACCGGGCCGCCTATCCCCGTATCGAACGCAAGGTCGCCGCGCACTACGCGCGTTACCTGCAGGACGTCGACCGGGCACGGCGGATCGCCGAGTACGTGAGCGTCTACGAGCCGGTCCTGCCGAACGGCTACCGCCTGACCGTCGAGGCCTTCCAGTCCCTCGGCATCCTCCTCGGCGGCGGCGAGGGCAGCCACCGGCTGCACTACCTCCTGGAGGACGCCTTCGTCAGGACCCCCGGGGGCGCCGCCCTGTCCGACGCGTTCCTGGAGGAGGTCCAGGGCCTCCTGTCCTACGCCGGTCATCCGCTGTACGCCCTCGTCCACGAGGCCATCTACGGCCAGGACGGCAGCCCCACCGACTGGTCCGCCGAGCGGGTGCGCGCCGAGTTCCCGCAGTTCGACGCGGGCAAGTCCCTCGCGGGCGACGGCCCGTTGCTGTTCACCGGCGAGTCCGTCCACCCCTGGATGTTCGACGTCGACCCGGCCCTGCGCCCCCTGCGCGAAACGGCCGAACTCCTCGCCGCCCACACCGACTGGCCGCCCCTGTACGACCGTTCACGCCTCGCCGCCAACGTGGTTCCGGTCGCCGCCGCCGTCTACCACGACGACATGTACGTCGACACCGCCCACGCGCTGGAGACCGCTCGGGCGATCCGGGGCCTGCGCACCTGGGTCACCGACGAGTTCGAGCACGACGGGGTGCGGGCGGGCGGCCCCCGGGTGCTCGACCGTCTACTGGCCCTGACCCGCGACGAGGTGTGACGACACCCGGTGGCTCAGGCGGCGGCGGGCAGTTCGCCGCCGCCGCGCTGCGGGCCCACGGCCCTCCCGTCGGGCAGGAGTTCACCCGTGTCGTCGAAGACGATGGTGCCGTTGCAGAGCAGGTTCCAGCCCTGCTCCGGGTGGGCCGTGACGATGACCGCGGCGTCGTGGTCCGTGCTGTCGACGGGCGGGCACGAAGGCTGGTGTGTGCACATGGTCTCTCCCGCGTCTCAGGGGCTCTGCCCCCAGTAGTAGCGGAGGTTGTTTACCTCTGTATGTGGAGACCCCGACACGCAGGAAAATTCATCTGTGAGGTGCCGGGTCAGGCAGCCGCCAACTCCTTGCCCGGGGACCGGCGTTCGAGGTGCAGCCGGAGCCCCTCCGGCATCACCGTCAGCCGTTCCGCCACCCGCAGCCGGTAGTCCGGGTCGGGCTTCAGGTCGTAGCGGCGCAACAGCAGACCGAGCACCAGGGTCGCCTCGTGCAGGGCGAACTGGCGGCCGATGCACGCCCGGGCCCCGGTGCCCCAGGGCTTGAACGCGTGGGCGGGGCGGGCGCGTACGGCCGCCGCGTCGAAACGGTCCGGGTCGAAGTGGTCGGCGTCGGCGCCCCAGACCGTCGGGTCGCGGTGCAGCAGCGGAGCCAGGACCAGCGTCCAGGCGCCCTCGCGCATCGGATGCTCGCCGCCGAGCACCGTGTCGTGACGGGCCTCGCGGGCGAAACCGGGCGCCGTCGGCCACAGCCGCAGCGACTCGTCGAGCACCCGGCGCACATACCGCAGCTTGGCGATCTGGTCGTAGCCGGGAACCTCCGCCTCGCCCCAGACGCGGTCCACCTCGGCGCGGGCGCGGGCGGCGGCCTCCGGGTGCCGGGAGAGGTAGTGCAGGGCGAAGGAGAGCGCGCCGGAGGTCGTCTCGTGGCCGGCGATCAGGAAGGTGAGGACCTGCCGGCGCACGTTCTGGGGCGCGAGGCGTTCACCGGTCTCGGGGTGGGTGGTGTCGAGCATGCGGTCGAGCAGGTCGCCGGTGCCGCCGCCCCCGCCGTCCGACGCCCGGCGGGCCCGTACGAGCTCGTCGACCGTGCGGTTCAGGTACGCCACGGCCTCCTCGTTGCGCCGGGTGGCCCGGCGCAGCAGGAGCGGGGCGAGCGGCGCGGGGACGATGTTCAGATACTGCGCGTGGTTCAGGGCCCCCACCATCGCCGTCACGAAGGGGTGCGGGCGCTCGCGTTCGAAGGAGCCGAAGTCGTGCCCGAAGCCGGTGCGCGCGATGGTCTCCAGGGTCAGCTTCGTCATGTCTCCGGGCACGTCCACCGCACGGCCCGCGGCCAGTTCCCGGTCCCAGTGGTCCGTGAGCTGCCCGGCGACGGCCAGCATCATCGGGTGGTAGCCGGCCATCGCCTCGCGGCTGAAACCGGGGGCGAGAACATCGTGCGCCAGCTGCCAGTTGGGCTCGTCGTTGTACGCCGTGAACAGTCCGTCCCCGGCGACCGGGCGCAGGTTGGCCACCCCGAGGCCCACGTGTTTGGCGAAGCGGGTCTCGTCCGCAAGATCGGCGGTGAGATCCGCGCCCCACACGAACACGATCTCCTTGCCGAACGCCCTGCGCCGGAAGATCGGCCCGAGCTGCCGCCCGACGCGCATCGAGTCCTGGAGGGGCGTACGGGGGCTGACGCCGACCAGGTCGCCGAGCAGCGGGATCCGGCGCGGCGGATGCGGGATCCGCTGCAGCTCCGGCCAGCCCAGCTCGGCACTGCGGAATCCCCTGGACGCGGCTGTCCGGGTCGCCGTCTCGGTCATGACGCCATCTCCCTTGATACAGGGGCGTGTTGATCCTGTTGTACGTGGATTCAATAGCGGGGTCAGTCTGATCCCGCTGTTGAACCGACGTCAAGTAAAGTGCGGCCATGGCTGCGAAGGGCGGGGAGCGCACACGTCGGCGGTTGAGTACCGGCGAGCGCCGGGAGCAGCTCCTGGCGGTCGGCGCGCGACTGTTCTCGGAGAGTCCGTACGACGAGGTGTGGATCGAGCAGGTCGCCGAGATCGCCGGCGTCTCGCGCGGGCTGCTCTACCACTACTTCCCGAACAAGCGGGACTTCTTCGCGGCGGTCGTGGAGCGCGAGAGCGAGCGCATGCTGCGGATGACGGCGGCCGTGCCGGGTGTTCCCGCGCGTGAGCAACTGGACGCGAACCTCGACGCCTTCCTCGCCTATGTCGAGGAGCACGCGCACGGCTATCGCGCCTTCCATCGTGCCGACGCGTCCGGCGACCAGGCCGTACGGAAGGTCTACCAGCGGGCGCTGGCCGCGCAGGAGCGGCAGATCCTCGCGGCGCTCGCGGCCGACCCGGAGTTCGGGCGGCTGTCGGGGGAGCGGCCCGACCTGCGCCTCGCCGTCCGGGGCTGGCTGGCGTTCACCACCGCCGTGTGCCTGGAGTGGCTGCGCGGTTCGGACCTGACCCGGCAGCAGGTACGGGACCTGTGCGCGCGGTCGCTGCTCGGCACGCTCGCGCCCTGAGGTCGGGCTGGCTTCGGTAGGGAATCGCACGGGATCGCGGGAGACGGTTGGCGTGCACCCGGATTTTCGATAGGTTAGGCAAGGCTTACCTAAGGAGATTCGGGATGCGTGACAGTCAGACCTGGACGGCCGCGCCCGCCGCGGCGGAACGCGCGCGCTCGGTGCTAGCCGCCGCGTGGTCGTGCGCGGTGACCGCGGACGGCGGGCGCGAGGAGTTCGTCGGCGCGCACACCGTCGGAGAGGACGGCCGGGTGGTCCTGGACGTGCCGGCCGACAGCGCGCTGCTCGCCGCCGCCGTCTTCGCACCGCGCGGTGAGCCGTCGGCCGTACTGGAGTTCGCCGACGTCTCGCCCGTCCCCGTGCGCAACCGGATCCGCGCGCGCCTGTGGATGGCCGGCTGGTTCACCGCCGAGCACGAGCAGCTCGCGTTCCGCCCGACACGCGTGGTCCTGCGCCAGGCTTCCGGTGCCGTCGTCGTCGACCTCGCCGAGTTCGCCGCCGCAGCGCCCGACCCGCTGGCGGTCGCCGAGGCCGAGCTGCTGAGCCATCTCGCCGACTGTCACGGTGACGCCGTCGAGCGTCTCACGCGCCTGGTCGAGCCGGACAGTCTGCACGGCGCCGTCAACGTCCGGCCGCTCGCCGTCGACCGGCACGGAATCACCCTGCGCATCGAGCGGGTCCGCACCCACGGCGACGTACGGCTGGCGTTCCACCAGCCCGCCGACTCGGTGTCCCAGCTCACCGAGCGCATGCACATCCTGCTCACCCAGGCCAGTGCCGCCTCCTGCCCCCGCGCACTACAGCGGCAGCGCACAGACGACGACGGGTGACGCGAACGGCTCGCCCGCGGGCCGCAGTTCACCGCTCGCGCGGTCGACGTGGAAGACGCTGACCGTGCTCGACCGCTGGTTCGCCGCGAACAACAGGCTGCCGCCCGGCGCGAGGGCGATGTGGCGCGGGAAGTCACCCCCGACCGGCACCGTGTCGAGGAGCCGGAGACGGGCACCGCCCGCCTCCACGGCGTACCGCGTCAGGCTGTTGTGCCCACGGTTCGCCAGATACGCGTACCGCCCGTCCGGGGTCACCACGAACTGGGCCGGGTAACTCGTGCCCGCTCCCGTCCCCGTGGACTGCGCCTCCCCGATGTCCAGGCGCCCGGTGGCGGGGGAGTAGACGCAGACGGCGACCGTGTTGTCGACCTCGTTGGCGAGATACGCGTACCGGCCGCCGGGGTGGAAGGTGAGGTGGCGGGGGCCGGCGCCCGGGCGGGTCCGGGCGCGCGAGACCTCGGTGAGTGTGCCGCGTCCGGTGTCCAGGCGGTAGGTGTAGACCGTGTCCGTGCCCAGATCGACCGCGAGGACGTGGCCGCCGTCCGGGCTGGTGACGAACTGATGCGCGTGCGGTCCCTGTTGACCCGGGCCCGGTGCCGGACTGGAGTGCGTGACCAGGTCGGTGCGCTCGCCGAGCGCGCCCGAGGTGTCGATGGGGTGCACCGCCACGCTGCCGGAGCCGTAGTTGGCGAGGAGCAGCCAGCGCCCGCTCGGATGAACCGACAGATGGCACGGCGCGGCCCCGCCGGTTCCGCGCGTGCCGAGCACCTGGTGGCCGCCGCCCTCGCCGTCGAGCCGGATCGCGGTCACGCCGCCGTCCTCGCGCTCGTTCACCGCGTACAGGGTGCGGCCGTCCGGGTGCGCGGCGAGATAGGACGGGTCGGCCACACCCGGGACGGTTCCCGCGCGTGTGACACGGCCCGAGACCGGATCGTAGGTCGCGAGACCGATACCGGTGCCGCCGCCCTCGACGGAGGTGTACGTGCCGAGGAGGAGGCGGCGGGGGGTGGTCGGCGCGGCGGGGGCGGGCTC
>NZ_AEJB01000507.1 GCF_000331005.1 Streptomyces turgidiscabies Car8
AGCGAACAGATGATGACGCCCATGACGTTGACGTCGAGCACCCGCCGTACGTTCGCGAGGCCGAGCTCGGTGAACGGCCTGTTGTAGGCGGCGTGCAGGCCCGCGTTGTTGACCAGGAGGTCGAGTCCGCCGTGTCGTGCGGCGATCTCGTCCACGACCGCGCCCACCGCGTCCTCGTCGGCCACATCGCATCTGACGCCGGTCGCACGCCTGCCCTGTGCCGTGAGTTCCGCCGCGGCCTCGGCCGCCGCGTCGCCGTCGATGTCGGCGAGCACGACATGTGCGCCGAGGGCCGACAGGGCCTCCCCGAACGCCTTGCCGAACCCCCGGCCGCCTCCGGTGACGAGCGCCACCCTGCCCTCGTACTCGCTGCTGTGCCGCGCGTTGTCCTGGGGTTCGTCGCCCTGCGGTTCGTAGTCCGGCATCAGAGCCTCACCTCGGTCCGAATCGTTGGCCGGCGTCCAGACGGAGGCACTGGCCGTTGAGCATGGGGTTGTCGACGACGGCGAGCGCGAGCTTCGCGTACTCCTCGGGGTGGCCCAGGCGCCGGGGGAACGCGGCGTCCTTGACCAGCGCTGCCCGAACCTCGGCCGGGATCTTCTCGGTGGCGCCGGTCTCGAACAGGCTGGGCGCGATGGCGACGACGCGGATGCCGAGGGAGCCGAGGTCCCGGGCCATGGTGAGGCTCATGCCGGCGATCGCGGCCTTGGCCGCCGAGTAGGCGACCTGGCCGATCTGGCCCTCGAAGGCGGCGATCGACGAGGTGTTCACGATGACGCCCCGTTCGCCGTCTGGCTCCTCGGGCTCGTTACGGCTCATGTGCGCGGCGGCCAGGCGGCTGACGTTGAAGGTGGCGACCGCGTTGAGGTCGAGCACCCGACGGAAGGTCTCCAGATCGTGGGGCCCGTCCTTGCCGAGCGTGCGCCGTACGCTGCCACCGCCCGCCGTGGTGACCGACACATGCAGCCCGCCCAGAGCCTCGACGGCAGCGCCCAACGCGCTCTCCGTCGCCGCGAAGTCTGTCACGTCGACGGGGTGGAAGCTCCCGCCGACCTCGGCGGCGACCTCGGCGCCCGCCGACGCCGGACGGTCGAGTACGGCGACCTCCGCGCCCCGGGCCGCCAGCAGCTCGGCGGTGGCCCGGCCCATGCCGGAGGCACCGCCGAACACCACGGCCTTCTTGCCCTTGATCTCCATCGGGAACCTTTCGGGTTTTCGCGCTTCTTCCGGTTCAGGCGGACGCGGCGACGCGAGTGGGGGAGGGCCCCAGAAGGGTGACAAGGCGGTCGCGGTGGACGGCCGCGTCGCCGTACAGGACGCTGTCGGCCCTGGCCCGCCGCAGATAGAGGTGCAGGTCGTGCTCCCAGGTGAAGCCGATACCGCCGTGCAGCTGGAGTGCCCGCGCCGCGACCTCGCCGGCGCCCGCCGAGACGTACGAGGCGGCGGCACAGGCCGCGCGAGCCGCGTCGTCGGTGCCCGCGTCGGCGGCCATCGCCGCGTAGTGGGTGGCCGCGCGTGCCCCGTGCACGAGGAGAGCCATGTCGGCGGCCGAGTGCTTGACGGCCTGGAAGGAGCCGATCGGCTGCCCGAACTGCACGCGGGTCGTGGTGTGTTCGACCGTGAGCTCCAGCAGGCGCCGCATCACCCCGAGCGCGTCGGCGCACCGCAGCACCGACGCCTCGTCGAGCAGCCGCTGGATGTCGTCGGGCCCGCCGGTGAGGCGGCGGTCTGGCGGAACCCGTACGCCGTCGACACGGACCTCGTGGAACGCGCGGGTCGGATCGAGGGTGCGTTGGCGCCGGACGGTGACGCCCGGGGCTTCGCGGTCGACGAGGAACGAGGCAGAGACACCGTCGTGCAGGGCGGTGACGAGGAGCCAGCGGGCGCCGCCGGCGTCCTGCACCGCCGTCTTCACCCCGTCGAGGACGTACGCGTCCCCGTCGGAGCGGGCGGTGGCGCGGATGCCGTCGAGGGACCAGGGCGCCCGGGGTTCGCCGAACGCCCAGGTGGCCCAGGACGATCCGGCGGCCAGAACGGGCAGTACCTCGGACCGCAGGCCGGGCGAGCCTCCGGTGGCGAGTGCCCGGCCGACGATCGCGGTGGGCGCGAACGGACCCCGCCCGAGGGCACCCCCGAACTCCTCGGCGACAAGGGCGAGTTCCACCAGCCCCTGGCCGCTGCCGTCGAACTCCTCGGACAATCCCAGCCCGGGCCAGCCGAGTTCGGCCGTCAGCCGCCACACCTCGGGGTCGACGTCCTCGTCACGGTCCAGCCACGCCCGTACGTGCTCGATCGGGGCCCGGTCCGCCAGCAGATCACGCGAGGCCTCGCGCAACATGCCCTGCTCTTCACTGAGCTCGAAATTCACCTGAACAAAGTATCCTCTTTTCTGGTTCGGGTCGAGATTGTCGGCCATGAGCCGAGCAGTTACCCCCTGTTTCCAGTGCTGCTTGCTGGTGGACCTGTCGATCCCGACCAGATTTAAGTACTCTGAATTGCATGGTTGATGCCGTACTACTCTCCGCGTGCCGTACCGCGATCGGGACCGCCCGACGGGGAACCCTGCGGGACACCAGCGCCTTCGAACTCGCCACCCTCGTCGTGCGCGAGGCCGCCCACCGCAGTGGGCTGCCGCCGGAGACGATCGACGACGTCGTCCTCGGTGAATCCCTCGCTGGGGGCGGGGACATCGCCCGGTACGCGGCCCTCCAGGCCGGGCTGATCCACGCGCCCGGGCTGGCTCACAACCGGCACTGCGCCTCCGGGCTGGCCAGCGTGGCGACGGCCGCCGGGAGCGTACGCGCCGGCATGGACCGGGCGGTCGTCGCGGGCGGCACGCACTCGTCGTCCACGGCTCCGGTGGCCCGTTGGCGGCTGCCTGGCACCGACGACTGGCAGGACCCCTGGATGGCGCCGACCCACGTCCCGACGCCCGAGGCTCCCAACAACGACATGGGCGTCCTCGTCGGCTGGAACACGGCCCGGCTGGCAGGCCTCACCCGCGAGGAGATGGACGCGTGGGCACTGCGGTCGCACGAGCGGGCGGTACGGGCAGTCGACGAGGGCCGGTTCACCGACGAGATCGTGGCGGTGAAGGTCAGGGGGAGGGCCGGCGCGACCTCGGTCCCAGTAGTTTTCGACACCGACGAGCACCCCCGGCGCGACACCACCGCGGCGAAACTGGCGTCGCTGAAGGTGCTGCACCCCGAGATCGAGGGCTTCTCCATCACGGCCGGCAACTCCAGCGGGGTGAACGACGGCGCGGCGGCGGTCGTGGTCGCCGGTTCGGACCTCGCCGCCGCGCACGGACTCACGCCGCTCGCGACCATACGGTCCTGGGCGAGCGTCGGTGTCGACCCGGTCGAGACGGGGCTGGCGCCGATCGCCGCGATCCGCAAGGCGCTCGGCCGGGCCGGGCTCGGCATCGGCGACGTCGACCTCTTCGAGGTCAACGAGGCCTTCGCGGCGGTGGCCGTCGCCACCACCCGCGCACTGGACCTCGACCCGGAGCGGGTCAACCCCTTCGGCAGCGGATGCAGCCTCGGTCATCCGATCGCCACCACCGGTACCCGCATGGTGGTGACCCTGGCCCACGAACTGCGCCGCAGAGGAGGCGGAACGGCGGTCGCGGCGATGTGCGCGGGCGGGGGAATGGGCTCGGCGATGGTGCTGACGGTGTGAGGGTGCCGCCTCGGGCGCGGGCCTTGGGGGCGGTGTGGTCCCCGAGCCGCCTCGGCGAATTTCGGGGCGCGCCCGCGCCCCGAAAGGGGCGCGGGGAACAGCGCGACCAGCCCCCACCCACCCGCGGATTCATGACCGCCCGCCCAGCGGAGCGCTACCGGGCCGCCCAGCTCACCGTCTTGGTCTGCAGATACTCGTCGAGCCCGAACTCGCCCCACTCCCGGCCGAGTCCGCTCTGCTTGTAGCCGCCGAAGGCCGCCCGTGGGTTCACCCCGGCGCTGCCGCCGTTGATCGCCACTCCGCCGGCCCGGATGCGCGACGCGATCTCGTGGGCGGCCACGGTGTCGGCGCTCCAGACGGCGCCGGCGAGGCCGTACGGGCTGTCGTTCGCGATCCGTACCGCCTCCTCGTCGGTGGCGAACGGGATGACGACACCGACCGGTCCGAAGAACTCCGTACGCGCGATGGTCATCGCGTTGTCCACGCCGGTGAAGAGGGTGGGTTCCACGAAGTAGCCCCGGTCGAGGCCCGCCGGGCGTTTGCCGCCGCAGACGATCCGGGCCCCCTCCTCCTCGCCGACGCGGATCAGCTTCTCGACCTTGTCCCGCTGGGCCGCACTGATCAGCGGGCCCATGGTGGTCGCCGGGTCCGCCGGGTCGCCGACCCTGACCGCGGCGAGGCCCTCGCTCAGCCGGGCGACCAGTTCGTCGTGGACGGACGTGTGCACGAGGGTGCGGGTCAGCAGCGAGCAGCCCTGTCCGGCGTGGGTGGTGATGCCCGCGAGCGCGGACCGTACGGCGCCGTCGAGGTCGGCGTCGGCACGGACGATGTTGGCCGACTTGCCGCCGAGTTCGAGGACGACCTTCTTCAGCGAGGCCGCGGCCTGGGCGTAGACCGTACGTCCGACGGTGTCCGACCCGGTGAAGCTGACCAGGTCCACCATCGGGTGGGTGGTCAGTTCGCGGCCGGCCTCGATGCCGCCGGTCACGATGTTCAGCACACCCGGCGGCAGACCGGCGGCGTCGGCGAAGTCGCCGATCAGAAGGGACTCCAGGGGAGTCGCGGGCGCCGGTTTGAGCACGGCGGTGCAGCCGGCCGCGAGGGCGGGGATCACCTTCATCATGCTGAGGAAGAAGGGGAAGTTGTAGGCGGCGATCAGGGCGCACACGCCGAACGGCTCGCGGCGTACCACCCCTTGGGAGATGCCGATGCCCGGCGCGACGGTGGGCTGCATCGGCCGCTCCCAGGCGAAGGCCGGCATGACCCGCTCCGCCATGTCGCGCAGATGTGCCACCGGGACCCGGGTCTGCAGACTCTCCGCGAGCGGACGGACCGATCCCGCCTCGGCGATGTTGACGGCCACGAGATCCGGGAGCCGCCGCTCCATCTCCTCGGCCATGCGCAACAGGATCGCGGCCCGCTCGGCGGGCTTCAGCCGGGGCCACGGGCCCTCGTCGAAGGCCCGGCGCGCTGCCTCGACGGCCCGGCGCACATCGGAGAGCGAGGACTGGGGGACCTCCGCGATCGACTCCTCCGTCGCCGGATTGCTTACGACGAGGGACGAGTCCGCTTCGCCGTCCGTACGGCGCCCGTCGATGTAGAGCTGCGTAGAGAACGAGTTAGCCGTCGTCATGGAGTTAAGTGTACGTAATTGGCGGTGCGAGGGAAGGGGCTGCGCCTGTCGGCCTTGTGTCAGGCGTTTGTCAGGCTTCTGGAACCGCGCGGGCCGCTAATCCGTATGCTGAATCATTGACTGGACCGATCGGTACAGGTAACTTCGGCCTCATCCGCGGGGTGGATTCTGCGCGAACGACGATGTTCGAAAGAGGTACCGCCTGTGTTCAAGGAATTTGTCGTCTCCGGTGATTCGCACATCATCGAGCCGGTCGATCTCTTCAAGACCCGGCTCCCCAAGAACCTGCGTGAACGGGCCCTCTGGGAAGAGGAGTTCACGCTCGACGAGCCGATCGTGCCGGGCGGCCACACGGAGTTCAAGAAACTGCACACCATCGGGTTCGACGGCTGGACCATCTCCAAATACCGGCAGACCGGAGGAGAGACCCCCGACGGCGATCCCGAGCACATCCTCCGGGACATGAACATCGACGGCGTGGACGCCTCGGTGATGTTCCCGAACCTCTCCCTGTTCGTCCTGTTCACCGACGACCACGAACTGTCCATGGCGCACGCCCGCGTCTGGAACGACTACCTGGTCGAGCGGTATCTGCCGTACAAGGACCGGCTGCGCCCGACGGCGGCGATCCCCCTCACGGACGTGCCCGAGGCGGTCGCGGAGATCGAGCGGGTCGCACGGCTCGGACTCGGGGCGATCCTCCTGCCGGAGATCCCGCCGCTGCCCTTCTACTCGCGGGAGTACGACCCGGTCTGGGCGGCGGCCCAGGCGCACGGTCTGCCCGTCTTCATCCACGTGGCCACCGGCGGGGTGAAGGTCAGGGAGCAGGTGTCCGAGACGGCGGTGACCGTCCGGGGCCTGATGAACGCCATGAACATGGGCAAGGGCAACCTGACCGACGACATGGTGACCGGCCGGACCATGGGAACCGCGGTCGGCTCGGCCGTGGCCGGGCCGCAGGGCATCATCGCCAGCCTCGTCGGCGGCGGTGTGTGCGAGCGCTTCCCGGACCTGCACTTCAACCTGATCGAGTACACGGCCGGCTGGCTCGTCTCCTTCATGGGCTACATGGACAAGGCGTGGAAGACCGGCACCGGCCAGGACCCCGACTGGTGGCTCGGCTTCTGGGACGACAACCGTCCCGCGACGGAGCAGGCCTCCATGGGACGGCTGTTCGCCATCAACGACCAGTGGCCCTACCCCCTCAAGCCCACCGAGTACGTCCGGCGCCAGATCCACGTGCAGTTCGCGGACGACCCGACGGCCGTCAAGGCCCGCCACATCACCGGCCTCTCGACGGTCATCTGGGGCAACGACTACCCGCACGCCGAGGGCACCTTCCGCGACAGCGCCGAGTGCGTCGCGGAGAACTTCGAGGGCGTGCCGGACGAGGACCGCGCGGCCATCCTCGGCGGCACACTGGCCGACGTCGTGCACTTCGACAAGAGCAAGAAGCTCGCGCCGCTTCCCCAGGACGCCTGACCGGCGGCTGCAAGGGCGGTGGTGGTCGTGCTGGGTACCGG
>NZ_AEJB01000508.1 GCF_000331005.1 Streptomyces turgidiscabies Car8
CGCCTCTTCCGTGTCCGCGGCCCGGGCGGGCTGCTCGGCAGGCGTCGCCGGAGCGGTGGGATCGGCCGAACCGGACCGCGCCGGGGACGGGGTGGTGGCCGACGGGGCGGACGCGCCCGAGCCGCCGGTGCCACCCGAGACGCCTGCGTTGCCCTTCGCTGCCGGGAACACCACGTCCGAGCACGAGTAGTACGTGTCCGGCGTACTGGAGTTCTGCCAGATCGTGTACAGGACATGGCGGCCGGTCCGGTCGGACGGCAGTGTCATCCCGATGCGGTACGCGTCGCCCGTCATCGCGGGATCCTTGACCTCGGCGAACGGCCGGTCCGGCAGGTCGGACCACTTCAGCGGGCCGGTCGGGTCGTACCCGGGCTTCGTCAGGAACATCTTGAACGTGCCGGTGTGCGGGATCGTCGAGCGGTACGTCATCGTCAGCCGCGCTCCCGGCGTCAGCCTGGTCGAGGGCCAGTCGGAGCGGGCCAGGTCGAGTCCCCGGTAGTCGGGCAGGCCGCCGCTGCACAGCCGGCCGTCGGGGATCACCGCGCGATCCCGGCCGCCTACGTTCGCGACCCGCAGGTTGTCCCAGAAGGTGAAGGGCGCCCCGCCGTTCGCGGTGACCGCCGCCCGGCAGGCCGCCGTCGTGGCCAGGCCGCCGCCGTCGGGGGAGCAGGCGAAGGCGCGGCTGACCGGCTGCGTCGGCGCACCGTGCGCCTGAGCCGGACCCGCCGCCGACAACGTGAGCAACAACGGCGCCGCGAAGGCGGCGGCCCCCGCGAGTGCGGCGGCCGGGAGCGTGCGGCGGTGGGCGGTCATCCGGGACGTCTCCTCGACCAGGGGAACAGAGCTGCTGCGGGCCGACCCGAGTAACAGGTCTGCTTTCGGGCAGTACGGGAAGCGGGCGGCCCGCGTTCAGCCGGCGGGCGGCGCCGGCAATCCGCGCGCAACCCGCCCAACCCGGTCAACTGGCCGTCGTACAGGGGCGGTTTCCGGCGTTCGAGGGTGGTGATCCGGACCGATCGAGGGTTTCCCCTGTATCCGGATGACCTTCCCTTTGCCTACTGTTCCACCACAGCCGCCCCACAGGTAACCCCGGAACGGGCCGCTCGCGCTTGGCCGGCCGCCGCGCCGCTTTTCGAACCGCACCCCCCGCCGCTTCGACGACGAAGCGAATCGCCCGCCACTCCTCGCTGCCCGCGCGGCTCGGAGTACGGCCCCGAAAGGCAAGCCCTTGCGTTCTTCACTTACCCGTGTCACCGGGCGGAAGCTGATATCCGTCGCCGCCGTCTCCGCGGCCCTGGTGGCCGCGGCCACCACGTCGGTCGCCGTCGCCCAGGAGCCCGCCGCCCCCGGCGCCACCCTGGACGCCACCGCGCAGGCGGTCGCCGTCCCGGCCGAGCGACTCATCGTCGGCTACAAGGCCGGCGCCGCCGAGGCCACGTCGAACCAGGCCGCCGACGCCGACGCCGCCGCCAAGGGCAAGGAGGCCGGCGAGAGCCTGGACTTCCAGCGCCGCCTCGGCACCGGTGCCGCCCTCGTCGACCTGGGCGAGGAGCTCAGCAAGACGGACGTCGCCGACGTCATCGCCGAGTACCAGGCCGACCCGCAGGTCGCCTACGTCGTGCCGGACCGCCTCAAGAAGCCGATGGCGGACCCGAACGACACCGAGTACGCCAAGCAGTGGGACCTCTTCGAGTCCACCGCGGGTATGCGCGTCCCGGGTGCCTGGACCACCTCGACCGGCACCGGCGTGACCGTCGCCGTCATCGACACCGGCTATGTCACGCACTCCGACGTCGCCGCGAACATCGTCGGCGGCTACGACTTCATCTCCGACACCGCGGTCTCCGTGGACGGCAACGGCCGTGACAGCAACCCGGCCGACCCCGGCGACTGGTACGCCGCCGGTGAGTGCGAGCAGACCGAGGGCAGCGACTCCTCCTGGCACGGTACGCACGTCGCGGGCACCATCGCCGCCGTCGCCAACAACAGCAAGGGCGTCGCGGGCATCGCGTACAACGCGAAGATCTCCCCGGTCCGCGCGCTCGGCAAGTGCGGCGGCTACGACTCCGACATCATCGACGCCATCACCTGGGCGTCCGGCGGCACCGTCTCCGGTGTCCCGGCCAACACCAACGTCGCCAAGGTCATCAACATGAGCCTCGGCGGAGGCGGCGCCTGCTCCGCGGCGACCCAGAGCGCCATCACCGGCGCGGTCAACCGCGGCACCACGGTGGTCGTCGCGGCCGGCAACGAGAACGCGAACGCCTCCACCTCCAACCCGGCGAACTGCAACAACGTCATCACCGTCGGTGCCACCGGACGCACCGGCGCCCGCGCCTCGTACTCCAACTACGGCTCCGTCGTGGACATCTCGGCCCCCGGTGGCGAGATGAGCACCGGCACCGCCAACGGCATCCTCTCCACGCTGAACTCCGGCACGAAGACCCCGGGCACCGAGTCGTACGCCTACTACCAGGGCACCAGCATGGCCACCCCGCACATCGCGGGTCTGGTCGCGCTGATGAAGTCGGCGAACTCCTCGCTCACCCCGGCGCAGATCGAAACGGCCATCAAGAGCAACGCCCGTGCCCTGCCCGTCAGTTGCTCGCTCGGCTGCGGCGCGGGCCTGGCCGACGCGACCAAGACCGTGCAGGCCGTGAGCGGCAGCACCGGTGGCGGCACGACGGGGACCGTCTTCTCCTCCTCCACCGCTGTCTCGATCCCGGACAACAGCTCCGCCATCGAGTCCTCGATCGCCGTCACCGGCCGGACCGGCAACGCCCCCTCGGCTCTCCAGGTCGGCGTCGACATCACCCACACCTACCGCGGTGACCTGGTCATCACGCTGGTGGCGCCCGACGGCTCGACGTACCCGCTGAAGGCCTCCAGCACCTCGGACTCCGCCGACAACGTGAACACCACGTACACGGTGGACGCCTCCAGCGAGACCGCCAACGGCACCTGGAAGCTGCGCGTCCAGGACGTGGCCGCCTCGGACACGGGCAAGATCAACAGCTGGAAACTCACCTTCTGAGCTTCCGGCCAACGGCCCCTCGGGCCGAACCACCCGCCGGTTCAGGCGAACTGACGGTGTGACACGAACGGGCGGGTCGGTCGGCGTGGATGGACGCCGGCCGGCCCGCCGTCGTGCGTGGACGGTCCCGTACGCCCCTTGCTCAGCCGCCGAACTCCGCCAGATGCTCCGTCGCCCACTCCCGATACCCGCGCCCCGGCCGCCCGAGCAACTCCTGTACGTCCGGCTCCACTTGCCCCTTGCCCCCGTCCCGCCCCCGCGCCGCACTCTCCACCAGGGCAAGGGCCACCGGCTCCGGATGGCGCGCGAGCAGCCCCCGTAGCAACTGAGCCTCCGTCAGTTCCATGAATGTCAGCTGCCGCTGCAGCAAGTGGCCCAGGATCTCGGTCTGTTCCGCCGGGGTGATGCCCGCGGGACCGGTCAGGGCGTAGGCCCGCCCAGCGTGGGCTTCGGGGTTGGTGAGGGCCTGGACCGCCGCGTCGGCGATGTCCCGCGGGTCGACGTTCGCGTTCCGCGAGGCGCCGTCGAGACCCCGGACGACCCCTTCCTCCTGGACGGAGCGGGCCCAGCCCAGGGTGTTGGACATGAAGGCGCGCGGACGCAGGAAGGTCCACCCCAGGCCGGAAGCGCGCAGCAGCCGCTCGTTCTCCCGCTGCCAGTCCGTGATCAGGTCGATGGCGGCGGGCTCGGTCACCGCCTGGGCCGACAGCTTCACCACGTGGGACACCCCCGCCGCCCGGGAGGCCGCCACGAAGTTCCTGTCCTGGGCCGGCGCCAGCGGGTTCGCGGTGACGAGGAGAGCGGACCGCACGCCGACCAGCGCCGCGCGCAGCCCGGCGGGGTCGTCGAAGTCCCCGCGCACCACCTCGATTCCGGGACCGGCGAGGGTGACGCGCTCCGGGCGGCGGGTGAGCAGGCGCAGCGGGCCGGCGCCCGACAGGCGTTCGGCGACCAGACGGCCGACGGTGCCGGTGGCCCCCGTCAGCAGGATCACGCGACGGGGACCGGAGAGAGGATGCGGACACCGCGATCGGCCCGGCTGTCCAGTCCGAGCAGGAGCCCCGGTACCGCGATGCCGGGCAGGATGTGGGACCACAGGACCGAGATACGGTGCGCGAGATCCGCCCGGTCGGTCAGGGCGCGCGACATCAACTGGATGCCCGCGAAGCCCCCCACCAGCAGCTCCACCGTGTCCCGAGGATTCACCGTGGGCAGCAACTCGCCCTGTGCGCGGGCCTGTTCCATCAGTACGGCCAGCCGCTCCCCCCACTGCCGGAACGGGCCGCTGTGGTCGACCCCGGGGGGCGTCGCCTGGTCCACCGTCAGCCGCACACTCCCTCGCAGCAGGGAGTCGGTCAGCAGCCGCTGTGCCACGACGAAGGTCATGTCGATGATCTCCTGCAGCTTGCAGGCCTGTTCCGGGACCGTGCCGAACGGCACCTGCTCGTCCAGCACCGCCTGGGCGAGCGATTCCTTGGAAGGGAAGTGGAAGTACAGGGCACCCTTGGTGACCTCGGCCCGCTCCAGCACCATCGAGATGGTCGTGGAGGTGTAGCCGTGCTCGTCGAAAACCGCGCCCGCGGCTTCCAGGATCGCCCTGCGCGTCCTGATGGCGCGCTCCTGTTTCGCCATAAGAGGCCCTCCCTGGCGCCCAGTTGGCCGGTGTCCCTGTCAGTCCCGAATTGGTGCCGTGCCGATGCGTGACGGTGTGTCGTCAGATGCGCCGGAACCCGCCGATCATAGGGCCGGACCGACTGATCTCGTTGAAAACAAACCGGTCGCCTCGTACTCTATCGCTCACGAAGCGGGCGCCTTTCCGTCTGCCACGCCATAACGGGGGGACCGAGGAGAGACATTGCTTCCAGCGCCGCAGTCTGCAGAAACCCCAACCATGACGGCGAGTGTTCCGCGTCAGCTCGTGCACCGCGCGTCGATCGCGGAGACGTTTCCGACGGGTTGGACCCGCACAGAAACCGACCGCTTCAGCGTCTCCGCGCAGTGGCCGCGTGTCCACTGTTTACACGTGTCGCCGGATCGGACGGCATACGATCCGCTGCTCGTCGTGGAGACCGTGCGGCAGGCCGGAACCCTGCTCAACCACACCGAGTACAAGGTGCCGTTGGACCACCAGTTCGTGCTCCAGGAGTTCCGGATCACCACGTTCGCCGAGCACCTGGGCGTGGGACCGGCCCCGGCCGAACCCGTCGTCGACATCACCTTCTCCGACGTCCGCCATCGAGGCAAGCGCCTGGTGTCGGCCCGCTACGAGGCCGACGTACGGCTCGACGGTGAACGGGTCGCCCACGCCGACGTCGCCTTCACCTGTACCAGCGGCGCCGTATTCAGCAGACTGCGCGGCGGCCGTACGGCGGCCACCGTGACGCCGCTGCCCCTGCCGCCGGGGCTGGCGGCCGCCGACGTGGGCCGGGACTCGGCGGCGGACGTGGTCCTGGCGCCGCCCCAGCAGGACGACGGTAACTGGCAGTTGCGAGTTGATACCGGTCATGCTGTTTTCTTTGATCATCCTCTCGATCACATACCGGGCATGCTGCTCCTCGAGGCCGCACGGCAGGCCGCGCTGGCGCGAACGGGCCTAGGCAGCCGACGGATACCGGTGTCGTTCGACACGACCTTCCATCAGTTCGCCGAACTGGACCTACCCACCTGGATCGACTCGACGGACGAGGGTGGCGGAGCCCTGAAGGTGGTGGGAACCCAGGAGGGACGCACGATTTTCGAGTGTGTGGTGGGTACCGCTGAGCGGTCGGCTATCTTGTACAGGCAGTAAGAAACAAACGGCATATCCCGTTTTTCTTCGGGGAGTTCGGGAGCACCGCGACGGTGGAGAGGGGTGGCGTCGATGCCGAGGCAGTTACGCGCCGAGCAGACTCGCGCGACGATCATCACGGCCGCGGCCGACCTGTTCGACCGTCATGGCTACGAATCGACCAGCCTGAGCGACATAGTCGAGCACGCCCATGTCACCAAGGGCGCCCTCTACTTCCATTTCGCGGCGAAGGAGGACCTGGCCCACGCCATCCTGGAGATCCAGTCCAGGACCTCCCGGCGGATGGCCAGGGACATCGACGGCCGCGGCTACTCCTCGCTGGAGTCGCTGATCCGCGTCACCTTCGGGATCACGCGGATGGCCGTCGAGGGTCCGATCGCCAGGGCGGGCCTGCGCCTGGCCGCCGGTGACGTCGCCGTACGGCCTCCGCTGCGGCACCCGTTCCGCGAGTGGTCGGAGATGGCCTCCGGGAAACTCCTCGGCGCTGTCAAGGAGTCCGACGTCCACCCTGATGTCGATGTCGACGCGATGGCGCACTCCCTGGTCAGCTTCTTCGTCGGCAGCCGCATGGTCAGCAGGGCGGTGGAGCCGGTGGCCCGCCAGCCCCGCCGGACGGCTGACATGTGGCGGCTCACCATCCGGGCCCTGGTGCCCACGCCGAGGCGGGCACGGTATCTGGGCCTGGTGGCGCAGCTGGAGCGGGAGCTACGCGCGGTGGCGTGAGGCGGGCGGAGCGGCCCGGCTTATCCGGTCAGCGGGGCGAGCTGCTTCGCACGGCTCGGCCCCGGCACGTAGCTGGTCGTCGCCGGCGGGCACCCGGGTCGGCGGCGCCCGCGTGCCACCGGATGGTCGGCGCCCGTGTGTATCCGGCCGTACGGGCGGTACACCTGCCTTCGGTCACCACGCCTGCGCGCGGTGGCCCCTCCGGGCCGCGCGTTCTCCGGCGGTACGGTGAGGCGTATGCCTGCCTCCGACTCCATGTCCCCGCCCGTGATCCTCGGCAACGAACCGGGCTCGTTCCCCTGGAGCGTCCTGGCCGAACGGCATCCCGCGCTGATCCAGAAGGTGCGGGACGCCTTCCCCTACGGCCCGGAGCAGCACCGCGCACTCGACGCGCTCCTCAGGAACTGCACCGAGGGCCTCGTCGAACCGCTCCCCGCCGATGCGGAGGACCGGCGGCAGTGGGAGGAATGGGGCACCCGGGAGTACGTCGGCCGGTCCTGGTTCGACGTGCCGTGGCTGTGGGCGGAGGGGTACTTCTACCGCCAACTCCTCGAAGCGGTCGGGTACTTCGGCGGCAGTGGGAGTGGTGGGACCAGTGGGAGTGGTGGGGGCGAGGGTGCCTGGCGGGGGATCGACCCCTTCCGCCCGTTCAAGCTCGCTGAACTGGACGCCCCCGAGACCGACGAGGAACTGGCCGCGCTCGACGATCTGGTGAGTCGGCCGGAGGAGGAACAGGCGCGCGCTCTGCTCCACGGGTCGCTGTGGGGCAACCGGGCCGACCTCGGCTTCCGGCTCTCCGGCGCGGACGAGGGAGGGGAGGCGGCCGGACTCGTCGCCGACGACAGCGAGGCACTCTGGGCGCTGCTCCGGTCCGCCCGCCCGGGCACCGGCACGGTGTGTCTGGTCGCGGACAACGCGGGCCGGGAACTCGTCCCCGACCTGCTGCTCCTGGATCACCTGCTGACCCGGGGATACGCGGACCGGGCCGTCCTGCATGTCAAACCGCACCCGTACTTCGTCTCCGACGCGACCACCGCCGACGTGGTCGACGCCCTGCGCCGGCTGACCCGCGCCCCGGGCGCCGCCGCCTCGTACGGGCGGCGGCTCTGGTCCGCACTGGCCGAGGGCCGGCTGGTGGTCCGCGCCCACCCCTTCTCCTGCGCCCCGCTCCCGTACGCGGCGATGCCCGGCGACCTGCGCGAGGAGTTCGCCTCGGCCAAGGTCACCCTGATGAAGGGCGACCTGAACTACCGCCGCCTGGTGGGCGACCGACTCAGGCCCCCCACCACGCCGTTCGCGGACGTCACCGCTTACTTTCCCGGCCCCGTGGCCGCCCTGCGCACCCTGAAGTCGGAGGTGATCGTCGGCCTCGACGCCCGTACCGAGGCGGCGCTCGTCGCCGCGGAGGGGCAGCGCTGGCGGACGAGCGGTACGCGTGCGGTGATTCAGGTGTCGTCGGTTCAGCCGTAGCCGGTTCAGATGTCGTCGTGGTCGTCGCATGTCGAGTGAACTCACAACGCCCGTCCGGAATCCCGGAATCGAGCCTGATTCACGCGATGGTGTGATCATGTGCCGCCCGGTGGATGGCTCGTCCGGGGCAGGGGTAGGGCCCGCCCATGACACAGCCGTTCGTACTCCCGCACTTCTACATGCCGTATCCCGCGCGCCTGAACCCGCATCTGGACGAGGCACGCGCCCATTCGACCGTCTGGGCACGGGAGATGGGAATGCTGGAGGGCTCGGGCGTCTGGGAGCAGTCCGACCTCGACGCGCACGACTACGGGTTGCTGTGCGCCTACACGCACCCCGACTGCGACGGCGCCGCCCTCTCGCTCATCACCGACTGGTACGTGTGGGTGTTCTTCTTCGACGACCACTTCCTGGAGGTCTTCAAGCGCAGCCAGGACCGGGACGGCGGCAAGGCCTATCTGGACCGGCTGCCCCTGTTCATGCCGCTCGACCTCTCGACCCCCGTGCCCGAGCCGCAGAATCCGGTGGAGGCGGGCCTCGCCGACCTGTGGGCGCGCACCGTACCGGCGATGTCCGTGGACTGGCGCCGGCGGTTCGCCGTCGCCACCGAGCATCTGCTCAACGAGTCGATGTGGGAACTGTCCAACATCAACGAGGGGCGGATCTCCAACCCTGTCGAGTACATCGAGATGCGCCGCAAGGTCGGCGGCGCGCCCTGGTCGGCGGGGCTCGTCGAGTACGCGACCGCCGAAGTGCCCGCGTCCGTCGCGGAGTCGAGGCCGCTGAGGGTACTGATGGAGACCTTCTCGGACGGCGTCCACCTGCGCAACGACCTGTTCTCCTACCAGCGGGAGGTCGAGGACGAGGGCGAACTGAGCAACGGCGTGCTCGTGTTGGAGACCTTCTTCGGGTGCACCACCCAGGAGGCCGCCGAGACGGTCAACGACATCCTCACCTCACGGCTCCACCAGTTCGAGCACACCGCGCTCACCGAGGTGCCCGGGCTCGCCCTGGTGAAGGGCCTCACGCCGGACCAGGTCGCCGCGGTGGCCGCGTACACGCAAGGACTGCAGGACTGGCAGTCCGGCGGCCACGAGTGGCACCTGCGCTCAAGCCGCTACATGAACGAAGGCGCCCTGGAGGAGTCGCGGCCGTTCGCGTTGAGCGGGTTCGGGACGTCCGCCGCCAACATCGGCGCACTCCTGGCCTCGGCCGGAGCCGAACGGCTGCGCGCCTACACGCACGTGCCCTACCAGAAGGTCGGCCCGTCCCTGCTGCCCGATTTCTACATGCCGTTCGGGCTCACTCTGAGCCCCCATCTGGACGGCGCCCGGTCCCGCCTCGTCGAGTGGTCGCACGGCATGGGCATCCTCCAGGAGGGTGTCTGGGACGAGGACAAGCTGGCCGCGGCCGACCTGCCGCTGTGCGCGGCCGGCATCCACCCGGACGCGACGTCCGACGCCCTCGACCTCAGCTCCGCCTGGCTGGCCTGGGGCACTTACGGCGACGACTACTACCCCCTCGTCTTCGGTCACCGCCGCGACCTGGCCGCGGCTCACCTGTGCACCGAGCGACTCTCCGCCTGTATGCCCGTCGAGGGCGACGCCTTCCCCGTCCCGGTCAACGGCATGGAACGCGGCCTCATCGACCTGTGGCGGCGTACGACGGTCGGGATGACCCCCGACCAACGGCGCACGTTCCGAGCCGCGGTGGACAAGATGACCGAGAGCTGGGTGTGGGAACTGGTCAACCAGACCCAGAACCGCATCCCCGACCCGGTCGACTACCTGGAGATGCGCCGCGCCACCTTCGGTTCGGACCTCACGGCGAGTCTGTGCCGCATCGGCCACGGCCGGGCGGTCCCTCCTGAGGTCTACCGCAGCGGCCCCGTCCGTTCGCTGGAGAACGCGGCCTTCGACTACGGGATGCTCATCAACGACGTCTTCTCCTACCAGAAGGAGATCGAGTACGAGGGTGAGATCCACAACGGCATCCTCGTCGTCCAGAACTTCTTCGGCTGCGACTATCCGACCGCGCTCGGCGTCATCCACGATCTGATGACCCAGCGCATGCAGCAGTTCGAACATGTCGCCGCCCATGAATTCCCCGTCATGTACGAGGACTTCAAGCTCACGGAGGAGGCGCGCGCGACCATGGACGGCTATGTGGACGAGCTGCGGAACTGGCTGGCCGGCATCCTGAACTGGCACCGGCAGGTCCCCCGCTACCAGGCCGACCACCTGGCCCGCAGGTCCCACGGCTTTCTGCCGGACCACAGCTCGGCGCTGTCGATCCGCTGAGGACCCCTGGCCCACCGGGTCGGCGGCATGCCAGGACGCGGGCCTCCTCAGGGAGGTGCGCGTCCGGCGGTGCGCGGGTCGGGACGTAGTGGTCCGCGGCGACGAACCGGCCGAGGTTCACCGACGTGGCCGTGGCCCGCGGACAGCGGGACCGGGTTCGGACGCCTATGGCTGCCCATGTCCGACGCCCTGTCAGTCTCACTCGTTCGTGGCTCGTGGGGCGCCGGTGCGCCGGGTAGAGCACCTGGCGGAGGCGAACCATGGAACAGACTGCGCTGCGTCCCAAGCCGATGCCCGGGCAGGAACGGGCAGGTGGCACCACATCCCGTCCGGCCCGGCGCCCACATGCCGCGCGCCGACGTGGCCGACGGCTGGTGACCCTTCTGTTCGGGTTGTTCGTCGGGACCGTTCTGGTCCTCGCGGGCGTCGGGCTCGGAACGCTCGGCGCCACCGTGATCGGCATGGGCAAACTCGCAGACCTGCAGCGTCATGCGGGAGGGGACGGGCGGGCCGGGCAGTCGGGGGAGGCGCCGGGCTTCCGGGGCGGGAAGCCTGCCGGGTCCGGTTCCGGGGGCGGGTCCGAGTCCCGGTCCGAGTCCGGATCCGCGTCGGGTACCGGCCCGTCCAAGTCGCCCTCGGGCGGCGCGAGTCCGGCCCTCTCACCGTCGGCGGTCACCGCGACGCTCGGTGTCGAGGCCGTGGACGCGGAGAAGGCGGGTGCCCTGGTCGTCGGCGTCCATGTGCCGGGTCCGGGCTACACCGCCGGCCTCGTCCGGGGCGACGTGCTTCTGGCGTTCGGCGAGACGCGGGTCGACTCGGCGGCCGGTCTCGCCCGGGCGGTCGCCGCCGCCCGACCCGGCACGGAGATCACTGTGACGGTCCGTCATGTCGGCGGCGGATACCAGCAGTTGGTGGCGATTCCGGGCATCGTCACCTGACCGCCCTCCGTCACACCACCACCCTGAAGTGGCTGGTCAGCCGCCCGGTGTCGTCGAGTATGTGAAAGGCGAGGCCGACCGGCGCGTCCCGGTCGGCGGGCTGCTCGCCCTCCCAGGGCAGCCGGAGGGTCCAGGTCACCCCCGGGCCGACGAGCAGAGGCCGGCCACCGAAGACCGTGGCCGCCGGCGTGTGCGCGTGACCGGTGATGAGCGCGGCGATCTGGGGCCTGCGCTCCATCAGGGCGGCCAGGCGCCCGGGTTCGGACAGCCGGTAGGCGTCCGGCAGGGGGTGGTGCAGGGCGACGGGCGGGTGGTGGAAGGCGAGCAGCGCCGGGACGCCGTCGTCCAGTTCGTCGAGCGTCGACTCGATCCAGTCGTACGTCTCGTCGGCGAGGGCTCCCTCGTCCTCGCCCGGCACGCTGGAGTCGCACATCAGAACGGCGGCGTCGTCGAAGACGTGCGCGCTGTTGACCGGCTCCTCGGCGGCGGGCAGTCCCAGCAGCGCTTTGCGGTAGGGGGTGCGGCTGTCGTGGTTGCCCGGGCAGGTGAGGACCGGGAAGGGCGCGTCGCCGGTGCGCAGCCCGAGGAGGTGCGCGGCCTCCTCGTACTCGGCCTCCGTGCCGTGGTCCGCGATGTCCCCGGTCACCAGCAGGGCGTCGACATGCCCCGGCAGCTCCCACAACCGGTCGCGCACCCGTTCGGCACGCGCCGTGGACCGCGCGGTTCCGTCGAGGTGCAGATCGCTGATGTGAGCGAGTACGAGCATGGACTTCCGCCTCCCTTAATGGTTATGGCAGATCTAAGCATTAGTTCTAATGGTTGCTCAACTCTCATCCGTTAGCAGAAGGGGTGGGAGGCGAGTGAAGCAGGTGAGGGGAGCCGTCAATCGGCTCGCGCCACCCCGTGCATCCGGGCAGGATGCTGCCCGTAGCCCCTCGCCCTTCCACGGAGGCCCGGATGCCAGGCAGCACGCCCGCGCCCTTCACCGCCGACGACTACCGGGCCCGGCTCCGGCGCGCCGCCCGGGCGGCGGAGGACGCGGGGCTCGCCGGACTCCTCGTGACGCCCGGACCCGACCTCGTCTGGCTCACCGGCTACGCGCCCACCGCGGTCACCGAACGCCTCACCCTGCTGGTACTGGCCGCCGGGCAGGACCCGGTCCTCGTGGTCCCCGCACTGGAGGCCCCGGACGCGGCACAGGCGCCGGGGGCGCCCGCTCTGGCCCTGAGCGACTGGACCGACGGCAAGGATCCGTACGCGGCCACCGCCGCCCTCCTCGACGGAGCGGGACGTTTCGGAGTCAGCGACAACGCGTGGGCACTGCACCTGCTGGCACTCCAGACGGCGCTGCCCCGCAGCTCGTACGTCTCACTCACCGAGGGACTGCCGATGCTGCGCGCGGTGAAGGACGCGGCGGAACTGGCGCGCCTGGCAGCCGCGGGCGCGGCTGCCGACGCAACGTACGACGAGATCCGGAAGGTTCCCTTCGGCGGACGCCGGGAGAGTGACGTCGCGGGCGAGCTGGCCGGCCTGCTGCGGCGGTTCGGCCACTCCCAGGTCGACTTCACGATCGTCGCCTCCGGCCCCAACGGCGCGAATCCGCACCACGAGGCCGGCGACCGCGTCATCGAGCACGGCGACATGGTCGTCCTCGACTTCGGCGGCCTTCTGGACGGCTACGGCTCCGACACCTCCCGCACGGTCCACGTCGGTGAACCGGACGCCGAGCAGCGCAGGGTCCACGACATCGTGCGCGAGGCCCAGGAAGCGGGCTTCCGCGCCGTGCGGCCGGGCGCCGCGTGCCAGGACGTCGACCGGGCGGCTCGCGCGGTCATCACCGAGGCCGGGTACGGCGAGTACTTCATCCACCGCACGGGCCACGGCATCGGCGTCACCACGCATGAACCGCCGTACATGATCGAGGGCGAGGAACGCCCCCTCGTCCCCGGCATGTGCTTCTCCGTGGAGCCCGGTGTCTACCTGCCCGGGCGCTTCGGCGTACGCATCGAGGACATCGTCACGGTGACCGACGACGGTGCCGGCGGCCGGCGCCTCAACAACACGACCCGCGAGATGGTCATAGTGGACTGACCCCGCACCAGGAGCCCCTTTTCCGCCCCCATCCCCGGACGACAGCGGCGCGATCATGACCCAGGTACCGACACCCACCGCGGACACGGTCCGCCGACTGGTCCGTTCCCTGCTCGCGGACGGCACCGTCGGCGGGCCTGGCGGTGCGACGGGTACCACCGGCCCCGACGTCCGGCCGGCCGACGCGGGCGGGCCGGGCGGCGAGCACTTCACCTGGTGGGTCGGCTCCCGGCACGTGCTGCGCCTGGCCCCCGACCGTGAGGCGTCCGCGCGGCTGCGCCGCGAACCGCGCCTGCGCGACCTCGTTCGCCCGCACATCGGCGTCGCCGTCCCCGTCGGCGTGGCACACGGCGAGTGGGCCGCCGGACTGGCCTACACGCTGGACACCACGGTGCCCGGCGGCTCGGCCGAGGAGCACGACATCTCCGCCGTCGGCGAGGCCGACCTCGCCGCGCTCCTCACGGGGCTGCGCGAGGTACCCGTACGCCAGGCCGAGACGCTCGGCGTGCCGCGGGTCGGGCCACGCTCCCTGGAGGCGCTGCGCCGGGCCGCCGCCGCCGCGGCCGAACGCCTCGCCGCGGCCGACGAGTTCGACCCCGTACTGCTGCACCAGCTGACCCCGTCCGCCACCACGCAGCTCGCGGCGCAGGCCGGAACCGCGGTCCTCGTCCACCACGATCTGCGGGGCGAGCATCTCGTGGTGAGCGCCGACGGACGGGTGCGCGGTGTCCTCGACTGGATCGGCGCGGTGGTCGGCGACCCGGCCGAGGACATCGCGGGCCTCGCCCTCGCGGTCGGCTCGCCAGCGGCCGTACGCGCCGCCACCCTCGCCGGCTACGCCGCCCGGCCCTGCCTGCGTGGTCTGTGGCTCGCCCGCTGCGACACGGTCGTCCGCCTCGCCGAGAGCCTCGCCCGGCGCGACGCGGGCCCACAGTCGCTGCTGAGAGTCCAGCTGCGGCGCGCGTGGGAGGCGATCCTCCTGGAACGGGTGACGGAGCTGAGGGAGGCGGACGAGGAGGGTTAGGGACAGGGGGGTGGGGATGCGGGGGCGCGTAAACGCCTACGCAAGCGTCTACGCGAGCGCCTGAGACGCGCTCACCCCTGCTCCAGCACCACACAGGACTCCCCGGGGACGTGCAACAACCCGTCCGCGCCCGGGAGTTCGACCGGCTCCCAGGCGGCCAGCACCCGCGCCCGTCGCGGGCCCAGGGGAATCGCCGCCGGCTTCGGGGCGAGGTTCGCGACCACACGTACGTCCCCGCGCCGGAAGGCGAGCCAGCGGGCCTCCTCGTCGTAGGCGACCTTGATGTCCGAGAGATCGGGGTCCGTCAGGTCGGGCTGGGCGTGGCGCAGGGCGATCAGGTCCCGGTACCAGGCCAGCACGCGCGCGTGCGGCTCACGGTCGGGCTCCGACCAGTCGAGGCAGGAGCGGTCGCGGGTCGCCGGGTCCTGGGGGTCCGGAACGTCCTCCTCGGCCCAGCCGTGCGCCGTGAACTCCCGTCGCCGGCCCCGCCGTACGGCCTCCGCGAGCTCCGCGTCCGTGTGGTCGGTGAAGAACTGCCACGGGGTGCCGGCCGCCCACTCCTCGCCCATGAACAGCATCGGTGTGAACGGCCCGGTGAGCATCAGGGCGGCGGCGCAGGCGAGCAGCCCGGGGGAGAGGGAGGCCGACAGGCGGTCCCCCTGGGCGCGGTTGCCGACCTGGTCGTGGGTCTGGGTGTAGCCGAGCAGCCGGTGCGCGGCGACGCCGGCGCGGTCGAGCGGGCGGCCGTGCAGACGGCCCCGGAAGGTCGAGTACGTGCCGTCGTGGAAGTAGCCGCCCGTGAGCGTCTTGGCGAGTGCTTCGAACGGGGCCCGCGCGAAGTCCTCGTAGTAGCCCTGCGCCTCACCGGTCAGTGCGGTGTGCAGGGCGTGGTGGAAGTCGTCGCTCCACTGCGCGTGCAGTCCGAGGCCGCCGCCCGCGCGCGGGGTGACGATCCGCGGGTCGTTGAGGTCGGACTCGGCGATCAGGAACAGCGGCCGGCCCAGGTCGGCCGC
Organism: Streptomyces turgidiscabies Car8; assembly: GCF_000331005.1. GTDB lineage: Bacteria > Actinomycetota > Actinomycetes > Streptomycetales > Streptomycetaceae > Streptomyces > Streptomyces turgidiscabies. Next base: position 15,382 of record NZ_AEJB01000508.1, read on the forward strand.
GAGGGCGTCCACGGCCGTCGACAGCTCCTCCAGGAAGTGGCACGCGCGCGTGTCCCGCAGCGCGTGCACCGCGTCGAGGCGCAGCCCGTCCAGCCGGTAGTCGCGCAGCCAGGCCAGCGCGCTGCCGAGCAGATACGCGCGCACCTCGTCCGAGCCGGGCGCGTCCAGGTTCACCGCGGACCCCCAGGGCGTCTGGTGCGTGTCCGTGAAGTACGGGCCGAAGGCGGGCAGATAGTTGCCGGACGGTCCCAGGTGGTTGTGCACGACGTCCAGGACCACACCGAGGCCGAGCGCGTGCGCCCGGTCGACAAAGCGCTTCAGCGCCTCGGGGCCGCCGTACGGCTCGTGCACGGCCCACAGGGACACCCCCTCGTAGCCCCAGCCGTGCCGACCCGGGAACGGGCACAGCGGCATCAACTCGATGTGGGTGACGCCCAGTTCCACCAGGTGGCCGAGCCGCTCGGCCGCCGAGTCCAGCGTGCCCTCGGGCGTGTACGTGCCGACGTGCAGCTCGTACAGGACCGCGCCCGGCAGTGCGCGGCCGGCCCACTCGGTGCGCCAGGTGTGGCGGCCGTGGTCGACGACCGCGCTCAGCCCGTCCGGGCCGTCAGGCTGGCGGCGGGAGCGCGGGTCGGGCAGCACGGGGCCGTCGTCGACGGCGAAGCCGTAACGCGACCCGTCCACGGCCTCGGCCTCGCCGGACCACCAGCCCGGGCGCTCCGGATCGCGCTCCAACGCGCGCGTGGCCGAGTCGCACTGGAGCGTCACACGACTTGCCTGCGGTGCCCACACCTCGAAGTGCACGGACGGATCCCCTTACTCTGCCGAGCGGTGCTCACCGGGAGGTAGCCCGTCCCATGGTGCTTCAAACGCCGACGCCCCGCGCTCGCATCCTCTCGTTTGCCTGAGGTGTCGTCAGGCCGGCCCGCGGAGCACCCGTTTCTGCGTTGTGTGGACACCCCGGGCGCGCTGCCCGACAATCACGAAGTGACATCGTCCTTCGAGTTCCACACGTACCCGGCGCGCCTCTCCGACGCGGAGCGCGACCGGGCGCTGAAGGCACTCCGCGACGGGGTCGCTCTGGGGCGGCTCTCGCACGACACGTTCATCCGGCGCATGGAACTGGCGCTGGTCGCGCGGCGGTCCGACGAACTGGCCCTCCTCACCGCCGACCTGCCCACCGAGAACCGGCTCTCCCGCCTGGTGTTCGGGACGGTCGAAGCGGTCTCCGGCTTCACGGTACGGCTGCGCCGGGCCTGGCAGTCCGAGCGGCTCCCCAAGCTGCTCCTGCCCCATCCCGGCAACGGCCACCCCCTGCGCATAGGGCGCGACCCCGCCAACGGTCTGCGCCTCACCCACGAGACGGTCTCGCGCGTCCACGCCGAACTCCGGCACCAGGGTGGCCTGTGGGTGCTGCGCGACCTCGGCTCGACCAACGGCACGACGGTGAACGGGCGTCGTGTGATCGGTGCGGCCGTCGTCCGCGACGGCGACCAGATCGGCTTCGGGCACATGGCGTTCCGCCTCTCGGCGGAGTGACAGCGCTTGCCATGCCCCTGCTCCGGCGGGAGCGATTCACTTTGCGTGCCGTGGTGTTGACGTAACCTCCGAGTCGTGACTGACTGTGCGTGCGCCATGCACACCAAGTGAACCGACGGCCCCGCTGTGGAGGTTGCCCTGTCGCCGCTCCACCGCTACCCGTCCGTGGACGAGCTGGCCGACCGGGCCGCCGCGCTCGTCGCCCGTCATCCCGCCGACGCCCGGCTGCGCACCATCGGCACCTCGCGCGCGGGGACGCCCCTGCGGCTGCTCTCCGTGGGGCACGGCAGCCGGCAGGCCCTGATCGTCGCCGGACCGCACGCCAACGAGCCCGTGGGCGGTGCGACCGCCCTCCGGCTGGCCGAACGGGCCCTCGCCGACCCCGGACCGACCGTCCGCGCGGACGCCACCTGGAACCTGCTGCTGTGCCTCGATCCCGACGGCTCGCGCCGCAACGAGGGCTGGCTCGCGGGTCCCTTCACCCTCGGCCACCACTTCCGGAACTTCTTCCGGCCCGGCTTCCTGGAGCAGCCCGAGTGGCTGCCCGACGGCGCGGCCGGGGCCGCACTGCCGGAGACCCGCGCGCTGCTCGCCGTCCAGGACGAGCTGCGGCCGTTCTTCCAGTGCTCGCTGCACGGCGTCGACGTCGGCGGCGGCTTCGTGGAACTCACGCGTGACCTGCCGGGTCTCCCGCAGCGCGTCGCCGAGACGGCGGCCCGGCTCGGCGTCCCGCGCGAGCTGGGCTCGTACGACACCCTGTACTGGCCCCGTCTGGGACCCGCCGTGCACCGGATTCCGCCGCCGGTACGGGGCGACCTGGCCGCGGCCATAACGGAGGCCGCCGTCGAGTCGACCTGGTTCCACCCGCACCGGCACGGCACGGTGACGGCGATCGTCGAGGCGCCCATGTGGGGCGTGGCCGCCGTGGAGGACGACACACCGCCCGTCGACGCCGACGCGGTACTGCGCACCGTCAGCCACACGCTGCGGCACGACACGCGGTACCTGGAGGGGGTCCTCGGCCGACTGCGGCCCCACCTCGCGCGCGTGCCCGACGCGGACCGTCTCCTCGCCCCGGTGGACGACTATCTGCTGGTCTGCCCCGGTCTCGCCGACGCCTGGGACCCCGACACCGACGACGGCACCGCGGACCGGCTGCCACCGCTCAGCAACGCCCACCTGGCCACCCTGCGCATCGCCGGGCGGCGGCTGTCGCTGCGCACCGCGGGGCTGCTGCACCAGTTGGCGCGTGGTGCCGGTCCGGTGGCCGCGGACGTCCTGTGCGCGCTCGACAGGGTGATCGACGAGTGGTGCGCCGACTACCGCGACGGCTGCGGGGCGCGGTGGATACCGGTCGCCCGGCAGGTGGAGTACCAGTCGCGGGTGGTGCTCGCCGCGTTCGAACTGGCGGGCCGCCGCGCGCGCGTGGGCTCCCGTTCGGGTGAGTCGGGGTGGGGTGCGGGGGCCGCGGTGCCGATGCACAGGGAATGACCCACACCATCAGCACCGGCGACACGACCCGACCCGACCGCGTCAACAGGACCGTCAGCACCGCGCGCGCGGTGCGCGGGGCCCTGCTGGCCGTCGGCCTCCTCGTCGCGGGCTCCGCGCCCGCGCAGGCGGTCACCCGGGAGGACGTCCGGGACAACTGGCTCTACGTCACCGTCAGCCGGGGCGAGCCGGACGCCGGTGACACCCGCGGGACACTGGTGCTGTGCGACCCGCCCCAGGGGCACGCGCAGGCTGCCCGCGCCTGTGCGGACCTCGCGGCGGCGGACGGCGACATCGGCCGCATCCCGCCGAGGAAGACCCTCTGCCCGATGCTGTACTCGCCCGTCACCGTGCACGCGCGGGGCGAATGGAACGGGATCCCGCGGGAGTACGACAGGACGTTCTCCAACGGATGCGAACTGGGCGCGAGGACCGGCGCCGTGTTCGCCCTGTAGCGGCCACGCAGGGCGCCCTGACAGAGCGAACCCGGTCTCGCCTAGCCCCTCCGAGGGGCTCCCTCGCGCGCGTGCCGTGCGGCGGCCATCACCGTACGGGCCTGGTGCTCGACCTGATGGTCCAGCGGCACCCAGCGCGCCCGGAAGCGGACCATGAAGGCCTCGCTCCAGGCCGCGACCAGGTGTTCGAGGGGCGGTACCGCGCGGTCGTCGGTCTCCCGCAGGACCCGCAGCAGCATCGCGGCGGCCCGCAGCGGCAGCCGGCGGCCGAACGCGTCCACGCTGCCGACGTACGCCATCGTCGTGTCGGCGGGTGGCGTGTGCGTCCAGTCGGCGGCCAGCCCGGGCACCAGTTCCAGCGCCCACTGGGCGGCCCGCAGCAGCGGTCCCTCGGCGTCCGTCAGCCGGGGCCGCGCGTCGGCGAGGACCCGGTCGACCTCCATGCCGTCCCGCAGCAGCCGGCCGGCGAGCCGCCGTATCGCCGCCGCCGGCGCCGGATGCGGGGCCGGGTCGTCCACCAGGTCGCTGGCCCACATCGGCACCTCGACGACCGCGGTCAGACCGCCGTACCGGTGAGCGTGGTACCAGGTGCTGTGCCGGGCGTCGTCCGGCATGCTCGGGTACGCCGCGTCCGTGCCCGGCGCCGGCATCACGTGCACGCCGGGCCCCGACGCGGGCCAGCCCGCCGCGTCCGAGGCACCGGTCTCGACCGGGATGTGCAGTTCGGCCGCCGACTTGGCGAACGGCTCGGCGAGACCGGGGACGTCCTTCGTCAACTGCACCCAGCTGCCGCCCACGTCGGTGCCGTGCAGGGTGACCTGGAGATAGGGCCGCAGTTCGTCGATGACACGGGTCAGGGCGAGGGTCTCGGGCGGCAGCCGGTCGGGCGGCAGCACGGAGGGCGCCCACTCCGGCTGCTCGGGGCCGGCGGGCCGGTAGAAACCGAGGTGGTAGTCGAGCAGGCTGCGCGGCGCCGGAGTGACGTGCAGGCTGGCACCGTCAGGGTCCGCGCACAGCAGGAAGTGCCAGGAGGTGCCCGCCCGCAACTCGCGGTCGTGCACGGTCCGTTCCGCGAGTGCGAGGAGCGTGGAGCCCCCCGTGGGTTCGTTGGCGTGGGCACCCGCGACGACGAGTACGGCGTGTCGTGCGTGGCCCACGGACAGCAGATGCAGGGGCCGTCCCGCGCGGGAGGAGCCCACTTGAGTGAAGGTGCACAGACCCGGCCGGTGAGCGGCCAGCGCCCGTGCGGACGAGACGAGTTCGTTCACACTGGGGTAACGCAGCTCCGGCAGGAGACTCACCCCCGTCTGGTCCACCCGGCGTCGCAATCCGCAGTACCCCATGGCGTCCAGGAACTGTCAAGGAGGTAGCGGGGGCGGCTCCAGGGGGCGCCAAGAAGCATTCACCCCCGACGGCGAGGACGGGGACGGTCGGCGGCAGCGGCCGACCGGGACATCCGCCGCGCGGGACGGCCGCGCAGAGCCCGGCGAGGGTGCTCACCACCACACGCCGGTAGTCGCAAACGCGCGCCGTAGTGCGCGCTGCTGTGCGCCGGGCGCTCGAGCGCTGGCAGGGGCGCGCGCCGAAGGGTTCGCGCCCTGGGGCCTCACTCCTCGCCGACACGCTCCAGAAGAGCCACCGGCAGCCGTGCGAAAAGCTCCTCCACGCGCGCGTGCCCGGTGAACTCCCGCTCCGGGGACAGCAGATCGGCCCACCGGCCCGGCGGCAGCGGCAACCGCGTGTCGTCCCAGCCGCCCGCGTCCGCCAGCCGCGACGACAGCCGGGTGACCGCCGTGACCACCTCCCCGGAGCGCGCGAACGCCACACAGTGCGCCGCCGCCGGACCCTGTGCGACGAGCGGTGTGTACGTCCCCGTGTCGCCGAACACCGCCGGACGCCGCGCGCGCAGCCGCAGTGCCGTCGCCGTCAGGCCGTCCTTCTCGCCGGGGGCCTCCGGAGGGAACCGGACGGGACGGCGGTTGTCCGGGTCCACCAGCGCCAGGTACTCGCTCTCCGTGCCCTGGTAGAGATCCGGCACGCCCGGCATCGTCAGGTGGACCAGGGCCATGCCCAGGACGTTCGCCCGGATGTACGGCTCCAGGGCGCCCCGCAGCGCCGTCACGTGCTCGCCGGGCGCCCCGCACGGGCCCGCCGCCACGAACGCCGCCACCGCCTCCTCGTAGGCGGGTTCCTGCTCCGTCCAGGCGGTGTGCAGGCCCGCCTCCCGGATGTGCTTCAGCAGGGCGCCCTGGAGACGCTCCGTGTCCGCCGGGCCCAGGCCGAAGGCCGTCTGCCAGGCCGCCCACGCCAGTTGGGCGTCGGGCAGCCCCTCACCGGTGCGCGTGACCTCCGCCAGGACGTCGGCCCATCGCTGCGGGCACTCGGTGAGCACGGCCAGCGCCGCGCGTACGTCGCCGCTGCGCTTCGTGTCGTGCGTCGACAGCACCGTCCCCGTGGCCGGCCAGTCGCGCTGCACGCGCGCGCAGTAGGCGTGGAAGTCCTCCGGGGACACCGCGGGGCTGCCCGGACCGCCGCCGACCTCGGTCGCCGACAGCAGCGGCACATAGCGGTAGAACGCCGTGTCCTCCACGGACTTGGCCCGCAGCGCCGACGACGTCTGCGCGAACCGGTCCCGGAACTCCACCTGCTCGGGGTCGTTCGCGGCCCCGCCCGCCGCCCGCCCCAGCAGCAGGTCCCGTACGACCTCCACGGCCTCGCCCTCCTGCGGGACGGCGAACGCCTGGCGGGCCTCCGCGGCGGCCACCTCGGTGACCACGGAGGCCGTGTCCCCGGGGGTGTAGGGGCGGTAGACCTCCATACGGACCAGTAGCTCACGCAGCGCCGTGCGCAGGGCCCAGGGGGCACGGTCGCGCAGCGCGGGATCCGGGGAGGCGGCGCAGAGACGGTTCGCCACGCGGGTCAGCCGGTCCACCTCGGTGGCCAGCTCATGCGTCACCACCTTGTACGCGGCCCGCCGTACCGTCGCCTCCCAGTGCCCGCCCCGGTCGGCCTCAGGAGCCGCGAACCGCCGGTACTGGCCGAGGAGCTCGCCCGCGCCCGCCGGGTCCGTGAACAGGCCGTCCAGGTGCCGCAGGGCGTCGTAACCGGTGGTCCCCGCGACCGGCCAGTCCGCCGGCAGGTGCTCCCCGTCGGCCAGGATCTTCTCGACCACGGTCCAGCGGCCCCCGGTCGCCTCGTGCAGACGGCGCAGATACCCGCCCGGGTCCGCGAGCCCGTCCGGATGGTCGACCCGCAGCCCGTCCACCACGCCGTCCGCGAGCAGCTCCAGCAGCTTCCCGTGTGTCGCCGCGAACACGTCGGGGTCCTCGACCCGTACCCCGATCAGCTCCGAGATGCTGAAGAAGCGCCGGTAGTTGAGTTCGGTGCGCGCCAGCCGCCACCACGCGGGGCGGTACCACTGCGCGTCGACGAGCTGGGGCAGCGGCAGCTTCTCGGTGCCCTCACGCACGGGGAGGACATGGTCGTGGTAGCGCAGGACGTGACCCTCGTACCCCAGGTGCGCGTCCTGCCACCGCTCGACCTTCAGCTGCTCCCACTCCGTGCCCAGCGGCTGCCCGAGCACCGGCAGCAGCAGGCGCCCGCCCTGCGCCTCCCAGTCGATGTCGAACCACCGCGCGTACGGTGACCCGGGGCCCTCCCGGAGCACCTCCCACAGGGGGCGGTTGTGCCGCGGGGACATCGCCATGTGGTTGGGCACGATGTCGGCGACCAGGCCGAGACCGTGCTCCCGCGCGGTACGCGCCAGCGCGCGCAACCCCTCCTCGCCGCCGAGCTCACCGCGCACGCGCGCGTGGTCCACGACGTCGTAGCCGTGCGTCGAACCCGGCACGGACTCGAGGAACGGCGACAGATGCAGATGCGAGACGCCGAGCGACGCCAGGTACGGCACGGCGTCCGCCGCGGCACCGAACGGAAACGCGGGCTGGAGTTGCAGCCGATAGGTGGCCGTCGGCACGACCGGCTCAGAACGCTCAGGTGTCATGGAGACCTACGTACCCGCCCCACCGCCTTTCGTGTCATCGACTCCTGCGTACGGCCGCCGAAACGGCCCTCCACGCGCGCGTGGAGGGCCGTAGGCCGGGCGGGGGCGGACTAGGCCGGGCGTTGCAGCACCGTCAGGCTGTGGTCCAGGAGGGTCAGGCGGTCGCCCGCCGCGACCTTCGCGCCCGTGCCCGGTGCCACGCCCTCCGGGAGGGCCGTGTCGACCACGACCTGCCATTGGCGGCCGTGGTTGACCGGCACCACGAACTCCAGGGTCCTCGGCGAGGCGTTGAACATCAGCAGGAACGAGTCGTCGGCGATGCGCTCCCCACGGGCACCGGGCTCCGAGATGGCGTTGCCGTTGAGGAACACGCTCATCGCGCCCGCCTGTGACGAGTCCCAGTCGCGCTGGACCATCTCCTCGCCCGCCGGAGTGAACCAGGCGATGTCGGACAGCTCGTCGTGGGTGCCCTCCACGGGGCGGCCGTGGAAGAAGCGGCGCCTGCGGAAGACCGGGTGGTCCCTGCGCAGCCACACCATCGCGCGCGTGAAGTCCAGGAGTCCGGCTCCCTCCTTCCCCTTCTCGTCCTCGTCCTCGTCCCGGTTCTGGTCCGGCCACCGCACCCAGGAGATCTCGTTGTCCTGGCAGTACGCGTTGTTGTTGCCGCCCTGGGTGCGCGCGAACTCGTCGCCGTGGCTGATCATCGGCACACCCTGGGACAGCATCAGTGTCGCCATGAAGTTGCGCAGCTGGCGTGCGCGCAGAGCCAGGACGTCGGGGTCGTCCGTCTCGCCCTCCGCGCCGCAGTTCCAGGACCTGTTGTGGCTCTCGCCGTCCCGGTTGTCCTCGCCGTTGGCCAGGTTGCGCTTCTCGTGGTACGACACCAGGTCGTTGAGGGTGAAGCCGTCATGGCACGTCACGAAGTTGATCGAGGCGAGCGGACGGCGGCCGTCGTCCTGGTAGAGGTCCGAGGAGCCCGTGAGCCGGGACGCGAACTCCGCGAGCGTGCGCGGCTCGCCCCGCCACATGTCCCTCACGGTGTCGCGGTACATGCCGTTCCACTCGGTCCACAGCGGCGGGAAGTTGCCCACCTGGTAGCCGCCCTCGCCCACGTCCCACGGCTCGGCGATCAGTTTCACCTGGGACACCACGGGGTCCTGCTGGACCAGGTCGAAGAACGACGACAGCCGGTCCACCTCGTGGAACTGCCGGGCCAGCGTGGCCGCGAGGTCGAAGCGGAAGCCGTCGACGTGCATCTCGGTGACCCAGTAGCGCAGCGAGTCCATGATCATTTGGAGTACGTGCGGGGACCGCATGAGCAGCGAGTTCCCGGTCCCCGTGGTGTCCATGTAGTAGCGCTGGTCCTCCATGAGCCGGTAGTACTGGGCGTTGTCGATGCCCTTGAAGGAGAGGGTCGGGCCGAGGTGGTTGCCCTCCGCGGTGTGGTTGTAGACCACGTCCAGGATGACCTCGATACCGGCCTCGTGCAGCGCCCGCACCGCCGACTTGAACTCCCGGACCTGCTGGCCGCGGTCACCCCAGGAGGCGTACTCGTTGTGCGGGGCGAAGAAACCGATCGTGTTGTAACCCCAGTAGTTGTTCAGGCCCATGTCCACCAGACGGTGGTCGTTCACGAACTGGTGCACCGGCATCAGTTCCAGCGCCGTGACGCCAAGCTTGGTCAGGTGTTCGATGATCGCGGGGTGGGCGAGCGCCGCGTAGGTGCCGCGCAGCTCCTCGGGCAGCGCCGGGTGACGCATGGTCAGGCCCTTCACATGGGCCTCGTAGAGCACCGTGTGGTGGTACTCGGTGCGGGGGCGCCGGTCGTCGCCCCAGTCGAAGTACGGGTTCACCACGACGGACGACATCGTGTGCGGCGCCGAGTCGAGGTCGTTGCGCCGCTCGGGCTCGTCGAAGTGGTAGCCGTACACCTCCTCGCCCCAGGTGACCGAACCGCTGATCGCCTTCGCGTACGGATCGAGCAGCAGCTTCGCCGAGTTGGTCCGCTGGCCGCGCTCGGGCTCGTACGCGCCGTGCGCACGGAAGCCGTACCGCTGGCCCGGCATCACGCCCGGCAGATACGCGTGCCGGACGAACGCGTCGCTCTCCCGCAGTTCCACCGCGGTCTCGGAGCCGTCGTCGTGGAGCAGACACAGCTCGATCCGGTCGGCGGCCTCCGAGAAGACCGCGAAATTGGTGCCGGCGCCGTCGTACGTGGCACCGAGTGGATACGCCTCTCCTGGCCAGACCTGCATGCGCTCGACTCTTTCAGTTGTGGTCCGCCGCTGGGGCCTGCTCCCCTCCGAGTCTCCCCGAAAGTGATGGAACCACCTACGACTTACGTCCCTCTTACCGGTCGACCAGTGCGTACCCGCATACGCGGGTATGTCAAAACTTTTCCTTCTTCACGTACTCCCTGGGCAGTGAGGGGGAGTAAGGGGACAACGTGCGCAAGATCGTGCGCCGCCACCTGGGCAAGGTGGTGGCGGGGACGGGTATCGCGGTGGCCGGTACGGCCGTCATGATCGCGGTGACGCTGCCGGGAGCGGCGGGGGCCGACGAGTCGGGAGGCACCGGGACCGCCGGGAGTACGGCGAGCACGGGCGGGAGCGCGGGGGAGTCCGCGCAGCAGCAGGCCGCCGCGCCGCCCGGTGTCGTCGAACAGGTGCCCGCCGAGGGCGAGAAGGGCACGGGCCGCGATCCGCTCACCGACGGTGAGACGGCGCGGGTCGAGCGGATCGCCCTGAACCGGCAGTTGCTCGACTCCGGTGAGAACGTCGAGGGGAAGCGCGGCCCGCAGCGGATCGGCATCGACCTCGCCGAACCCGAGGCCGCCGAGGTGGACGACCCGAACGCGCCCCGGCGCGCGGACGTGTCGTACTACGACTACAAGGACGACACCCTGGTCACCAGGACCGTCAACCTCGACACCGGCAAGGTCGAGCGGACCGGCACCCAGCACGGCGTACAGCCGCCCCTGAGCCGCGCCGAGACGGCCGAGGCGACCGCGCTCCTGATAGCCGACCCGCTGGGCGCGGGCCTGAAGGCCGACTACAAGGACGCCACCGGCTCGGAACTCACCTCGCCGGACCAGTTGCTCGTCACCAGCATGGTGTACCGGGCCACTCCGGGCGCCCAGCCCGCCGTGCTCGGCACATGCGGCGACCACCGCTGTGTGCGGCTCTTCCCGAAGGTGAAGAACGGGTCGTGGATCGACGCCCGTTCGCTCGTGATCGACCTGAGCGCCCGCAAGGTCGCCAAGCTCGGCTGACCCCTGGGCGAGCGGCCCTCGGTTCACTTCTCAACCTCCTTTTACCTTCCCCAGCTCTCTCCAGGGAGTCACGTCTTCATGCGCGTCAACAACAACAGCCGTACCCGAGGGCGGGCGACGGCCGGGCTCGTCGGCCTCTCCGCGGTCGCCCTGTCCGCCGGCCTCACCTCGGCGGCGGGACCGGCCATCGCCCAGCCGAAGGCCGGACCTGTGCCGCCCGCCGAGTGCAGCGCGCCCTACCGCATCGAGAAGAAGCTCGCCACGGGCACCACCTGGCGGATGTGCTACCGCTACGAGAGCGAGGCCGGGCTCGTTCTGGAGAACGTCTCGTACCAGCCCCCCGGCGAGGCCCAGCCGATCAAGGTGCTCAACTCCGCGCGGCTCGGCCAGATACACGTCCCCTACGACGACGGAAACGCCGAGTACCAGGACCTCACGGCGGCCGGCTTCGGCCAGGGCCTGATGAACCTGGCGGCCGGTGAGTGCCCCGGCGGCACCATCAAGACCGTCAAGGTGCCCGAGGCGTGGGACCCGGACAACGCGAACGTCAAGGGCCTGTGCACCACGACCCGTTCACGCGGCCACGCCTACCGTATGCAGGGCGACACCGCGAACAAGGTCTGGCAGACCCAGGGCAAGGACCTGCTCGTCTACACCGTCAACCAGGTCGGCTGGTACGAGTACATCACCGAGTGGCGCTTCCAGGACGACGGCACCGTCAACATGAACATCGGCGCCACCGGCAGCCTCGCCCCCGAGGACTACGACGCGGGCGACGGCCGCGGCTGGCCCATCGGCAAGGGCGCCAAGGCGTACGCCACCAGCCACAGCCACAACGTCTTCTGGCGGCTCGACTTCGGCCTCGACGGCTCCTCCAAGGGGAAGGTCGAGCAGTACGACTCCGTGGTCAGCCCGCCCGCGAGCGGCCAGGAGGGTCCGACCAACAAGACGACCCGCACCCAGGTCAAGAAGGAACTCGCGGGCGACGCCAAGAACATGCGCTGGTGGCGTGTCGTCAGCGCCACCGGCAAGAACAAGGACGGCCACGCGCGGTCGTACGAGATCGTCCCCGGTGCCACCACCAAGTACCCCGGCCGCAGCTACACCCGGCACGACGTCTACTTCACCGAGTACAACAAGTGCGAGCAGTTCGCCAGCGACAACCTGGGCAACTGCGGTGCCGGCGCCAAGACGTCCGTCGACGGATGGGTCAACGGGCAGACCCTCACCCACCCGTTGGTCTGGGTGAACGTGGGCTTCCACCACATAGCCCGGGACGAGGACCAGCAGCCCATGCCCGTCCACTGGCAGGGCTTCTCCATCGCCCCGCGCGACGTCACGGCTATGAATCCGCTCACTCCCGCCGCCCTCGCCGACCAGAACGGGCATGTCGAAAGCGGTAGTTGAGAAACGACCCTGTCCATCCTGCTGCACCGCCGACCGCTCCCGGAGTACCCTTCCTTGATCGTTGGCCGGGACCGGCCGACGGGGAGAGCTCGGGGGAGCGGAAGGCGGTGCGCGGGTGGGGTCGGGAGGGCTGGAGCTGCCCCCTGGTGACGAGGGTCACGAGGGGAACTCCACAGAGGTCCCGCCCGGCGCGGTGTCCCTGGCACGGCCGATGGAAACGGGCTCCATCGGACCGGAACTGGACTGGGACGCCGACGCCTGGCACGAGGTGCGGACACGCGCCCAGCGGGCCGGCCGGGCCTACATCTGGCTGAACCTGGTCGAGCAGCGGCTGCGCGCGGTCGTGGCCGCCGTCCTGCGCCCCATCTACGAACCCGTCCACGGCGACGAGTGGGTGGTCGCCGCCGCCGGGCCGGCCGGCCAGGAGTGGGTGCAGCGGGCGGTCGCCGTACGTGAAGTCAGCCGCCGCAAGGGCTACTTGCTCGACCCGGCCGACGACAACGTCCTCAGCTTCCTGACCCTCCCCCAGCTGCGCGAGCTGATGGTGCAGCACTGGCCGTGCTTCGAGCCGTACGTGGACGAGCGCCGTGACGTCGAACTCGCCCTGGACGAGCTGGAGGTCACCCGCAACGTGGTCTCCCGCAACCGGGCCCTGTCCGAAGCCGTCCTGAACCAGGCCGAGCGGGCCTCGGGCAAGCTCCTGGAGACCCTCGGCGCGGGCGGCGACGTGCCCTCCGCGCGCCGGCTGCCGGTCGACGCGGTCGAGGACCTGGTGGGCGAACGGTACGGGGACGTGGTCGCCGTACACACCGACCGCGTACGGCTGATGCGCCAGTTCCCGGCCGAGGACATCTTCGGCGGCGCGCGTCGCCTCGACGCCATCGGCATCGGCCTCAACCTGCTCGTGCAGAACTTCTCCGGGCGGCGATTGGTACGGCTGGCGGAGTCCGGCTGCCGGGTGCGACTGCTGTTCCTGAACCCCGCGTCCAGCGCGGTGAAACGGCGTGAGCGGGAACTCGGCATCAAGCGGGGCGAGTTGAGCCGCGCGGTGGAGATGAACATCCTGCACATGCGCCGGGTGCGGTCGAATCTGCGGGACCCCGGCGCCTTCGAGATCCAGGTCTTCGACGAGACGCCCCGCTTCACCGCCTACCTCGTCGACGGAGACGGCTCGGACGGGGTCGCGATCGTGCAGACCTATCTGCGCCGGACACGGGGGATGGAGGCGCCGGTGCTGGTGCTGCGCGGCGGGAGCCGCCTGGTCAAGCCGGGCGAGACGGAGGAGAGCGGTCTCTTCCCGACATATCGCGAGGAGTTCGAGGTGGCCTGGGCGGATTCGCGCCCGGTGTCCTGACGCGCGCGATCCGCCGATGTGCCCCGTCCGACCCGCTCGCCTTCTCGTAAGCGGAACGCGGTCCTCTGATTGTCAGTGGCTCATGGGATCGTGGAGACCACTGGGGGAAAGCACCACCAAAAAGGCATGAAGGGGGGCCAGGCATGGGCTGGCACCATGAGCTGCTGATCGGTTTCGACCTGGAGACGACCGGGACGGACCCGCGCGAGGCACGCATCGTCACCGGCGCGGTGATCGAGGTGAGGGGCGGTGAGCCGCTCGGGCACCGGGAATGGCTGGCCGATCCGGGCATCGAGATCCCGGCGGACGCGGTGGCGGTGCACGGCATCACCAACGAGCGCGCGACCAGCGAGGGCCGGCCCGCCGACCAGGTCGCGGACGCGATGGCGGACGTACTGGCGACGTACTGGAGGACGGGCGTACCGGTGGTCGCCTACAACGCGAACTTCGACCTCACCCTGCTCTCCGCGGAGCTGAGGCGGCACGGACTGCCGTCCCTGCGAGAGCGTTTGGGCGGCCAGGAGTTGGCCCCGGTCATCGACCCGTACACGATCGACCGTTCCGTCGACCGTTATCGGCGCGGCAAGCGCAACCTCGAAGCGGTGTGCACGGAGTACGGCGTCTCACTGGACGCGGCTCACGACGCGTCGGCGGACGCGCTGGCCGCGGCACGGCTGGCGTGTGCGATAGCCGAGCGGCATCCCAAGGTCGCGGCGCTCGGGGCGGTGGAGCTGCATCGGCGTCAGATCGACTGGTATGCGGAGTGGGCGGCGGATTTCCAGAGCTTTCTGCGGCGCAAGGGGGAGGCCGACGCGGTCGTCGACGGGACGTGGCCCGTGCGGGAGGTCGTGGGCGAGGTGGTGTGAGGGGGGACCGTGGGGAGTGTTTCGCCCCCGCCGCCCCTACCCGTCCCATCCTGTTCCTGGGGGCTGCGCCCCCAGACCCCTACGGCCCTGAACGGGCCTTGTCCTCGAACTCCCCCAGAGGGGGGACCCCCAGACGGGCCGGCACGGCAGCCCCAGCCCGGTGGGCGCGTTCCACCGACTGGCCCCAGTACGTGCCCGTGACCATCAGCGTCGCGCCCAGCGCCGTGAGCGGCGTCAGGTGCTCGCCGCCCAGGGCGATTCCGATCGCGGCGGCCCAGATCGGCTCGGTGCCCAGCAGCAGGCTGGCCCGGCTCGCCGAGGTGCGCTGCACGGCCCACGTCTGGGCGAGGAACGCGAACACGCTGCAGAACAGCGCGAGATAAAGCAACTGCGTCCAGGTCCCGGTGTCGGAGCGGACCAGCGCCGGCAGGTCGGGGGCGGCGGCCGGCAGGAACAGGGCCGTGCCGATCACGGTCTGGAGCGTCGTGAGGTGAAGGGGGCGGATGGGTCGGCCCGAGGTGAGTCGTCCGACCAGGGCCACATGGACCGCCCGTATGAGGGCCGCGCCCAGCATCAGCAGGTCACCGAGACGCGGCGCGTGGAAGCCGTTGCCGGACATGAGCAGACCGACGGCCAGGACGCAGACGCCGGCGGCGGCGTAGAAGGCCGGAGGCAGCCCGCCGGGGTGTCCGGCGCGGTCGAGGAGAGGGGTGAGCACGATGGTCAGGCTGATGATCAGGCCCGCGTTGGCGGCGGTGGTGTGGGCGACTCCGTACGTCTCCACGACGAGGACGGCGGCCTGGGTCACCCCGAGCGGCAGTCCGGCCCGCAGCTCCTCCCGGGTCCACAGCCGAAGACCGCTGCCCCGTTTCGGCTCCGTCCCCCGCCCGGCGGCGAGCAGGCCGAGACAGGCGAGCGCGGAGAGGGCGTAGCGCGCGAACAGGACCACGAGGACGGGCAGGGCGGAGGTGGCCGTCTGGGCGGACAGATAGCTGGAGCCCCAGACGAGCGCGACAAGGAGGAGTACCGCGTCGGTACGGCGGGAGTCGGACACGCGACCACAGTGCACCGCCGGTGACCCTGAAGCCCAGGGCCACTCTCTTCAACGATCTTTTAGCTTTGCTACACGGTCTGCCTACACTGTGTCAGTGGACGAACGTCAGCTGCGGATCCTGCGCGAACTCGGTGAGCTGGGCAGTGTCACCGCGGTCGCCGACGCCCTGCTCGTCACGCCCTCGGCCATCTCGCAGCAACTGCGGCTCCTCCAGCGCGCCATCCCGGTCCCGCTCACCGAGCGGCAGGGGCGCCGGCTGGTGCTGACCGACGCCGGACAGGCGCTGGCGGGCGCGGCGACCGAGGTGGAGTCGGCGCTCGCGCGGGCCCGGCACACCGTCGAGGAGTTCCTGGACCGGCCGGACGGGGAGGTGTCCGTCGCGGCGTTCCACAGCGCGGGCGCCGCGTTCTTCCCGCTGCTGCTGCGGGCCCTCGCCGGACCGGACGGGCCGGTGCTCGCCCTGGCCGACGAGGACGTCACGCAGGACGACTTCCCGGCGCTGACCAGGGAGTACGACCTCGTCCTCGCCCACCGCCTGGACCACGCCCCGCCCTGGCCGCGCACGGTGACGGCGACCCCGCTGCTGCGCGAACCCCTCGACGTGGCCATGCCCGCCGACCATCCCCTCGCCGCCAGACGGCGACTGACCCCGAGCGACGTGGCCGACCAGCCCTGGATCGCCGTACACGACGGCTTCCCGATCATGGCGACGATCGAGGCCATCGCCACGGCGGCGGGCCGTCGCCCCCGTCTCGCCCACCGCATCAACGAGTTCACGGTGGCGGCGGAGGTGGTCGCCGCCGGAGGAGGCCTCGCCCTGATGCCCCGCTGGACCTCCCGCCCGCACCCCGCCCTGGTCCTCAAACCCCTCAGCGGCGTCCGCGCCAGACGCCGCGTCGACGCCCTCCACCGCCCGGAACGCGCGGCCCGCAGAGCGGTAAGAACGGTGCTGAAGGAACTTCAGCAGGCAGCACAGAAAATCAGGGCCGAGGAGTAGCGCCCCTTTCAGGGGCGCGGGGAACTGCGCGACAAGCCACACACAACCGGCAGCCGCCCAACAGCATCAACCCCCACCCACAGGCGCTAAAACGGATACCACCGCACAGTCGAATCCCCGCTACGCAACGACCCCACCCGCCGCGAAAACTCCACCAGCGCCTGAGGATTCACCGGCGCATGCTGCGCCACCCACGCACAACTCGCCGTCTCCCGCGCCCCGCGCAGCACCCCGCACCCCTCCCACTCCCGTACGTCCCACCCGTAGGCCTCCGTGAACGCGGCATACGCGTCGGCCGGAAGGGCGTACCGGTCGTGGGAAAGAGCCATGACCACCAGATCGTGCTCGCGCAAATCGGCGGAGAAGGTCTCCAGGTCGACCAGGACCGGACCGTCCGGGCCGATGTGGACGTTGCGGGGAAGCGCGTCGCCGTGGATCGGGCCGGGCGGAAGGTGCGGGGTGAGCGCGGCGGCGGCCGAGGCGAAACCGTCGCGGCGCTCTCGAAGATAGGCGGCGTCCGCCGGGTCGATGGCGTCGCCCGCGAGCCGCAGCCACCGCTCGACGCCGCCCAGGAGTTCGCGGGGCGGCAACGTGAAGGAGCGGGGGAGCGGCAGGGCGTGGACGGTCCGTAGGAGTTCGGCCAAATCCCGGGGCTCGGCGGGCCGTACGGGGTCGGGCAGCCGGTGCCACACCGTCACCGGGTGACCTTCGACGAGGTGCGCCTCCGGGTCGGCCGCGCGTACCGCCGGGACGCCCGCCTCGGCGAGCCAGAGCGCGATGGCCAGTTCCCGACGCGCACGGTCGAGGAGTTCGGTGTCGCGGCCCACCTTGACGACCAGGTCACCGGCGGCGAACACCGCGTTCTCGCCCAGCGCGAGGAGCCGTGCCTCCGGTGCCGTGCCGGGCAGTACGCCCGCCGTGGCCAGTACGTCCCGGGCCCGTGCCTCGTCCATCGTCCGCCTCCCGCGCAGTCCCTCGTACCCGGCTGTAGCCACCCGGGTACGTCCGTGTACGTCCGCGAACGGCGTCGGGTTCACGCCATCCGCCGGTCAGTGTCGCATTCGTACTGGTGGGGGCGTGTGCGCGGTGCCTTGACGGGTTACCAGGGCTTCACGACCATGACGGGGCCATACCGGGCGACCGAAGGAGCCGATCACGTGACATTGGCGACCGGAACGAGGCGGCCGGTCAAGCAGGCGACCCGCGCCGGACCGGACGGCGGCCGGTCGCTCGGCGGCCATGGCGCCTGGTTCCTGGTCCTGCCCGCCCTGATCCCGATCCTCGTCCTGAGCGTGGGACCGCTGCTGTACGGGATCCTGCTGGCGTTCACCGACGCCCAGTCGGGCCGGACCACGTCCACGCGGTGGATCGGCACCCTCAACTTCCAGGACCTGCTGCACGACACCCTGTTCTGGGAGTCGTTCCGGATCGGGCTGGTCTGGGCGGTCGGGGTGACCGTGCCGCAGTTCCTGCTCGCCCTCGGCCTCGCCCTTCTCCTCAACCAGGAGTTACGGCTGCGCTGGCTGGCCCGCGCCCTCGCGATCATCCCGTGGGCGATGCCCGAGGTCGTCGTCGGCATCATGTGGCGGCTCGTCTACAACGCCGACGCGGGCGTCCTCAACGAGACGCTGCGCGATCTGAGCCTGGGTGACGGCCGCGACTGGCTCAGCGGCCTGACGACCGCGCTGCCCGCCGTCATCGTCGTCGGCGTCTGGGCGGGGATGCCGCAGACGACGGTCGCTCTGCTCGCCGGGTTGCAGAACACCCCGCGCGAACTGCACGAGGCGGCGGCCATGGACGGCGCCGGTGCCTGGCGTCGCTTCCGGACCGTCACCTGGCCCGCCCTGCGGCCCATCGCGCTGGCCATCACCTCCCTCAACCTGATCTGGAACTTCAACTCCTTCGCCCTGGTGTACGTCCTGACGAACGGCGGCCCCGGCGGACGTACCCGGCTGCCGATGCTCTTCGCCTACGAAGAGGCCTTCCGCTACGGCCAGTTCGGCTACGCGGCGGCGATGGGCTGTGTGATGGTCGCGCTGATCTCCGTCCTTCTCGCCGTGTTCCTCGTCGGCCGGCTGAGGGGAGGCGAGGAGAGTTGAGGACGAGCACGAGCGCCCGCGTCGGCCAGTACGCGGCCCTTCTCGCCTATCTCGCGTTCCTGGCCCTGCCGTTCCTCTGGCTCCTGTCCACCGCCTTCAAGTCCCCGCGTGAACTGGGCAGTCTGCACCCCACCTGGATCCCGAGGCACCCGACCCTCGACAACTTCCGCCAGGCGTTCGACGAACAGCCCCTGCTGCACGCCGCGTCGAACTCCCTGCTCGCGGCTGCCTCGGCCGCACTGGTCGCCGTACTCCTCGCGACCCCGATGGCCTACGTCATCGCACGGCACCGCACGCCGCTCGGGCGGGCGGCGACCGGGTGGGTGGTGGTCAGCCAGGCGTTCCCGTTCGTGCTGGTGATCATCCCGCTGTTCCTGGTGCTGAAGAACCTGCGGCTGATCGACTCCGTCTTCGGGTTGGTGATGGTGTACGTGGTGTGGTCGCTGCCGTTCGCGCTGTGGATGC
Source organism: Streptomyces turgidiscabies Car8 (assembly GCF_000331005.1). GTDB lineage: Bacteria > Actinomycetota > Actinomycetes > Streptomycetales > Streptomycetaceae > Streptomyces > Streptomyces turgidiscabies. Next base: position 34,383 of record NZ_AEJB01000508.1, read on the forward strand.
TCGTCGGGTATGTCCGGGCCGTGCCCGTCGAGTTGGAGGAGGCGGCGGCCGTCGACGGTGCCGGCCGGCTGCGCACGCTGGTCTCCGTCACGGCGCCGCTGCTGGCGCCGGGGATCGTGGCCACGGCACTGTTCGCGTTCGTCACCGCCTGGAACGAGTTCTTCTTCGCCCTGGTGCTCCTGAAGACGCCGGAGAAACAGACCCTGCCGGTCGTCCTCACGCACTTCATCGGCGCGGAGGGTGTGGCGGACCTCGGGCCGCTGGCCGCCGCCGCGTTCTTGGCGACGCTGCCCTCGCTCGTCGTGTTCGCGCTCATCCAACGCCGTATCACCGGCGGCATGATGGCCGGGGCGGTGAAGAGCTGATGCGCGCGCGATGGCTCCTCGTCCTCGTCCTGCTTCTCGCCGGCTGCACGGGCGGCGGTGGCGACACCGCCGACGGCCGGATCACCCTCCGCTTCCAGTCCCTCGCCTGGCAGGACGAGTCCGTCGCCGCCAACAAGGCGCTGGTGAAGGAGTGGAACGCGACCCACCCGAACGTCAAGGTCGAGTACGTCCAGGGGAGTTGGGACAGCGTCCACGACCAGCTGCTCACCTCCTTCGAGGGCGGCGAGGCCCCCGACATCATCCACGACGCCTCGGACGACCTGGCGGACTTCGCATACGGCGGCTATCTCGCCGATCTGCGCGAACTGCTGCCCGACCGGCTCAAGTCCGACATCCCGCAGCGGAGTTGGGACACGACGACCTTCGGGGACGGCGTCTACGGTGTGCCGTTCCTCCAGGAGCCGCGCGTGCTGATCGCCAACAAGAACTGGCTGCAGAAGACGGGAGTACGGATTCCGACCCCCCGACAGCCCTGGAGCTGGCCGGAGTTCAGGCAGATCACCCGACAGCTCAGCGGCGACGGCAAGTACGGAGTGGCCTGGCCGCTCAAGGAGCCCGTCTCCGCCACGCTCAACCTGTCGCTGTCGGCGGGCGGGCAGCTGTTCCACCGGGACGCCGACGGCAAGGTGACCGTCCGCTTCGCGGCCCCCGAGCAAGTCGTCCCCCGTACGATCCACGACCAGGTCAACTCCGATGACAGCGCGTCGAGTTCGACGCTGGGCAGCGGCGGCTCCGACACTCTGCCGGGGTTCTTCGGCGGCAGGTACGCGATGGTTCCGCTCGGCTTCTCCTACCGTCAGCAGATCGCGCAGCAGGCGCCGAAGGGCTTCGAGTGGCAGGTGCTGCCCGCACCGGCGGGCGCCGACGGACTCACCCAGGGCGTCAGCCCGCAGACCCTCTCCATCGCCGAGGACAGCCGGCATCAGCGGGAGGCGGCCGAGTTCGTCGACTTCCTGCTGCGCCCCGAGAACATGGTCCGTCTCGCTCTCGGCGACTGGATGCTCCCCACCGGCACCGAGGCGCTGAAGTCCCCGGCCCTGCGCACCCGGAAGAACGGCTGGGCCACCGGCACCGCCCTGGCCGCCCACCTGCGCTCGGCCCCCGCCCAGTCGGTGCGGGGATACCCGGAGTGGAAGGACAAGGTCGCGACCCCCGCTTTCCAGGAGTACTACAGCGGTGCGATCGACCTCGCCCATCTGCGAAAACGGCTGGAGGAGGACGGGAACCTGGTGCTGGCGCGCTACAACGGTGAACCGCCCCGAGAATCAAGTTGCACGAGACGTCTCGTCTCGCTTACGGTCGATGCCATGACCCCAGCCCACATCGCCATGTTCTCCATCGCCGCGCACGGTCACGTGAACCCCAGCATCGAGGTGATCCGCGAACTGGTTGCGCGGGGCCACCGAGTCACGTACGCGATTCCGCCCGCCTTCGCCGAGAAGGTCGCCGAGACCGGGGCAAGGCCCGTGCTCTACGAGTCCACGCTGCCCGGGCCCGACGCCGACCCGGAGGCGTGGGGCACCACCCTCCTCGACAACGTCGAGCCCTTCCTCGCCGACGCGATGCAGGCACTCCCGCAGCTCATCGAGGCGTACGAGGGAGGCAAGGTGGGCGAGGACGGTCAGCGGGACGTGCCGGACCTCGTCCTGCACGACATCACCTCCTATCCGGCCCGCGTCCTCGCCCACCGCTGGGGCGTGTCCGCGGTCTCCCTCTCGCCGAACCTCGTCGCCTGGGACGGGTACGAGGAGGAGGTCGCCGAGCCGATGTGGGCCGAGCCCCGGCAGACCGAGCGGGGGCGGGCCTACTACGAACGGTTCGAGGGCTGGCTGAAGGAGAACGGGATCAACCGGCACCCCGATCCCTTCACCGGCCGCCCCGCCCGCTCCCTCGTCCTGATTCCCAAGGTGCTGCAGCCCAACGCCGACCGCGTCGACGAACGCGTCCACACTTTCGTCGGCGCCTGCCAGGGCGACCGCTCCGAACAGGGCGACTGGCAGCGGCCCGCCGACGCCGAGAAGGTGGTCCTGGTCTCGCTCGGGTCCGCCTTCACCAAGCAGCCGGAGTTCTACCGGGAGTGCGTGCGGGCCCTCGGTGACCTGCCGGGGTGGCACATGGTGTTGCAGGTCGGCCGCCATGTCGACGCCGACGAGCTGGGACCCGTACCGGACAACGTCGAAGTACGTTCCTGGGTACCGCAGTTGGCGATCCTGCGGCAGGCCGACCTGTTCGTCACGCATGCCGGCGCCGGCGGCAGCCAGGAGGGGCTGGCCACCGCCACGCCGATGATCGCCGTACCGCAGGCCGCCGACCAGTTCGGCAACGCCGACATGCTGCAGGCGCTCGGAGTCGCCCGTCACGTACCCATGGCGGAGGCGACCGCCAAGGCGCTGCGCGCCGCCGCCCTCGCGCTCGTGGACGATCCGGAGGTCGCCCGGCGGCTCGCGGAGGTTCAGGCCGGGATGGCGGCGGAGGGCGGCACCCGGCGGGCCGCCGATCTGATCGAGGCCGAGCTGCCCGGAGCGTGAACGGGAAGAGGGCCCGTTGGCTCCCCGGTGACCAACGGGCCCTCAGTTCAAGGGATGTGCAGGGTGTTCAGAGGGCTGACGAGCGAGCGGAGTGACTCAGACTCCGACCCGCTCACCCTCCACGGCGGGCGGCGGAGGCGATGACAGGGTCTCCGTCGCCTCGTCGTGCGTCAGGTCCGGCAGACGGTTCAGCCACTTCGGGAAGTACCAGTTGCGCTCGCCCAGCAGAGCCATCACAGCGGGCAGCAGCACACCCCGGATGATCGTCGCGTCGATGAGCACCGCCGCCGCGAGGCCCACACCCATCTGCTTCATGGACTGCATCGACAGGGTCCCGAAGATGGCGAACACGGCGACCATGATGACGGCGGCACTGGTGACGACCCCGGCCGTGGTGACCACCCCGTGCTGGATCGCGTCCTTCGTCGTACGGCCCCGCAGCCGCGCCTCGCGGATACGGGAGACGACGAACACGTGGTAGTCCATCGAGAGGCCGAAAAGGATCACGAACAGGAACAGCGGCAGCCAGGTGATGATGGCGCCCACGCCCTCCGCGCCCACCAGCGACGCGCCCCAGCCGTGCTGGAAGACGGCGACCAGGATGCCGTAAGCAGCCCCGACCGACAGCAGGTTGAGCACGATCGAGGTGATCGCGATGGTCAGGGAGCGGAACGACAGCAGCATCAGCAGGAAGGCGAACACGACCACGAAGGCGAACACCGGGGCGACCGCGCCGGCCAGTTGGTCGTTGAAGTCCTTCGAACCCGCTACCTGACCGGTGATCGGCGCCGAGAGGCCGTCGACCTTGCCCAGGGTGGCCGGGCGCACCTCGTCGCGCAGCTTGTCCAGGCTCTCGCCCGCCTTGTCCAGGTCGGAGCCGCCGACCAGCGGGACGTACACGAAGGCGATGTTCTCGGCGTCGTGCAGCTTGATGTCCACCGGGCCGCGCGAGGCGCCCGAACTGATCGCCAGCGCACGGAAGTCGGCGAGCGCGGACTTCACGTCGGCCGCGTTGATGTCCTTCGCCTTGACGATCACCTCGGCCGGGTCGGAGCCGCCGGGGAACGCGTCGTTGACGCGGTTGTACGTGCCGACGATCGGCAGTGAGTCGCCGAACTCCTGGTCCAGGGTGAGGTTCTGGGTCTTCATGCCGAGCGCGGGCGCGGCGACGGCGAGCAGCGCGCCGGCCGCGACCACCAGCGAGACGGCAGGCCTGGCGAGGACGACCTTCAGTACGGCCGTCCAGAAGCGGCTCTCCCCGTTGCCCTTGCCGCGACCGTCGTTCTTGCGCCGCTTGTCGGGGTGCAGGAACGGGATCCTGCCCTTCTCGACCCGCTCACCTAGCAGCGACAGCAGCGCGGGAAGGACGGTCACCGAGCCGACCATGGCGACCGCCACGACCATCAGGGAAGCCAGGCCCATCGCCTCGAACGTGGCGAGCCCGGTGAACAGCATGCCCGCCATCGCCACGCACACCGTGACACCGGAGACGATGATCGCGCGGCCACTGGTCGCCGCGGCGATCCGCAGCGCGGCCTCCGGACTGCGGCCCGCCGCCCGCTCCTCGCGTTCCCGGCGCAGATAGAACAGGCAGTAGTCGACACCGACGGCGAGGCCGACGAGCAGCATCACGGAACTGGCGGTGTCGTCCATCGGCTGAATGTGGCTGACGATGCCCATCAGGCCCATCGTCGCCATGATCGCGGTGATCGCCAGTGCCACCGGCAGCAGGGCCGCGACCAGCGCGCCGAACGCGATCAGCAGAATGCCGAGGGCCACCGGTACGGCGGACAGTTCGGCCTTCTTGAAGTCGTCACCGAAGGCGTCGTCGAACGTCTTGTTCATACTGGCGCCGCCGATCTCCTCGATCCGCAGCTCCGAGTGGTCCTTCTGGACCTCCGCGACGGCCTTGAGCACCGGCTCGACCCGGTCGCCCGCCGTGTCGGCGTCGCCTCGCATGTCGAACTGGACGAGCGCGCTGTGCCCGTCCTTCGAGAGGGTGTTCGTGTCGTACGGCGACTGGACGTCGGTGACCTTGCCGGTCCCGTCGACCGCCTTCATGACATCGGTGACGGCGGCCCGGAACGCGGTGTCCGTGGCCTTGACGCCCGTGTCCTTCGCCTGGATGAGGACGGTCTCGCTCGCGGGTTCGTCGATCCCGGCATCCTCGATGATCTTGGCGGCCGTGTGGGTCTCGCCCCCCAGCTGGTCGCTCTCCTTGACCTTGACGCTGCCGGCGGCCGAGCCGAGCCCCATCGCCAGGACGACGAACAGCACCCAGATCCCGACGGCCGCCCAGCGATGCCGGGCGCTCCAGCCGCCGGCCCGGGCGGCTATGCCGCGTACCCGCGTTTCTCCGTTCCCCATGTCGGGCTTGCCCCCTCGTATGCGGCGACAGCCCCCTGCCATCACCTTTAGTTCGAAGGTAGGGGCCGAATAAGACCATCTCCTCGTGCTCCCCGGTGAGGTACGGCAGGCCGAAGTCCTCCCCTCGGATGCCGGTGTCTCCCCACTGGGTAGGACAGCGGTCCCCTACATCTAAAAGATGATCTCGGGGTGGTTCGTGAGGGGGAGTGTCAGTGGGCCGCCCTATGGTGTGCGGATGACGACAGGTGAACAGGCCACGAGGACCTACGCGGCGCTGCTGCGCGGTATCAACGTGGGCGGCAACAAGAAGGTCCCCATGGCCGAGCTGCGCACCCTGCTGGAGGGCCTCGGGCATGGCGGTGTACGGACGTACCTGCAGAGCGGCAACGCCGTGTTCGCCGCCGGTCACGGGGACGAGGAGTCCCTCGCCGGGGAGATCTCGAACGCCATCGCGCGGCACTTCGGATTCACCGTCGACGTGATCGTGCGCGACCACGCACACCTGCGGGCGATCAGGGACAACTGCCCCTTTCCGGCAGCGGAGTTGGAAGGCAAGCAACTCCACGTCACCTACTTCTCCACCCCCGTCGACGACACCCGCTTCGCGGACATCGACCAGCCCGCCCACCTCCCCGAGGAGTTCCGGCTCGGCGACCGCGCGCTGTACCTCTACGCACCCGACGGCCTCGGCCGCTCCAAGCTCGCCGAGCAGCTCGCCAAGCCCCGGTACCTGAAGGGCCTGATCGCGACCACCCGCAACTGGAACACCGTCGTGAAACTGGTGGAAATGACCGAGGACGGGACCCCGGGCAAGTGAGTCGGATGAGCGACGGCCACCATGACGGGGGCCGCGACCCGGCCGTCGACGCCGCCATCGAGGCCGAACTGTGGCTGCTCGACCCGGAGGTCCGCGCCTCACCCGAGCTGACCGGAGCCCTGCTGCATCCCGGGTTCCACGAGTTCGGTGCCTCGGGGCGGCACTGGGACCGGGCGTCGATCATCGCGTCCCTCGCCGCGACCCCCGAACCGGGCGCCCGCCCCTTCGCCGTCTCACACCTGAAGGGCGTACGGCTCGCCCCCGACCTGGTCCACCTCACCTTCGACACGGAGAGCAACGGCCGCCGCGCCCACCGGAGTTCACTGTGGCGCCGGGACACCGAAGGCGGCGACTGGCTGCTGTACTTCCACCAGGCGACCCCGTTCGGCGACACCGATCGGTGACGTGATGTGACGCCGGTCGACCGGTCTACCGGCTGTCCAGGCGCGCCAGTTCGGCGCCGGACAGCCGTACGGTCGCGGCGTCCAGGTTCTCCTCCAGGTGTACGAGGGAGCCCGTGCCCGGAGTGGGGCAGAGCACCGGGGAGTGGTGCAGCAGCCAGGCCAGCGCGATCTGGGCCGGGGTCGCTCCGTGCGTGGCGGCGATCTCCGCGCACACCGGGTCGGTCGCCAACTCGCCGTTGCCCAGCGGAAACCACGGCAGGAACGCGATGCCGTGCGCCTCGCACAGCTTCAGCAGCGGCTCGGAGGAGCGGTCGAGGAGGTGGAAGCGGTTCTGGACCGAGGCGATCGACGTCAACTGGCTTGCCGCCCTCAGCTGTTCGGCCGTCACGGAGTCGAGCCCGACATGCCGGATCTTGCCCTCCGCGCGCAACTCGTCGAGCGCGCCCAGCTGTTCGGCCATCGGAACGCTCGGGTCGAGCCGGTGCAGCTGGTACAGGTCGATGGTCTCGCGCCGCAGCCGACGCAGGCTCGCCTCACACATCGCGCGCAACCGCTCGGGCCGGCCGTCGATGTGCCAGGCGTCGGGTCCGGTCCGTACGACACCGCCCTTGGTCGCGACCAACACCCCGGCCGGGTACGGGTGCAGGGCCTCGGCGACGAGTTCCTCGGCGATCGACGGGCCGTAGTTGTCGGCGGTGTCGATCAGCGTCACACCATGGTCGACGGCCCGGCGCAGTACGGCCACCGCGTCGGCGCGGTCGCCTCGCGGGCCCCAGTAGCCGGGGCCCGTCAACTGTGCCGTGCCGTAACCGAGACGGCGCACCGGGAACTCGCCACCGATCGTGAATCTTTCCGAAGCCATACGGTGGACGCTACCTGTGCGGTGCACGCACCATGGCAGGCTGGCCGCCATGCGCTACATCATCATCGGAGCAGGGGCGGTCGGCGGTGCCGTCGGAGGGCGGCTGGCCGGGGCCGGGCACGAGGTCGTTCTCGTCGCCCGGGGCGCCCAGTACGAGGCGCTGCGCGAGCACGGGCTGCGGCTGGTGACGCCGGACGGGACGCACACGTACCGCCTGCCGACCGTCGACGGACCCGCCGGACTCGGGGAGTTGCGCGCCGACGACGTGCTCGTCCTCGCCGTCAAGACGCAGGACAGCGAAGCGGCCCTGGCGGACTGGGGGCCGGTACCCGTCGCCGGCGGCGGTACGGCGGCCGAGCGGCTCCCGCTGCTCTGCGCACAGAACGGAGTCGAGAGCCCGCGGCTCGCGCTGCGCCGCTTCCGGCGGGTGTACGGCGTCTGCGTCTGGCTCCCCGCGGCCTACGAGGAACCCGGCGTCGTCTCGGCCGCGGGCGCCCCGCTCACCGGCATCCTCTTCCTCGGCCGCCACCCGCACGGCACCGACGACACCGTCCGCCGGATCGCCGCCGACCTGGAGAAGACGGCGGCGATCGAGGCGCCGGTCGTGCCGGACGTGGCGCGCTGGCAGTACGCCAAACTCCTCACCAACCTGGGCAACGCCGTCCGGGCGCTCAGCGGTGCGGCGGACAGCGAGGAGAGCGAGCGGCTGCGCGGGCGGGTGTACGCCGAGGGCGAGTCGGTGCTCGCGGCGGCCGGAATCCCGTACGCGAGCGCAGAGGAGGCGAGGGTGAGGCGCGGCGACAAGATCACTCCGCACCCGCTGCCCGGTACCGAGCCCGGCGGCGGCTCCACCTGGCAGTCCCTGAGCCGGGGCACCGGCACGATCGAGACCGACTACCTGAACGGCGAGATCGTGCTCCTGGGACGGCTGCACGGCGTACCGACACCCCTGAACGAGCTGCTGCAACGGCTGGCCGGCACGTTCGCCCGGGAGCGGCGGCCGGCGGGTTCACTGCCCTCGGCGGAACTCGTACGGCTGGCGGACGAGGCAGTCGCGTCCGTTCGAGAGCCCTGAGCGCGTTCGTCCCAGCGGTGTGAGGCGGGAAGATCCGGCGGACGGGAACGCCTACGCGCTCACCGCGGCGCGACCCGCCAGAGGCACCCGCAGCGCCGCCACCTGCTCCTCGTAGCGCCGCAGCAGCAGCCGGGCCACCTCGGGCGCCGGTCCGAGGACGTCGGCGAGGACGTCCGCCCGCGCCGCGCCCCGTGCGATGCGGTCCGGGAGGAAGCCGGGGGCGAGGACGTAGGGCGCGACGGCGACGCGCTCGCAGCCCAGCTCCCGCAGCTCCCGTACCGCGTCCTCGGTGCGGGGGAGGGCCGCGGAGGCGAACGCAGGTCGCACGGCGCACCAACCGGTGTGCCGCCACTCCCGCGCGATATCAGCGATCACTGCGATCGCCTCCGGGTCGGTGGACCCCGCCGAGGCCAGTACGACCCCGGTCGAGGACTTGTCGGCGGGCGTCAACCCCGCCTCGTACAGGCGCCGTTCGAGCGCCGAGAGGAGGAGCGGGGACGGGCCCAGCACCTCCGCCTGGCGGATGTTCAGGCGCCTCGGCGCGTCCCGCAGGACCGCCGGGATGTCCGCCTTGGCGTGGAAGGCGCGGGTCAGGAGGAGGGGCAGGGCCACCACATCCCGTACGCCCTCCGCGGCCAGGGACTCCAACACCCCTTGCACGGAAGGGATGTTGAAGTCCAGGAAGCCGGTCTCCACCCGTAGGCCGGGGCGCAGGGAGCGCACCCGCCGGACCAGGGCGTGCACCGTCGCGGCGTGCCGCGGGTCGCGGCTGCCGTGGGCGATGACGACGAGGACGGGGCGGACCGGCTTCTCGTACATGGGCGTCAGCTCTTCACCAGCAGGCCGCGGGTGCGCAGCACCCACCGCTCCAGCGGACTGAAGATGATCAGGTCGATCGCGATACCGACGAACAGGATGAGGAGGATCGCCTCGAACACCATGGCCATGTCGCTGGCGGTGCGGGCGTTCTCCAGCAGCTGGCCGAGGCCCACTCCCAGGTCGGGGAACTGGGCGATGATCTCCGCGGCCATCAGGGAACGCCACGAGAACGCCCAGCCCTGCTTCATGCCCGCCACATAGCCGGGCAGAGCCGCCGGCAGCGTGACGTGCCAGGTGCCCTTCAGACCGGTCGCGCCCATCGTGCGGCCCGCCCGCAGGAACAGCGGCGGGATCTGGTCGACGCCGGACACCAGGCCGTTGGCGATCGAGGGGACCGCGCCCAGCAGGATCACCGCGTACATCATGGAGTTGTTCAGGCCCAGCCAGATCACGGCCGGCGGCACCCAGGCCACCGACGGCAGCGACTGGAGGCCGGACAGGATCGGGCCGATCGCCGCGCGCACGAACTTCACCCGCGCCACGAGCAGACCCAGCGGGGTACCGATCGCCAGTGCCATCAGGAAGCCGAGCAGACCGCGCGAGACGCTGGTCCAGATGTAGCTGATCAGGTCGCCCTGCAGCCAGGCGTCCCGGAAGGCGTCGCCCACGGCCGCCGGTGAGGGCAGCTTGGCGGGGTTGTCGACGATCGGGTACAGCAGGGTCCAGACCGCGAGGAGCACCGCGAGCGCGATGATCGGCGGCAGGATCTTGTTGACGAAGGTCTGCCGGAAGGTCGGCCGGCCGAGGGCCGTGGTCTCCAGCGCGTCGAGACCCGCCTCCACGCTCCCGGCGTCCTGGACCGGTGTCGTGTCAGTGCTGGCCATGACGGCGGATCTCCCCACGCAGTACATCGGTGATCTCAAGGGACAGTTCGGCCACGGGCGCGTCCTCGATACGGCGCGGCTGCGGAATGCCGACCGTCCACTCGCGCGCGATCCGGCCGGGGCGCGACGACAGCAGGATCACGCGCTGCGCGAGCCGTACCGCCTCGCGCACGTTGTGCGTGACGAACAGGACGGAGACCCCGGTCTCCTGCCAGATGCGGGTCAGCTCGTCGTGCAGCAGGTCCCGGGTGATGGCGTCGAGGGCCGAGAACGGCTCGTCCATCAGCAGCAGGTTGCTCTCCTGGGCGAGCGCCCGGGCCAGCGCGGCGCGCTGACGCATGCCACCCGACAGCTCGTGGACCCGCTTGCCGTAAGCGCCCTTCAGCCGGACGAGTTCGAGCAGCTCCTCGGTCCTGCCGCGCCGCTCGGGCTTGGGAACTCCCCTCAGTTTCAGGGCGAGTTCGATGTTCTTGCCCGCAGTCAGCCACGGGAAGAGGGCGTGCTCCTGGAACATCAGGGCGGGGCGCCCGTCCGTCGTGATGGAGCCCGCGCTGGGCTTGTCCAGCCCCGCCACCAGGTTCAGCAGCGTGGACTTGCCGCAGCCCGAGGCCCCCAGGAGGGTGACGAACTCACCCGGCGCGACATCGATGCTGATGTCGTCCAGGACGAGCTGCTGCCCGCCCGGTGTCGCGAAGGACTTCGAGACATGCTCGAGGCGTGCCGCGTGCTCGACCGTCTCGGCGGCCTTGGGGAGAGTCGTTGTCGTGGCCATGGTCGTCACCTCCTGGGAACTCGTCGGGTTTCCTGCGTCAGCTCGTGCCGAGACCGGCGGCGCTGACCGTGCTCTCGCCCGCGGCCTTGAGGACCTTGTTCAGGATCGTCAGGTCGTAGATGTCCTTCAGGTTCGGCTTCTCCAGCAGACCGGCCTTGACGGCGTGCTCAGCCTCGGTGTTGAGGGTGGCGGCCAGCGGGTCGTCGGTGAACTGGATCGACTTCCAGGCCGGGTCCAGGACGGCGGCCGGCAGTTCCTTGCCCGAGTCGATGCCCAGCTGCTTGTTCGCCGCCGCCTTCGCCGCGTCGGGGTTGGCGTTGATCCACTTGTTGGCCTCCACCGAGGCCTTGAGGACCGCCTCGACGGCCTTCGGGTGCTTCTTCAGGAAGTCCTGCCGCACGATGATGTTCGTGATCACGAACTTCTTGTCGGGCCACAGCGAGGCCTCGTCGAGCAGCACCTTGCCGCCCTCGGCGACCAGCTTGGACGCGGTCGGCTCCGGCACCCAGGCGCCGTCCACGGAACCGGACTTGTAGGCGTCCGGGGTGATCTTGTTGTCGGTGCGGACGACCGTGACGTCACCCTTGCCGCTCTGCGCGTCGACCTTCCAGCCCTGGTCCGCGATCCAGTTGAGGAACGCCACGTCCTGCGTGTTGCCGAGCTGCGGGGTCGCGATCTTCTTGCCCTTGAGGTCCTTGACGGACTTGATCTTGTCCGGGTTGACCACGAGCTTCACGCCGCCGGACGCCGAACCGCCGATGATCCTCAGGTTCTTGCCGTCGGACTTGGTGTACCCGTTGATCGCCGGGGACGGGCCGATCCAGCCGATGTCGATGGACTGGGAGTTGAGCGCCTCGATCTCGGACGGGCCGGCGTTGAAGGTCGCGTACTTCGCCTTCGTGGCGCCGAGCTCCTTCTGGAAGAAGCCCTTCTGGTTGGCGACCAGCGCGGTCCCGTGGGTCAGGTTCCCGAAGTAACCGATCCTGACGGAGTCGAGTCCGTCGATCTTCTCGGCACCGGCGGCGACCTTGGCGGTGTCGTCGTCCTTCGCCTGGGAGCCGTAACCGCAGGCGGCGAGGGTGAGGAGAGGGAGCGCGGCTATGACCGCGAGACTGCGGCGAAGAGCGGAGCGTGCAGGCACGGGAGGTGTTCCTCTCGGAGGCCCGGCGGTCACGATCTCTCAGGTCGTGGCCGGGAGGTCGGCAGGTTTTCGTCTACGGCGGTGGGGGGACAGGGCGCGCAAGCGGTGCGCGTACGTCAGCACGCACATCGCGCGACCCCGCCCTGCCCGCTGCCGAGGGCGCCGCTGCCGACGCGGCCGCCCTCCTTCGCGAACGTGGAGAAGTAGTCGGTGGAGTTCATGTCAGAAGTCCCACCCGTCGTCCTCGGCCTCGTCCTTGACGGGCTCCGGGGACGCGAACGACTCGCCGACCATGCCCGCGGTGAGCGTGGTGCCGTCGTTCGGGTCGATCAGGATGAACGAGCCGGTGCGCCGCGAGTCGGCGTACGAGTCGACGGGCAGCGGCTCGGCGGTACGGATCTTCACCCGGCCGATGTCGTTGGCGACGAGCTGTCCCGGATGCGGGTGCAGGGACAGGTCGTCGAGCGTGAGCCGGGACGGGATGTCCTTGACGATCGCCTTGACCGTGCGGGTGCCGTGCTTGAGGAGCACTCGGTGACCGACCGTCAGCGGCGCGTCGGCGACATGGCACACGGTCGCCTCGACGTCCTGCGTGGTCGGCGGCGCGTCCTTGCTGGGCACGATCAGGTCGCCGCGCGAGATGTCGATGTCGTCCTCCAGGAGGACGGTCACCGACTGCGTCGTGTAGGCGATGTCGACCGCCTTGCCGAGCAGGTCGATACCGGCGATCCGCGACGCGTGGCCGGACGGCAGGACCGTCACGGACTCGCCCACGCGGAAGGAACCGGCGGCGATCTGGCCCGCGTAACCCCGGTAGTCGGGGTGTTCGGCGGTCTGCGGCCGGATCACGTACTGCACGGGGAGGCGGGCGTGGCAGTGGCTCAGGTCGTGGGTGACCGGGACCGTCTCCAGGTGCTCCAGGAAGGTCGGCCCGCCGTACCAGTCCATGTTGGCGGACGGGTCCACCACGTTGTCGCCGGCCAGCGCAGAGATCGGGATCGCGGTGATCTCCGGGACGCCCAGTTCCAGCGCGTACGCCGTGAACTCCTCGGCGATCGCGGCGAACACGGACTCCTGGTAGCCGACGAGGTCCATCTTGTTGACCGCGAGGACGATGTGCGGGACGCGCAGCAGCGCCGCGAGGGCCGCGTGCCGGCGGGTCTGCTCGACGACGCCGTTGCGGGCGTCGATCAGGATCACCGTCAGCTCGGCCGTGGAGGCACCCGTCACCATGTTGCGGGTGTACTGCACGTGACCGGGCGTGTCGGCGAGGATGAACCGGCGCTTCGGCGTCGCGAAGTAGCGGTACGCGACGTCGATCGTGATGCCCTGCTCGCGCTCGGCGCGCAGACCGTCCGTGAGCAGTGCGAGGTCGGGGGTGTCCTGGCCGCGGCTCGCCGAGACGCGCTCGACGGCCTCCAGCTGGTCGCTGAGGATCGACTTGGAGTCGTGCAGCAGCCGGCCCACGAGGGTGGACTTGCCGTCGTCGACGGAACCGGCGGTGGCGAACCGCAGGAGCGTGGTCTCGGACAGTTCCGTGAGTTCCGTGGTCGTGGTCATGGCTAGAAGTACCCCTCGCGCTTCCGGTCTTCCATCGCGGCCTCGGACAGTTTGTCGTCGGCGCGGGTGGCACCCCGCTCGGTGAGCCGGGAGGCGGCGATCTCGGCGATGACGTCGTCCAGTGTCACCGCGTCGGAGTCGACGGCACCCGTGCAGGACATGTCGCCGACCGTGCGGTAGCGGACCTGCCGCTTCTCGACGGTCTCGTCGGACTTGGGGCCGCCCCACTCGCCGGCGGTCAGCCACATCCCGGCCCGCTGGAACACCTCACGCTCGTGCGCGAAGTAGATGTCCGGCAGCTCGATGCCCTCGCGGGCGATGTACTGCCAGACGTCCAGCTCGGTCCAGTTGGAGAGCGGGAAGACCCGGACGTGCTCGCCGGGCGCGTGCCGGCCGTTGTAGAGGTTCCACAGCTCCGGGCGCTGCCGGCGCGGGTCCCACTGCGAGAACTCGTCCCGCAGCGAGAACACCCGCTCCTTGGCGCGGGCCTTCTCCTCGTCGCGCCGGCCGCCGCCGAAGACGGCGTCGAACTTCTCGGCCTGGATCTTCTCCGTAAGCGGCAGCGTCTGCAGCGGGTTGCGCACCCCGTCCGGACGTTCCTTCAGCACCCCGCGGTCGATGTAGTCCTGCACGGAGGCGACGTGCAGCCGCAGCCCGTGCCGCTCGACCGCGCGGTCCCGGTAGTCCAGCACCTCGGGGAAGTTGTGCCCGGTGTCCACGTGCAGCAGCGTGAAGGGGATCGCCGCGGGGGCGAAGGCCTTCAGCGCCAGGTGCAGCATGACGATGGAGTCCTTGCCGCCGGAGAAGAGGATCACCGGCCGCTCGAACTCACCCGCCACCTCGCGGAAGATGTGCACGGCCTCGGACTCGAGGGCGTCAAGGTGGGAGAGGGTGTAGGGGGCGTCCGTCTCGCCCCCGTGCGTCTTGGCAACGGTGGTCGTCATGCCAGTCCCCTCTCGGTGAGCAGCGCGTGGACCGCGGCGGCGGACTCCTGGACGGTCTGGTCCTGCGACTCGATCCGCAGATCGGGCGTCTCGGGCTCCTCGTACGGGTCGTCGACCCCGGTGAGCCCGGTCAGCTCGCCCGCTGCCTGCTTGGCGTACAGACCCTTCACATCGCGTACGGAGCACACCTCGACCGGGGTCGCCACATGCACCTCGACGTACGCGGTGCCGCTCTCCTGGTGGCGCTTGCGGACGGCCTCGCGGCTGTCCGCGTACGGCGCGATCACCGGGACCAGCGTCTTGACGCCGTTACGGGCGAGCAGTTCGGCGAGGAAGCCGATGCGCTGCACGTTCGTGTGCCGGTCCTCGCGGCTGAAGCCGAGGCCCGCCGAGATGAACTCACGGATCTCGTCGCCGTCCAGCACCTCGACGAGGTGGCCCTCCTCGCGCAGCCGGCCCGCCAGTTCGTACGCGATGGTGGTCTTGCCGGCGCTCGGCAGACCCGTGAGCCATACGGTGGCTCCGGTCGTCACTGGTATCTCCTGATCCTCGGGGGTGGCGGTCTCGGTCCGGTTCATCAGCCGTGCAGTCCGCACTCGGTCTTGCCGCGGCCCGCCCAGCGGCCGGCGCGCGCGTCCTCGCCCTCCAGCACCCGGCGGGTGCAGGGCGCGCAGCCGACGGACGCGTAGCCGTCCATCAGCAACGGGTTGGTCAGGACGCCGTGTTCGGCGACGTACGCGTCCACGTCGTCCTGCGTCCAGCGGGCGATCGGGGAGACCTTGACCTTCTGCCGCTTCTCGTCCCAGCCGACGACCGGGGTGTTCGCCCGGGTCGGGGACTCGTCGCGGCGCAGGCCGGTCGCCCAGGCCGCGTACCCCTTGAGGCCGCGCTCCAGGGGCTCGACCTTGCGCAGCTTGCAGCACAGGTCGGGGTCGCGGTCGTGCAGCTTCGGCCCGTACTCGGCGTCCTGCTCGGCGACCGTCTGGACGGGGGTGAGGGTGAGGACGCGGACGTCCATCACGGCTTCGACCGCGTCGCGGGTGCCGATGGTCTCGGGGAAGTGGTAGCCGGTGTCGAGGAACACGACGTCCACACCGGGCATGGCGCGGGAGGCGAGGTGGGCGACCACCGCGTCCTCCATGGAGGAGGTCACGCAGAACTTCTTACCGAAGGTGGCTGTGGCCCACGTGAGAATCTCCAGTGCGGAGGCGTTCTCCAGGTCACGTCCCGCCTGCTCGGCGAGTGCTTTCAGGTCGTCGGTCGTACGGTCTTCCTGAACCGTGGTCATATCTCGTCCCCTCCGGTTTCCCGGTGCTGAAATCCGCGGGCGAGGAGCCCGAGGAACTTCAACTGGAAGGCTCGATTGCAGGCTCCGCATTCCCAGGCGCCGTGGCCGCCTTCGGCGGACTCGCTCGGCCGGAGGTCCTCGTCGCCGCAGTAGGGGCAGTAGAAGGGGGCTGCGCGCTCGCTCATGACAGGGCCTCCTCGGAGGCGCGGGCGGCCCACGTGGCGAACCGCTCGCCGTCCTCGCGCTCGGCCTGGAAGTTCTTCAGCACGCGCTCGACGTAGTCCGGCAGCTCCTCCGAAGTCACCTTCAGACCACGGACCTTGCGGCCGAAACCGGCCTCCAGACCGAGGGCGCCGCCCAGGTGGACCTGGAAGCCCTCGACCTGCTCGCCCGCGTCGTTCAGGACCAACTGGCCCTTGAGACCGATGTCCGCGACCTGGATACGGGCGCAGGCGTTCGGGCAGCCGTTGAGGTTGATGGTGATCGGCTCGTCGAACTCCGGGATACGGCGCTCCAGTTCGTCGATCAGGGAGGCGCCGCGCGCCTTCGTCTCGACGATCGCGAGCTTGCAGTACTCGATGCCGGTGCAGGCCATGGTGCCGCGCCGGAACGGGGACGGCTTGACGGTGAGGTCGAGCGCTTCCAGGCCCTCGACGAGCGAGGCGACCTGCGCCTCCTCCACGTCGAGCACGATCATCTTCTGCTCGACGGTGGTGCTGAGGCGGCCCGAGCCGTGGGCCTCGGCGAGTTCGGCGATCTTCGTGAGGAGCGTGCCGTCCACGCGGCCCACGCGCGGGGCGAAACCGACGTAGAAGCGGCCGTCCTTCTGACGGTGGACGCCGACGTGGTCGCGCCAGCGCTCGACGGGCTGGTCCGGGGCCGGGCCGTCGGTCAGCTTCCGCTTGAGGTAGTCGTCCTCCAGGACCTGGCGGAACTTCTCCACGCCCCAGTCGGCGAGCAGGAACTTCAGCCGGGCGCGGGTACGCAGTCGCCGGTAGCCGTGGTCGCGGAAGATCGAGATGACGCCCTCGTAGACGTCCGGGACCTCGTCCAGCGGGACCCAGGCGCCCAGGCGCTGGCCGATCTTCGGGTTGGTGGAGAGGCCGCCGCCGACCCAGACGTCGAAACCGGGGCCGTGCTCGGGGTGCTCCACGCCGACGAACGCGACGTCGTTGATCTCGTGCGCCACGTCGAGCAGCGGCGAGCCGGAGATCGCCGACTTGAACTTGCGGGGCAGGTTCGAGAAGTCCTTGTTGCCGATGATCCGGCGCTGGATCACCTCGATGGCGGGCGTGCCGTCGATGATCTCGTCCTCGGCGATCCCGGCGACCGGCGAACCGAGGATGACGCGGGGCGTGTCACCGCAGGCCTCGGTGGTGGACAGGCCGACCGCTTCGAGACGGTTCCAGATCTCCGGGACGTCCTCGATGCGGATCCAGTGGTACTGGACGTTCTGCCGGTCCGTGAGGTCGGCCGTGCCGCGCGCGAACTCCTGCGAGATCTCGCCGATGACCCGCAGCTGGTCGGTGGTGAGCCGGCCGCCGTCGATGCGGACGCGCAGCATGAAGTACTTGTCGTCCAGCTCCTCCGGCTCCAGGATCGCGGTCTTGCCGCCGTCGATCCCGGGCTTGCGCTGGGTGTACAGGCCCCACCAGCGCATCCGGCCGCGCAGATCGTTGGGGTCGATCGAGTCGAAGCCCCGCTTGGAGTAGATCGTCTCAATGCGTGTCCGCACATTGAGACCGTCGTCGTCCTTCTTGAACTGCTCGTTCCCGTTCAGCGGGGTGAAGTGTCCCGCTGCCCACTGACCCTCACCACGGTGACGGCTCACCTTGCGGCGGGGCGCGGCGGCAGGGTTCTGCGGGGTGGCGGCCATGATTTTGGTCCTTCGGGACAGGCGGAAAGCGGCTCTTACCTGCGCATAAGGGCGCACGGTCAGACTGGCGCGGCTCTGCGCAGGCTGAGGCAAAGGGAGGAGATCGGCGGTGCTGAGGGCTGGTCAGCTCGCCGGACAGATGGCGCTGGACATGCGGCCGAGGTCGACGTGCCGCCGACTCACCAAGGCAATCCCAGTTCCAGACATGACGGAAGCGTGTCACGGCGATCTGGACACAGTCCAGCATTGTCCGTCATGTGGACACCCTTGTCTCGTACGGTGAGACGAGGGTGTCGTCGGTCACATGGCGGGGTCACGACAGGTCGAACGCCCCCGGCCAGGGCCCGGGTGCGGCGACCTCCGCCTCCTCCTCGACCTTGGTGTCGAAGAGCGCGAAGCCGCGGCGCAGGTAGTTGTCCATCGCGTGCTCACCGTCCTTGCTGCACGTATGCAGCCAGACCCGCTTCGTCGGCGCCAGGCCCGGCCACCGGTCCCCGAGGTCCCAGGCCCGGGCGGCCCCGTACGACAGCAGGTGCCCGCCGATCCGCCGGCCCCGGAAGGCGGGGATCAGCCCGAAGTAGACGATCTCCACGGCCCCGTCGTCCTGGGGCTCGAACTCCACGTAGCCCGCCGGGGTGCCCCGGTCGTAGGCGACCCACGTCTCCACGCCCGGGCGCTCCAGGTACTCCTGCCAGCGGGCGTACGTCCAGGTCAGCCGGTCGGTCCAGCGGATGTCGCCGCCGACCGAGGCGTAGAGGAAGCGGCTGAACTCGGGGGAGGGGGCTTCGGCGCGGACGACTCTGACGTCCCCGTCGGGGGCCTCTGCGGGGAGCAGGTCGGTCGGGGCGGTCTGTTGCAGGGACCAGGTGGTCACGGCGATGTTGCTCATAGGGGTCAGGGAACCACGTGTCGTTCGCCTGCGGGCCCGTGGGGGCTGGTCGCGCAGTTCCCCGCGCCCCTATCGGCGCGCTGTCGCGCGGCCGATTCATCCGCTCCCCTGGCGGCGCGCAGTCGCGCGCTCGCTCCGCCCGCGGCCGATTCATCCGCGCCCGGCCCCGCCCTGCGGGCTTATCTCAGGGAGTCGGCGATCTCGGACAGTGGTACGGCGTACAGGACGCGCTCCGGGACCGGGGTGCCGGAGCGGTTGTCCGCCGCCCGTTCCGTCAGGGACCAGACCTCGCCGGTGCCCTCCCAGTAGGAGAGGGACTCGGCGTGCTCGCCCCAGCAGCGGCGGGACTCGTCGTCGGAGCCGCAGCGGGCGGCCTTCGCGCCGTCGTCGTCCAGTCGCCACAGGGTGCCGTGCCGGTCCTTGGAGCCGGGGGCACGACCGACGTACCAGTCCGCCTTCTCCTCGCCCGCCGACCGGTACGACAGGACGCCCTGGATGCCCGTGGCCTTCGTCGAGAAGGCCTCGACCGCGTTCACCCGGCCGAAGGCGTTCGCGGCGAGGAGGCCGGAACGGTCGCCCGCGCGGCTGAACGAGTAGCGCCACAGGCGGCTGCGCTGATCGGCGTCCGCCGGGAACCACTCGCTCGCGACCAGGCTGTCGGGCGTGGAGCTGCGGTCCAGGGAGAGCGAGCCGAAACAGGGGGCGCCGTCGTCGGCCGCCGGGTCGCACGCACCGCCGGTGAGGCTGTACGAGGCGACGGCGGGCATGACGTACCCGTAGCCGTGCGCCGACCAGCCGCCGGACACCCGTCCGACCGCCGGACTGCTGACCGAGGCGCGCTGGATGCGGTTCATGTCGTAGACGTACAGGGACTTGCGGTCGGTGTCCGCGGCGGAGGCCGTGACCAGCAGCTTGTCCTGGTACCAGACCATGCCGGAGATCGAGGACTCCAGCTTGCGGTAGTTCGAGCCGTCCTCCGTCGGGACGACCAGGAGCACCCAGCGGTACGTCATGTCGCTCAGGTCGTTCGCGTCGATGACGGCGACCCGCGCCAGGCCCCGGGAGACCTCGGGCTCGTCCGGTTTGGCGTCGTTGTGCGTCCAGCCGGAGAGGATCACACGGTTGGCGCCCCAGCGGCCGTCCTCGTCCGCGTCACCGGAGGTGGTCACGGACTGCGGCAGCCAGCGCCGGCTGGCGGCGTCGGCCTCGTCCCAGCAGTACGCGCGGGTGGCCGTCGGGGCGACGGGCAGCGCCTCGGTCTCGGTCGGGGCACACTCGTCCGCGGCGCGCATCGTGCGGTTGGTGTGCTCCAGGACGGTGCTCACGCCCACCGTGCCGCCCATGGAGGTGGCCAGCCGGTCGAGCGAACTCTTCGACGCCAGATGCTCCTTGAGCTGGAAGTCCTTCAGCTCCGCGGCGGACGTCAGGGACTTCAGGGGCCCCGGGTTGTCGCTGCTCACGGCCTGGGAGGCGCTGACGATGGTGGCCGCGGCGGTGAGGGCGAGGGCGGTTCCGGCGAGGGCGCCGCGCAGCGCTCTGCCCCTTCTCTGCCTGCGGTGTCTGCCGCGATGTTTCATTCATCCTCCCGAGGCAGGCCAACTGCGGCTCGCGGTCCGTACGTTGAAACCGGGGACGCAGTGTGGGGGGCCGTGGGAAGGATGGTACGTCAGGGGGCGCCGGGCCTGGTCGAATACGCCGGAATCCATGCGCTTGTGTTGCGTTCGGGGGCCGTTCGGACGTGTTTGTTCACCCCGGCGTCACAGCCGGGTCACTGTGTGTCGTCCGGCGCCGTTCAAACCCCGGCCGCCCCCTCCGTCGCCCGGCCCCGTGCCACGGCCGTGGCCGTCGAGTGGGGCAGCAGATCGCGGGGATCGTCCGGGAGGAGGACGTCCACTTCCGTGTCCTCGCTGAAGCGGTACGGCCGGTGGTCCAGAAACGCCCCGAGATACCGCCGTATCCGCGACATCTCCGCGCGTACGGTCACGGTGCGGGCCGGGTCCCCGAACACGTCGTCGGCCAGGCCCGCCGCGCTGCGGCCCGCCGGGTGCAGGGCCAGGAGGTACAGCAACTCGGCGTGCCGAGGAGTCAGTTCGTGGGTCCAGGAACCCGCCGGCCCCGACACCGTCACCGACCAGCGGCGTGGCCGGCCCAGGTCCAGGACGATCCGGGAGGCGCCGCGAGCCTCGGGCTCGGCGGCGCGGATCAGCCAGCCGCCGGCCAGCGGCTCCACCGAGCACAGTCCCAGCGCCGGCAGCCAACGTCGGCCCGGGGACAACGACTTGGGCAGGGCGACGCGGCTCGTGTACGGCATTCCGGTGATCGCGGCCGTCCAGCCGTCCCGGTCCACCGCCAGAGCCCGCCCGCCGAGCCGCGCCAGCACCGGCGCCGCCGCCGACCGCAGCCGCTCCAACGACTGGTGGTGCCGCTCCCGCAGCCGCGCCTCGGCGAGCTTGGCGACCGAGTCGACCCAGGCGAGCGTGGCCGGATGCATCGTCTCCAGCGGCCCGCTGACATCGACCACGCCCAGCAGCCTGCCGTCGCGCGGGTCGGTGATCGGGGCGCCCGTGCACGTCCAGGTGGCGAGCGACCGTACGAAGTGCTCGGAGGCGAAGACCTGGACGGGGCGCCGGGCGACCGCCGGGGTGCCCACGCCGTTGGTGCCGACGACCTCCTCGGCCCAGTCGGCGCCGGGCTCTATCCCGAACCTGTCGGCCCTGCGCAGCACCGGTGTACTGCCCTCGCGCCACAGCACCCGGCCGTCCTCGTCCGCGACGAGCATGATGTGCTGGGTGGCGTCCGCGACCGACAACAGCCCCTGCCGCAGCACCGGGAGAACATGCCGCAGCCGGGACGTCTCGCGCCGCCGCGCCAACTCCTCGTGGGTCAGCAGCCCCGTCTGGACGCCGTGGTCGGGGTCGACGCCGCTGCGCAGCACGCGGTCCCAGGACTGGTCGATCACCGGGCGGGGTGCCAGTCGCGGCCGCTGTCCGGTGAGGCGGGCCGCGCGTACGTCACTGAGCAGCCGCGCCGCATGCGCCGTGTCACGGGCGGCCATCCGCGCGACGTCCATCGGCGGCTTCGCCACTGTGTCCTCCCGGCTCGTATTGACTCGATGTCTCATGGTGCCGCCCCGGGGGCGCGGAAGACCACACTCCGCACACACACGCCAACAAGTTGCAACCCCCTGCAACCCTGGTGAACCGCCCTGCGGTGGCTGAAACTTGGGCGACGCCGTGCGCGGTGTCCGTGCTCCCGAGCGATGCGGGGCAAGTGAGCGGGGGTGGTGCCGTGTCGGCGCAGCACCACTCCCGCGACAGGCTCCGCCGGTAGTGCGGTTATTTGGCTGCCGGCCGGTAGGGGCTTGTCGCGCAGTTCCCCGCGCACCTGTCGGGCGCTGTCGCGCCTACGACAGGCCGGATACTCAGCCCACCGGTCGGGCTCGGTCCACCACCTCTGCCAGGTTCAGGGTGTGGGGGAGGGTGCCGAAAGCGTTGCCCCAGTCGCCGCCCAGGCGGGAGGCGCAGAAGGCGTCGGCGGTTTCGGGGGGTGCGAACCGGACCAGAAGTGAACCCTGCAGGACCAGCGCGATCCGCTCGACCAGCCGTCGCGCCCGGCCCTCGATGCCTTCCAGGTCGGCGAGTTCGGTCAGCAGGTCCTTGATCGCGCCGTCCAGCCGGTGGTCCGCCCCGCGCGCCTTCCCGACCTCCTGGAGGAACGCGTTGAGCGCGGCGGGCTCCCGCTGGATCGCCCGCAGCACATCCAGCGCCTGTACGTTCCCGGCGCCTTCCCAGATCGAGTTGAGCGGCGACTCGCGCAGCAGCCGGGGCATACCCGACTCCTCGACGTAGCCGTTGCCGCCCAGACACTCGGACGCCTCCACCACGAGCGGGGTGCAGCGCTTGGTCACCCAGTACTTGGCGGCCGGCAACGCGAGCCGCAGGAACGCCCGTTCCTGTTCTCCGCCGTCGTCGTAGGCGGCGGCCAGGCGCAGCGCGAGCGTTGTCGCCGCCTCTGACTCCAGGGCGAGATCGGCCAGTACGTTGCGCATCAGCGGCTTGTCGACGAGTTTCCCGCCGAACGCCTCGCGGTACGTGCAGTGGTGCACGGCCTGGGCGACCGCCTGCCGCATCAGCGCGGCGGCGCCGAGCACACAGTCGAGCCGGGTCATCGCGACCATCTCGATGATGGTGCGCACCCCACGCCCCTCGTCCCCGACGCGGCGCACCCACGTCCCGTCGAACTCGATCTCGCCGGACGCGTTGGACCGGTTGCCCAGCTTGTCCTTGAGCCGCTGGATGCGGAACACGTTGCGGGTGCCGTCCGCCAGGACGCGGGGCAGCAGAAAGCAGGTCACCCCGCCGGGGGCCTGCGCCAGCACCAGGAAGCCGTCCGACATGGGCGCCGAGCAGAACCACTTGTGGCCCGTCAGCTCGTACGTCCCGTCCTCGGCGAGCGGTTTCGCGACGGTCGTGTTGGCCCGTACGTCGCTGCCGCCCTGTTTCTCCGTCATGCCCATCCCGAAGAGCACGCCGGCCTTCCGGTGCGCCGGGCCGAGCCCCTCCTCGTAGACGGTGGACGTCAGCCGGGGCTCCCACTCGGCGGCGAGCGCCGGGTCGGTGCGCAGTGCGGGCACCGCCGCGTGGGTCATCGACAGCGGGCAGCCGTGGCCGGCCTCGGCCTGCGACCAGACCACGAACCCGGCGGCCCGCCGCACATGCCCGCCCGGTCGCGTCCAGGCCGCCGTCAGGCCCGCCGAGACACCCTTGCCGAGCAGCCGGTGCCAGGCCGGATGGAACTCCACCTCGTCGATCCGGTTGCCGTAGCGGTCGTGCGTGCGCAGTTTCGGGGGGTTCTCGTTGGCGAGCGCCCCCCATTCCTGCACCTGCGCGGACCCGGTGGACTTCCCGAGCCCGGAGAGATCCTCCCGGGCCTCGTCCAGAAGCCCTGGATCCAGGTGCCGCTCGACGGCCGCCACCAGGGCCTTGTCGGCGGCGAAGACGTCATATCCGACCAGGGGCGGCACCTGGTTGGTCACGGTGTGGGTGCTGGCTGCCATACGAAGAACGTACCCCCCGGTACGGCCTTGTTCACCGGATTGCCCGCGGCGCAGCACCCGTGCCGCTGTCGCCGTCAGACCGGCCGGGAGAGGACCGCCAGTTCGTCGGCGGCCAGCGGGGTCATGTCCTGCTCGCCCTGGTGGGCCTCCAGCCACCCGGGGTGGTACACGGTGTCGAGGTAGCGCTCTCCCATGTCCGGGGCGATCGCCACCGCCGTGAGGTCACGGCCGTCGTGCCGGGCCAGCCACTGCGTCGCCCCGCTGATCACCGTGCCCGTGGACCCGCCGAACAGGAAGCCCCGGGAGGCCAGCCGACGGCAGACACCCACCGCGTCCGCCTCCTCCACACGGATCACCTCGTCGACGTAACTCTCGTCGAGCAGCTGCGGACGTACGCTCGTGCCCAGCCCCGGGATCATCCGGGGTCCCGGCGGCCCCCCGAAGGTGACCGAGCCGACGGCGTCCACGGCGACGATCCGCACCCGCCGGTTCCACTGCCAGAACCAGCGCGCGCAGCCCATCAGCGTGCCGGTGGTGCCGGCACCGACGAACAGGACGTCCAGGCCCGGGAACCGGCGGGCGATCGCCGGTGCTGTCGTACGGTAGTGAGCCCGCCAATTCCCCTGGTTGGTGTACTGGTTGAGCCAGACATACCGCTCGTCGGAGGCGCACAGCGCGCGGACGTACCCGATCCGGGCGCCCAGGAAGCCACTGCGCAGGTCGGGCTGGTCGATGACGTGCACCCGGCTGCCCAGCGCCTCCATCAGACGGATCGCCTGCGCGTTGCAGCGCGAGTCCGTCACGCACAGGAACCGGTAGCCCCGGCTCGCCGCGAGCACACTGAGCGCCACGCCCAGGTTGCCCGACGAGGACTCCACGAGAACGGATCCCGGCCGCAGCCTGCCGTCCCGCTCGGCGGCCGTCACCATCTCGTAGGCGGCCTTCATCTTGATCGAACCGGCGAAGTTGAAGCCCTCGCACTTCAGGAAGAGGGGGAGTCCCACGGTGGCCCGGAGGTCGACGTAGAGCTCATCCTCGTTGAAGTCCGATGGCTGCGAAATGACTGGCATGTTGTCCCCCTGTGTGCGGCGCGCCTGTGCTCGGCCCGCCTGATCCGTGGCACGACATCCGGTGACGGATGCTGCGTCCGACCCCCTGAGGAGGTCAGCCGTGCCGCCGCAGTTCGTGGAAGAAGCCGTCGACGACACGCAGTTCGCCGCGGCGGGCCACCTCGTCGTGGACGAACCTGCCGACGGCGAGGTCCAGCACTCCGAGGCCGAAGGGCGAGAACACCACCGGCCGGTCCACCGGGACCCTGGTCCGCCCGGTGAGTACGTCGTCGAGCGTGCCGTCGATGAACTCCCGCCCGCCGGTGAGCTGTTCGGCCAGGTGAGGAGAGGTCTCCGCCTTCAGGCAGTGCTCGACGTCGTCGACGTAGTTCGCCGAGGCGAGCAGGATCTCGGGCGCGAGGTCTCGCAACGAGACGTGCAGGACCAGCGGATGGTGGTCGAACCACGACACGTCGTGGATGTGCGGCTTCGCGGCGACGGTGGCGAACACCAGCAAGTCGCTCGACCTGACCAGTTGTTCGGCGCTGTCGTGGACGACGACCTTGCCGGCGCCGTCCGACCGCTCCAGATAGCCCCGGAAGCCGGCCGCGCTGTCGGCGGACAGGTCGAACACGCCCGTCTCGTCGAACTCCCAGCCGGTGGCCTCCAGATAGGTGTGGATGTAGCGCGCGATGAGCCCCGTCCCGACGAACCCCACCCGGGTCGGGCGGGCGCGCCCCCGGCTCAGCCGGTCGGCGGCCAGCGCGGCCGAGGCCGCCGTCCGGGACGCGCTGATGATGGAACTCTCCAGACAGGCGAACGGATAGCCCGTGTCGTGGTCGTTCAGGATCAGCACGGCCGACGCCCGCGGGATCCCCGCCGCGACGTTCTCCGGGAAACTGGAGACCCACTTCAGCCCGTCCACGTGCACGTCCCCGCCGATCGACGCGGGCAGCGCGATGATCCGCGACGACGGACGGTCCGGGAACCGCAGGAAGTACGAGGGCGGGTTCACCGAGTCACCGGCCCCGTGCAGCCGGTACACCGCCTCGACCAGGTCGACGACGTCCGACTCCCGGCCCTGGAGGGCCTGTTGGGCCTGCTCCCCGGTGACGACCGAGAACGGCGGAACGGTGACAGGGTTCGTGGTCATGAGGCTGTCCCTTCGGAGGAACCGGCGGAGCCGGTGGTGTCGGCGGAGTCGGTGCGGCGGACCGGGTCGGCCAGGGCGGCGAGGACCTCGCGCGGCCCCTCGAAGGGCTCCCGGCTGTGTGCCGTACGGATGTTGTCGACGAGCAGCAGATCGCCGCTTCGCCACGGATCGCGCACGGTGTGCGCCTCGTACACCTCGTTGAGGGTCTGGACGACGTCCAGACCGATCGGATCGCCGTTGCCGTAGCGGGTGTTGAAGGGGAGGCCGTCGGCGCCGTACACGTCGACCAGGTACTCGTGGACCTCCGGGTCCATCGTCCACTCGTTGAGGAACGCGATCTGGTTGAACCAGCAGCGGTGGCCGGTGACCGGGTGACGCAGGACAGCGCCGCGGCGCTGGCGGGTGCGCAGGGAGCCGTCCGGTTCCCAGGTGAACTCGATGGCGTGGGCCCGGCAGTAGCGTTCGACCGAGGCCCGGTCGGAGGTTCCGAACGCCTCGGCGACCGTCGCCCCTATCTCGTCGTTGAACGTCCGGGTGAGCAACCAGCCCTCCCGTTCGAAGCGTTGGACGAGTTCGGCGGGCAGCGCGTCGAGCACGGCCGCCGAGTCGGCCACCCCGGTCGCGCCGCCCTCGGCGGGCGCTTCGAGGCAGGCGAACATGAGCAGACCGGGGAACTCCAGTGCGTAGCTCAGCTCGTGGTGCATGCACATCGGCTGGTTCGGCGGCCACTTGGAGGACGAGTACACGCCGTCGGCGTACCGCCGCCGGGGCGCGAAGGCCTCCTGGTCGCTCATCAGGCCGTCGGCCAGCCGCCGCAGCACGGCGCCGGTCGCGCCGGGCTCGTGCAGGCCGAGGCCCCGCACCAGCAGCGAACCGTGCTCGGCGACGGCCGCCCGCAGCGCGTCCCGGTGGGCGCCCGCCCACTCCGCCGCGTCGGTGACGGGCGGGGTGCGCAGGGTCGGGGGCCGGCCGGGGAGCG
>NZ_AEJB01000509.1 GCF_000331005.1 Streptomyces turgidiscabies Car8
GACGAAGGCGATGTCCGCGCTCTCGCCCGCCTTGACGGCCTTGTTGCCGACGCCGATCGCGGCGTGCAGCGCGGCGCCGGTGGAGACGCCCGCGAAGATGCCCTCCTGCTGGAGGAGTTCCCGGGTGCGGGTGACCGCGTCCGCCGAGCCGACGGAGAAGCGGGTGGTGAGGACGGAGGCGTCGTACAGCTCGGGTACGAAGCCCTCGTCGAGGTTGCGCAGACCGTACACCAGGTCGTCGTAGCGCGGTTCGGCGGCGACGATCTTCACGTCCGGCTTGTGTTCGCGGAGGTAGCGGCCGACGCCCATGAGCGTGCCCGTCGTGCCGAGGCCTGCCACGAAGTGGGTGATGGAGGGGAGGTCGGTGAGGATCTCCGGGCCGGTGGTGGCGTAGTGGGCGCCCGCGTTGTCCGGGTTGCCGTACTGGTAGAGCATCACCCAGTCCGGGTGCTCGGCGGCGGTCTCCTTGGCGACCCGTACGGCCGTGTTGGAGCCGCCGGCGGCGGGGCTGGGGATGATCTCGGCGCCCCACATGGCGAGCAGCTCGCGACGTTCCTGCGAGGTGTTCTCGGGCATCACGCAGACCATGCGGTAGCCCTTGAGCTTGGCGGCCATGGCGAGCGAGATGCCGGTGTTGCCGGAGGTGGGCTCCAGGATCGTGCAGCCGGGGGTGAGCCGGCCGTCCTTCTCGGCCTGCTCGACCATGTGCAGGGCGGGGCGGTCCTTGACCGAGCCGGTGGGGTTGCGGTCCTCCAGCTTCGCCCAGATCCGTACGTCGGCGGACGGCGAGAGCCGCGGCAGGCGCACCAGGGGGGTGTTGCCTACCGCGGCCAGCGGCGAGTCGTAGCGCATGGGTGCCAGGGGCCGATCAGACCATGCCGCCGGCGACGGCCGGCAGGATCGTCACGGTGTCGCCGTCGGCGAGCTTGGTGTTGATGCCGTCGAGGAAGCGGACGTCCTCGTCGTTGAGGTAGACGTTCACGAAGCGGCGCAGCTTGCCGTCGTCCACGATGCGGGCCTGGACGCCCGTGTGCCGGGTTTCGAGGTCGGCGAGGAGCTCGGCGAGGGTCTCTCCGGCACCGGGGACGGCCTTCTCGCCGTCGGTGTAGGTGCGGAGGATGGTCGGGATGCGGACCTCGATGGCCATGGCTCGGGGCTCCTGTCGGAAGTGGTAGGTCGATGGGCGCGCGGCGGCGCGGAAAGCAGGTTGTTGCAGGTCATGCAGGTCATGCATGTGAAGCGCCGCGGCTCACGGCCGTACGGCGGCAGGGGGCAGCATCAACAGATGGCGCTTGCCAGCCTGCACAGGTCGACGTGCAGCCGCGCCACGAGCAGCAGCATGCCCGGCGTCTTCTCGCTCACGTCGTAGGAAACCATGGGCTCATCGTATCGATTCCCGGTCCGGATCCTGGAGGGTCGTCCCGCATTCTGGACATTTTCGGGCCGCCAGGTGAGATCAGTACTTTTCCACGACGCTGACCTCCTCCTCCGTCACCTCTCCCTCGACGATCCGGAACGAGCGGAACTGGAACTCGCCGAGGCCGTCGGTGTCGGCGGTGGACACGAGGACGTAGTGGGCGCCGGGCTCGTTGGCGTAGGAGATGTCGGTGCGGGAGGGGTGGGCCTCGGTCGCCGTGTGGGAGTGGTAGATGACCACCGGCTCCTCGTCGCGGTCGTCCATCTCGCGGTACAGCTTGAGCAGATCCCCGGAGTCGAACTCGTAGAACGTGGGTGACATGGCCGCGTTCAGCATCGGGATGAAGCGCTCGGGCCGGTCCGAGCCCGCCGGGCCGGCGACGACGCCGCACGCCTCGTCGGGGTGGTCCTTGCGCGCGTGGGCGACGATCTGGTCGACGAGGGCCTGGGTGATGGTCAGCATGCTGGCCAGGATAAGCAGAGGGGC
>NZ_AEJB01000510.1 GCF_000331005.1 Streptomyces turgidiscabies Car8
AGGCGACCGTGCAGGACTGGTCGCCCAGTTTGAAGGCGGTCGGTCTGCCGTTCGTGCTCGGGGAGTTGCCGGTGAAGCCGAAGCTCACCGAGGAGCCCGCCGCCACGTTCGCGTTCCAGTTCACGTTCTTCGCCGTCACCGCCGCACCCGACTGGGTGTACTCGGCGTTCCAGAGCTGGGAGACGGTCTGGCCGTTCGGGAAGGACCAGCCGAGTGACCAGCCGTTCCAGGCGGTGGTGCCGGTGTTGGCGAGTTTCACGTCCGTCTGGAAGCCGCCCGACCACTCACTGGTCACCTTGTACGTGACCGTGCAGGCGCCTGTGGGCGTCGGCGGCGTCGTCGGGTCCGTGCCGCCTCCGCCGCCGCCCCCACCGCTCGTGTCCGAGGAGTCGCCGTAGACGACACCCCGCCCGTTCGTCGACACGTAGACGCGCCCGTACACCCTCGGGTCACCGGTGATCGCGTCGCCCGTCCAACCCCACTGGTGGGCATCGTCGTTGATACGCGTCCACGTCGCGCCCTTGTCCGTGGAGCGGAAGATGCCGCGTACTCCGCCGATCTTCGCGCTCGTGTACAGCGTCTGGTACGACGCTCCCGTCGCCGCCTTGCCGAAGCCGATCGTGTCGGCCTGGTCGACGTTCGCCAGCTTGGTGAACGTCGTACCGCCGTTCGTCGAGTGCCACAGGCCGTACGCGCCGTCCGACGCGCCGCCCGCCAGCCAGATGTCACCCTTCGTGCCCGGCAGCGCCTTGAAGCGCACGCTGTCGCCGGCCGGGAGGCCGGTCGCCGCCGACGCGGTGAAGGTCGCGCCGCCGTCCGAACTCATGTAGAACTTGCCCGACTTGAAGCCGTAGAACGTCTTCGGGTCCACCCGGTCCGACTCGACGATCGCGCCCGCCGGAATACCCGACGACGCCGACCACGACGTTCCGAAGCCCGTCGCGTACTGCACTCCCGTTCCTGCCGGGCTCCACACGAACCGGCTGCCGTCCGAGGCCGAAGCGATCGTGCCGCCGCCCGAGACGCCCGAAGGATCCGTCCCCGCGAACCAGTTGGCGCCGTTGTCCGTCGAGAACGCGACATGCGGGCCCGAGTCCAGGTTGCCCACGCGGGCCACGATCCCCGGGTTGCTCTCCGCGTAGTCCAGGCTCGTGGTCGTCGTGAAGTTCGGTGAAGTGAACATCATCGAGGGGACCTTGGTGAGATCCGTGTGCCGGAAGCCGCCGATGTCACCGAGGGCGCTGAGCAGCACCGCACCGCCCGACGGGGGAGCGGCCAG
Source organism: Streptomyces turgidiscabies Car8 (assembly GCF_000331005.1). Taxonomy (GTDB): domain Bacteria; phylum Actinomycetota; class Actinomycetes; order Streptomycetales; family Streptomycetaceae; genus Streptomyces; species Streptomyces turgidiscabies. The sequence continues at coordinate 1,280 of NZ_AEJB01000510.1, forward strand.
ATCGAGGACCGCCGTCTCCTCCAGGCCCTGGACCATCGGCTTGATGCTGAACTGGCCGCCGCTGTCCCAGTTGGTGAGGTTCTCGGTGCCGTAGACCGTCGCGCCCGTTCCGTACATCATGCGGTTCGAGTTGAACGGGTCGATCTCCAGCGACTCCGTCATCCACCCCAGTTTCGGGCTCTGTTCGGGCGGCGACGGGTTCGCGCCGAAGGTCAGCCACGGCGAGGACGAGACGTCCATCGTGAAGCGGTTCGCGCGATTGGGGTACGAGGTGTAGTCCCACGCTTTCGTCCACGTGCCACCGCTGTCCGTGGAGCGGAAGATCTGCGTGTCCGGCCACCACGAGCTGTACGCCGTCGCCATCACCGTGCCCGGCTTCTGCCGGTCGATCGTCAGCCCGCTGAACCCGTAGTAGGTGTCCGCCTCCGCGACCGGGCTGATGTTCGTCCAGGTGCCGGTGGCCGTCGCGTAGCGCCACAACTGGCCCTTGCCGCCGTCGTACGGGCCGCCCTTGTCGCTGTACGGCACGTACAGATAGCCGTTCTTCGCGTCCAGGACGCCCTTGTGGGCAAGATAGCCGGTCGGCTGCCCGGCGAGCCGTGACCAGGTCGCGCCCGCGTCCGTCGAGCGGTACACCGCGTTGTCCTTGTCGGCGACCCCGACATAGACCGTGCGGGTCGCGTTGCCCGCCGTACCCGTCGACTCGTCGAAGGTGACCCAGACGATGCCCTGGTTGTCGCTGGCGTACCCGCTGGTGTCGGTCGGATCCTGGGCGTAGTTGCCGACGTTGGGGAAGTTCGCCACCTGCGCCCAGCTCGCCCCCGAGTCCGTCGACCGCCACAACCCCTTGCCGCTGGGCGCGCCCAGATACAGCACGCTGTTCCTGTTGGGGTCGACGGCGAGCCGCTCGCCCATGCCGCGGCCGGGCATGTTGCCGCCCAACTTGAAGGGCAGATCGGCCCGTTGCCAGCTCGCGCCCCGGTCACCCGACCTCAGTACGGCACCGTTTCCGGGGTCCCAGCTGTTCGTGTACGTGCCGACAGCCGCGTACACCTTGTTCGGGTCCACGGAGTCGGAGGCGAGGCTGACCACTCCGGTGTGACCCCAGCGGTCCCAGCCGACGGAGTCCGTCAGCGGCGTCCACGTCTTCGTCGACTCCTGCCAGCGGTAGGCGCCGCCGATGTCCGTACGGGCGTACGCGAGGTTCTTCTCGGTGCGGTTGAAGACGATGCCGGGGACGAAGCCACCGCCGTCGATCCGGGCGTTCTTCCACGTGTACGTGTCGGCGGCGAGCGTCACCTCCGTGGTGCTCGGGGCCGCGAGCGCCAGGGGACTGCCCGCCAACAGGCCTGCGGTCAGGGCCAGTACGGCCGTGAGGATACGGGTTCTTCGCATGGTGGGGGTCCTCTCGACAAGAGGTCTCTTGGGTGGTGAGGGGGTGCGGGTGGTGAGGTGCGTGGGGGGAGTGCGCAGGACACGACACCGGGCGGCCCCCAGTGCGGGAAGGGGCCGCCCGGCGCGGTACGCGGAGCTCAGGTCCGGTCGGACCGGGCGGGGGCTATTCGAGTAGCTCCGCGTACGAACCCATGGCGAGGGCTATGTCCGCCTGGGCCCAGAACCGGTGGTAGGTGAACGAGGGCGCGGCGCCGCCGGCCAGGTACGCCTCGATCTTCGACCAGTTGGGGTCGTTCTTGTAGAAGGAGCGGATCGAGGCGAACGTCGACGACGAGTTGACCGTGTCGCCGTTCGGCATCTTCCCGGTCCAGCCCGACGGCACGTAGACGGCGTCGTCGAAACGGTTGTAGTCCGTGCGGGTCTCCGGGACGGCGATGCCCAGGGTGTCCTGGTAGTTGGACCACATGCCGTCGAGGAGAGCCTTCGCCGTCGTCGCCGCCTCGGTGTCACCGGAGCGGTCGGCGTAGTACGTCAGCGTCTTGGCGTACGCCGCCGCCACGCCCACGTCGTTGGTGTAGTCGGCGACGGTGACGTGAAGTCCCGTGTTGGCACCCGGAGTTGTGGCGTTCCAGGTGTCGGGGGCGCCCGACCACTGGAGCGTCGACGGGATCTGGTACGTCCCGTTCGGGTTGATGGTCGTCTTGGACAGGGCCCAGTCGACCCACTTGTCCAGGACGCTCTTCGCCGCCGCGTTGCCCGTCTGCTGGTAGTACTCGGCGACCCGCTCCATGGACCACGCCTGGAAGCCGAACCACTGGTTGGACGGCGGGTCGTGGTACACCGGCTTCTCGTCGTAGTACATGCCGTAGAACGTCGGCGTACCGGCCGGCGGAGTCGCGTAGCGGCCCGCCCAGCTGTTGGTCGCGCCGCCCGCGATGGCACCCTCGTTGGACTGGAGCCAGCGGTAGAACTCGATCTGCCGGCCCAGTGACTTCGACCAGTCCGCCTGTCCTGTCGCCGACTTGGGCTTCAGGTCGGCGGACGAGCTGAGCGCGTAGGCGGCCAGGGGGTTCTGGTAACCGCCGTGCGTGTGGCTGGAGCCGATGCGCCAGGCCCAGCCGGCCGAGGTGTCGGTGGCGCCGCCCCACGCGTAGTACCAGGACATCAGATAGTGCGAGGCGTCCTTGCCGGTACCGGCCGCGCAGGCCGTCGGGCCGACACAGTTCCCGATCTTCTTGAAGTACTTGTCGTACATGGAGTAGCGCAGATAGTCGCCCATCTTCGCCGCCTTGCCGACGGTCGTCGAGACGTCGGCGCCCTTGCCCTGCTGCTTCGCCCAGACGTCAGCCCAGTACGCGGCCTGCACGGCGCGCGCGTCGGCGTCCGGGGCGTTGGTGAACTTCCACTGCTTCGCGTACGACGCGTCGCCGGTGAACAGGTCCAGGTACCCGTTCGTACCGCCGTACTTGAAGGCGTCGCAGGTCGGCTGCGGAACGGTCTCCCACACCGATTCCTGCGGTCCGCGCTGGAAGGTGTTGATGTAGGAGGGGCCGGTGTCCGTCGGGCCCGCCTCGCACTTGCCGGGCGAGTTGCCGTAGCCGTACACGTTGTCGACGTCCTGGAGCCAGTGCATACCGTAGACGTCATCCGTGCCGTACGCGCTCTTCAGCTCGGCCGCGATCGGGTCGGTGCCGACCGAGACACCGGTGTCCAGCTTGGCCGGGTACTGGCTCGGCAGGTCCCACTCGGGGGCGTACGTCGCCGGCTTCGAGGCGTTGTAGAAGGAGTTGGTCGGCTGGTCGGCGTGGGTGGGGATCATGTACTGCTCCATGATCGACCAGGCGCCGTTGAACTTGCTCCAGTCGCCCGTCACCTTGCCGTACATGGCCTGCAGCCACAGGAGGTAGCTGTACGCCTCCGACGTGGTCTCGTGGCCCTGGTCCGGCGCCTCGACGATCAGCGTCTCCACCGAGTGGTAGGGGATGCCCTCGGGGGAGAAGTAGCCGCTCGCCGGGTTGGTGATCTTGCCGTAGAGGTCCAGGAAGCGGGCGTCGTACACCTTCGAGGCCGCCAGCTCCGTGACGGTGACCGTCGCCTTGGCATGACCGGTGGCCGTCGAGTCGAAGGCCGCCGATCCGGTGCCCGTCGCGTTGGCGGTGATCGTCACCTTCTGCGCCGTGTTCCAGTTCGCCGGCGTGAAGGTGAGTGAGGCGCCGCCCGTCACCGACAGGCCCGTGTTGCCGCTCGCGCGAGCGGTCGACACGGTCACGTTGGCAGTCGGCTGCGTCGACAACTTGACGTCGTACGTCCCCGACTTGCCCTGCTGGACGCCGAGTTGGGTCGGCACGGCGACCACGGCGGGACCCGAGGCGACCGTGATGCCGACCGGCGTGGACGGCGCCGAGGCGCCCAGGCTGTCGTGCGCCTTCGCCAGCAGCGAATGACTCCCGACGGCCAGCCCGGTCGCCGAGTACGTGTACGGCGCGGTCGTGTCCGTGCCGAGCAGCGTGGTGTCGTCGTAGAACTCGACCTTGGTGATCGTCGCGCTGTCCGCCGCCGCCGCGGTGGCGGCCATCGGTACCGCGTTGCCCTGCGAGTAGACCGCGCCCGCGACCGGGCTGGTCAGCACCGAGACCGGCGGCTGGTGGGCTCCGGCGCAGGTCGTCCCGTTGATCGCGAACGAGGTCGGCGCAGCGTTGGCACCGCTGTACGTGAACTGTCCACCGGTGCTGACCGCGGCACCGGCGGCGATCGTCGCGTTGTACGTCGCGCTCTGCACGGTGACCGTCTGGCCGGACTGGGACCAGGTGCCGTTCCAGCCGTTGCTGAGCTTCTGGTTGCCCGCGTAGGCGTACGTCAGAGTCCAGCCGTTGATGACGTCCGTACCGCGGTTGGTGATCGTCAGATCCGCGGTGAAACCGGAGCCCCAGTCATTCGTCTTGTAGTCGACGCTGCACTGAACTGCCGCTGCCTGTGCGGGAGTTGTGCCGGTCGCGAGCATGGTCAGGGGGAGGGCGAGGGCCGCCACGGCAGCGGTCCAGAACCGCCGCGTGACACGGCGTCTGCGATGAGGGTGCATGGTGCTGGTTCCTCCAAGCGGGCTGGAAGGTGCTCGTGGAGATGTGGGGAGGAGCAACAAGCCTTGAACCAGTGGGAGCGCTCCCATATTGAAGACAGGCGTGTCAAGGGTCAAGGTGTTTGAAGACTCGAATTGATTCGACGGCGACATCTGATGGAAACACGTCAACCCCTCTGTCCTTTGCCGTCACTTGGCGCTAACTTCGTTGACACCAGTGGGAGCGATTCCGTCAGTCGACGCGTCCGCAACGACGCGCCCGATGCAAGGAGTCGCTCATGCGACACCCCCCGCGTTCAGGTCTTTTAATTGTGCTCGGCGCTGCCGTCGCCCTCGTGGGCACCGCGGTCGCGCCGGTTCTCACAGCGTCGGGAGCCACCCCCGCGTGCACGGTGGAGTACTCGGTCACCAGTACGTGGGACGCAGGCTTCCAGGGCTCCGTCAGGATCACCAACAACCAGGCGGCGCTCAGCAGTTGGAGTCTCACCTTCGACTTCGGCGCAGGTCAGAAGCTCACCCAGGGCTGGAACGCCAAGTGGTCCCAGTCCAGCACCACCGTCACCGCGGCCAACGAGACCTACAACGGCTCGCTGGGCACGGGCGCCAGCGTCACCGCCGGGTTCATCGCCTCGCGGTCCGGGAGCAATCCCGTGCCGACGTCGTTCAAGCTCAACGGGACCACCTGCAACGCGGATTCGGAGCCGACCCCGACCCCGACGCCGTCACCTACCGTTCCACCGGCCCCCGAGGCCGGGGCACCCGCCCTGCACGTGTCCGGCAACAAGCTCGTCGACTCCGGCGGCGCCACCCGGCGGCTGCTCGGCGTCAACCGCTCCGGCGGCGAGTTCGCGTGCGTCCAGGGCAACGGCATCTGGGACGGACCGGTCGACAACGCCTCGGTCAAGGCGATCGCCGACTGGAAAGTGAACACCGTACGCATTCCGCTGAACGAGGAGTGCTGGCTCGGCCTGTCCAACATCAAACCCGAGTACGCGGGCGCCAACTACATCGCCGCCGTCAAGGACCTGGTGGCGAAGGTGAAGGCGAACGGCATGACGCCGGTCGTCGAACTGCACTGGACCTGGGGGCAGTACACGGGCAACTCGGCCGGCTGCTCCGACGTGCACGCCAGCTGCCAGAAACCCATGCCCGACATGCAGTACTCGCCCGCCTTCTGGACCTCGGTCGCCAACACCTTCAAGGGTGACCAGACCGTCGTGTTCGACCTGTTCAACGAGCCCTACCCGGACCGCGCCACCTCCACGGCGGCCCAGGCCTGGACCTGCTGGCGGGACGGCGGCACCTGCCCCGGCATCGGGTACGAGGTCGCCGGTATGCAGGATCTGATCGACTCGGTCAGGGCCACCGGCGCCAAGAACGTGATCCTCGCCGGCGGGCTCGCGTACTCGAACGACCTCAGCCAGTGGCTGACGTACAAGCCCACCGACTCGGCGGGCAGTCTCGGCGCCGCCTGGCACATCTACAACTTCAACTCCTGCTCCAGCGAGAGCTGTTGGAACTCGACGCTCGCGCCGGTCGCCGCCCAGGTCCCACTGGTGGCGGGTGAGATCGGCGAGAACACCTGCGCGCACTCCTTCATCGACCGGGTCATGAAGTGGTTCGACGACCGCTCCCTGTCCTACCTCGGCTGGACCTGGAACACCTGGAACTGCGCCACCGGCCCGTCTCTGATCTCCGGTTACGACGGCACACCCACGGCCTTCGGAATCGGTCTGCGCGACCATCTGCGCGCCATCGGTTAGTGCACCAACTCCTCATCCCAGCAAGGCGTTTCGCACCCCACAGGAAAACGAGAGGACATCCGCACTCATGAGCCGTACCAGAACAGCGATCCTCGCCTCCATGGCGCTGGTCGCCGGTGCCACCGGCGCCGCGGCGGCCGCGTCGCAGGCCGGCACCAGCCTCGCCGCGATCCCCTGCACCGTCGCCTACACGGTGCAGAACCAGTGGTCCACCGGCTTCACCGCCGCCGTGACCGTCACCAACAACAGTGCGGCCAAGTCGAGTTGGTCCGTGAAGTGGGCGTACGCCGGTAACCAGCAGGTCACCAGCGGATGGAACGCCAAGTTCACCCAGAGCGGCACCGCCGTGACCGTCGCCAACGAGACCTACAACGGTTCGCTCGCCACCGGCGGTTCGGTGAGCTTCGGCTTCAACGGCAGCTACAGCGGCACGAACGCGATTCCGGCGAGCTTCACCCTCGACGGCGTCACCTGCAACGTCGACGGCGGGACCGGCCCCACGGACCCCGGCCCCACGGATCCGGGCCCCGGCACGAGCACGAGGGTCGACAACCCGTACGCCGGTGCCAAGGTGTACGTGAACCCGGAGTGGTCGGCGAAGGCCGCCGCCGAGGCGGGCGGCAGCCGGATCTCCAGCCAGCCCACCGGCGTGTGGCTGGACCGGATCGCCGCGATCAACGGGGTCAACGGCGGGATGGGCCTGCGTGCCCACCTCGACGCAGCCCTCCAGCAGAAGGGCACCGGCGAAATGGTCGTCCAGCTGGTCATCTACGACCTGCCCGGACGCGACTGCGCCGCCCTCGCCTCCAACGGCGAACTCGGCCCGACGGAGATCGACAAGTACAAGACCCAGTACATCGACCCGATCAAGGCGATCCTCGCGGACACCAAGTACGCGGGCCTGCGTATCGTCACGACCGTCGAGATCGACTCGCTGCCCAACCTCGTCACCAACACCGGCAGCCGCGCCACGGCCACGCCCGCGTGCGACGTGATGAAGGCGAACGGCAACTACGTCAAGGGTGTCGGCTACGCGCTCAACAAGCTCGGTGACGTGCCGAACGTCTACAACTACGTCGACGCCGGCCACCACGGCTGGATCGGCTGGGACGACAACTTCGGCGCCTCCGCCGACCTGTTCAAGCAGGCGGCCACCGCCGAGGGCGCGACCGTCAACGACGTGCACGGCTTCATCAGCAACACGGCGAACTACAGCGCCCTGAAGGAGAACAACTTCACCATCAACGACTCCGTGGCCGGCAAGTCGGTCCGCGAGTCGAAGTGGGTGGACTGGAACCGGTACACCGACGAGCTCTCCTTCTCACAGGCCTTCCGCAACCAGCTGGTCTCGGTCGGCTTCCCGTCCTCCATCGGCATGCTGATCGACACGTCGAGGAACGGCTGGGGCGGCACCGCACGGCCCACCGGCCCGGGCGCGACGACCACTGTCGACACCTACGTCGACGGCGGACGCTACGACCGGCGCTTCCAGCTCGGCAACTGGTGCAACCAGTCCGGCGCGGGCCTCGGCGAACGCCCGAAGGCCGCTCCGGCGGCGGGTATCGACGCGTACGTGTGGATGAAGCCTCCGGGTGAGTCCGACGGCTCCAGCTCGGCGATCCCGAACGACGAGGGCAAGGGCTTCGACCGGATGTGCGACCCGACGTACACCGGTAACCCGCGGAACAACTACAACATGTCGGGTGCGCTGCCGAACGCCCCGGTCTCCGGGCACTGGTTCTCGGCGCAGTTCCAGGAGCTCATGAAGAACGCCTACCCGGCGCTTTAGGCTCCGCCGGCCACGCGGTGCGGCGGTTCGCTTTTGGCCGCGGGTCCGGTGGGGGCTGGTCGCGCAGTTCCCCGCGCCCCTGGG
>NZ_AEJB01000511.1 GCF_000331005.1 Streptomyces turgidiscabies Car8
CCCTGGCGCCGACCGCGTCATCGCGCCTGCTCTGGGCAGTCTTCTCCGAGGCCTCGGCCCTGTCCTTAGCGGCCTTGGCCTTCGTCGCCTCCGACTCGGCGTTCCTGCGGTGGTCGGCGGCCTCGGCCTGCTTGGCGGCCGCTTGCGTCTTCTCCGCCTTGGCCGTCTTCTCCTCGGCCTCCGCCGCCAGCCGCTTGGCGTGCGCGTCGGCGGCGGCCGCCTTCGCGTCGCCCTCGGCCTTCACCGCGACGAGGAGCTTGGCCTCCGCGGTCTCCTTGTCGCTCCATGAGATCTGGGAAGGACTAGAGGTACGGCCCGCCCGTACGTCCGCCCGTGCGCGGGTCCTCGTCACCCTCGTGGCCGCCGACGCCCGGCGGCAACGCGCGGCGCATCTGCTCCAGCTGGGCCCGCGCGGCCATCTGCTGGGCGAACAGGGCGGTCTGGATCCCGTGGAAGAGGCCCTCCAGCCAGCCCACCAACTGGGCCTGCGCGATCCGCAGTTCGGCGTCGCTGGGAATCGCCTCGTCCGTGAACGGCAGGGACAGCCGCTCCAGTTCGTCGACGAGCTCGGGCGCCAGACCGTCCTCCAGCTCCTTCACCGAGCTGGCGTGGATCTCCTTCAGCCGGACCCGGCTCGCCTCGTCGAGAGGAGCCGCCCGCACCTCCTCCAGCAACTGCTTGATCATGCTGCCGATCCTCATGACCTTGGCGGGCTGCTCCACCATGTCCGTCACCGGAATCTCGCGGGAGTCGTCGTCACCGCCACCACCGAGAGCCATCCCGTCCTGGCCAACGACCAGGATCTGGGGGTTCTCCGGCGACCTTTCGTTCCTCGGCATCTCCATGTGGCCATTCTCTCCCACCTGGTCGCGCTGTCGGCCGGTGGGTCCTGCCCGGCTCCATCCGTCCGGGATGCCGGACAGACGGGTGCGTGTGAGGCTGGTCCCGTCGGACCCCGGTGACGGGTGAATCCCGATCGACGACTGGCGACTCCGCAGCGGGAGGGGGCCAACGACGTGACTCCATGGCTTCGCACCCTGCGTACCTGCGGCACCCTGCTCGCCCTCGCGGCTCCCGCGCTCGCCGCCTCCCCGCACGGCACGACACCGCCGTACGGCACCCCGCCCGTCCCGTCCGTCGCCCGCGCCTCCCGGCCCGCCCCCGACGCCTCCCGGGCCGGGAGCCCGGCGGGCGAGGGTCGGCAACGGCCGGGACGGCGGGAGTCCACGCCGCCCGACGAGTCGGCGTACGAGGAGACCGTTCCCGTCCCCGTACCCACCGCCGTCCCGGACGAGCCGGGGGGCGCCACCGCCCTGCCCGCCGCCGCGTCCGAGCCGGTCCTGCGGATACTGCCGCTCGGCGGCGGGCTGGTCCTGCTCGGCCTCGGCCTGGGTCTCGTCCTCCTGGCGCTGCGGCTGCGCGTACGGAGGACGTGACCGCGAGGACGTCCCGCTACGGGACCACCAGCAGCACCTTCCCCACGTGCCCGCTCTCCTCCACCACCCGGTGGGCCGCCGCCGCGTCGCTCATCGGGAACTCGCGGTCGACGACGGGCCGGACATGACCGGCGGCCAGCAGCGGCCAGACGTGTTCGCGTACGGCGGCCACGATCGCCGCCTTCTCGGCGAGCGGGCGCGCGCGCAGCGAGGTCGCGCTGATCGCGGCCCGCTTGGTGAGCAGCGCGCCGATGTTCAGTTCGGCCTTGACGCCGCCCTGCATCCCGATGATCGCGAGCCGTCCGTTGACGGCGAGGGCGCGGACGTTGCGGTCCAGGTACTTGGCGCCCATGTTGTCGAGGATGACGTCGGCGCCGGCGCCGCCGGTCGCCTGCTTCAGCTCCTCGACGAAGTCCTGCTCGCGGTAGTTGACGAGGATGTCGGCGCCCAGCTCGGCGCACTGGTCGAGCTTCTCCTTCGTGCCGGCCGTCACGGCGACCCTGGCACCGACCGCCTTGGCGAGCTGGATGGCCATGGTGCCGATACCGCTGGAGCCGCCGTGCACGAGAAGGGTCTCGCCGGGACGGAGGTGGGAGATCATGAAGACGTTCGACCAGACCGTGGAGACCACCTCGGGCAGCGCCGCCGCACGCTTCAGGTCGACGCCCTCGGGCACGGGCAGCAGCTGCCCGGCCGGGACGGCGACCTTCTGGGCGTAACCGCCGCCCGCGAGCAGCGCGCACACCTCGTCGCCGACGGACCAGCCGGACACTCCGGGCCCGATCTCGGCGATCCGGCCGGAGCACTCCAGGCCGGGGTACGGGGAGGCGCCGGGTGGCGGGTTGTAGAAGCCCTGGCGTTGCAGGATGTCGGCGCGGTTGACGGCACCGGCCACCACCTCGACCAGCACCTCGCCCTCACCGGGCACGGGATCGGGGACCTCGGCCCACACCAGCGCCTCGGGCCCTCCGGGTTCGGGAATCGTGATCGCATGCATGAGGGGACGCTACTCCCCGCCCCGAGGAAATCGGGGTGCGGTCCCGGCCCGACGGAGAGACCGTGGAGGGGCGTGCGGCCTCGGAGCGATGAGTTTCCGGTCGGCCGGCGGTCTCCCTCTGCGTCACCCCGTACGCGCAAGGACTCCGGAAGGACCCGACATGAGCCCAGAGGCAGCCAGGGCGGGCAGGGCGGCCGAGGCGCCCGACCTCGCGATCGAGACCGCGGGGCTGGTGAAGACGTTCGGTGAGACGCGGGCCGTCGACGGCGTCGACCTCGCCGTGCCCACCGGCACGGTCTACGGGGTCCTCGGACCGAACGGCGCCGGCAAGACGACCACCGTGAAGATGCTGGCCACCCTGCTCAGGCCGGACGGCGGCGAGGCGCACGTCTTCGGCCACGACGTGGTGCGCGAGGCGGACACGGTACGCGGCAGGGTGAGCCTCACCGGCCAGTACGCGTCCGTGGACGAGGACCTCACCGGCACCGAGAACCTGGTGCTGCTCGGCCGGCTCCTCGGCCACCACAAGCGGACCGCCCGTGAGCGCGCCGCCCAGCTCCTGGAGGCCTTCGGCCTCTCCGACGCGGCGGGCAAGCAGGTCAAGCACTACTCGGGCGGTATGCGACGCCGTATCGACATCGCCGCGTCCATCCTCAACACCCCCGACCTGCTCTTCCTCGACGAACCGACGACCGGCCTCGACCCCCGCAGCCGCAACCAGGTGTGGGACATCGTGCGCGCGGTGGTCGCCCAGGGCACGACGGTGCTGCTGACCACGCAGTATCTGGACGAGGCCGATCAGCTGGCGTCCCGGATCGCGGTCATCGACAGGGGCAAGGTGATCGCGGAGGGCACGAAGGGCGAGCTGAAGGCGTCCGTGGGCGCCGGGTCCGTCCATCTGCGGCTACGGGATCCGGCGCAGCGGCCCCAGGCGGAGGAGGTGCTGCGGCTCGCCCTCGACGCGACTGTGCAGCGCGAACCCGACCCGGTGGCTCTCACGGCCCGCGTCGGATCGTCCGCAGGGGACAACGCGGCCGAGCAGGCGGCCCGCGCGCTCGGTGAACTGGCCCGGCGCGGCATCACGGTCGACAACTTCTCCCTGGGGCAGCCCAGCCTGGACGAGGTGTTCCTCGCCCTCACCGGCCACGACACGGGGGCGGACTCCCCGACCGAGCCACCGGCCGACTCCACAGCCGACTCCACAGCCGGCTCCACCGAAGGCGAGGCGGCGGCATGAGCACCGCGACCACCAGCACCGAGAACAGGGAACTCGCGCCCGTCAGCGCCGAGTCGCTCGCCGCGCTGCTCGTCGCCAAGGACCGGCCGCCGCGCCCCAGCGCGCTCTCGGCGTCCCTCACCTTCGGCTGGCGCGCGATCCTCAAGATCAAGCACGTCCCCGAGCAGCTCTTCGACGTCACCGCCTTCCCGATCATGATGGTGCTGATGTACACGTACCTGTTCGGGGGCGCGCTGGCGGGCTCTCCGCGCGAGTACATCCAGTTCCTGCTGCCGGGCATCCTGGTGATGTCGGTCGTGATGATCACGATGTACACGGGTGTCTCGGTCAACACGGACATCGAGAAGGGCGTCTTCGACCGCTTCCGTACGCTGCCGATCTGGCGGCCGGCGGTGATGGTCGGCTATCTCCTCGGCGACGCCCTGCGCTACACCATGGCATCCGTCGTGATGCTGACGGTCGGCGTCATCCTCGGCTACCGCCCCGACGGCGGAGTGGTGGGCGTGGCCGCCGGCATCGCCCTCCTCCTGGTCTTCTCCTTCGCCTTCTCGTGGATCTGGACGATGTTCGGGCTGCTGCTGCGCACGGAGAAGTCGGTGATGGGCGTCAGCATGATGGTGATCTTCCCGCTGACGTTCCTGTCCAACGTCTTCGTCGACCCGAGCACCATGCCCGGCTGGCTCCAGGCCTTCGTCAACAACAGCCCGATCACCCATGTGTCGTCGGCGGTACGCGAGCTGATGGCCGGCGAGTGGCCGACCGCCGAGATCGCCTGGTCACTGGGGTGGGCGGGCCTGCTGGTGCTGGTCTTCGGCCCCGTCACGATGCGGCTCTACAACCGCAAGTGATGCGGACAGCGGGGGATCAGTTGTCGCGGATCGGACGGACGTCGGGCGCCACATGCGCGCCCGGCGTCGCCCGCACGATGGTGATGAGCCGGTCGGCCACCTGAAGCTCCCCGATGGCCGGATCGTCGTAACCCAGCACGCGATGCCCGCGTACGACGCTCACGACCAGGTCGTCCGTCTCACGCGGCCCCTTGCCGACCTCGGCCTTTATGACCGGCCGCTCGACGATGTCGAGCCCGCTGCCCTGCTGGATGAGGTCCTCCATGACCATGCCGGCGACAGGGCTCAGCACGGACAGCCCGAGCAGCCGTCCGGCCGCGCTCGCGCTCGTGATGACGGCGTCGGCGCCGGACTGCTTGAGCAGCGGCGCGTTCTCCTCCTCGCGCACGGCGACCACGATCTTCGCTTGGCGGTTGAGCTGCCGGGCCGTCAGGGTGACGAGCACGGCCGTGTCGTCGCGCTGGGTGGCGATGATGATCTGCCGCGCCTTCTGCACCTCGGCCCGCAGGAGTACGTCGCTGCGGGTGGCGTCGCCGACCACTCCGGCGTACCCCTCGGCGGTGGCGGCGTCCACGGCCTTGGAACTGGGGTCGACGACCACGACCTGTTCCTTCTTCAGCCCGGTGACACAGACGGTCTGTACGGCCGACCGCCCCTTCGTACCGAACCCGATGACCACGGTGTGCTCTCGCAAGGTCGCCCTCCAGCGGTTCTGCCGCCACTCCTCACGGGTGCGCTCCGTGAGGACTTCGAGAGTCGTGCCGACCAGGATGATCAGGAAGAGCACGCGCAGCGGTGTGATGACGAAGATGTTGGTGAACCGGGCGGCGTCACTGACAGGCGCGATGTCGCCGTATCCGGTGGTGGAGAGGGTGACGGTGGCGTAGTAGAAGGCGTCGAGGAGGCTCACGGAGCCGTCCGCGTTGTCGCTGTAGCCGTCGTGGTCGGCGTAGACGATGAGCGCCGTCCCGACCAGGACCAGCAGGGCCATGGCGACACGCTTGCCGACCTGTCGGATCGGCCGTTCCACCACGGTCCGGGGAAGTTTCACCCGATAGGTCACCAGATGCTCGTCCGCCTGGCGGGCGATGGCGTCATGGCCCGGCAGTTTCACGTGAAACATCCTCCCCTGGCACGGCGGCGGCCACCGTTGCGATCCGAATGTTTCACGTGAAACACACCCCGGCTTCGGTGGCCGCGGCCCAGGGCAGGTCGAGCAGTTCCAGTTCCTGACCGGCTCGCGCACCGCCCGGCGGTACGACCGCGAGAGCCTCGGCCGCCGCGATCCCGCGCAGCATGGCCGGCCCGTTGTAGTGCAGCGGCACGGCCCGTTCGTCGCGCAGGACGACGGGGACGAGCCGGGTGTCGTGCGGGTGCCCGTGCACCTCGTCTTTGAGGGGCAGCGTGTACGGCTCGGGCGCCGCCCGTCCGGCGAGGGTCCGCAGCAGGGGCTCCGCGAGGGTGAGCAGCCCGGAGACGGCGGCCAGCGGGTTGCCGGGCAGCCCGACCAGGTGCTGGTTCTCCTTCAGCCGGGCCAGCAGCATCGGGTGTCCGGGGCGCACCTGGACGCCGTGCACCAACAGCTCGGCGCCGAGACGGAGCAGGGTGGGGTGGACGTGGTCGACGGGCCCGGCCGCGGTGCCGCCGGTGGTGACGACGATCTCGGCGGGGGAGTTCTTCAGGGCTTCGTAGAGCGCCTCGGCGTCGTCCCCGAGCCGGCGTACGGCGATGACGTCGGCGCCGAGCGAGCGCAGCCAGGGCGGCAGCATCGGGCCGAGGGCGTCCCGGATCAGCCCGTCGTGCGGCAGTCCCTCGGTGAGCAACTCGTCGCCCAGGACGAGTACTTCGGCCCGGGGACGGGGAATCACGGCGAGGGTGTCGTATCCGGCGGCTGCCGCGAGACCGAGCACCGCGGGGGTCACGAAGGTGCCGGTGGGCAGCAGCTGGTCGCCGGCACGGCACTCCTGGCCGCGCGGCCGGATGTCCTGGCCGTGGCTCATGGTGGGGGTCCCCCCGCTCGAGCGAAGCCGAGATTGAGGGAGGGTGGCGTGCAGCCGGCCGTTGTCGTCGGTGCGGCCGTGCTCGCTGCGCAGTACGGCGGTCGTGTCGCGGGGGATGCGGGCGCCCGTCGCGATCCGTACCGCGTCGCCGTCGGTAAGCGGTTCGGGCTGTGCCTGTCCGGCGAGGACACCGGCCTCGCGCACGTCCCAGGGGCCGGGGCCCGCCACCGCCCAGCCGTCCATCGCGGACGTGTCGAAGGAGGGGAGGTCGGTGAGGGCCGCGAGCGGGGCGGCGAGGACCAGACCGAGGGCGGCTTCGAGGGGGACGGAGACGGGCGCCGAGGCGGCACGGGGGACCCGTCGGGCAGCACGCTCGGCGATGGCACGGGCCTGGGGCCAGGGGGTGGCCCGGGGGCGCTCCGGGGCGGGGTCGGGCCTCGGGGCGGGGTCCCCGCCGGTTGGGGCGGGGCGCGGCTGGTCGGCCTCCACGTCGTAGACACCGTCCCCTGCGGTGGCCGGCACTTCGGCACCTCCGGGGGTGGGTCCCACGCCCTGCTTACGGCCGCTGTTGCCTTCGTTCACGAGGGCGAGCGCCTCCTCGGCGCCGAGGTCGTCCAGGTCGCTGCGGGCGGTCATCCGGCATCCGGGCTGTCGGGGGCCTCGGCCGCAGCCGGCCCGGCGTCGGCCGCCGCTGCCTCGTCGGCCCAGCGCAGTGCGAGGGCGACAGCCTTGCGGGTGGCCTCTGCGACCGCTTCGGGGCCTCCCCCGGCCCGGCCCGCCGCGTATCCGACGAGGAACGTCGTCAGCGGGGCGGCCGGCCTGGCCACTCCGTGCGCGGCGTCACGGGCGAGGTCCAGGAGGAGGTTGGTGTCGACGTCCAGGTCGATGCCCAGTTCGTCCTTGGCTGCGGAAATCCATTCGTCCAACACGTGCCCATGCTCCCTGATGCGTGCTCTGGCGGCGGCGATGTCTTCCCAGGTGTCGCAGTCGAAGGACGCGACGGGGTCCACGACACGGGTGAGGTCGAGCGCGGCGGTCAGCCGGCGCAGCGGCAGGCCGGTGAGGCCGCCGTGTTCGAGGGTGAGCGCGTCCAGCTCCCGGCGCAGCGCGGACGCCCGGTACGCGGCCACGAGCGGCTGGTCCCGGCCGCCGGTGTCGGTGAGCAGCGCACCCTCGGCGCCGCTCGTCCGCAGGGCGCCGAGGAGCCGCCGTACCGTCGCCGGTTCGAGGAACGGGAGATCGGCGGAGAGTACGACGACGTGCTCGGCCCCGGTGTGGCGCAGGCCCGCGTCGAGCGCGGCGACGGGTCCGCCGCCCGGCGGGTCCTCGTGGGCCCAGGTCACGGGCCGTGCGGTGGGCCGGGGACCGGCCACGACCACGGTGGTGCCGGCGTCCGCGCAGGCGGCGAGCACCCGGTCGAGCAGCGCCCGTCCGCCCACCCGCACGCCGGGTTTGTCGGCGCCGCCGAGCCGCCGGGCGGCCCCGCCCGCGAGCACCACGGCGTCGTAGCCGTCGGCGCCGGGGGTCCCTGAGGGCTGGGGCTCGTAGGCGGTCACCCTCCGAGTATGCGGGCCGTCGTCGATCACGGGGAACGTACGCGCACGGCCCTGATCACAGTGTGCGCAGCAACACCGCCGGTTGTTCGACGCAGTCCGCCACATAGCGCAGGAAACCGCCCGCCGTACCGCCGTCGCACACCCGGTGGTCGAAGGTGAACGACAGCTGGACGACCTGACGCACCGCCAGTTCCCCCTCGTGCACCCATGGCTTGGGGATGATCCGGCCGACGCCGAGCATGGCTGCCTCGGGGTGGTTGATGATCGGCGTGGAGCCGTCGACGCCGAACACGCCGTAGTTGTTCAACGTGAAGGTCCCGCCGGTCAGTTCGGCCGGTGTGAGGGTGCCGGTGCGGGCGGCCTCGGTCAGCCGTGCGATCTCGGCGCTCAGCTCCTCGGCGTTCCTGGTGTGGGCGTCCCGGACGACGGGGACGACGAGTCCGCGTTCGGTCTGCGCGGCGAAGCCGAGGTGGACGCGGTCGAGCCGGACGATCTCCCTGGCCTCCAGGTCGACCGTGGAATTCAGGTCGGGGTACCGGGCGAGGGCGGCGGTGCAGATCCGGGCGAGCAGGGCGAGGAGGGAGATCTTCGGGCCCCCGCCCCCGGGGGTCTGGGGGTGTCCCCCAGAAAAACGCTGCATCCGCACGCGCGCGTGCATCAGTTCCGTCGCGTCGGCGTCCACCCAGCAGGTCGCGTCCGGTATCTCGCGCCGGCTGCGGGAGAGCTTGTCCGCGACGGCACCGCGGATGCCCTTGAGGGGGACGCGTGTGCCCTCGGTGGTGACGGGGGCGGGGTGCGCCGCGGGCACCGGAACCGTGTCCGGGGCCGCCGCCGGGGACTCGGTTCGTGCGGCGCCGTTGTGCAGGGCGCGCTCCACGTCGGCGCGCAGGATCAGTCCGTCGGGTCCGGAGCCCGCCAACTCCCGCAGATCCAGGCCGTTCTCGCGGGCGAGCCTGCGGACGAGCGGGGAGATGACCGGCACGGGACCGTCCACCGGAGCAGAGGCGGGGGCGGGGGCCGGGGCCTGTACGGATGCGTCCCTCAGGGCCTGCGGGGCGGCGGGCGCCTCCTGGTCCCGCCGTACCCTCCGGCGCCGGGCGGGCGCCTCGGACGTGCCGTATCCCACGAGCACGTTCCCGGAGCCCTCCGCCGCGTCACCGGCGGGGTCGGGGTGGGACGGTGTCCCGACCGCGACCGTCACCAGGGGTGAGCCGACGGGCAGTTCGGTGCCCTCCTCGCCGAAGCGGGCGGTGACGACACCCCCGTAGGGGCACGGCACGTCGACCATCGCCTTGGCCGTCTCGACCTCGACGACCGGCTGGTCGACGGCGACGACCTCGCCGACCTCGACCAGCCAGCGCACGATAAGCGCCTCGGTGAGTCCCTCGCCGAGGTCGGGGAGCCTGAACTCCAGTACCTGTGCCATCAGCGTTCCGCCTCCCACTGCAGCCGTCCCACAGCGTCCAGGACACGGTCGACGCCGGGCAGGTGGTGCCGCTCCAGCATCGGCGGCGGGTACGGGATGTCGAACCCGGCGACACGCAGCACCGGCGCCTCCAGGTGGTGGAAGCAGCGCTCCGTGACGCGGGCCGCGATCTCCCCGCCGGGGCCACCGAAGCCGCCCGACTCGTGGACGACCAGGGCGCGCCCGGTCCGCCGCACCGAGGCGCACACCGTCTCGTCGTCGAACGGGACCAGGGAACGCAGGTCGACGACCTCCAGGTCCCAGCCCTCCGCTTCCGCCGCCTTCGCCGCCTCCAGGCAGACCGGAAGGGACGGCCCGTACGTGATGAGTGTGGCGCTGCGGCCCGGGCGCCGCACCACCGCGCGTCCGATCGGTTCAACGGCCGACGGCTCGTCCGGGTTCCAGGAGTCCTTCGACCAGTACAGGCGCTTGGGCTCCAGGAAGACCACCGGGTCGTCGGAGGCGATGGCCGCCCGCAGCAGGCCGTACGCGTCGGCGACTGTGGCGGGCGTGACGACATGGAGGCCCGGGGTCGCCATGTAGTACGCCTCGGAGGAGTCGCTGTGGTGTTCGACGCCGCCGATGCCGCCGCCGTAGGGCACCCGGACGGTGATCGGCAGGGGCATCGCCCCGCGGGTGCGGTTGCGCATCCGGGAGACGTGCGAGATCAGCTGCTCGAACGCGGGGTACGCGAACGCGTCGAACTGCATCTCCACGACCGGGCGCAGACCGTACATGGCCATGCCGACGGCCGCCCCGAGGATGCCCGCCTCGGCCAGCGGGGTGTCCGTGCAGCGGTCCTCGCCGAACTCCTTGGCGAGCCCGTCGGTGACCCGGAAGACCCCGCCGAGGGTGCCGACGTCCTCACCCATGACGTGCACGGTGGGGTCGGTGGCCATGGCGTCGCGCATCGCGCGCGTGAGGGCCTGCGCCATGGTGGCCGGTTTGAGGGCGACGGTGGTCATCAGTGCGTCCCCTCCGCCTCGGCGTCGAGCTCGGCCCGCAACTGGGCCCGCTGCTCGCGCAGTTGCGGGGTGGGCTCGGCGTACACCTGGGCGAACAGGTCCATGGGGTCGAGCGCCGGGTCCTGGTTCATCCGGGCGCGCAGGTCGGCGGCGAGTGTCTCGGCGTCGTCGCGCGCCGCCCTGATGCCGTCCTCGTCGAGGAGCCCGCGCGCGGTGAGCTCCCGTTCCAGAAGGTCGATCGGGTCGTGCTCGCGCCAGGCGGTGACCTCGGAGTCGGCCCGATAGCGCTTGTCGTCGTCGGCGTTGGTGTGCGCCTCCACGCGGTAGGTCACCGCCTCGACGAGCGTGGGACCACCACCCGCGCGCGCGTGGCGTACGGCCTCGCTCAGCACGTCGTACATGGCGACCGCGTCGTTGCCGTCGACCAGCCGGCCCGGCATCCCGTAGCCCACCGCCTTGTGGGCCAGCGACGGGGCGGCGGTCTGCTTGGCGAGCGGTACCGAGATCGCGAAGCCGTTGTTCTGGACCAGGAAGACCACCGGCGCCTGCCACACGGCGGCGAAGTTCAGCGCCTCGTGGAAGTCGCCCTCACTGGTGCCGCCGTCGCCGACCATGGCCAGCGCGACCACGTCGTCGCCCTTGAGGCGGGCGGCGTGCGCGAGCCCCACGGCGTGCGGCAGCTGCGTCGCCAGCGGGGTGCACAGGGGCGCCACCCGGTGCTCACGCGGGTTGTACCCGGTGTGCCAGTCACCGCGCAGCAGCGTCAGCGCCTGTACGGGGTCCACGCCCCGGGCGACCACGGCGAGCGTGTCCCGATAGCTGGGGAAGAGCCAGTCGCGGTCCTCCAGGACGAGCGCGGCGGCCACCTCACAGGCCTCCTGGCCGACGCTGGAGGGATACACCGCGAGCCGGCCCTGCTTGGTGAGGGCGGTGGCCTGCGCGTTGTACCGGCGCCCGCGCACCAACTGCGCGTACAGCCGGCGCAGCAGCCTGGCATCCGCCTGCGCCGCCGCCTCGGTGCCGAGGACGCGGTACGGCGCCGCGTCGGGCAGCAGCGGCGCGGGGTCGGTACGGGGCTGCCAGGCGGGCGGCGGCGTGGGCCGGTATGCGCCCCGCTGCTCCATGACCGTCATGACGGCACCTCCTCGTGGGAGACGGCTCCGGGCGCGCCACGGATGTGACTCGCCTCACCTACCGATTGTTCGGTCGTCGGCACATTTTGGCTACAGGCACCGCCAGGCTGTGGACAAACGGTTCTCCACAGCCTGAGATGGACGCAGTACGTCCATGAAAGGGAAGCGGGGGGACATGGCACCTGAACAAATGGCCGAACGCCAGGAAGGCGGCGGCACCCCGCCGCCCCCGCGCCCGCTGGACGCCATTGATCAGGACATCCTGCAGATGCTCCAGGCGGACGGCCGCGCCTCGATCCGTTCCGTGGCCGAACACGTCCACGTCTCGCGGGCCAACGCCTACGCGCGCATCAACCGCCTCATCGAGGACGGCGTGATCCGTGGCTTCGGCGCCCGCGTGGACCACGAGCGCGCCGGACAGGGCACCTCGGCGTACATCACCCTGAAGATCGTCCAGAACTCCTGGCGCACGGTCCGCGAGCAGCTGAGACAGCTCCCCGGCGCCGACCACATCGCCCTGGTGGGCGGCGACTTCGACGTACTCCTGCTGGTCCACACCCCCGACAACAAGGCGCTGCGCGAACTGGTGCTGATGCGCCTGCAGGCGATCCCGGAGGTGCTCAGCACACGCACCCTGCTGGTGTTCGAGGCCGAGGACCTGGAACCGCAGACCTGAGTAACCCCTTCAAGGGCGCTCACGCCGGGTGGCGCAGCCCCCCGAAGACCAGCCGCGCCACCGCGTCGGCGACCTCCCGCTCACCCATGCCACGCCCGTCCGGCCGGTACCACTCGACGACCGAGTTGATCATCCCGAAGACGAGCCTGGTCGCGAGGCGCACCTCCACGTCACCGCGTATGTCGCCCTCGGCGGCGGCCGCCTTGAGCAGCTCGGCCACCCGGTGGTCGAAGTCGCGGCGCCGTTCCAGGGCCCAGCGCTCGGTGCCGGTGTTGCCGCGCACCCGCAGCAGCAGCGTCACGTACGGCAGTTCGGCGATGAGCACCTCCACCATGCGCCGTACGACGTACTCCAGGCGCCCGGCGGCGGGCCCCACGCGCGCGTGCTCCTCGTCGAGGATCCCGAAGAGCCCGTCCAGCGCCCGGCTGACGGCCAGCCGCAGCAGCTCCTCCTTGCCGGTGACGTGGTGGTAGATCGACGACTTGGAGATGCCCGCCGCCTTGGAGAGGTGCTCCATCGAGGTGCCGTCGTAGCCGCGCTCGATGAACACCTGGACGGCGACCTGGAGAAGCGTCTGCGGGGTGTACGTGTCGCGCTTGGCGGTGGTCATGGGGTGCCCTCCCGCTTGTCGGTGGCGTACGCGTGGCGGTAGAGCGCGAGGGACGGCGCGTACCGTCCGCTCGGGTCGCGCTGGTGCAGTTCGTCGAGGATCTCGTGCGCCCAGCTCCGGCCGAGCCGGCGGCTCCACTCGAACGGTCCCAGCGGGTAGTTGACCCCGAGGCGCATCGCCGTGTCGACGTCCTCCTCGGTGGCGACGCCCTTGGCGACGGCGTCGTGCGCGAGGTCGACGATCCGGGCCACCGTACGGGCGACGATCATGCCGGGGGCGTCCCCGAGGACGCTGACGGCCTTGCCGAGTGCCTGGAAGAGACCGATGGCCTCGGAGAGGGTCTGCGGCTGGGTGTCCTGGGAGGCGGACAGGGCCATCCGGGTGGCCCGGCGGTAGTCGAGGGCGAGGTCGAAGTAGACGACGTCCCGGAACTCGACGCTTGTCTGCCCGTCGGCGAGGACCAGCTGACCGCCGCTGGGCAGCACCAGCCGGGTGCCGTGGTCCTCCTCGTCCTCACGGACGGGAATGCCCGCCTCACGGATCAGCGCGAGGAGGTCGGCCGCGGGGCCCAGGTCGCCCTCGGCGACGACGTACGCGGGCGGCTGGGCCTGTTCCGCGGTGTGCGGTTCGGCGCGCTCGGCGTCGGCCCCGTACTCGTACCAGCCCTGCCCGGTCTTCCGGCCGAGCCGGCCCGACTCGACGAGCCGGCGCTGGGCGAGTGAGGGTGTGAACCGCACGTCGTGGAAGAAGGCCTGCCACACGGAGTGGGTGACGGCCTCGTTGACGTCCTGCCCGATCAGGTCGGTCAGTTCGAACGCGCCCATCATGAACCCGCCGCAGTCGCGCAGCACCGCGTCGATGGTGGCGGGGTCGGCGGACTGGGCCTCGTACGCCGCGAAGGCCTCCGCGTAGAAGGGCCGGGCGAGACGGTTGACGATGAACCCGGGGGTGTCGGCGCAGGCGACCGGCGTCTTTCCCCAGGCGCGGGCCATCTCGTACGCGCGCGTGGCCGACGTGACGTCGGTGGCGAACCCGGAGACGACCTCCACAAGGGGCAGCAGCGGCGCCGGGTTGAAGAAGTGCAGCCCCACGAACCGGCCGGGGTTGCGCAGGGCGCCCCCGATGGCGGTGACGGACAGGGAGGAGGTGTTGGTGGCGAGCAGACAGTCGTCGTCGACCACGTCCTCCAGGGCGTGCATCAACTCCTGCTTCACGTCGAGGCGTTCGAGGACGGCCTCCACGACGAGGGAGCAGTCGGCGAGTTCGGCGAGGTTCCCGGCGGCGTGCAGCCGGCCCCGGGCGGTGTCCCGGTCGGCCGCCGTCATCCGGTCCTTCTCGACGAGCCGGTCGAGCCGCGCGCCGATCGCGTCGGCGGCGTCCTGGGCCCGCCCCGGCGCGGCGTCGAACAGCCGTACGTGATGACCGGCGACCAGCGCGACCTGGGCGATGCCCTGGCCCATGGTGCCGGTGCCGACGACGGCCACGGGGCTGCTGAGGTCGAGTGCAGTCATGTGCGCGATCCTCCCGCACGGGGTTGTCCACAGATGCGGCGGACCCCCTTGTCCCGACCGATCGTTCGGTTACTCTAGCTCTGTCGTGCCTTTTCTGCCCAGGTCATGAGCTCAACGAAGTGCTCTTGAGACGAGGAGTTGGTCCCCTGATGGCCGCCGAACTCACCGCGCACCAGCTGATCGCCCAGCACCGGCCCACCCTCGACCAGGCGCTGGAAGCGATCCGCACGCGCGCGTACTGGTCCCCGCACCCCGAACACCCCAAGGCGTACGGGGAGGACGGCAGCCTGGACCTGGCCGCCGGAAAGGCCGCCTTCGACGCCGTCCTGAACACCCGCCTCGACCTGGACCAGCCCGGCACGGACGACTGGGTGGGCGGCGAGGTGTCCCCGTACGGCATCGCGCTCGGCGTCACCTACCCGCACGCGGACGTCGACGTGCTGCTGCCCGCCATGAAGGCCGGTCAGGGCGCCTGGCGCGACGCGGGCGCGGAGGTCCGCGCGATGGTCTGCCTGGAGATCCTGAAGCGGATCAGCGGCCGGACGCACGAGTTCGCGCACGCGGTCATGCACACCAGCGGCCAGGCCTTCATGATGGCGTTCCAGGCGGGCGGCCCGCACGCCCAGGACCGCGGCCTGGAAGCGGTGGCCTACGCCTACGCGGAGCAGGTCCGCACCCCCGGCACCGCGGAGTGGTCCAAGCCCCAGGGCAAGCGCGATCCGCTGGCCCTCACGAAGGAGTTCACGCCGGTCCCGCGTGGCATCGCCCTCCTCGTCGGCTGCAACACCTTCCCCACGTGGAACGGCTACCCGGGCCTCTTCGCCTCCCTGGCCACGGGCAACGCGGTCCTCGTGAAGCCCCACCCGCGCGCGGTACTGCCGCTCGCCCTGAGCGTCTCCGTCGCGCGCGAGGTGCTGACGGAGGCCGGCTTCGACCCGAACCTGGTGGCGCTGGCGGCCGAGCGGCCCGGCGAGGGCATCGCCAAGACCCTGGCGACCCGCCCTGAGATCCGCATCATCGACTACACGGGCTCGACGTCGTTCGGCGACTGGCTGGAGGCCAACGCCCGCCAGGCGCAGGTCTACACGGAGAAGGCCGGCGTCAACACGGTGATCGTGGAGTCGACCGACAACTACAAGGGCATGCTGTCGAACCTCGCCTTCGCCCTCTCCCTGTACAGCGGCCAGATGTGCACCACCCCGCAGAACCTCCTCATCCCCCGTGACGGCATCCGTACGGAGGAGGGCCACAAGTCGTACGACGAGGTGGTCACCGGTCTCGCCGCCGCGGTGGGCGGGCTCCTGGGCGACGACGCGCGTGCGAACGGGCTGCTGGGCGCGATCGTCAACCCCGATGTGAAGGCCCGTCTGGAGGCGGCGGCCGGGCTCGGCGAGGTCGCCCTGGCCTCACGGGAGATCGTGAACCCGGACTTCCCCGAAGCGGTGGTCCGTACGCCCGTCCTCGTGAAGCTGGACGGCGCACGGAAGTACTGGGACGGGGCGGACTCCGACGCCGCCTACATGAGCGAGTGCTTCGGGCCGGTCTCCTTCGCCGTCGCGGTCGACTCGGCGGCGGACGCCGTGGACCTGCTGCGGCGGACGATCCGCGACAAGGGCGCGATGACGGTCGGCGCGTACACGACCGACCCTGAGTTCGAACAGGGCATCCAGGAGGCATGCCTGGAGGAGTGCGCCCAGCTGTCGCTGAACCTGACCGGCGGGGTGTACGTCAACCAGACGGCCGCCTTCTCCGACTTCCACGGCTCGGGCGGCAACCCTGCGGCGAACGCGGCGCTGTGCGACGGCGCGTTCGTGGCGAACCGCTTCCGGGTGGTCGAGGTCCGCCGCCAGGCCTAGAAGCAGGCTCAGAGGGTCCCGTCACCGGTGACGCTCCAGTGGTACAGCGTCATGGCCACGCTGGTCGCGAGGTTGTAGCTGGACACCTGGGGACGCATCGGGAGCGACACCAGGTGGTCGGCCCGCGCGCGTAGCTCGGGCGACAGCCCGCTGCGCTCGGAGCCGAAGGCGAGGACGGCGTCGTCCGGGAGCTTCAGCCCCCGGATGTCGTCGCCCTCCGGGTCGAGCGCGAACACCGGCCCGGCCGGCAGTTCGGCCACGGCGAGGCGCTCCACGGCGGTCGCGAAGTGCAGCCCCGCCCCGGCGCGTACGACGGTGGGGTGCCAGGGGTCGAGCGTCCCGGTGGTGACGACCCCGGTCGCGCCGAACCCGGCGGCGAGCCTGATCACGGCCCCGGCGTTCCCGAGGTTGCGCGGGTTGTCGAGGACGACGACGGGCGCGGTCCGGGGCGAGCGCGCGACCGCCTCCAGGTTGCCCTCGCGGGAGGGCCGTACGGCGAGGGCGGCCACCGCGGTGGGGTGCGGACGCGGCACGAGAGAGGTGTACGTCGCCTCCGGGACCTCGGTCAGGAGGGCGTCCAGGGTGTCCCGTACGTCCGGAGCCAGCTGGCCGGCGAGTTCCAGGGTCGCCCGCCGGTCGGTGGTCACGGCCAGCGGGATCCGCGCGCCGAAGCGGACGGCGTGCTTGAGGGCGTGGAAGCCGTCGAGCAGGACGCAAGCGCCGGCGAGCCGGTGCCAGTCGCCCACCGGATCATCCGCCGACTTCGTCGCCTTGTCCGTCATGCCGTGAAGCCTACGTGCGGTGGTTCCGCCGTCTCGTCCGCCGCAGTCTCGTCGGCCGCCCTGGCCGTGCGCCGGCCCGGCGCGAAGCGTCCGTCGCCCGGCAGCCGGGCGAGCAGCCGCACGCGCGCGCGTGCCGCCCCGTCCCCGAGGCGTCGCAGGAACGAGGTCGGCAGGAACACGGCGTCCGCGGCGATCATCGCGAGCGAGAAGAAGGGCAGCCCGAGGACGACGGCGATCACGGCGTGCTCGGTCATCATCACGGCCAGCAGGACGTTCTTGACGCGCCGGTTGAAGAGCGTGAACGGGAAGGCGACCTGCACGGCCACCGTCCCGTACGTCACCAGCATCACCATCGTGCCGCTCGACGACATCAGGTCGGAGAGCGCCGGCCACGGGGAGAAGTAGTCGAGGTGGAGCGGGTAGTAGACGGCGGTGCCGTCCTGCCAGCGCGAGCCCTGGATCTTGTACCAGCCGGCCGTCGCGTAGATCAGACAGGCCTCGGCCATGATCACGAAGAGGGCCGCGTTGTGCACGACGTTGCCGACGATGTCGAGGAGCATCCGCGGCTCGCCGCCCCGCTCCCGGCGCGCCACGGCCCACCACACGGCCTGCGCCAGCCACATGCCCCAGAGGATCACCGGGACCATCGGGTCACCGTCGAGCTTTCCGGCCACCGTACCGGCGACGAGGAACACCCCGAGGACGGCCCAGAGGACCGGGCCCGCGCGGTCGGGTGGGGCATCGAAGAGCACGCGCGCGCGTGCCTTGCGGGCACGCCGGGCGTCCAGGGACCACACCAGCCCGCAGCGCGTGAACACCAGGTAGAGGGACATGAGGTGCAGGACGTTGTCGCCGCCGTCACCGACGAAGATGCTGCGGTTCTGGAGCGAGAGCACGCCGACCATGAAGAGCACGGAGAGGGTGCGGGTGCGCCAGCCGAGCAGGAGAAGGAGACCGGTGAGCACGGCGAGCGCGTAGACGAGCTCGAACCAGACGTCGCTGCCGGACCACATGAGCACGGTGAACGCGCCGTTGTCCGCGATGAGCTGCTGGGCGAGGTCCCAGCTCCAGGGGCCGTCGGGGCCGTACAGCTCCTGCCGGTGCGGGAACTCGCGCAGCAGGAACAGCAGCCAGGTCGCCGAGAAACCGATCCGGACGACGGCGGTCTGGTAGGGACCCAGCGCGGTCTCGGTGACCCGGCCGATGCCCCGGGACAGCGAGCGCGAGGCAGCGGGGACGAGGCGGGTCATGAGCCGTCCGCCTTCGTCTTGGCGGCCGGGCCCGCCGCCTCGGCGGGCGCCTCGTCGTCGGGGACGGTCCACCAGGGCAGTACGCGGTACGTGGGCTTGTCGGGCACCTGTTCCTGGCTCCACTCGGGCGGTCGGACGTTGGTACTGCGGGAGCGGACCTGGACCCGGTCGATCGTGCCGCCGGGCCCGGCGGCGTCCTCACGGTCCAGGCGCAGGACGACGATGCGGCGCATATACCGCTCGGCCAGGACGCCGTGCAGGCCCGAGGGACGGTTCTGCGCGTCGTGCGAGGCGAGCAGGAAGTCCCAGGCCCGGCGCAGCTCGTTCTGCTGGGTGTGGCTCGGCAGCAGGTTGCCGTCGATGGCCCTGCCGTCCAGTGCGGAGAGGTCGTACCAGCCGGTCGTCCGGGCCCCGCCGTCCGCCGTACGGACATCGGCTCGGACCTCGACCGCGACGTTCTGCTGCAGCGGGTTGGGGGCGAAGAGCTTCCAGTTCTGCTCGAACTCCGGGTAGATCCAGTCGTCGATCGCCCGGGAGTGCTCCTTCGAGACCGTGTTCGAGGGCGCGACGTGCAGAAAGACCATGCCGAGGTGGACACACGCGGCAACAGCGACGACCGCGACGGCCAGGGCGGCGCCGATCTGGTACGGCAGCGAGAGAGCCGCCAGCGCCGTGCGGGGAGCTTCCCCGGAGGCGAGGTGAGATGCGGCGCCCTCGTCCGGCGGCCCGGCCCCGGGCGGTGGCTGGGGGCCGTCGGACGGAGGCCCCTCCGCCTCGCCGGGCTCGTCGCGCCCGTGCCCGGCGTCCGGGCCTGCCTCGTACGCGTCCATTCCGCCCCGTCTCCCGATACCCGGTCCCACCGCACCCGCCGGCCCACGCGCACCACGACACGGCATGCGCACGGGCACGGTACTCAGGCCCACCCGCCCAGCACAGCCCCCTCCGCACACCCGTGCGACCGATGGACAGTGCCCGCACGGCCCGTCCCAGAAGTTGTCCACAGCCGTTGACACCCTACGGCCCACCCCGGACGATCGACTCGGACAAACCGAACGATCGGTCGCTGCCGCACACCCTCCCGGCCTCACCCGTTCCCTTCTTCTAGAACCTGTTCTATCTTGACGCCCCGTCAGGTAACCCCCGTCAGATCACCCGCCCCCCCTTGCCGAGAGGACAGCACCGTGGACTTCAGGTTCAGTGAGGAGCAGCAGGCGGCGGTCGAGGCGGCCCGAGCGGTGTTCGGCGGGGTCGCGCCGGACACGGTGCCCAGTCCGTCACTCGTCCCGGGGGCCGTCGCG
Source organism: Streptomyces turgidiscabies Car8 (assembly GCF_000331005.1). GTDB lineage: Bacteria > Actinomycetota > Actinomycetes > Streptomycetales > Streptomycetaceae > Streptomyces > Streptomyces turgidiscabies. Next base: position 19,621 of record NZ_AEJB01000511.1, read on the forward strand.
GACGACTTCGACCGGGCACTGTGGGCGAGCCTCGCCGGCGCGGATCTGCTGAGCCTCCTGCTCACCGAGGAGTTCGGCGGGGCCGGTCTCGACGCCATCGCCCTGTGCCTCGTCCTGCGCGAGTCCGCGAAGGTACTGGCCAGGGTGCCCCTGCTGGAGAACTGCGCCGCGGCCGCGGCCGTACAGGCGTACGGGAGCGGGGAGTTGCGGGACGAGGTACTGCGCCGCACCGGGACCGGCGAACTCGTGCTCTCCGTCGCCGCGCACGGCCGTACCGGCCACGACCCCGCCGAACTCGCCGTGACCGCGAGCCGGGACGGCGACCTCTGGGTGCTCGACGGGATACAGACGGCGGTGCCCTGGGCGCACAACGCCGACTTCGTCCTCGTCCCCGCGCGCACGAGCGCCGACCGGACCGTCCTCGCCCTCGTCCCCCGCGCCCCCGAAGGCGTCCCGCTCGACGGCGTCCACCTCGCCGAGCAGATATCCACCGCCGGAGAGCGACTCGGCGAACTGCGCCTGGACTCCGTGCGGCTGCCCGGCCGGTACGTCCTCGACGCCGACGGCGCCTGGCCGTGGCTGCGCGATCTCCTGACCGTCGGCACCTGCGCGCAGACGCTCGGACTGGGGACCGCGGTACTGGGCATGACCAGCGACTACACCGGCAAGCGAGTGCAGTTCGGGCATCCCCTGGCAACGTTCCAGGCCGTCGCCGTCCAGGCCGCCGACCGGTACATCGACCTGCGCGCGATGGAGGCCACGCTGTGGCAGGCCGCGTGGCGCATCAGCACGGGGGCCGGAGGCGCGCTGCCCGTCTCCGGGGACGTGGCCGTCGCCAAGATCTGGGCCTCGGAAGGCGTACGGAGGGTCGTACAGACCGCGCAGCACCTGCACGGCGGCTTCGGCGCCGACACCGACTATCCGCTGCACCGGTACCACGCCTGGGCCAAACACCTGGAACTGTCGCTCGGCCCCGCCGCCGCCCACGAGGAGATGCTGGGAGACCTGCTCGCGGCCCACCAACTGGCCTGAAACGACCCCGGGGCCGTCAGGCGCGGGGATTCAGGCGACGAAGCCCGGCGCACCCTCGTCCGTGACGACCGGGCGGCCCGCCGCCTCCCACACCTGCATACCGCCGTCGACGTTCACCGCGTCGATGCCCTGCTGGACCAGATAGTTCGTCACCTGGGCCGACCGGCCACCAGAACGGCAGATCACATTGACCCGGCCGTCCTGCGGCGCCGCCTCGGTCACCTCGCCGTAGCGGGCGACGAACTCACTCATCGGGACGTGCAACGCCCCCTCGGCGTGCCCCGCCTGCCACTCCTCGTCCTCACGGACGTCCAGCAGGAAGTCGCCGTCCTTGAGGTCCGCGACCTCGACCGTGGGCACACCAGATCCAAAACGCATGCCCCGACGATACCCAGGTCACCGACCGAGCAACGCCGCGAGCTCCGCCTCACGCTGCGACACCTGAGCCAGCAACTGCTCGGCGATCTCCTCCAGGAGACGGTCCGGGTCGTCCGGAGCGAGCTTCAGCATCGCGCCGATCGCCCCCTCCTCCAGCTCACGGGCGACCAGCGTGAGCAGCTCCTTGCGCTGGGAAAGCCACTCCAGGCGGGCGTACAGCTCCTCGCTGTGACTCGGCCGCCACTCCTCGGGCACCGGCCCGGCCGCCCACTCCTCGGCCAGCTCCCGCAGCAGCACCTCGTCACCCCGCCCGTAGGCACTGTTGACCCGGGCGATGAACTCGTCGCGCCGCGCCCGCTCACCCTCGTCCTGCGCCAGGTCCGGGTGGGCCTTGCGGACCAGCTCGCGGTACAGCTTGCGGGCCTCGTCGCTCGGGCGGACCCGCTGCGGAGGCCGCACCGGCTGCTCGGTGAGCATCGCCGCCGCCTCCGGGAACAGCCCCTCCGAGTCCATCCAGCCGTGGAACAGCTCCTCGACACCCGGCATCGGCATGACCCGCGCCCGCGCCTCCTGCGCCGCTCGCACATCCTCGGGATCACCGCTGCGCGCGGCCTTCGCCTCGGCGATCTCCGCGTCCAGCTCGTCGAGGCGGGCGTACATCGGACCGAGCTTCTGATGGTGCAGCCGCGAGAAGTTCTCGACCTCGATACGGAAGGTCTCGACCGCGATCTCGTACTCGATGAGTGCCTGCTCCGCGACCCGCACGGCCCGCTCCAGCCGCTCCTCGGGCCGCGGCCCCTCAGCCGCGCCGGACGGCGCCTGCGCGTCAGGGCGCTCCCGCGGCCCTTCGGCGTCGGGCGCGGACGAGGACTGCTCAGCTTCCGGGGTCGTCACCCGCCCAAGCCTAGGCCACGGCTCACCCGCCCGGCCAAGGTCACCGGACCGAGCCCGAAACAGCCCCCGCAACCGTCACACCCCGTACCCTTCACCCCCGTCTTCGACCATCACACGCCCATCTCCGCGTCGATCCTCCCCGCCCGCACCGCCGCCACCAGAACCGCGTGGTCCGCCTCCGTACGGTCGGCATAAGCCGTCGCGAACGTCGCCATCGCCTCGTCCAGCTCGTCGCTCTTGCCGCAGTACCCGGTGATCAGCCGGGGGTCGGCACTGTGGGCGTGGGCACGCGCCAGGAGAGCGCCCGTCATCCGGCCGTAGTCGTCGATCTGGTCGGCGGACAGGGCCGCCGGGTCGACGCTGCCCTTGCGGTTGCGGAACTGCCGTACCTGGAAAGGCAGCCCGTCGACCGTCGTCCAGCCCAGAAGAACGTCGCTGACGACCTGCATGCTCTTCTGCCCGAGCACCACCCGGCGCCCCTCGTGCACCGCACCCGCCGCCTCCACCGGGTCGAAGCCGGCGGTCACCAGATGCGGGACCAGCGCCGAGGGACGGGCCTCCTTCACCTGCAGGACGAGACACTCGCCCTTATGGTCCAGGAGCAGCACGACATACGACCGCGCACCCACACTGCCCGTGCCGACGACGCGGAACGCCACATCGTGCACCGAGTGACGGGCCAGCAGCGGAAGACGGTCCTCCGACAGCGTGCTCACGTACTCCTCCAGCGACGCCGCCACCGCCGCGGCCTCCGCGTCCGGCACCCCCCGCAGCACCGGCGGAGCGTCCACGAAGCGCCGCCCGCCGTCCTCGGTGACCTCCGTCGACCTGGCCGCGAAACGCCCACTGGTGTTGCCCCGCGCCTTCTCGGAGACCCGCTCCAGCGTGCCGGCCAGATCATGGGCATCGGTGTGGGAGACCAGCTCCTCGTCCGCGATCGCGTTCCACGCGTCCAGCACCGACAGCTTCGCGAGCAGCCGCATCGTCCGGCGGTACGCGCCGACAGCGCCGTGCGCCGCCTGCCGGCAGGTGCCCTCGTCCGCGCCCGCCTCCCGGCCCGCGAGCACCAGCGAGGCGGCGAGCCGCTTGAGGTCCCACTCCCAGGGCCCCTGGACGGTCTCGTCGAAGTCGTTCAGATCCATGACCAGGCCGCCGCGCGCGTCACCGTACAGACCGAAGTTGCCCGCGTGGGCGTCACCGCAGATCTGCGCCCGGATCCTGGTCATCGGGGTACGGGCCAGGTCGTACGCCATCAGCCCCGCCGAACCGCGCAGAAAGGCGAACGGGGTGGCCGCCATCCTGCCCACCCTTATCGGGGTCAGCCCGGGGATACGACCGCGGTTGGACTCCCTGACCGCCGCCTCCGCGTCCGGACGGCCACCGTCCGCGCCGGCGTCGAAGGAGGCGTGCGCGCTGCGCGGCACCTCCCGCCGCAACGCCTTGCCCTCCTCCTTGGGGGAGCCCTCCGACTGCCACTGGGCGAACCCGCGCACCTGGGGAAGCTCGCGCACCCGGCTCCGCGCCACCGTGGCCCCCGCCGACCCCGTACCGACCTCGGTCATCGCGACCGCCTCCCCCGCTCCGCTCGCCACCGACAACATCAACTCGCGACGACCGTACAACCACAGACCACATCAGGTCAGACCCTGTGGATAAGTCGGGCACCGCCGCGGAACCCACCGCGATGAGAGAGACCTCACATCTCCGCGACAGCGAGGACGAGACGCACAGGGACAACGAGAAACGGCCCTCATCGGGATCCCGATGAGGGCCGTTCATCTGTGCGCGAGGGGGGAGTTGAACCCCCACGCCCTTGCGGGCACTGGAACCTGAATCCAGCGCGTCTGCCATTCCGCCACTCGCGCATTCGCTATGCCTTCAGGCCCTGCTCCCAGAGGTGCTTGGGCCTTCCGACATCGAGAAGATTAGCACGCTGGAAGTGGTGGGTTCACATCCCTTTCCCCACCCCCGGACGCACTCCCGCCCCGCCCGGACCGAGCCGGACCGGCTGCGACTTCGTATCAACACGTGCCGGTTCACGTATCAACCTCGTACCGGTCCAGCCCATCTCCCCAGGAGGCGGGCAAGGTGCACAGTCAGGTGCGGGACACTGGTTTGGCGCCGCCTCTACGATCTGGGTACGGCTCAAGGAGTTCGAAGAGGAGCTTCCGCGGGAACTTCGTCAGGCGTCGACACCCGTCGACCGTCCTGACAGGGGGAACCAGCCGATTTCCCGGCGCGTGGATACGATCAGTAAGCAGTACCAAGCACGGCACGCACGACAGGCACGGCACGCAAGGCTTCAGACAGAGCAGCAACCAGGAGGAGGTGCCCCATGGGAGTCCTGAAGAAGTTCGAGCAGCGTCTCGAAGGTCTGGTCAACGGCACCTTCGCCAAAGTGTTCAAGTCCGAGGTCCAGCCCGTGGAGATCGCGGGCGCACTGCAACGCGAGTGCGACAACAACGCGACCATCTGGAACCGCGACCGGACCGTCGTACCCAACGACTTCATCGTGGAACTGAGCGCACCGGACCACGAGCGCCTCAGCCCCTACTCCGGACAGCTCGGCGACGAACTCGCCGGCATGGTGCAGGACTACGCCAAGCAGCAGCGGTACACCTTCATGGGCAACGTCAAGGTGCACCTGGAGAAGGCCGACGACCTGGACACCGGTCTGTACCGGGTCCGCAGCCGTACGCTCGCCTCCTCCACCAACCAGCAGTCCCCCGGCGCCGCCGCACCCGCGGCCCCGCCGAGGAGCCGGCCCGGAGCGGGCGGTTACGGCTATCCGCCCGCCGCCGCACCGCCCCCGATGCCGGCCGGACCGCCGCCCGGCGGACGCCCCGGCGCCGCACCGGCAGGCCCGCCCATGGGCCAGCGCCCGACCGCGGGCGCGAACCGGATGCGATGCTGGGTCGAGATCAACGGCGCCCGCCACCAGATCTCCGGCCCGACGCTCGTACTGGGCCGCAGCACCGAGGCCGACGTACGGATCGACGACCCCGGAGTCTCACGCCGGCACTGTGAGATCCGCCCCGGAACGCCCCCGACGATCCAGGATCTCGGGTCCACCAACGGCATCGTGGTGGACGGGACGCACACCACCCGCGCTACGCTCCGCGACGGCTCGCGGATCGTCGTGGGCAGCACCACCATCATTTACCGGCAAGCCGAAGGGTGAAGCGGGGGCAATGTCAGAGCTGACCCTCACGGTCATGCGGCTGGGTTTCCTGGCCGTACTGTGGCTGTTCGTGATCGTGGCCGTGCAGGTCATCCGCAGCGATCTGTTCGGTACGCGTGTCACCCAGCGCGGGTCGAGGCGTGACAGCGGCCGCCAGCAGCAGGCCGCCCGGCAGACCGCCGCGCCACCGCAACAGCGCCAGCAGCAGCCGTCCGGCGGCGGCAGGCAGCGCCGGGGCGCCCCCAGCAAACTGGTCGTCTCCGAGGGCACCCTGACGGGCACCACCGTCGCCCTCCAGGGGCAGACGGTCACGCTCGGCCGGGCCCACGACTCGACCATCGTGCTGGACGACGACTACGCCTCCAGCAGGCATGCCAGGATCTACCCGGACCGCGACGGCCAGTGGATCGTCGAGGACCTCGGGTCCACCAACGGCACCTATCTCGACCGGACCCGGCTGACGACTCCCACGCCCATTCCGCTGGGCGCGCCGATCCGCATCGGCAAGACCGTCATCGAGCTGCGGAAGTAGTGCTACATCATGAATAGGCGCGAGCGGAGCGAGCACGCGGCGGCGGTCCACGCGAAGGGCCCCGGCGCGCTCCCGACCGGAGGGTGGGCACCGTGCGGATGTACCCGGAGCCGACGGGCGAGGTGCGCATGAGTCTGTCACTGCGCTTCGCCGCCGGATCGCACAAAGGCATGATCCGCGAGGGCAACGAGGACTCCGGCTACGCCGGTCCCCGTCTCCTCGCGATCGCCGACGGCATGGGCGGCCAGGCCGCCGGTGAGGTCGCCTCCTCCGAGGTGATCTCCACCATCGTCGCCCTCGACGACGACGTCCCCGGTTCCGACATCCTCACCTCGCTCGGCACCGCGGTGCAGCGGGCCAACGACCAGCTCAGGATGATGGTCGAGGAGGACCCCCAGCTGGAGGGCATGGGCACCACGCTCACCGCCCTCCTGTGGACGGGCCAGCGCCTCGGCCTCGTACACGTGGGCGACTCGCGTGCGTACCTCCTCCGCGACGGCGTCCTCACCCAGATCACGCAGGACCACACCTGGGTGCAGCGCCTCGTCGACGAGGGACGCATCACCGAGGAAGAGGCCACCACCCACCCGCAGCGCTCGCTCCTCATGCGCGCACTGGGCAGCGGCGACCATGTCGAGCCCGACCTCTCCATCCGCGAGGTCCGCGCCGGCGACCGGTACCTGATCTGCTCCGACGGCCTGAGCGGCGTCGTGTCCCACCAGACCATGGAGGACACGCTCGCCAGCTACCAGGGCCCCCAGGAGACCGTGCAGCAGCTCATCGAGCTGGCGCTGCGCGGCGGCGGCCCCGACAACATCACCGTGATCATCGCCGACGTCCTGGACCTCGACACCGGGGACACCCTCGCCGGACAGCTGTCCGACGTACCCGTCGTGGTCGGCGCGGTCGCCGAGAACCAGCACAACCAGCACCACCTGCACGACGGCGGCGCCATGCAGACCCCCGCCGGACGCGCCTCCGGGCTCGGCCGGCAGCGGCCCGCGCACGGCGGCGGAGGCGGCGAGTTCGGCCCGCCCGGTTCCGGCGACACCACCGGCTACATCCAGACCGGCGGCTTCGGCGGCTACACCGACGACGACTTCGTCAAACCCAGCGCCGGCCGCAGGTGGTTCAAGAGGACCCTCTACATCACCCTCGCCCTCGCCGTCATCGGCGGCGGCCTGTACGGCGGCTACCGCTGGACACAGACGCAGTACTACGTCGGTGCCAGCGACGAGCACGTGGCGCTGTACCGGGGCATCAACCAGGACCTGGCCTGGGTCTCGCTCTCGAAGGTCGAGAAGGACCACCCCGAGATCGAACTCAAGTACCTGCCCGCCTACCAGCAGAAGCAGGTCGAGGGCACCATCACGGAGGGCGGCCTCAAGGACGCCCAGTCGAAGATCTCCGAGCTGGCCACCCAGGCCTCCGCATGCAAGAAGCAGGAAGCACGGCGCGCGGCCGACAACGCGAACAACGCCAAGACCGGCGAGGGCGAGGCAGGAGGCACCACGGGAACCACCCGTACCGCCGCCGCGTCCAAGGCAACGCCCAGCCCGACGCCGTCCGGATCGGCGTCCCCGTCCACAACCGCACCCACTCCCACACCCGGCCCCAGCCTCTCCGAGGAAGAGCAGAAGCTGGTCTCGCTGTGCGGTAAGCAGTAGGCAAGCCGTGAGGGGCCACTTCATACGATGAGCAGTACAACCACCAACTCACAGCACCACACGTCCACGATCGGCGCGATCGGCACTCCAAGCCGCCGCAACACCGAACTGGGACTCCTGGTGTTCGCCGTCGTCATCCCCGTCTTCGCCTACGTCAACGTGGGCCTGGCCATCGACGACAAGGTCCCCGCGGGCGTCCTCAGCTACGGCGTCGGCCTCGGCCTGATCGCCGGCGTCGGCCACCTCGTCGTACGCAAGTTCGCCCCGTACGCCGACCCACTGCTGCTGCCCCTGGCCACACTCCTCAACGGCATCGGCCTGGTCGTCATCTGGCGACTGGACCAGTCGAAGCGGCTCCAGCAACTCCCCAACTACGTCGAATCGGCTCCTCGCCAGCTGCTGAACTCCGCACTGGGCGTCGCCCTGTTCGTGGCGGTGCTGGTCTTCCTCAAGGACCACCGCATCCTTCAGCGCTACACCTACATCTCCATGGCCGGAGCCGTGGTCCTGCTGGTCCTGCCGCTGGTCCCGGGCCTCGGCTTCGACAACTTCGGCGCCAAGATCTGGATCAGGATCCCGGGCCTGGGCAGCGTCCAGCCCGGTGAGTTCGCGAAGATCGCCCTCGCGATCTTCTTCGCCGGCTACCTGATGGTGAAACGCGACGCCCTCGCCCTCGCCAGTCGCCGCTTCATGGGCCTGTACCTGCCCCGAGGCCGCGACCTCGGACCGATCATCGTCGTCTGGATCATCTCGATCCTGATCCTGGTCTTCGAGACCGACCTCGGTACGTCGCTGCTGTTCTTCGGAATGTTCATCATCATGCTGTACGTCGCCACCGAGCGGACCAGCTGGATCGTCTTCGGTCTGCTGATGTCGGCGGCCGGCGCGGTCGGCGTCGCCAGCTTCGAGTCGCACGTCCAGCAGCGCGTCCAGGCCTGGCTCGACCCGATGAACGAATACCTCCTCAGCCTGAAGGGGGTCCAGGGCCACACCATGCAGTCCATGCAGGCCCTGTGGGCCTTCGGCTCCGGCGGCACCCTCGGTACCGGGCTCGGCCAGGGCAACTCCGACCTCATCGGCTTCGCGGCCAACTCCGACTTCATCCTCGCCACCTTCGGCGAGGAACTCGGCCTGGCCGGCGTCATGGCGATCCTGCTCATCTACGGTCTGGTGGTGGAACGCGGTGTCCGCACCGCCCTCGCCGCCCGCGACCCCTTCGGCAAGCTGCTGGCCATCGGCCTGTCCGGCGCCTTCGCGCTCCAGGTCTTCGTCGTGGCCGGCGGCGTCATGGGCCTGATCCCGCTCACCGGTATGACGATGCCGTTCCTCGCCGCCGGTGGATCCTCCGTCATCGCCAACTGGGCCCTCATCGCCATCCTGCTCAGAATCAGCGACACCGCACGCCGCCCAGCACCCGCCCCGGCCCCCAGCCCCGACGCCGAGATGACCCAGGTGGTCCGACCGTGAACAAGCCCCTGCGCCGGATCGCACTCTTCTGTGGGCTGCTCGTGCTCGCCCTGCTCATCCGCGACAACTGGATCCAGTACGTCCGGGCGGACGCCCTCAAGGACGACAAGTACAACCGCCGCGTCGCCATCGAGCGCTACGCCACACCCCGCGGCAACATCATCGTCGACGGCAAGGCGATCACCGGCTCCACCAAGTCCGACAGCACCGACTTCGAGTACAAACGCAGCTACAAGGACGGGCCCATGTGGGCCCCCGTCACGGGCTACGCCTCGCAGGCGTTCGGCGCGACGCAGCTGGAGTCCATCGAAGACGGCATCCTCACCGGCAACGACGACCGGCTCTTCTTCCGCAACACCCTCGACATGATCACGGGCAAGAAGAAGCAGGGCGGCAATGTCATCACCACCCTCAACGCCGCCGCCCAGAAGGCCGCGTACGACGGCCTGAAGGGCCGCGGCAAGGGCGCGGTGGCCGCGATCGACCCGTCCACCGGCGCGATCCTGGCCCTGGCCTCCTTCCCCTCGTACGACCCCTCCACGTTCGCCGGGAACTCGAACAAGGACTCGAAGGCCTGGCAGAAGCTGCAGAAGGCCCAGGACTCCGACGAGCCCATGCTCAACCGTGCCCTGCGCGACATCTACCCGCCCGGCTCCACCTTCAAGGTCGTGACGGCCGCCGCCGCCCTGGAGAACAACCTGTACACGGACGCCGACGAGAAGACGGACTCGCCGCTCCCGTACACCCTGCCGGACACCACGACCGAGCTGAAGAACGAGGGGACCATCCCCTGCAAGAACGCGTCCATGCGCGTCGCCCTCCAGTACTCCTGCAACACCGTCTTCGGCAAGATCGGCGTCGACGTCGGCAAGGACAAGATGCTGGAGGAGGCCAAGAAGTTCGGCTTCAACTCCGAGCAGTTCATCCCGGTCCGCTCCGCCGCCTCCAACTTCCCCGAGAAGATGGACCGGCCGCAGACCGCGCTCAGCTCGATCGGCCAGTTCGAGACCGCGACGACCCCGCTGCAGATGGCCATGGTCGCCTCCGCGATCGCCAACGACGGCAAGCTGATGAAGCCGTACATGGTCGACAAGCTCCAGGCGCCCAACATCGACGTGCTCGAACAGACCGAGCCCGAGGAGATGAGCCAGCCGCTCACCTCCAAGAACGCCCAGACCCTCCAGTCCATGATGGAGACGGTCGTCAAGGACGGCACCGGCAAGAACGCCCAGATCAGCGGCGTCACCGTCGGCGGCAAGACCGGCACCGCCCAGCACGGCGTCGACAACAGCGAGAAGCCGTACGCCTGGTTCATCTCCTACGCCAAGCTCGCCGACGGCAGCTCACCGGTCGCCGTGGCGGTCGTGGTCCAGGACGAGGGAGCCATCCGCGACGCGATCTCGGGCGGCGGTCTGGCCGCGCCCATCGCCAAGAGCGTGATGGAGGCGGTCATCAAGAGCAAGGAGTGAGCCCCGTCACGTCCCCTTCACATCGGTGCACGTTGCGATACCGGTCCGGTATCGGCTGACGGGCTTGGCCAGGTCACACAAATGAACCCGGGTACCGTATGCCCGGACGGCACACCGCCGGACCACACAGCAGGTGCGGTCGGGACCGACGGAGAGGGCTGGTAGGAAGCTATGGAAGAGCCGCGTCGCCTCGGCGGCCGGTACGAGCTGGGTCACGTGCTCGGCCGTGGTGGCATGGCAGAGGTATACCTCGCCCATGACACCCGCCTGGGCCGCACCGTGGCAGTGAAGACGTTGCGCGCCGACCTCGCGCGCGACCCTTCCTTCCAGGCCCGGTTCCGCCGGGAGGCCCAGTCGGCCGCCTCGCTCAACCATCCCGCGATCGTCGCCGTGTACGACACCGGCGAGGACTACATCGACGGGACGTCCATCCCGTACATCGTCATGGAGTACGTGGACGGCTCCACCCTCCGCGAACTCCTCCACTCTGGCCGCAAGCTGCTGCCCGAGCGGACGCTGGAGATGACCATCGGGATCCTCCAGGCATTGGAGTACTCCCACAGAAGCGGCATCGTCCACCGTGACATCAAGCCGGCCAACGTGATGCTCACGCGCAACGGCCAGGTCAAGGTCATGGACTTCGGCATCGCCCGTGCGATGGGCGACTCCGGCATGACGATGACGCAGACGTCCGCGGTCATAGGAACAGCCCAGTACCTGTCGCCCGAGCAGGCGAAGGGCGAACAGGTCGACGCCCGAAGCGACCTCTACTCGTCCGGCTGCCTCCTCTACGAACTCCTGACGGTCCGCCCGCCCTTCATCGGGGACTCCCCGGTCGCGGTGGCCTACCAGCACGTACGGGAAGAACCGCAGCCCCCGTCGGTGTTCGACCCCGAGATCACGCCCGAGATGGACGCCATCGTCCTCAAGGCCCTGGTCAAGGACCCCGACTACCGCTACCAGTCCGCCGACGAGATGCGCGCCGACATCGAGGCCTGCCTCGACGGCCAGCCCGTCGCGGCCGCGGCGGCGATGGGCGCGGTCGGCTACGGCGCCTACGGCTACCCCGACGACCAGGCCACCACCGCCCTGCGCTCCGACGCCGGCGCCACCACCATGCTCCCCCCGATGAACCCGGACGACGGCGGCTTCGGCTTCGACGACCGCGGTCCCCGACGCCGCCAGCAGAAGAAGTCGAACACCTCGACGATCCTCCTGGCCGTGGCGGGCGTGCTGGTGCTGGTGGGCGCGATCCTGATCGGCAAGTACGTGTTCGACGGGCAGGCGGTGAACGACAGCGCCTTCAAGAACCCGAACTTCGTCAGCCAGACCAAGGCCGACGCGGAGAAGGCGGCCGTGAACGTCGACCTGAAACTGACGTTCACGGACAAACCCTGCGAGAACGAGCCCAAGGGCAACATCTGCTCCCAGAACCCGGCGGCCGGGGCCGACGTGAAGAAGAACGACACGATCGCACTGGTGGTGTCCACCGGGGCACCGAAGGTGATCGTGCCGAGCGTGGTCGGCTCCACCGTCGACGAAGCCACGAAGAAGCTCGAGGGCGACGAGTACCAGTTCGACGTGAAAACGGTGGAGAAGGAGTCCCCTGAGGACCCGGGGAGTGTCCTGGAACAGTCCCTCACGTTCGGCGCCGAGGTGGAGAAGGGCTCGAAGATCACCCTCACCATCGCCAAGGAAGTGAAGAAGTCCACAGTCCCGGACGTCACCGGCCAGGACTGTGACACCGCCAAGCAACAGATGGTGGCCAACGGCCTCGTCGGCGAGTGCACGGAGATCGACACCGAAGACGACAACCAGGACGGCAAGGTCATCTCCACTGTCCCGCCCGCAGGCAACCAAGCCGATCCGGGCGACACAGTGACCATCCAGATCGGCAAGAAGGCCGAGGTCCAGCAGACCGACGTCCCGAACGTCACCCAGAAGACCGTCGGCGAGGCCAAGCAGATCCTGCAGGCGGCCGGCTTCAACAACATCCAGTTCACCAACGGCAGCGACCAGAGCGACACCGCAGTGGTCATCGCCCAGAATCCGCAGGGCGGCAAGGTCGACGATCCGGGCAACACCCAGATCACGCTCCAGACCGTCAACTTCGGAAACGGCAACAACGGCGGAAACGGCGACAACAACGGCGGCATCTTCGGCTGACCGAAACGACGCCGCCATCGTGTTCAGCCAGGGCCCGCAGGCTGGTTCCCCTGTCATCGAAGGCACGCCGTCAACCCGGCAGTGC
>NZ_AEJB01000512.1 GCF_000331005.1 Streptomyces turgidiscabies Car8
GTCGTTGTACGCCAGTCAGATCCGCACTTCCACGGTGCGGGCCAGCCGGTCGTGCAGTCCTCGGCCGTCGCGGTCCCAGATCATGGCCGGAACGGCGACGCACAGCAGGGCCGTGCGCAGCAGGGCACGCAGGGGGTTCACCCGGCCGGTGTCCAGGGCGACCACACGCAGGCCGAAGAGGCGCTTGCCCGGCGTGAAGCCGACGGTACCGACCGTCACCGCGCCCACGACGAAGAAGACCAGCAGGGCCCAGTTGCCGGTCGCCTGGTTGTAGCCGTCGGTGAGCAGGCCGTATGCGATCAGGAGGCACAGGCCCCAGTCGACGGCCAGTGCGCCGAGGCGGCGGCCCGGGCGGGCGATCGAGCCCGGTCCCTCCTCCGGCAGACCGAGCTGTTCGCCCCGGTATCCGAAGTCGACACCGGCATCCTCCGCGGCTGCGCGCGGTCCGGAGAGCCACGAGCCGATTGCGTCCCTGTTGTCCACCCGACCACCGTACTGCTCGCGATTTTCGATACCTACAGGTGGGTCGCCCGGCCGGGGTCCGGTTAACTTGGTCGAAACAAATGGGTCATGTCTGAGAAATCACCTGTCCCTAAGGTCGGATCCAACGTGTGCCACCGCACTGGCCGCACGAACGAACTACCACCCCGGCACGGACGGCCGGGAGTAGGAGGAGCTGGATGTTCCAGAACGCCGACGACGCCAAGAAGTACATCGCGGATGAGGACGTCAAGTTCGTCGACGTCCGCTTCTGCGACCTGCCGGGTGTGATGCAGCACTTCACACTGCCGGCGTCGGCCTTCGACCCGGACGAGGAACTGGCCTTCGACGGCTCTTCGATCCGAGGCTTCCAGGCCATCCACGAGTCCGACATGGCGCTGCGCGCCGACCTGTCCACGGCGCGGGTCGACCCGTTCCGCCGTGACAAGACGGTCAACATCAACTTCTTCATCCACGACCCGATCACGGGCGAGCAGTACTCCCGTGACCCGCGCAACGTGGCCAAGAAGGCCGAGGCGTACCTGGCGTCGACCGGTATCGCGGACACCGCGTACTTCGGTCCCGAGGCCGAGTTCTACGTCTTCGACAGCGTGCGCTTCGCCACCGGCGCGAACGAGTCCTTCTACCACATCGACTCCGAGGCCGGCGCCTGGAACACCGGTGCGGTCGAGAACAACCGTGGCTACAAGGTCCGCTACAAGGGCGGTTACTTCCCGACCCCGCCGGTCGACCACTTCGCCGACCTGCGTGCCGAGATCTCCCTTGAGCTGGCGAACTCCGGCCTCCAGGTCGAGCGCCAGCACCACGAGGTGGGCACCGCCGGCCAGGCCGAGATCAACTACAAGTTCAACACGCTGCTCGCCGCGGCCGACGACCTCCAGCTCTTCAAGTACATCGTGAAGAACGTGGCGTGGCGCAACGGCAAGACCGCGACCTTCATGCCGAAGCCGATCTTCGGTGACAACGGCTCGGGCATGCACGTCCACCAGTCGCTGTGGACCGGCGGCCAGCCGCTCTTCTACGACGAGGCCGGTTACGCGGGCCTGTCGGACACCGCCCGCTACTACATCGGCGGCATCCTCAAGCACGCCCCGTCGCTGCTCGCGTTCACCAACCCGACGGTGAACTCGTACCACCGTCTGGTCCCGGGCTTCGAGGCGCCGATCAACATGGTGTACTCGCAGCGCAACCGTTCCGCGGCCATGCGTATCCCGATCACGGGCTCCAACCCGAAGGCCAAGCGCGTCGAGTTCCGCGCGCCCGACTCCTCCGGCAACCCGTACCTCGCCTTCTCGGCCCTGCTGCTGGCGGGCCTGGACGGCATCAAGAACAAGATCGAGCCGGCCGAGCCGATCGACAAGGACCTGTACGAGCTGGCTCCCGAGGAGCACGCGAGCGTGGCGCAGGTCCCGACCTCCCTCCCGGCGGTCCTCGACTCCCTCGAGCGCGACCACGAGTTCCTCCTCCAGGGCGACGTGTTCACGCCGGACCTGATCGAGACGTGGATCGACTTCAAGCGCACGAACGAGATCGCGCCGCTGCAGCTGCGTCCGCACCCGCACGAGTTCGAGCTGTACTTCGACGTGTGAGTCGGCCGGCGCCACCAGGCGTCCGGTGACGGTGTGCGTCAGCGCCCCCGTCCCCCGTTTCCTCGGGGGCGGGGGCGCTGTCGTGTACGACGGCCTGTCGCGAGGGTCCAGGGGGCGTTGTCAGAGAGCCGCACTATGCTGCGAAGGCCTCGCACGGGCAGGGGACCAGACGGGACACGAAAGGCGACGGGGATGACGGGGAAGTCCGAACACGACGACAGTGAGCGAGAGTTCGACTTCCGATGGGCGCGCGACGCCCCGCACAAGGAGCCTTCCGCCCGGGCCCGTATGCTCGCGGCCCGCTGGAAGGAGAACCCGCCGGAGCCGGTGCCGTTCCGGGGTGAACCCGAGGGGTCGGGGCCGCGCAGATCGTCGTGGATATCGACGGCCATAGTCCTCGGCTGCGTCGGCGCGATCATCCTCCTGCTGGGGTACGCCCAGTTCCGCGCGCCGTACTAGGAGCAGCGCCGACTCCGGCGAGCGGGTGTCGCGCGCGCGGCGGTGACGGGACGGTCGACGTGCCCGAGGGGCCCCTGCAAGCGATAATGATGACTACTCGCACGACGATGCTCCGGTGCTGCCGCATCCGGGTCCGTCCGATCCGGCACGGCGGAACACCACATCCGGCCCCCAGGAGCGGAGGAATCCACGATGTGCCGCTGGATTGCCTACTCGGGTACCCCCATCGTTCTCAGCCAGGTCCTCTTCAAGCCCGCGCACTCCTTGATCGACCAGAGCCTGCACTCCCGCATGGGTGTGGAGACGACCAACGGCGACGGCTTCGGCCTCGGCTGGTACGGCGAGGACCCCGCCGCCAGTCCGGCTGTCCTGCGGGACGTGGGCCCGGCGTGGAACAACCGCAATCTGCGGGAGGTCGCCCACCACGTCCGCTCGGGTCTCTTCTTCGCCCATATCAGAGCGACGACCGGGACAGCCGTGCAGCAGTCCAACTGCCACCCCTTCCGGAACGGTCGATGGATGTGGATGCACAACGGGATGATCAACGGATTCCACCTCCTGCGGCGTGACCTCGCTCTGGCCGTCGATCCGGCCCTGTATCCCGACATCGAGGGTTCCACCGACTCCGAGCTCATGTTCTTCCTCGCCCTCACCTTCGGCCTGACAGAGGATCCTCCCGCTGCCGTGGCGCGCATGGCGGGCCTGATCGAGAGAAGGGGACACGAGCACGGCATCCAGTACCCCCTTCAGATGACCGTCGCGGTGGCCGACGGCGAACGCGTATGGGCCTTCCGCTACTCCAGCGAAGGCCACTCACGGTCGTTGTTCTTCAGCACCAGAGTGGACACCCTGCGCGCACTCCACCCGGACGCCGAGTTCCTCCGTGAGGTCTCCGACGACACCCGCCTCGTCGTGTCCGAACCGCTGGGCGACCTCCCCGGCGCCTGGAACGCCGTACCCGAGAGCAGTTACGGCATCATCCAGCCGGGCCAAGACGTGATCCACGCCTTCCAGCCCGATCTCCAAGGCGCCTCGGCCCGGGGCTGACCAGCCCGCCTGCCGCTCGTGTCAGGACGATGTGCCGCGTGAGTGAGCGAGCGCTGCCCAGGGCGCGGTACTGACGGACCGGGAAGTGAGAGCCTTGTCGGAGACCTACGAGAACGCTCAAGTACCGACCCTTCACGCCGTTCCGTGCGCCGATCCTCTGGGAGACCCGTTTCTGCGCACCCGGTTCGCCCTCCCCACGAAGCCCGCCACCTTCCTGCGGCGGCAGCGGCTCGTCGACCACCTCGACCAGGCTCTCGGGACGCGGTTGACACTGCTCAACGGCGCTGCCGGGGCCGGCAAGACCCTGCTGGCCGCCGACTGGGCCGCCGAGCTGCGGTCGCCGGTCGCCTGGCTCACCGTCGAAGCGGGGGACCGGCGTCCCGGGGTGTTCTGGGCGTACGTCCTGCAGACCCTGAGTGCCTGCGGTGCACTGGCGTCCGACGCGGTCGGGACCCCCTCGGACGCTTCCACGGTGGACCGCAAGCTGCTCGCAGCGCTCGCCGCCGAGCTGAACGATCACGGCCGGCCCGTGGTCCTCGTGCTCGACGAGTACGAGCGGGTGAACGCGCCGGAGATCGCGGAGCAACTGGCGTTCGTCCTGCACCACGCCGGGCGGGGCCTGCGCCTCGTCCTCGTCACCCGCACCGAACCACTGCTTCCGTTGCACCGTTACCGGGCGGCCGGCGATCTGACGGAGATACGCGCCGCCGAACTGGCCTTCACCCCCGAGGAGGCCGTAGCACTGCTGGAGCTGCACCATCTGAGCCTTCCGGTCCACGCCGCGCGGGCCCTGGTGGAGCGCACCCGAGGCTGGGCCGCCGGCCTGAGCCTTTCCGCCCTGGCCGCCCGGGAGAGCGCCGACCCCGAGCTCTACTTGAAGGAGTTCGAGGCGGACCGCAGTACGGTCGCGGACTTCCTGCTGGCCGAGGTCCTCAAGGGCCAGACGCCGGAGACACAGGACCTTCTGCTGCGCGTGAGCGTCCTGGAGCGTTTCTGTCCCGATCTGGCCGACGCGCTGACCCTCCGAACCGATGCCGAGCCCATTCTCTCCGGGCTGCACCACGAGAACGCGTTCGTCGAGCCACTCGGGCACTCGTGGTACCAGCTCCACCCGCTGTTCGGGGAGATACTCCGGGCCCATCTGCGTGTGCGCCTGCCCGGGGTGGAGCCGGAACTCCACCGGCGGGCCGCGCGGTGGCTGCGTCGGTCCGGATCATTCCTGCCGGAGACGCTCGCCCACAGCGCCTCCGCGGGCGACTGGGATTTCGCCGCCGGTTCCCTCATAGACGACCTGGCGATCGGCCAGCTCTTCACCGGCCTGCGCTCGGACGATCTGAACCAGTTGTTCTCCCACATGGGGCCAGATGCCAGAAGCCCCGCCACGGACCTCGTGCGCGCCGCCCACGATCTGTCCCTGTGCGACCTCGAGCGTGGTCAGGCCCGCCTGCGCCACGCCGAGGAGCAACTGGCGGACGACACGCCCGGCCTGCCGGCCGCCCGGCTGAGCTGGGCGCTGCTCGACGCACTGGCCGCCCGGCTGACAGGGTCTCCCGCACGCGTCGAGAGGGCCGCTGAAGCGGCCGACGAACTGCGTCGGGAAGTCCCGGCGCATCTGCTGGACAAGCATCCCGAACTCACCGCTCTCCTGCTGACCCATCTGGGCTCGGCACGCCTGTGGGCCGGGCGTTTCGAGGACGCGCGCGCTGTCCTGACCACCGTGGCCTGCAGTCCGGGCGGAGCCGCCACCGTGCTGCCCCGCGAGGAGTCGATGGGGCACCTGGCCCTCCTCGACTATCTGAACGGCTGGCTCGGCCGGGCCGAGCGCAAGGCACTGGCGTCGGTGTCCGAGGCGGAGCGGGGCGGCCAGGACCAACCGTCCGGCTGCGGCATCGGACAGCTGGTCCTGGCCGCCGTGGCTGTCGACCGCCATGAACTGGACCGGGCCCAGGCTCTCCTCGACGAGACGGCACAGCTCCCGTCGGGAACACGCGATCCGGTGATGGCGGCGGGACGAGCCCTCGCCGAAGCTGACCTCCTGCTGGCCAGGGGCAGGACAGGCGCCGCCGTCGACAAGGCGAACCCGGCCGTCTCCGCCGCGGTGGCCTCGCCCTGGGCGGCAAGCCATGAACTGCTCGTCACCTCGGCCGCCCACCTGGCGGAAGGACAGCCGGACAGAGCCGCCGAGGTGCTCCAGGGAGTCGCCGTCGACCAGCCGCTGTGTGCTGTGCGGGCCGCGGCGATCCAGCTCGCCACAGGGCATCGCGAGGCGGCCATCGACCTGCTCGACAGCATCCGAGCCGAGGGCAGGACCGGTCCGGCGGTGACCGTGCGGGCAGCGCTGGTCAGGGCTCAGGCGGCCGATGAGGCGGGAGACGCCGCCCTTGCCCGCAGACTCGTGACACAGGCGCTCCTCGACGCCCGGCGGGAGCGGCTGCGGCGTCCGTTCCTCAATGCCGGAGCGTGGATCAGGCCCCTTCTGGCCACGGATCCGCTGCAGTCGCTGACAACGGGCTGGCTCACGCCCGGCTCGGCGCGACACGGTGAGTTGCCCCGGCCGCCTGAGTCGTCGCCCCCACCGCTCGTCGCGGCGGAGCTGAGCGGACGTGAGCACGACGTCCTGGAGCGGCTGGCCCGGATGATGTCGACCGAGGAGATCGCCGCCGACCTCTACGTGTCGGTGAACACGGTGAAGACCCACCTCAAGAGCGTCTATCGGAAGCTCGCGGTGAGCCGGCGAGGCGAAGCGGTGCGCCGCGCGCGGGAACTCCGACTGCTGTGAACACGCGTCGGTGCCCGCTCCTCCCCCTTGGCGGGTGAGGCACCGGGCGCGTACTTCGGCTGCTATGGGAGGTACGGCGGGGCGTTGGCCGGGTCTGCGGCCCGGGCGGCTCAACCGGCATAGCGGCCGACTCGGCGAGGTGGACACTGTGAAGCACTGGCGGGCTCTGATCGTCCTCGGCGCGGCCCAGTTCCTGATGGTGCTGGACACCTCTGTCATGAACGTCTCCATCAGCCAGCTGGTCGAGGACTTCGACACCGAGGTCACGGCCATCCAGGCCGTCATCACGCTGTACGCGCTGGTCATGGCCGCGTTCATGATCATCGGCGGCAGGTTCGGGGACATCCTGGGGCGTCGCCGTATGTTCCTTCTGGGGATGATCGTCTACGGAGTGGGGTCGGCCCTGACCGCCGTGGCGCCCACCCTGTGGGTCCTCGCGCTGGGCTGGTCCGTCATCGAGGGGCTCGGAGCCGCCATGGTGCTGCCGGCCATGGCCGCCCTCGTCGCGGAGTCGTACCACGGGCGGGACCGGGCCGTCGCCTACTCGGTCATCGGCGGGCTCGCCGGCGCCGGGATCGCGGTCGGCCCGCTGCTGGGCGGCTGGGTGACGACGTATCTGACCTGGCGGCTGGTCTTCGCCGGCGAGGTAGTGGTCGTCATGGCAGTCCTGCTGTGCCGCCGCGTGATCGCGACACCCGCCCCGACCGGCCCGCGCCCCCGGCTGGACGGTGTCGGCGCGGTCCTCTCCGCGGCCGGACTGGCGCTGGGCGTGCTCGGGGTCCTGCAGAGCAGCACCTGGGGATGGGTGCAGCCCCGTAACCCTCCCTTCACCGTCTTCGGCTTCGCTCCGACGCTGTTCGTCGTCGGCGCCGGGGTGGCTGTCCTGGCCCTCTTCAGTCGGTGGGAGCGACGGCGGGACGAAGCGGGCGCCGACCCGCTCGTCCATCTGTCTCTGCTGCGCAGGCCCGTGCTGCGGTCCGGCCTGTTGACGCTGCTCAGCCAGAACCTCATCCTGCTGGGGCTGTTCTTCACCATCCCGCTGTACTTGCAGGTGGTTCAGGGGTTCGACGCCTTCGAGACGGGTCTGCGCCTGCTCCCGGTGTCCGCCACCATGCTCGTGACCTCCCTGTCCGCGTCCTCGCTGGGGCGGACGATGGGACCGCGCCGGGTGGTCAGGCTGGCCCTGCTGACCCTGACGGCGGCCATCGTGTGGCTGCTGGCCACCATCGACCCGGTCATCGACGACGCCCAGTTCGCCGGAGCGATGGCCCTGCTGGGCGTGGGCGTCGGCCTGCTCGCCTCGCAGCTGGGCAACGTCGTCCAGTCCAGCGTCGGTGACGAGGAACGCAGCGAGGCCGGAGGGCTTCAGTTCACGGCACAGAATCTGGGCTCGGCGCTGGGCACCGCCCTCATCGGGTCGATCCTCGTCGGTGCGCTGGCCCACGCCTTCACCACGCAGGTGGCGGACAACCCGCGCCTGTCGGAAGAGACCCGTCAGCAGGTCGGTGTCGCTCTCCAGGCCGGGATCGCCTTCGTCCCCACCGATCAGGTGCGCTCGGCGGCCGAGCAGGCCGGGTTGCCGCCGTCAGAGGTCGACGCCGTCGCGGACTCCTACTCATCCGCCCAGCTGAACGGCCTGAAGGCGGCGATCCTGGCCACCGGCGGCATCGCTCTCGCCAGTTTCCTGGTCACACCGAACCTCCCGACCGCCCGGAAAACCCGTTCCGCGCCGGCCGGAGCAGACGCTCCGGCCGGGGTGACCTGATCGACGCGACGAGTCCGGAAGGAGTCACCGGTGTCCAGGACCACAGCCACGATCGGCCCGGCCACGGCCCGCAGCGCGCGCCGGGCCGAGCACCGAGCCCGATCGGACTACACGGGCGGTGTCTACGGATCCATGCTCGCGGCCTCCGTGGTGGTCGGCGCCGGCTCCCTGGGCTCGTTCCCCCGCGTCGAGCTCGTGCTGCTTCTGCTGCTCACCGGCGTGGTGTTCTGGATGGCGCACGTGTACGCCCAGCTGCTCGGGGCGCACCTGGCACAACAGGCGCCGGACCGCCGGGTCGTGCTGCTCGTGTGCCGCGGCGAGTGGCCGATCGTCAACGCCGCCGTCCCACCGGCCGCCGCGGTGGCCGTCAGTCCGCTCCTGGGCCTGGATGTGCGAGGTGCCCTCTGGCTGGCTCTCTTCGTCGCCGTGGCCGGCCAGGTGGGCTGGTCAGTGGCCGCGGCCCGCCGCGCCGGTGGTTCACGGCGGCTGGTGACCGTCACCGCGTCGGTCAACCTGCTGCTCGGCCTGCTCATCGTCTCCTCCAAGGTCTTTCTGAAACATTGATCCGTGGCGTCCGCCGTCCGACGACGGGTCACCTGTCCCGGGTGAGTCCCGAAACGGCACGGAGGCGGACGATCGCAGGGAAGGGGCGCCGTCCGCCTGTCCCGGCAAGCCCGTAGGAGGACAGCTCGTGCGCTACGAGATCCGCGTCGAGGGACATCTGTCGGAAACGATGGCCAAAGCCTTCCCTGAGCTGGGCCACGTCGTCATGTCCGGCCAGACCCTCCTGTTCGGCCCCGTTGTGGACGAGGCGCACCTGTACGGGCTGCTGGCGCGCTGCCAGTCACTGGGACTGCGTGTCGTGGAGATGCGGCAGCTGCCTGAGTGACGGGACCCGGCGATGCGCGGGACCACCGGATCGGCCTCTGGAGAGACGTACAGCAGATCGGAGCCGCTCCGCCCTGATCCGGCCGGGGTGGCGGGCGGCGTCAACCGCCTCGAAGTCCCGCTCGTTCTGGTCGGCGTAGGACTCAGCGAACTCGGCGAACGCGCGATCGAAGCGGTCGCTGCCGCCCAGGCAGGCGGCGAGGGCGACGGGATCGCCCGAGCGGGTGTGGGCCCGTACCAGGGGCGCCCCGCGCACCCGGCCGAAGAGGGCGAGCAGCCCCGGCCCGATGGTCTCCTGCCGTGCGATGCCTTGCAGTCCCACAGCCGGCGCACGCAGAAGCCCCGGCACTGGGTACGGTCGTCATCCGGCCTCTCCGTCCCGCGTCCCGGCGTCGGTGCCGGAACGCGGCTCCGCCGTCGGCCCGCGGCGCTGTCGGCGCAGCCCGGCCTGGACCGCGCTCGCCAGCACCCGTGCGGCGATGCCCACGAGCAGCAGCCCTCCCGCCATCTGCGCCATCGTCAGCACGCGCCCGGCCTGGGAGCGTGCCGCGATGTCCCCGAAGCCGACAGTGCTGAACGTCGTCAGAGCGAAGTACAAGGCGTCCGTCCTGGTCAGCGACTCACTGAAGGAGCCCGGCGTGGAGCGGTCCAGCAGGTAGTAGGCGCCGGCGAAGAGGACCAGGAACAACGCCACTGTGGCGGCCAGGGCCTCGACGGCCTTCAGGCGCGGGTGGGGTGAGCGCGTGATGGCCCACACCTCCCACCCGAACACCAGCAGCATCCCCACCAGACCGCACACGAGCAGCGCCGACGAGGCCGCCGTGCCGTGTTCGTCCAGGGGCAGCAGGTAGTAGGCGGTGACAAGTCCGGCGGCGATGAGCACGGCGCGGGTCAGGGCGACGGCCGCCGCCCACCGGCCGCCGCGGAAAGGCCGCCGGTGGGCGCCCGGTTCGGGCCGGGTGCGGGCCGTCCGGGGAGTGCTCGGATCGCTCATCTCACGTCTCTTCGTTCCGTACGGCCGAGAGGCCCAGGGGAGGGGACAGGCGCCCTGGTGACTCCCACCTCACTGCCACGGCAGCTCCGAGGGATCACCCGTGGTGGGTGACCCCAGCGCCCGGTGCAGACGTGACCCTGGAGCGGCCAGGTCCCTGACACAGCGCCCTTTCCCGTCACCGCCGCATCCGGCCCTCCCGGGCCGACTGACAACCTACGGAGGAGCCATGACCGTGCCACGTGGTCCGGCATCGAGCACCGGACAGGAACACGAGCCCGACGGGGCAGGCCCCGGTCCCATGTCCGACTCCTCGGACGCACTCGCACGGCTCGGCCGTTCGTGGAAATGGCTCCTGGGCTCGGCCGTCGCGACGCTGGTGCCGGGCATCCTGGTACTGGTCTGGCCGGAGGAAACCCTGCACGTCCTGGCGGTCCTCATCGGCCTGCACCTGCTGGTGGCAGGGGCGTTCCGGTTCGTAGCCGCCTTCGGCCGGGAGGAGCACGGTGAACGGCTCCCGGAGCTGCTCCTGGCCGTGCTGTACGTCCTGGCCGGGGTGCTGTGCCTGCGGAACCCGCTGCAGACCATCGCCGTGCTCTCGCTGATCGTAGGCGTCCTCTGGCTCGTGTCCGGCATCCTCACCCTCTTCACGGCCATCGCCACCAAGGACCTGCCGCACCGCGGCGTCGTCCTGGGCGTCGCGGTGCTCGGCATCGTCGCGGGGATCGTGGTGCTCGCCCTGCCGACGGAGTCGGCCCGCGCCCTGACCCGGCTGCTCGGCCTCTGGCTCGTCCTGCTCGGCCTGGCCGAGACCGCGGTCGCCCTCGCGTGGCGGACCGCGCTCCGCAGGACACACACCACGGGGCCGCACACGCCCGCCGGGACGGCCTGACACCGCACCCGCCGCTCCGGCGGGCGCGGTGGACGCGCCCGGACCTTCCGGAAGGGAGTACCCATGAACCCGGCCTCGACCCCTGATTCGCCGGACTCCGGTGGAACCGCAGAACCGCAGCACGTCATCACTGCCGATGAGCGGGCGGAGTACGAGCGAATGCGCCGCCACGCGTCAATGCGCCATCGGCGGTTGCGCCGGGCCGGCTCGTCGGTCCTCCTTCTGCTGGCCCTGCTGCTCGCGCCCGTGGCCGTCGTCGCGGCCTGGGTCCAGGACACGGTCTCCGACACCGACAGGTACGTGAAGACCGTCGCGCCGCTGGCGTCCGACCCGGCCGTGCAGGAGGTCGTGATCAACCGGCTCACGGACCGCGTGGTGAAGAACGTGGACGTCGCCGCGGTGACGGACGCGCTCGCCACCTCGCTCCGGAAGGCCGGGGCGGCACCCCGCATCGTGGCGGGCGCCGAGTCCCTCGAGGGTCCGCTGCGGAACGCGGTCAGGACGGTCGTGGACCGCACCGTCACCCGTGTGATCACCGGCGACGCCTTCCAGCAGGTGTGGGAGGGGGCCAACCGGCGCTCGCACGCCGCGGTGGTGGACATGCTCACCGGTGACGGCAAGGGTGCCGTGCGCGCCGAGGGCGATGCCGTCCGGCTGAACGTGGGAGAGGTCGTCGACCAGGTGCGGGAGCGGCTCGTCGCCGCAGGCTTCGACAAGGCGTCCGCCATCCCCGACACCGACCGGACGGTCACGCTGTTCCAGACCAAGGAGCTGGGCAAGGCGCAGGACGCGATGCGGTTGCTGGACGTTCTCGGCACCTGGCTGCCCGTCCTGACCGTCGTGCTCGCCGCACTCGCCGTGTGGACCGCTCCGGCACGCCGGGTGATGCTGATGATCACCGCGGCGGGGGTCGGCGTGATGATGGTCGTCCTGCTCGTCGCGCTGGCCGTGGTCCGACGGGTCTATCTCGACTCGGTCCCGCCCGCGGCGCTGCCCACCGACGCGGCCGCGGCGATCTACGACACGTTCCTCCGGTTCCTTCGCGACAGCACGCGCACTCTGCTGGTCGTCGCCGTGATCACCGTACTGATCGCGTACCTGTACGGTCCCGGACGCCCCGCCCGCGCCGTCCGCGCGACGGCGGTACGGGGCACGACGGCCACCGGCCAGGCGCTGAGTCGCGCCGGGGTTCCCACCGGATCCACCGGACGCTGGCTCACGGCCCACCGGGCCTGGACCACCGGTGGCGTGATCGCGGCCGGAGCGCTGGCGCTGGTGCTCTGGAACCACCCCACGGTCCCAGTGGTGACGCTCATTCTCGTCATTGCCGTGGCCGTCCTGCTCATCCTGGCGATCGTCGCGGCCGCCGCCGGACCGGACGACCGGGCGGCGGGCCGGGCCGGCCCGTGAGTCATGGCCGGGAAACCCGGACTCGAGCGCACGTCCCTCAGGCACACGATGTCGCTCAGGCGCAGGGCGTCCCTCAGATACACGGCCGCGCGGGTCGCGGCGGGCCTGCGGTCGGGGGCCGCGGCCCGGCTGCTGTCCCGTCTGTCGGCGCTCAACCTGGTGGAGGGCTCCGTACGGCTGGCCGCGCAGGCGTTCCTCACCGCGCTCCCACTGCTGATGACCGTCGCGGCCTTCGCCCCCGGCTGGATGCAGGACCTGCTGGCCGACTCTCTCCGCGCGGTTCTGGGAATGCGCGGCGACACCCTCGACGAGATGCGCCAGGCATTCTCCGCGACCGGCACGACGCGGGACACCACCGGAGCGGTGGGCCTGGTGGTGACGCTCGTGTCGGCCACAGCGTTCAGCCGGGCGCTTCAGGCGGTGTGCGAGCGGTGCTGGCAACTGCCGCGCGCACCGGTGCGGGCAGCGGTCTGGCGCTGGCTGCTCTGGCCGGTCGTCTGGCTGGCCTTCCTGCTGTTCCAGGCACCGCTGCGCGGCGGGTTCGGCGCGGGATCGGTGACCGGGCTTGTGCTGTCCGTGCTCTCGGCGACGCTGCTGTGGTGGTGGTCCCAGCATCTACTGCTGGGCGGGCGGATCGGCTGGCTGAGCCTGCTGCCAGGAGCGGTGCTGGCAGGCACCGGTACGGTCCTGCTGAGCCGGGCCGCCCGCGTGCTGATGCCCACGGCCATGGAGCGCAGCCTGGACGAGTTCGGCCCGCTGGGCCCCGTATTCACGTTCCTTTCCTGGCTGATCGCCGTCTTCCTGACGGCCGTCTCGGGCCTGGCCCTCGGCGAGTACGTCGCCTCCACCACCTGGTACCGGACGCTCACCGCACCCCGCGGTGGCGGGGGCACCGACCCGTGATCCGACGGCGGAACGTGTCGCCCGGTGGCACCCGCACCGCGCGCACACTCACCCGCGCCGGGTGAGGCCCCCCGGTGACAGCCGTGGGCACGCTGAGTACCGCACCGAACTGCTGCCGGGCGAACGCCCGGAACGGAGGCCGGATATGACCGCGCACACCTACCTGGCGTACGACTTTCCCCTGCTGGGCGCCTTCTGGACCATGCTCGTGTTCTTCCTGTGGATCATGTGGTTCGTCCTGCTCTTCCGGATCATCGGCGACATCTTCCGGGACGACGGACTGAACGGCTGGGCGAAGACCGGCTGGCTGGTGTTCTGCATCCTGCTGCCCTTCCTGGGCGTGTTCGTCTATGTGATCGCCCGCGGCAAGAACATGGGCCGCCGGGAGGTCAGGCAGGCGCGTGCGCAGCAGCAGGAATTCAACGCCTACATCAGGGAAACCGCGTCCGGCGGCCCGCCCAGCAGCGTCGACGAGCTCGCCAGGCTGTCCGAGATCCACGACCACGGCGACATCACGGACGAGGAATTCCGCAGGGCGAAGGATCTGGTCCTCGCCGGCCACGGTCCGGCGCAGCACTCGGGCTCTGCCGCTCACACCTCCCGTGGCTGAGCATCCGCACGACACGAATCGAGGCACAGGATGACCGCGACACACACCCGGCCGGAATACACGGCGAAGCAGGAATGGGCAACCGGCCTGACAGCCTTCGCGGCCGTGATGCTCTCCCTCGTCGGCCTGCTCGACATCTTCCGGGGCATCATGGCCATCGCCGAGGACGACATCTTCGTCACCACGCGCAACTACGCGTTCGCGTTCGACCTGACCAGCTGGGGCTGGATCCATCTCGCGCTGGGCGTGATCGCCGTCATCGTCAGCTTCGGGCTGCTCAGGACCGCGACGTGGGCGCGCGTCATCGGCGTGGCCATCGCCGGACTCGTCATCGTCGCCAACTTCCTCTCCCTGCCGTACTACCCGGTGTGGTCGGTCGTGATGATCGCGCTGTCGTCCTTCATCATCTGGGCCCTGTGCGTGGTCCCGCACGACAACAACCTCTACGACCTCTCCGGGGAGGGCACACCACGCGACGTCTGAGGCGGTTGCGGCGCGGGGAGGTGAGTGAGACCGACGCGTGTGGCCCGGGGTCGTGAGAGAAGGACCGGCAGATGGGACGACACGGCGAGCACCCGAGAGCATCCGGTGGGACAGACGCCGCGACCGTACGCGGGGACAGTCCCGGACGGGCTCGCCTCGCCGTGTCCGCCCTTCTGGGGAGTGTGCTGGTGCCGCTCGTCGCCGCCGGTCTGCGGAGCGTGCTGTGGGCGCTGGTCGGCATCGCCGGACTGGCGCTCGCCGCCGTCGGGGTGTGGTGGACCCTGGCACACACCGGTGTGCTCCGTGCCCTCGGGGTGGCCGTTTCGCTGCTCGCACCGGTGGCCGTCCTCGCCCTGTACGCGACGTCCGGCATACTCTGGGCGGCCTGTCTGTCCCTGGCTCTGTGGGCGCTGGCCGTCGTGACGGCGCGCAGCGCCCTGGCCCCCGGGCACGTCGCCTCCGAACAGGCGGTTGCCGAGGCGCCCCGGCGTCCCTGGGTCCTCATGAACCCGCGCTCCGGTGGCGGCAAGGTGGGCCGGTTCGGCCTGGTGGAGAAGGCCCGGGCGGCCGGCTGCCAGGTGGTCCTGCTCGACGGGGTCCAGGATGTCTCCGAGTTGGCCCGGCAGGCCGTCACCGAGGGGGCCGATCTGCTGGCCGTGGCGGGCGGCGACGGCACCCAGGCGCTGGTGGCCGAGGTCGCCGCGGGCCACGGCCTGCCTTTCGTGGTGATTCCCGCCGGTACCCGCAATCACTTCGCCCTCGATCTCGGCCTCGACCGCGACGATCCGGCGAAGGCGCTGGAAGCCTTGACCCACGGCGTGGAACTCCGCATCGACCTCGGGTACGCCGCGGACCGGGTCTTCGTCAACAACGCCTCGTTCGGAACGTACGCATCCGTCGTCACCGAATCCGCGTACCGCGATGCCAAAGCCCGCACGACCCTGCGAACCCTCCCCGGCCTGCTCACAGGCAAGGACGCGCCCAGACTGCGGATGCGGGCCGACCGGACGCCCATCGACGGACTTCAGGCGCTGCTCGTCAGCAACAATCCCTACGGACGTGCCGTCGACGCCGCCCGTCCGGGGCGTAGGGAGCGATTGGACTCGGGTCTCCTGGGCGTGGTGTGCGTGCGGGTCGGCAACACCGCTCAGGCGGCGCGCGTCGTGGGCGGTCCGCGCTCCGGGGGAATCGTCCGGCTGAGCGCAGGGGAAGTGGTCGTCGAAGCGGACACGGACACCCTCCCGGTCGGCATCGACGGAGAACACGTCGTTCTGCCGTCACCCGTGGTGTGCCGCAGCGTGCCCGGGGCACTCCGGGTCCGCGTGCCTCGTCGTCGCCCCCACGCACCGCGGGTCAGCGGCGGCGCAGCCGACTGGCCGCGCGTGGCACGGCTGGCGCTGGGCCGCCATCGCCGAGCCGACGACAGCTCCACCGAGGGCAGGTGACACCGAGCCCCCGACGGATACGAGTGACCG
>NZ_AEJB01000513.1 GCF_000331005.1 Streptomyces turgidiscabies Car8
GCACCGACCCCGCCCCAGCGATCTCCCGCTCAGGACGACTGAGCGAACTACTCCACGTCCCCACCTGAATCCGTGCCGGCGCCGGCGCCCGCGCCCGCACCCGAACTCGCACCCGAAGGCGCGGCCTCCGCCGCCGCGAGCCCGCCATTGAGCTCCGTCGGCTCCAGATCGAACTCCCCGTCGCGGGCCCCGAGCACGAAGGCCGTCCACTCCGCCTCCGTGTAACGGAGGACGGTGTCATGGTCCAGGGACGACCGCATGGCCACCGCGCCCTCGGGGAGATACGCGATCTCGACCCGCTCCTCGTGCTCCTCGGTGCCCGGAGCGCCGTGCCACTCGACGCCCGAGATGTCGAGGGAGTACAGCTCGTCCCGCTCCCGCTCCTTGCGCGCCTTGACGTCCTCATCCTGTGAGCCCGGTGCGCCCTGTGCCTCCGCCATGGCGAAGCGACCCCTTCCCGACGTACGTGATACGGCATACGACAACTACTGTCTGTGCTCTCACCCTAGTGGCCGAGTCCGGCCCGGCCGGGCTGTTTGCACAGGCGGTGAAGGCGGCCGCTGCCTGCTGGTATCCTGGGCGACGGCCGTTTGTGTACGCACCCCTGGAGTCACTCACTCCGGAGGCCGCGCTCAGCGGATTCCCGCCTCCCGAGTAACAGAAGATCCCCTGAGATGTGGACCAGGGGCGCTCGGTGGCTCTACAGAGACTTACGAGGAGTACACGTGTCGCTCGACGCCGCAGTGAAGAAGCAGCTCATCACCGAGTTCGGTACCAAGGAGGGCGACACCGGCTCCCCCGAGGTCCAGGTCGCGATGCTCTCGCGCCGTATCTCGGACCTGACCGAGCACCTCAAGACGCACAAGCACGACCACCACTCCCGTCGTGGTCTGCTGATCCTCGTCGGTCAGCGTCGCCGCCTTCTCCAGTACTTGGCCAAGAAGGACATCCAGCGCTTCCGTGCGCTGGTCGACCGCCTCGGCATCCGCCGCGGTGCGGCGGGCGCCAAGTAAGACGCCGTGGAGGGAGCGGTTCCCACATTTGGGGGGCCGCTCCCTTTGCTGTACGTGCGGAGTGTCACCACCTCTTTGTAGTGTGGTGGCACAACGCAATACGCAGGACACAAACGCAGGACCCAGTAGGACACGAACGAGGAGAAGTGCACCTCGCCGCCGCCGGTCCTCGGTAGTGGCCCCCGGGAACCGACTCCCGGGTGCTTCGATCGAAGACCGGCCCGCAACCAGAAGGCGCGCTTCTCCGACCCCACGTCCCTCTGCCACACGGGCAGGACGGGACAAAAGACGAAAAAGTATCGGAGAAAACGCTAGTGGAGAACGAGACCCACTACGCCGAGGCCGTTATCGACAACGGATCCTTCGGCACCCGCACCATCCGCTTCGAGACGGGCCGGCTGGCCAGGCAGGCCGCCGGCTCCGCCGTGGCGTACCTGGACGACGACACCATGGTGCTGTCGGCGACCACCGCCTCCAAGAAGCCCAAGGACCAGCTCGACTTCTTCCCCCTCACGGTGGACGTCGAGGAGCGGCAGTACGCCGCCGGCAAGATCCCCGGCAGCTTCTTCCGCCGCGAGGGCCGGCCCTCCGAGGACGCGATCCTCACCTGCCGCCTCATCGACCGTCCGCTGCGCCCGTCCTTCCGCAAGGGCCTGCGCAACGAGATCCAGGTCGTCGCCACGATCATGGCGCTCAACCCCGACCACCTGTACGACGTCGTGGCGATCAACGCCGCCTCCGCGTCGACGCAGCTGGCCGGTCTGCCCTTCTCCGGCCCGATCGGCGGCGTCCGCGTCGCGCTGATCAACGGCCAGTGGGTCGCGTTCCCGACGCACACCGAGCTCGAGGACGCCGTCTTCGACATGGTCGTCGCCGGTCGCGTCCTGGAGGACGGCGACGTCGCGATCATGATGGTCGAGGCCGAGGCCACCGAGAAGACCATCACGCTGATCGCGGGCGGCGCCGAGGCGCCGACCGAGGAGGTCGTCGCCGCCGGTCTGGACGCCGCGAAGCCCTTCATCAAGGTGCTCTGCAAGGCCCAGGCCGACCTCGCCGCCAAGGCCGCCAAGCCCACCGGCGAGTTCCCGGTCTTCCTGGACTACCAGGACGACGTCTTCGAGGCGCTCACCGCCGCCGTCAAGGACGAGCTCTCCCAGGCGCTCACCATCGCGGGCAAGCAGGACCGCGAGGCCGAGCTGGACCGCGTCAAGGGTCTCGCCGCCGAGAAGCTGCTCCCGCAGTTCGAGGGCCGCGAGAAGGAGATCTCCGCCGCGTACCGCTCGCTGACCAAGGCTCTGGTCCGTGAGCGTGTCATCAAGGACAAGGTCCGCATCGACGGCCGTGGCGTCACGGACATCCGTACGCTCGCCGCCGAGGTCGAGGCCATCCCGCGCGTGCACGGCTCGGCGCTGTTCGAGCGTGGCGAGACCCAGATCCTGGGCGTCACCACCCTCAACATGCTCCGTATGGAGCAGCAGCTCGACACCCTCTCCCCGGTGACGCGCAAGCGCTACATGCACAACTACAACTTCCCGCCGTACTCCGTCGGCGAGACCGGCCGCGTCGGTTCCCCGAAGCGCCGCGAGATCGGCCACGGCGCGCTCGCCGAGCGCGCGATCGTGCCGGTCCTGCCGACGCGCGAGGAGTTCCCCTACGCGATCCGTCAGGTGTCCGAGGCCCTCGGCTCCAACGGCTCGACGTCCATGGGATCGGTCTGCGCCTCCACCATGTCGCTGCTGAACGCCGGTGTGCCGCTGAAGGCCCCCGTCGCCGGTATCGCCATGGGCCTGATCTCCCAGGAGATCAACGGCGAGACGCACTACGTCGCCCTCACCGACATCCTCGGTGCGGAGGACGCCTTCGGTGACATGGACTTCAAGGTCGCCGGCACCAAGGAGTTCGTGACCGCCCTCCAGCTCGACACCAAGCTGGACGGCATCCCCGCCTCCGTCCTGGCCGCCGCTCTCAAGCAGGCCCGTGACGCCCGCCTCCACATCCTCGACGTGATGATGGAAGCGATCGACACGCCGGACGAGATGTCCCCGAACGCCCCGCGGATCATCACCGTCAAGATCCCCGTGGACAAGATCGGCGAGGTCATCGGCCCGAAGGGCAAGATGATCAACCAGATCCAGGAGGACACCGGCGCCGAGATCACGATCGAGGACGACGGCACCATCTACATCGGCGCCCAGGTCGGCTCGCAGGCCGAGGCGGCCCGCGCGACGATCAACTCGATCGCCAACCCGACCATGCCGGAGGTCGGCGAGCGCTACCTGGGTACGGTCGTCAAGACGACCACCTTCGGCGCGTTCGTGTCGCTGCTCCCGGGCAAGGACGGACTGCTGCACATCTCGCAGATCCGTAAGCTCGCCGGCGGCAAGCGCGTGGAGAACGTCGAGGACGTCGTCGGTGTGGGCTCCAAGGTCCAGGTCGAGATCGCCGAGATCGACTCCCGCGGCAAGCTCTCCCTGATCCCCGTGATCGAGGGCGAGGAAGCTGCTTCCTCGGACGAGAAGAAGGACGACGGCGACAAGTGACGTCCCGTAGCTCCAAGGCGA
>NZ_AEJB01000514.1 GCF_000331005.1 Streptomyces turgidiscabies Car8
CGGGGCTCCCCCTGCGCCGGCCGGCAGACAGTACCTGTACCGCGTGCGGGTGCTGTGGACGGAGCCCGGCGCGGGGGCGCGTACGGCGACGGCGCAGGTGCCGGCGGGAACCCGGCGCGGGGACGCCGTCGACCTGTGGCTCGACGCGCACGGGCGGGCCGTCGCACCGCCGCCCGGTGCCGCCGCGGTCCGGCAGTACACGGTGGCGGTCGGGATCTGGGCCTCGGGAGTCACCGCCGGACTCGTCCTCCTGGCCCGAACCGCCCTACACCGTACGGCCGTTCAGCGTCGGCTCGGGGAATGGGAGCGCGCCTGGGCGCGTACGGAACCGGAGTGGACGGGACGGCGGGCGTGACGGGCGGGGTGGGTCGTCACACCCTCTCCTGCATGCGGCGGGCGATCCGGCGGTGGTCGGTGAGTGCGTCCCGCAGGCCCGGCAGTACCGGTTCGCCCCGGTCGACCAGGACGCGCCCGGCGACGACCGTCGTCCACGCGCGGGCCGGTCCGCAGCGCAGCCACGCCTCCACGGGGTCGCTGAGCGCACCGGCGAGCGCGACCTCGTGCAGGTCCCAGACGACGAGGTCGGCGCAGGCGCCGGGGCGCAGCTGTCCGAGCTCGTCGTCGCGGCCCAGACAGCGCGCCGAGCCCCGGGTGGCGATGTCGAGGGCGTCGCGCACGGTCATCGCACCTGGGCCGCCCCGGTAGCGGCCGAGGAGGAGGGCGCCGCGTGTCTCCATCCAGAGCGAGGCGTGGTCGGTGGAGGCGGAGCCGTCGCAGCCGATACCGACGGGCAGCCCCAGTTCGCGCATCTCCTTCACACGGGCGGTGCCGCCTCCGATGAGCATGTTGGAGCTGGGACAGTGCGCGACCCCGACGCCCGCGGCGGCCAGGCGGCGCAGTTCGGCGTCGTTCGGATGGATGCAGTGCGCGACCCAGGTGCGGTCGCTCATCCATCCGGCCTCCTCGAAGTACTCGACGGGCCGGCAGCCGTAGGTCTCCAGGCAGTACGTGTCCTCGTCGCGGTCCTCCGCGAGGTGCGTGTGGAGGCGTACGTCGTACCGCTCGGCGAGTTCGGCGGTGGCCGTCATCAGCTCCCTGGTCACCGAGAAGGGTGAGCAGGGCGCGAGGGCGACCCGGATCAGCGCGCCGGGGCGCGGGTCGTGGTGGGTCCTGATGAGCCGCTCGCTGTCGGCGAGAACCTCGTCGTCGGTCTGTGTGACGCTCCGGGGCGGCAGACCGCCGTCCTCCACCGACCGGGTCATCGACCCGCGGGTGGCGTGGAAACGGAAGCCGATGTCACGGGCGGCGCGGATCTCGGCGTCGACGAGTCCGGGGCGCGGATGGACGTACAGATGGTCGGAGGAGGTGGTGCAGCCGCCCATGAGGAGTTCGGCCATGCCGACGTACGCCGAGACGTACGCCGCCTCCTCGTCGAGCGCGGCCCACAGCGGGTAGAGCGTGGTCAGCCAGTCGAAGAGGGTGCCGCCCACGGCCGGCGCGTAGGAGCGGGTGAGGTTCTGGTAGATGTGGTGGTGCGTGTTGATCAGGCCCGGGGTGACGAGCCGCCCGGCCGCCGACACGGTGGTCCGGGCCTCGGGCTCGGTCCCGGCGGTGCCGACGGCGGTGACGCGCCCGGCGTCGACAGCCACCCACCCGCCGGGAATCTCGTGCGCGCCGTCCACGACGAGCAGTTCGGCGTCCCTGACCAGCAGTTCCACAGCAGTCGGCATGGGCGTCATCGTAGGGGCGCGCGATCGTCGCGCGGGGCCTGTCCGGGCCGTGGAGGCCTGGCGGGTCGTCGGCCCTCCCACGTACGGTGTGATCATCCGCAAGCGCTTGCCACTACCTCATAAAGGCGGTCCTACATGGCCCAGTTCGACCTCCCCCTCGACGAACTGCGCGAGTACCGCAGCGCCTCCGCCGAGCCCGACGACTTCGACGCGTTCTGGTCCAAGACCCTGCAGGAGACCCGGGAACACGACTTGGACGCCCGTTTCGAGCCGGTGGAGACGGGACTGACCACGGTCGACGTGTACGACGTGACGTTCGCCGGATTCGGCGGCCACCCGGTGAAGGGCTGGCTGCGGGTGCCCGCCGGTGCGTCCGGGCCGCTGCCGGTGGTCGTGGAGTTCATCGGGTACGGCGGCGGGCGCGGCCTGCCGCACGAGAACCTGCTGTGGGCGTCCACCGGCCGCGCCCACTTCGCCATGGACACACGCGGTCAGGGCAGCGCGTGGGGCGGCGGTGGCGGTACGGCGGACCCGGTGGGCAACGCGCCCTCCTACCCCGGATTCATGACCCGGGGCATCGACGCTCCCGAGAACTACTACTACCGGCGGGTGTACACGGACGCGGTGCGCGCGGTGGAGGCGGCCCGCTCGCATCCCCTGGTCGACGCGGCGCGCACGGTGGCCCTAGGTTCGAGTCAGGGCGGCGGGATCACGATCGCGGTCGGCGGGCTGGTCCCGGACCTCGTCGCGGTCGCCCCGGACGTGCCGTTCCTGTGCGACTTCCCGCGTGCGGCGACTCTCACGGACCGTCACCCCTACCGCGAGATCGGCAGCTATCTCAAGACCCACCGGGGCCGCACCGCCGACGCGCTCAGCACGCTCGCCTACTTCGACGGCGTGCACTTCGCGGCACGTGGCCGGGCTCCGGCGCTCTTCTCGACGGCTCTGGAGGACCAGACCTGCCCGCCGTCCACGGTCTTCGCGGCCTTCAACGCCTGGGCGCACGACGACAAGCAGGTCGAGGTCTACGACTTCAACGACCACGAGGGCGGCGGCCCCTTCCAGGAGGCGACGAAGCTGAGCTGGCTGCGCTCGTACGCCTGACGGATCGGCCGGTTCCGTAAGAGGAACTGACCGATCCCTACACCTTCCGCGCGATCCGACCGGTCGGTATGTTCGACGGTGCCCGGGTCACAGCGTTGTGGCCCGGAGTTCCGGCGAACCGCGGAGGGCCCATGTCCGAGCTCGAGTCACACGTTCACGGCGACTGCGACGCACGCTTCGCGGCGGTGCGTACGGCGTTCGAGGAGAACTTCCGCGACCGCGGGGAGCTCGGCGCGGCGGTGAGCGTCACGGTCGGCGGCGAGACGGTGGTCGACCTGTGGGGCGGCTGGGCCGACGCGGGGCACACGCGTGCGTGGGAACGCGACACGCTCGTCAACGTGTGGTCGACGTCGAAGGGGCCGACGGCGCTGTGCGCGCACATCCTCGCCGACCGGGGGCTGCTCGACCTCGACGCCCCGGTGGCCGCGTACTGGCCGGAGTTCGCGGCGGCCGGCAAGGAGGGCGTGCTCGTACGGCATCTGCTGTCGCACCGCTCGGGCCTGTCCGGCCTGCGGGAGCCGCACTCGCTCGCCGACCTCTACGACTGGGAGCTGACGACCCGCCGACTGGCGGCGACCGAGCCCTGGTGGGAGCCGGGGACGGGGTCCGGATACCACGCGCTGACCTACGGCTTCCTGGTCGGCGAGGTGGTCCGCCGGGTGTCGGGGCTGCTGCCGGGCGCCTTCCTGGAGCGGGAGGTGACCGGGCCGCTGGGCATCGACTTCCGCCTCGGACTGCCGGAGAAGGAGGCCGGGCGGGCCGCCGAGCTGGTGCCGCCACCGGCCGCCTCGCCCAGTGAACAGGCCGCGCTCTTCGCCCAGTTGACGCCCGTCACGATCGCCGCCGTGGCCAACCCGGTCACGGGGGCCGCCGAGGCGAACAGCCCCGAGTGGCGGGCCGCCGAGATACCGGCGGCCAACGGCCACGGCACGGCGCGCGCGATCGCCGCGCTGTACGGCGTGTTCGCGGGCCAGGGCTCGTACGGCGGGCAGCGCGTCCTCTCCGCCGAGACGGTCGAGCGGGTGCGCGAGGGCCAGGGCAGCTGCCGCGACCTGGTGCTCGGCGCGGGTTTCGACTACGAGACGGAGATCGGGCTCGGCCTGTGGCTGAGCGGCGACCACGGCTGGTACGGGCCCAACCGGAGGGCGTACGGCCATGACGGCTTCGGTGGTTCCTGCGGGCTGGCCGACCCGGATGCCGGCGTGTCCTTGGGGTACGTCATGAACCGCATGGGTCCGCATATCGTGAACGACCCACGCAAGATGGCGCTGATCGACGCCCTGTACAGCGCACTGTGACCCAGGTAAGGACCAATGGACGGCAATGAGTCGTACAGGGTGCATGGCAGGTGTAGTCAGATGACAGATTCCCTGTCGGCCGGGGGCGCATAGCGTCGGGGTAAGACCTCGGGCGGCGCACAGCGGATCGTGCGACTGTCCGACTACGTCCTACTTTCCGAGAGGCACACCTCCATGAGTACGTTCACCACGTCCGACGGCACCGAGATCTTCTTCAAGGACTGGGGCACGGGCCAGCCGGTGGTGTTCAGCCACGGCTGGCCGCTGAACGCGGACACCTGGGACGGTCAGTCCCGTCTCGTCGCCGAGCACGGCTTCCGGGCCATCGCGCACGACCGGCGCGGGCACGGCCGTTCCGCGCAGCCGTGGCAGGGCAACCACATGGACCAGTACGCGGACGACCTGGCCGAACTGATCGAGTCGCTCGACCTCGACAACGTTATCCTCGTCGGTCACTCGACCGGCGGCGGCGAGGTGACCCGCTACATCGGCCGGCACGGGACGGCACGGGTCGCCAAGGTCGTGCTGCTGGGCGCGGTGCCGCCGCTGATGCTGCAGACCGAGGCCAACCCCGAGGGCACGCCCCTCGATGCCTTCGACGGTATCCGGGCGGGTGTCGAGGCGGACCGTTCGCAGTTCTACTGGGACCTCAGCGAGGCCTTCTTCGGCTTCAACCGGCCGGACGCGACCCCGTCCGAGGGCATGCGCCGCGCGTTCTGGATGTGGAGCATGCAGGTCGGCCTCAAGGCGGCCTACGACTGCGTCAAGCAGTTCTCGGAGTCCGACTTCACCGAGGACCTGGGCCGCATCGACGTACCGACGCTGATCGCGCACGGCGCCGACGACCAGATCGTGCCGATCGCCGCTTCGGCGGAGAAGACGGCTCAGCTGGTCAAGGACTCGACACTGAAGGTCTACCCGGGTGCCCCGCACGGCCTGGTGGGCGAGTTCGAGAAGGCGTTCAACGCCGACCTGCTGGCGTTCATCAAGAGCTGACCGCTCACCCGGCGGGTGTCCGCGTCGCCACCACCATCCGGCAGCGCGGACTGCCGTCGGGCCGCTGTCCGAACTCTGGCAGGGCACGGGTCTCCACGTCGAAGCCGGCGCGCGTCAACTCCCGCCGTACGTCGGACAGTCGGAAGTCCCGGTAGTACATGACGAACGCCGGCTTCCACACGGCGTTGCGCACCTTCATCACCGCGTCGAAGCCGAGCAGCGCCCAGTAGGCGCGCGTTCCCGGGCGGGGCGGGGCCCCGACGGGGAACGCGAAGCGCCCGCCCGGCCGCAGTACGGAGTGGACCTGGGCGAACAGCCCCGGCAACTCGTCCGGCAGGAAGTGCCCGAACGCCCCGAAGCTGACGACCAGATCGAAGGCGGAGGCGACGGAAGGGACTGAGCCGAAAGGCAGGGCCCGGGCGTCGCCGCGAACCAGGGCGACACGTGGGCCGCCGGCGCGCCCGCCCTCCCCCACCCGGCGCCGGGCCACCTCCAACATGCCCGCGCTGATGTCGATTCCTGTGACGCTCTCCCCGCACACCCGGTCCAGCACCTCCAGACCGGCGCCCGTACCGCAGCACAGGTCGAGGCCGTCGTCGAAGGGCCCGAGGGTGCCGAGCGCCGACGCCACCGCCTCGAGGATCGGGGCCGAGGTGCGGAACGGGGTGTGGTCGAACTTCGGTGCGAGCAGGTCGTAGCCGTGCTCGACGGACGACAGCGCCTGCACGGCGAGTTCGCGGAGTGTGGGGCCTTCGGGGCTGAACATCGGCTCAGCTTAAGGCGAGCGCGCGGGTAGGCCTCATGGACGCCCGCTCGCACGGTTCACCCTTTAGGGTGAACGAATGCGCGCATTTCGTGAGGCAGCAGAGGCCGGGGATCTCGACGCCGTCGAGAAGCTGCTGGCGGAGAACGTCGTGTTCACCAGTCCGGTCGCGTTCCGGCCCTACCCGGGGAAGGCGATCACCGCGGCCATCCTGCGCGGGGTGTCCAGGGTTTTCGAGGACTTCCGGTACGAGCGGGAGATCGGCGCGCCCGAGAGTCGCGACCAGGCGCTGGTGTTCACGGCGCGGGTGGGCGGGCGCGAGATCCAGGGCTGCGACTTCCTGCACCTCGACGAGGACGGTCTGATCGACGAACTGACCGTCATGGTGCGTCCGCTGTCGGCCGCGCAGGAGCTGTCGGCGGCCATGGGCGCCCAGTTCGAGCGCATCGCGCGGGAGGCGCAGGCCGCCGGGCCCGCCTGAGCGGCGGTGTTTTGATTGGATGACCCCCGTGACCACCGACGAGCACGCGCGCATGATGCGGGCCAACGAGGCCAACTGGGACGCCCGTACCCCCGTCCATCTCGCCAGCCGTTTCTACGGCCTGGGCGAGAACCCCGACCCCTCGCGCTGGTTCGCCTCCTGGGAGTGGGCGGACCTCGGCGAACTCGCCGGCCGCGATGTGCTCCACCTCCAGTGCCACCTCGGCACGGAGACCCTCGCCTTCGCCGAGCGCGGGGCGCGGGCCGTCGGCCTCGACTTCTCCGAGGCGTCGGTGACCGCGGCGCGCGGCATCGCGGCGAAGGCGGACCTCGACGTGACGTACGTACGGGCGAACGTCTACGACGCCGTGGAGGCACTGGAGCAGCGGCGGTTCGACGTCGTGTACACCGGGAAGGGCGCCCTGTGCTATCTGCCCGACCTGGACCGCTGGGCGGAGGTGATCGTCCAACTTTTGCGCCCCGGCGGCCTGTTGTACATCGCGGAGTTCCATCCGCTGCTCAACTCGCTGAGCCCCAAGCCCTCTTCGGACGACACCGGTGAACTCCTTCTGCGGCATGACTACTTGGGCGCGCGGGGAGCCGTGCACCGGGACGCGACGTTCACGTACACCGACGGGCCGGCCGTGACCGGGGCCACCGAGAGCTTCGAGTGGCCGCATGGAATGGACGAGGTCGTCAACGCGTTGATCGGGGCGGGACTGACCATCCGGCGGCTGCGCGAGAGCGACGAACTGCCCTGGCCCCGCTGGCCCCGTATGGAACGTACGGCGTCGGGCTGGTGGCGGTTGCCCGAGCCGCGCATCCCACTCCTCTACGGGCTCCTCGCGAGCCGTTGAGTCGCGACTCACAGCCGTTCTCGCGCATGGCGTGGTACCGTACTGACAGCACTTGTGTACGCCCCTTCTCGGGCGCCGGTGCTGTTCAACCTCAGTTCGCTGACCCGCCCGTCGGTGTCCGACCGGCGCATCAGCTCCTCCCAGTACCACCTCACCAGCGGCGACGTGTTTCTGCCGTACCCGAGGTGTCGCTGTCTTCCGCCGCCCGCGGCGCGCCCGGCGCGCCCAGTTCTCGCGGCCCTCCCCTTGCTCTGTCTTCCGCGTGCCTCATGCGGCATGCGTCTCCGTCCGTGAAAGGACTCTCCGACCATGACCACCACACTCGAACACCCCCCGGTAGAACAACTGCCCCCGGCCCGGATCGCGACCGGTGTCCTCGACATCGACGGCAACGGGAAGGGGTATCTGCGGGCAGCCGACAGCTGCCTGCCCGCACCCACCGACCTCCAGGTCTCCCCGGCGCTGATCCGCCGTCACGGCCTGCGCAAGGGCGACCTCGTCGTCGGCGCACAAGGCACCCAGCGCGCGCTGACCGAGATCGGGCTGGTCAACGGCCGTACGCCCGACGAGCTGCGCGGCCGCCCCCACTTCCGCGACCTCACCCCGCTCCACCCCCGCGACCGGCTCCGCCTCGAACACCCGGCGGCCGGACTCACCGGGCGCGTCACCGACCTGATCGCACCCGTCGGCAAGGGCCAGCGCGGGCTGATCGTGGCCCCGCCCAAGACCGGCAAGACCGTGCTGCTTCAGCAGATCGCGGCGGCCGTCGCCGGCAACCACCCCGAGTGCCGCCTGATGGTGGTGCTGCTCGACGAACGGCCCGAGGAGGTGACCGACATGCGGCGCTCCGTGCGCGGCGAGGTGTACGCCTCGACCTTCGACAAGGCGCCCAAGCAGCACATCGCGCTCGCCGAACTCGTCATCGAGCGGGCCAAGCGGCTCGTAGAGGCGGGCGAGGACGTCGTCATCCTCCTGGACTCCCTCACCCGGCTGTGCAGGGCCCACAACAACGCGGCGGCCTCCGGTGGCCGCACCCTCAGCGGCGGGGTCGACGCCGCCGCGCTGCTCGGGCCGAAGCGGCTGTTCGGCGCCGCGCGCCTGGCCGAGGAGGGCGGTTCGCTCACGATCCTCGCCACGGCCCTGGTGGAGACCGGCTCACGCGCCGACGACTACTTCTTCGAGGAGCTGAAGAGCACCGGCAACATGGAGCTCCGACTGAGCCGCGAGCTGGCCTCCCGGCGCGTCTACCCGGCCGTCGACATCAACCCGTCGGGCACCCGCCGCGAGGAACTCCTGCTGCCCCCGGCCGAGTTGACGACCGTACAGGGACTGCGGCGGGCCCTGCAGACACGGGACGGCCAGACAAACCTGGAGACCCTCCTCGACCGGCTTCGCGGCACGCCCGACAACGCGACCTTCCTGCGGCGGATCCAGCCGACGCTGCCCTCCGGCTGACCCGGCCCGGCGGGTGCCCATGGGCTCCCGCGTGTGGCATCCGGGTGTTCGGGCCCGCTCCTCGGCCACGGCACCACGGCATACGGCGCACCCATTCCTACGTTTGCGATATGACCATCGGATTCTCTGCTCGTAATGCCGGGTCCTCGTCGTCCTCGTCGGCGGCATCCCGGATCGCCGCCTCCTGCTGTGCTCTGTGCGTGACGGGCGTGCTCGCGCTCGCGCCCGTCCCGGCAGCCGCCCGCACCGGCGGCGCCCCGGTCACGCCGACGCCTGAGCCGACGACAGCGGCGGCGGACGCACGGCTGCTGTACCGGTCCGGCACCCACGCCCGGCTCCGCCCCGGGGCGCCCCGCCTCCCCCGGGACATGTCCGCGCTGTCGTGGCTGGTGGCCGACGCCTCCACCGGTGAGGTCCTCGCCGCGCGCAACGCGCACCGCGACCTGCCGCCGGCCAGCACGCTCAAGACGCTCTTCGCCCTCACCGTGCTCCCCACGCTGCCCGCGGGCCTCCGGCACAAGGTCACCGAGGCCGACCTGGAGGGCATCGGCGCCGGCAGCAGTCTGGTCGGGGTCGCGGCCGGGCGTACGTACCGGGTCTCCGACCTGTGGCGAGGTGTGTTCCTCAACTCCGGGAACGACGCCGTGCACGTCCTGGCCGCCCTGAGCGGCGGCTGGCGCGACACCGCCGTCCGGATGCAGGCCAAGGCCCGCGCCCTGGGCGCCCGCGACACCCATGTGCGCTCGCCCGACGGCTACGACACGCCCGGGCAGGTGTCGTCGGCGTACGACCTCGCGGTGTTCGGGCGGGCCGGGCTGCGCAACGCGGACTTCGCCGCGTACTGCGGCACGGCCTACGCGAAGTTCCCCGGCGGGGGCGGCTGGTCGTACGAGATCCAGAACACCAACCGGCTGCTGACCGGCGCCAACGGCGTCGAGCGGTACCGGGGGGTGATCGGCGTCAAGAACGGCTACACCAGCAAGGCCGGCAACACGCTGGTCGCCGCCGCACGCCGGGGCGGACGCACCCTGGTCGTCACCGTGATGAACCCTCAGGAGGGCGACGGCTACGCCGTCTACGAGGAGGCCCGTTCGCTGCTCGACTGGGGCTTCGGGGCCGCCGGACGCGTCGATCCCGTCGGTTCACTGGACGCCGCACGGCCCGTGTCGCAGCCGGGACCGCAGGCGCCGGTGCAGGTGCGGATGCCGGCGGGGGGCCCGGTGCAGGCACCCGCCGCCGCCACCGTGACGTCCGACAGCGGGCCGGGCTGGCCGGAGACCTGGACGATCCTGGGCGCGGCCGTGCTCGGTGCCGGCGCGGTGTCGCTCGTACTGCGCGTCGCGGGCCCGAAGGGGCCCTGACCGGCAGCGTCCACCGGCAGCCACAGCAGCAACCCGAGCGTGACCCAGACGTACGCGCTGCCGCCCACGAAGCCGTCGACGCCGGACGCGTCGTCGAACCACAGCCACACCACGCTCGTACACAGCACCGCGTACAGCGCGCCCGCCACGCGCGCGTGACCGGTGCGCAGCAGGACGGCGAACGACGGGAGCAGCCAGACGAGATGGTGCACCCAGGTGATCGGGCTGACCAGACAGGCGGTCAGCCCGGTGAGCGCGAAAGCGCCCCACCAGTCCCCCACCGCGACGGCCCGCCGCGCCCGCCA
The DNA here is from genome assembly GCF_000331005.1 of Streptomyces turgidiscabies Car8. Classification (GTDB taxonomy): domain Bacteria; phylum Actinomycetota; class Actinomycetes; order Streptomycetales; family Streptomycetaceae; genus Streptomyces; species Streptomyces turgidiscabies. Next base: position 10,350 of record NZ_AEJB01000514.1, read on the forward strand.
GGCCCAGAAACCGAGGACGGCCACGACCACCACCAGCCAGACGGCACGGCTGGGTTCGCCCGGTACGGCCAGCCGTGCCAGCACACCCTGGAGGGACTGGTTCGACACGTACGCCAGCTGCCCGATGCGCCGGGTGTCCCACAGTGCCTCGCTCCAGTAGTAGCGCGAGGCGTCCGGCGCCACCCACACCGCGAGCGCGGTGGCCGCACCCGTGACGGCCGTCGCGACCCCGGCGGCCCGCCGTCGCCCGGCGAGCAGCAGCAGGCCGATGAAGAGGGCGGGCGTCAGCTTGACGGCGGCGGCGAGCCCGATCCCGATGCCCGCCCATCGGGGCCGTCCGGTCGTCAGCAGCCAGGCGTCGGTGAGGACCAGGGCCAGCAGTACGAGGTTCACCTGGCCGAAGCTGACGGTGTCCCGCACGGGCTCGAACAGCGCCAGGGCGCAGCCGGTCAGGGCCCAGCCGTAGCGTCGCAGCACCGGTCCGGCGGCCATCCACACCACCGCGCCGAGCGCCACCAGGTTGAGCAGCAGTGCGGCGGTGATCGCGCCGCGCAGCCCGAGGAGCGCCATCGGCAGCATGCTGACGGCCGCGAACGGCGGATACGTGAAGCCGTACGCCGTGCCCGGCACCCGGTAGTCGTAGATCCGGCCGCCGTGGTGGACCCAGGTGTCGACGGTTCCGTAGTAGACGCGCAGGTCGAACCAGCCGCGCAGCAGCGGCACGGTCGCCGTGAACACGGTCACGGCGACCGCGAGGGCGAGCACCAGGAGGAGCCGCTCCCGGTCGGTGCGGGGCAGTCGCACAGGGCGCACAGGACTCATACGGTGCTCTCCCGCAGGGGTGCGTGGGCCGCCTGGTGGGCCTGCCAGAGGACGACGAGGGCCAGCGCGCCGCCGGAGACGGCCAGGACCAGTTCCTCGGTCCCGGCGGGCGCGCCGCTCGGCAGTGCCAGGAGCGCGACGACTCCGGTGACGGCGGCGAGGCGGTGGCGTATCGCCGGACTGGTGCTGGGCGCGGCGGCGGCGATGAGGAACAGGGCCCACAGGGCGTACCAGGGCCGGATCGCCGGGCCGAGGACGACCACGACGGCGAGGCTGAGGCCGAGTGCGTAGAGCGGGCTGAGACGTGGGCGGCGCAGCCAGATGAAGGCGATGGTGAGGACGGTGACCGCGATCCCGAGGAGGTGCCAGGCCGGGACGGCGAGCGGTGCCAGATCGCTGCCGATCTCCGTGAGTCCGGCGGCCGTGGCGCGGCCGAGGAGGCTGGTGAGGGCCCAGTTCTCGGGTGACACCGGGGATTTCAGGGCGCCTATCCAGCCGTAGCCGGTGCCGGCCAGCGCGGTGACGGCGACGGTGGTCGCGGCTGCCGCGACCGCCGTGGTGAGCACCGCCCGCACCGGGCCGCGACCCGCGCGGATCTGGAGCGCCACGACAGCGGCGAGGCCGAGGACCGCGGGTGCCTTGACGAGGGCGGCGAGCGTCACGAGTACGGCGCCCAGGATCGGCCACCGGCCCAGCGCCGCCACCAGGCCGACGCCGAGCAGCCCGAGCATGATCGCGTCGTTGTGGGCGCCGGCCACCAGGTGCAGCAGGACCAGCGGGTTGAGGGCGCCGAGCCAGAGCGCGGCGGCCGGGTCGGCGCCGCTGTGCCGGGCGAGGCGGGGCAGGGCCGCCGCCATCAGCGCCACGCCGAGCAGCGCGACCAGGCGCATGCCGAAGAGACCGGCGGGGAGCTCGCCCCGGGTCAGTCCGGAAAGCCCGGACGCCACGGCGAGGAACAGCGGGCCGTAGGGGGCGCCGGTCTGCTGCCACACGGGGGCGACCTCGGCGGCGAGCGGGCCGCCGAGCAGGGCGGGGCCGTGCGTGTACACGTCCATGTGCGCGTCGACCATCGCGCCCTGGGCGAGGTAGCTGTAGACGTCGCGGCTGAAGAGGGGCGGGGCGAGGAGGAGCGGGGCCGCCCAGACGGCGAGTACGAGCATCAGGGAACGTACGGTGGGCGGGTTCGCGCTGCGGACCAGTCTGCCGAGCAGGGTCCAGGCGGCGATCAGGAGGACGACGCCGAAGTAGACGCCGACCAGGCCCAGTGCGGCGCGGGCGGTGGAGGGTGCGATGAGTTCTCGTACGGGGAGGGCGCCGGCGCCCTCGCCTCCGAGCGCGAGGCATACGGTGCCGATGAGGCCTACGGCCTGGCAGCGGGGGAGGTTTGTCGCGGGAGCCTTGAGCACGTGGGCAGCGTGGCAAGGGTGGGTGGACGGGGGGCTACGGGGTGCCTTCCTGGCGGGGGCCTGTTTGTTACCGGTGGGTGGTCGGCTGCCGGCCGGTGGGGGCTGGTCGCGCAGTTCCCCGCGCCCCTACGGGGGCGCCCCCCAACAGGGGGTTGAGGCGTCCCGTCAGGACACGCGCGGCTCAGAAGACCGACACTCCCGTCAGTGTCGTGAAGCGGTCCAAGGCTGCTACGCCTGCTACCGAGTTGCCTCTCTCGTCCAGACCGGGGCTCCATACGCACAGCGTGCAGCGGCCGGGGACGACGGCGATGATGCCGCCGCCGACTCCGCTCTTGCCGGGGAGGCCCACCCGGTAGGCGAATTCGCCTGCCGCGTCGTAGGTGCCGCAGGTCAGCATGATGGCGTTGATCTGTTTGGCCTGGCTGCGGGTCAGGAGGCGGGTGCCGTCGGCTCGGACGCCGTGCCGGGCCAGGAAGCCGGTGGCGAGGGCGAGGTCGGCGCAGACGCCTCGACGGAGCACTGGCGGAAGTACTGGTCCAGCAGGTCAGGGACCGGGTTGTCGATGTTGCCGTACGACGCCATGAAGTGGGCGAGGGCGGCGTTGCGGTGGCCGCGTCCGGCCTCGGAGGCGGCCACCTCCTTGTCGAAGGTGAGGCCGGGGTTGCCGGACTCCGTGCGCAGGAAGTCGAGGAGCGCTCCGGCCGCGTCGCCGGTACGGGTGTGCAGGCGGTCGGTGACGACGAGGGCGCCCGCGTTGATGAACGGGTTGCGCGGGATGCCGTTCTCGTACTCCAGCTGGATCAGGGAGTTGAAGGGGTTGCCGGACGGCTCGCGGCCGACGTGCTCCCAGAGTTCGTCGCCCTCGCGGGCCAGGTCGAGGGCGAGCGTGAACACCTTGGTGACGGACTGCGCGGAGAACGGCTGCCGCCAGTCCCCCACCCCGTAGACGGTGCCGTCGAGTTCGGCGACGGCCATGCCGAAGCTGCGCGGGTCGCGGGCGGCGAGCGCCGGGATGTAGTCGGCGGGGCGCCCTCGGCCGGGGGTGCGGCCGATCTCTTCGGCGATGCGTTCCAGGACCGGTTGGAAGGTCGGGGGCGGCGGTGAGGACGAGGGTGCGGGCGACGGAGCTGATGCCATGATCGCCATTCTCCTTCCGGGCCGGTCCTGGTGCGCGTTCGTGTCTGCCGGCAGTGGACTTACGTTGCCGAGCCGTTGCCCGCGAGGATCTCGGGGCGGAGCAGGTCAGCGAGTCGCTCGGCGGGCAACAGGCCTTTCTCCAGGACGAGTTCGGCGACGCCCCGCCCGCTGACGAGGGCCTCCTTGGCGATGTCGGTTGCGGCCGTGTACCCGATGTAGGGGTTGAGGGCGGTGACCAGGCCGATGGAGTTCTCCACACTCGCGCGCAGCGCCTCGGTGTTGGCGGTGATGCCGTCGACGCAGCGCTCGGCGAGGGTGAGGCAGGCGGCGCGCAGGTGGGTGATGGACTCCGAGAGGGAGTGCAGGATGATCGGCTCGAAGGCGTTGAGCTGGAGCTGTCCGGCCTCGGCGGCCATGGTGATGGTGACGTCGTTGCCGATCACCTCGAAGGCGACCTGGTTGACGACCTCCGGGATCACCGGGTTGACCTTGCCGGGCATGATCGACGAACCGGCCTGCACCGGCGGCAGGTTGATCTCGCCGAGCCCGGCGCGCGGCCCGGAGGACAGCAGGCGCAGGTCGTTGCAGCTCTTGGAGAGCTTGACGGCGACCCGCTTGAGGACGCCGGACATCTGGACGAACGCCCCGCAGTCCTGGGTGGCTTCGACCAGGTTGGTGGCCGTGACGAGGGGCAGGCCGGTGATCGCGGAGAGGTGGCGGCGGGCCGACTCGGCATATCCGGCGGGGGCGTTGAGGCCCGTACCGATGGCGGTGGCGCCGAGGTTGATCTCGTGGATCAGCAGGACCGCCTCCGCGAGCCGGCTGCGGTCCTCCTCGATCATCACCGCGTACGCGGAGAACTCCTGCCCGAGCGTCATCGGCACCGCGTCCTGGAGCTGTGTACGCCCCATCTTCAGCACGTCGTGGAACTCGACCGCCTTGCGGGCGAAGGAGTCCTGGAGCACGGCCATCGCCTTGAGCAGTTCCCGCACCGCGAAGACGGTCGCGACCTTGACGGCGGTCGGGTAGACGTCGTTGGTGGACTGGCCGAGGTTGACGTCCTCGTTGGGGTGCAGGTACTCGTACCGGCCCCTGTCGTGGCCCAGCAGTTCCAGCGCCCGGTTCGCGACGACCTCGTTGGCGTTCATGTTCGTCGACGTGCCGGCCCCGCCCTGGATCACGTCCACCACGAACTGGTCGTGCAGCCCGCCACCGCGGATCTCCCGGCACGCCTCGACTATCGCGGCGGCCTTCTTCGGGTCGAGGAGGCCGAGTTCCTCGTTGGCGAGGGCCGCGGCCTCCTTGACGGCGGCGAGGGCGTCGATGAGGTGCGGGTAGGCGGAGATGGCCATGCCGGTGATGGGGAAGTTCTCCGTGGCGCGCAGGGTGTGGACACCCCAGTACGCCTCGGCGGGAACGTCACGGTCGCCGAGCAGGTCGTGTTCGCTGCGAGTGGCTGCGCCGGTCATGACTGGGTGGGCCTTCTTTCGTGACGGGGGCTGACAATTCGGCCGGCCGGCATGTGAGGACGAGGCCCCTTCAGGGCCGACAGCGGGGGTCTGGGGGCGCGGCCCCCAGGAACGGGATGGGACGGGTAAGGGCGGCGGGGGCGATGAAGTCCGTGCGGATATCCCTACCGCCGCGGTACCGGATCGAGCGCGCGGGCCGGCCGGACCCGCCCGACCTCCCGGCCGCCGCCCAGCAGCGCCTCGCCCTCGAACTCGGTGAGCAGCTCCGGGTCCACGCCGGCGCGGCCGAGTGCCGCCGCCGTGACGGGGACGCGGGCCCGGTTCGCGCCGTCGGCGATCTTCACCGCGACGGCCCGGCCGTCCGGGAGGGCGGCGACCTGGACGCCCTCGAAGCCGTCCTTGCTGAGCAGCCCGGGCACGGCCCGCATCAGCGCGGCCACGTCCCGGCCCGAGCCGGAGGCCATCTCGGCGTGGTCGCGTATCGCGTCGGCGACCAGGGCCTCCGGGGTGTCCGGGGCGGCGGTCGTGATCCGGGCGGCGGCGCGGGCCAGGCCGTGCAGGGAGATGGAGAAGAGGGGTGCGCCGCAGCCGTCGACGGTCACCTGGGCGATGCGCTGCCCGGTGAGATCCTCGACGATCTCGGCGATCGCCTGCTGGAGGGGGTGGCCGGGGTCGAGGTAGCTGTCGAGGGGCCAGCCGTTGAGCTCGCAGGTGTAGAGCATGGCCGCGTGCTTGCCGGAGCAGTTCTGGGCGAGGCGGGAGGGCAGGCGGCCCTCGCGAATCCAGACGTCGCGGACGACCGGGTCGAACGGCAGGTCCGGCACGTTGCGCAGGTCGCCCTCGGAGAGGCCGGCCAGCTCCAGGATGCGGCGGGAGCCGGCCAGGTGGCGTTCCTCGCCGGAGTGGCTGGCGGCGGCCAGGGCGAGCAGCTCGCCGTCGAGGGGCAGGCCGGCCCTGAGCATGGCCACCGCCTGGACGGGCTTCAGGGCGGAGCGCGGATAGAAGGCCGCCTCGATGTCGCCGATCTGCAGCTCCACCTGGCCGTCGGGTCCGAGGACGACGACGGAACCGTAGTGGACGCCCTCGACGACCCCGCCGCGCACGAGGTGTGCGACGGGCGAGTGGAGGGGTTCGCGGATCGCGGGAGCGTCCGCGAGTGAACTGCTGTTCATGGCTGCGTGTACTGCTTCCTGTATCACTTCGTCCTGCATCACTGCGTGGTTCACGCGTCGGCTCCGGCCGACCCGGTGGAGTCGGGGGACCCGGAGGCCGCGGGCGCTTCGGCGGCCTTGCGGGCCACCTGGGCACGGACGCCGTACCAGCCCGCGACCAGGACCCCGGCGATCAGCGGGAGACACAGCACGGTGGTGCGGCCGGCGCCGCCGTCGGCGTACATCAGGACGAGGACGGAGACGAGGAAGGCCAGCGTCACGAGTTCGGTCCACGGGGAGCCGGGGAGGCGGTAGCTCGGGCGGGTCAGCTCACCGTTCTCGGTCTTCCGCCAGAACACCAGGTGGCAGACCATGATCATGCCCCAGGTGGCGAGGATGCCGATCGCGGCGAAGTTCAGCACGATCTCGAACGCGTCGGCCGGGACGACGAAGTTGAGGCCGACGCCGAGGACGCAGAAGCCGCTGGTGAGCAGGATGCCGCCGTAGGGGACCTGGCTGCGGCTCATGTTGCCGGTGAACTTCGGCGCGGAGCCGGACATCGCCATCGAGCGCAGGATGCGGCCGGTCGAGTACAGGCCCGAGTTGAGGGACGACATGGCCGCCGTGAGGACGACCAGGTTCATCACGCCGCCGGCCGCCGGGATACCGATGTTGGACAGGACGGTCACGAAGGGGCTCTCGGCCGACGTGTACTTGTTCCACGGCAGCAGCATCGCGAGGAGGACGACCGAGCCGACGTAGAAGAGGCCGACCCGCCACATGATCGAGTTGATCGCCTTCGGCATGATCTTCTCGGGGTTCTCGGTCTCGCCCGCCGCGACACCGACGAGTTCGACGGACGCGTAGGCGAAGACGACGCCCTGGATGATCAGCAGCATGGGCAGCAGGCCGTTGGGGAAGACGCCGCCGTTGTCGGTGATCAGGGACAGGCCGGGGGTGGTGCCGTCGACCTTGTGCTGGGTGGCCAGCAGGTAGATGCCGATCAGCATGAAGACGACGAGGGCGCTGACCTTGATGATGGCGAACCAGAACTCCAGTTCGCCGAACATTCGCACAGAGATCAGGTTCACCGTGAGGACGACCGCCAGGGCGATCAGCGCGATCACCCACTGCGGGATGTCGGAGAACATGCCCCAGTAGTGGGTGTAGAGGGCCACCGCGGTGATGTCGGCGATACCGGTGGTGGCCCAGTTCAGGAAGTACATCCAGCCCGCGGTGTACGCGCCCTTCTCACCCAGGAACTCACGGGCGTACGACACGAACGCGCCGGACGAGGGCCGGTACAGGACGAGTTCACCCAGCGCCCGGACGACGAGGAAGGCGAAGACGCCGCAGACCGCGTAGGCGATGAAGAGCGACGGGCCGGCGTCGGCCAGCCGGCCGCCGGCGCCGAGGAACAGGCCGGTGCCGATGGCTCCGCCGATGGCGATCATGTTGACGTGCCGGGACTTCAGCGACTTGCTGTAGCCCGCGTCACCGGCGTCCACGTGCACGGCCTTCTTCTGCGCCGTGCCGTTCGCCGGTCCGTCCTGGAGGGATTGCTCGCTCACGCCTCGGGTCCGCCTTCCGGGGATGGTTCTGTGGGGGTGTCCGTGTGCGCGGCGCGCACGATGTCGGTGAGGGTCGTCGAGACCCGGTCGAGGTGGTGGGACATGGCCGCCACCGCGTCGTCCTCGCTGCGGTCGATCAAGGCCTCGACGATCGCCCGGTGTTCGCGGTTGGACTGCTCGCGCCGGCCGCCCAGTTCGTTCAGGAACGCCGACTGCCGGGCCAGCGCGTCCCGGATCTCCTCGATCACCCGGCGGAACACCGGGTTCTGGGCGGCCTGGGCCACAGCCAGATGGAAGAGGGTGTCCATGGCGACCCACGCGGTGGTGTCGGTCTCGTGCTCCATGCGCTCCAGCAGGTGCGCGAGGTGGTCGAGGTCCTCGGGCGTCCGTCGCAGGGCCGCGTAACCGGCGACCGGGATCTCGACGTGGCGGCGGACTTCGAGGAGGTCGCTCGCCGCGTAGTCGCCGAAGGTGGGGTCCTCGACGGTACTGGACACGACGAAAGTGCCCTTGCCGGTCTTGGAGACGGTCAGGCCCATGGTCTGCAGGGCCCTCAGAGCCTCCCGCAGCACGGGCCGGCTCACCTCCAGTCGGCGGCACAGTTCGGCCTCGGAAGGGAGCTTGTCCCCCACCGCGTAGTCTCCGCGCTCGATGGCGCTGCGCAGATGACCGAGGACCGCTTCCATAGCGCTGACGCGCCGCGGCACCGAGCCACCTGTCTGGCTGTCTGACAGGTTCACGGAGGTGATCCTGCGGGTGACGGGAGGGGCCTGTCAAGGGTGGGAGCCCGGGGGCCGGTCCCCCACCCGGCGCCGGCTCAGTTCAGTACACCCGCGCCCAGCAGCCCGAACAGCGCGAGGCCCACGACGATCCGGTAGATCACGAAGGCGTTGAAGGAGTGCTTGGCGACGAACTTCAGCAGCCAGGCGATGGAGCCGTAGGCGACCACGAAGGACACCACCGTCCCGACGGCCAGCGGCGCGACCCCCACGCCCGCGCCCAGGGCGTCCTTCAGCTCGTAGAGCCCGGCGCCGGTCAGCGCGGGGATGCCGAGGAAGAAGGAGAGGCGGGTGGCGGCGACCCGGTCGAGGTCGAGGATCAGCGCCGTCGACATGGTGGCGCCGGAGCGGGAGAAGCCGGGGAAGAGGAGGGCGAGGATCTGTGAACTGCCCACCAGCATCGCGTCCTTGAACGACGTGTCGTCCTCACCGCGCTTGTGCCGGCCCATCTGGTCCGCGGCCCACATCACCCCGCTCCCGACGATCAGCGAGGCGGCGACGACCCACAGCGAGGCCAGCGGGCCCTCGATCAGCGGCTTGGCGGCGAGACCCACGACGACGATCGGGATGGTGGCGTAGATGACCCACCAGGCGAACTTGTAGTCGTGGTGGTAACGCTCGTCGCGGTTCTTCAGGCCCCTCCCCCAGGCGGAGACGATCCGGACGATGTCCTTGAAGAAGTACACGAACACGGCGGCGATCGCGCCGACCTGGATGACGGCCGAGAACCCGACGACGGCGTCGTCGTCGACGGGGATGTTCATCAGCCCCTCGGTGATCTTCAGATGGCCGGTGGAGGAGACCGGCAGGAACTCGGTCACCCCCTCGACGGCTCCCAGAATGACGGCCTGACCGATGGAGATGGCGCTCATGGAATCCAGTTCTGCTGGGGAGGGACGGGCAGCGGCGGGGTCAGTCCTACTACACGCCGACAAGTCCCGGACGCCCCACGTCTACAGCGCGCCACCCACCCACACGCCCGCGAAAGCCGCGCCCAGGCCGGCCAGCACGCTCACCATGACGTTGGCGGCGGCGAGGAGGCCTGCTCCGTCCTCGGCCAACCGCAGCGTCTCGTAGGAGAAGGTCGAGTACGTGGTCAGCGCCCCGCACAGGCCCGTACCCAGGAGCAGCTGGAGGTTCGGGCCCGGGGCGGCGCCGGTGAGCAGGCCGAGGATCAGGCAGCCGGTGACGTTGACGGCGAAGGTGCCCCAGGGGAGGACGGTGTCGTGGCGGGACTGCACCACCCTGTCGGTGAGGTAGCGGAGGGGCGCGCCGACCATTCCGCCGGCTATCACGAGCAGCCACTTCACAACGACTTCTTACCCTTCTCGTCCGCTTCGCCCGGTTTGCCATCTGGTCGACCTACATACCGGATGACCTCGCAGTCGTCGAGGATGACCAGTCCCTCGGTGACGAGTTCGTCGATCTGCGGCAGGAAGGACCGTACGTGTTCCTCGGTGTCGACGATGACGATCGCGACCGGCAGGTCCTCGCTGAGGGAGAGCAGGCGCGAGGTGTGGATGAGGGAAGAGGCGCCGAAGCCCTCGATGCCGCGGAAGACGCTCGCACCCGCGAGGCCGGCCGCTCGGGCGCGGTGGACGATCTCCGAGTAGAGCGGTTTGTGGTGCCAGGTGTCGTGCTCGCCGATGAGGACGGTCAGGCGCAGGGCGCTGCCGGTCGGTCTGGTCATCGTCGCCTCCGCTTCAGGACCCGGCGGGTCGCGGTCGCCGCGAGTGTCACGGCGGTGAGGGCCGCGAGCAGGGTCGCGGCGAGGTAGACGAGCCCGGTGCCGGGGTGGCCGTGGTCGACCAGTTTCCGGATGTCGACGGCGTACGTCGAGAAGGTGGTGAAGCCGCCGAGCACTCCGGTGCCGAAGAAGGGGCGTACGAGGCGGTGGGCGGCCCAGGTCTCCGTGATGACGACCATGAACACGCCGATCACGGCGCAGCCGACGACGTTGATCCAGAAGGTGGTCCAGGGGAATCCGCCGGTCTGCGCGGGCCAGGCCAGCGAGGCCGCGTAGCGGGCACTGGCGCCGATCGCGCCGCCGATCGCGACCACCGCGACGACGGGTGCCTGACCGTGCAGGACGGAAGGGCGGGGCGGGACGGCGACGGTCCCGGTCCGGAGGTCGGGGGTTGTCATGGCCGTACGTCTCCTACTCGCCGGCGCCCGGCCGTGCGGGCGCGCTCGTGTGAGCAAGTAGGGACCGTTGGCGGCGACGCTGCCGCGGTTCGGGTACGGCGGGCCCCACCGCCGCGCCGCGAGCGGGAATCGCGGCCGGTCAACAGGGTAACGCCGGGTACGTGCGGGCCGCACCCGGGTCAGAGGGGCGGCGGAGCATCCCGAAAGGGGCGCGGGGCTGTGGCGATCGGCGGCTCCGCCGCGGGGCGCGACCGGCCTCCGACAGCGCGCCGACCGCTCCACCCGCCCGGCCGACTGCGGGCGCCCTCGACGTTTACCAGCCCTTCTCGAACATCCGCGCCACCTCGGCGATGCGCACCTCGTCGGGGCGGTAGAAGGTCCGCCAGCGGATCCTCTTCGTCCGGACCATGCCGATGCCCGCGAGCAGACCCAGGTGGGTGTGGGCGACGGAGCGGCGGACGCCGAGTTTCGCGGCGACGGCGGCGGCCGTGACTCCGTCCTCGACGGGGTCACCGTGCCGTTGGGGCGGGAAGTGCGCGGACGGGTCCTTCAGCCACTCCAGGATCTCCAGGCGTTGCCCGCCTCCCGGTCTCTTCAGCATCGCGCCTCCTCGAGCACTCACCGCGTGCCGTGCCTCCCAATGTCCCGCAGTCGGGGCCACCGCGTCCGGGGCTTCGCACCTCTTGGCCGAGGTCGAACCCTTTCCATCGCGTACGTGCGTTCGAGTAAGCCCTTGCAGCCCAACAAGCAGGGGCCCGGCCGCCCCCCTCAGGCGGCCGAACCCCCGGTCACTCGTGGCTCAACGGTGGCTGAACCACGTCATCGCGGGAAGCGCCTTGTCGTCGTAGCCGAACAGGGCCTGGTTCTCCCAGCCGTTGCCCGAGGACGAGTCAGTCGGGTCCCAGCCGTTGCCGGTGACCGCGGTCCAGGTCGCCTCCCAGTAGAAGACGCCGAGTCCCCGTCCGTTCGGAACAGCCTCCACGATGTTCAAAATGTCACGGAACCAGGCCGACTGACCCGCCGTGGACGCCGCATACCCGGAGACGAGCTCACCAGTCGTGTCGATGATGTTCTCGTGCGAGTCCTCGCTGTCGAGCCGGAAGGGGTAAGCCGTCTCGGCGACGAACACCGGCTTGCCGTAGCGGGAGGCCGCGTCGTCCAGGGTGGTCTGGAAGTCGGACAGCGAACCGTGCCAGTAGCCGTAGTAGGAAAGGCCGATGGCGTCGAACTTCACGCCGTTGGACACCGCGCTGTCGAACCACCAGCGGGTGCCCGCCAGGTCGCCGCCCTTGGCCAGGTGCAGCGCCACGGTCGTGCCGGAGTTGACCGCCTTGACCGCGTTGTAGCCGGAGTTGAGCAGGCCGGCGAGCTGCGACCAGTTGTCGGTCGAGCCCTCGGACCACAGCATGCCGCCGTTGATCTCGTTGCCGACCTGGACCATGTCGGCGGTGGTGCCCTGGGACTTGAGGGCGCCCAGCACGTCGTACGTGTGGTTGTAGACGTCCGCCTTCAGCTGGCTGTACGAGTGTCCGGCCCACGCGGACGGCTTGCTCTGGGCGCCCGGGTCGGCCCAGGTGTCCGAGTAGTGGAAATCGACCAGCAGCTTCATGCCCTGCGCCTTGATGCGCTTGGCGAGGGCGAGCACGCGTGCCTTGTTGTTGTAGCCGTCGGCCGGGTTGACCCAGACCTTGACCCGCGCGTAGTTCATGCCGGAGTTCTTGAGGACGGTGAGGGCGTCCGTCGTGGTCCCGGAGCTGGTCTTGTAAGTGCCGCCCAGCGCCTCGCTCTTGGGGAGGGAGGAGATGTCGGCGCCCTTGACGGACAGCCCGCCCGTGCCGGAGGCGAAGGTCAGGTCGTCGACGTTGATCCAGTTGCCCGCGTTGGCGTCGGAGTTGACGCTGATCGTGCACTGGTTGTTCGTCACCGCGATCGGCACGACGATCCGGATCCACCCGCTGGCGGAGACGGGCAGGTCGGTGCGCTGCTCGGCGCTGCCGCAGTTCTTCAGCGCTATGTAGGCCGACTTCTGGCCGCCGCCCGAGCGCACCCACGCGGTGAGCTTGTAGTTGCCGTTGGTCAGCCCGGACAGGTACTGGTAGGTCTCCACCTTGTAGGCGGAGGCGGAGTAGTGGGACAGGCGGTAACTGCCGCCGTGGCCACCGGACTCCACGTACGAGGCGCCCGTGTCGCCGTACTCCGACCAGCCGTTGGGGACGGCGGCACCCGAACCGTCGGCCTCGAAGCCGCCGTTGGTGAGGGTGCTGGCCGCCTGCGCCGACGTGGCGGGCAGGGCGGTGAGGGCGAGGCCCGCGGCGAGCGGAAGCAGCAGGGCCCTGAGTGCGCGCCTGTGTGTGCGTCTGGGATGGAACATCGTCGTCCGTCGTCCCTTCGACGTGATGGGGTTGGGGGGTGTCCCTCCCGAGGGGAAGGAGGGAGCCCCTCCGCCCGCGGCTCTCGTGGCACGCACGGGCGGAGGGGAACTTGCGGCTCAGCCGTCGAGTCGTACGACCCGGACGGCTCCGGCGGGCAGCGCGAGGCGGCCCGCGGCTCGTTCGCCCGTGAGCAGTTCGGTGCCGGGCGCCTCCAGGGGCACCTTGGCGTCCGACGCGGTGTGGTTGACGGCGAACAGGTAGGTGCCCGACTCGCCGGTGCGGCGGACGAGTTCGACGTCGTGCGGGAGGTCGGCGCGGGGCGCGATGTCGGCGTCCTCGGTGGCCCAGCCGAGCAGGGCGTCCAGGCCGTGCGCGTCGAGGCGGGTCGACACGTACCAGGCGGTGCCCTCGCCGAGGCGGTGGCGGGTGACGGCCGGGTGGTCGGCGGTGAGTCCGTCGGCGTACGTCCACACGGTCTCGGCGCCGCGCGGGACGACGAACTCCGTCCACACGTCGCCGGTCAGCTCGGAGCCGTCGGGGCCGGTGATGCGTACCGCGTCGCCCTGGAGCAGCGGTGAGAACTCCTCGACGGTCAGGCCTAGTACGTCGCGCAGGGGGCCCGGGTAGGGGCCCTCGTGGACGGCGTCGTGCTCGTCGACGATGCCGGAGAAGTAGGAGACGACGAGGGTGCCGCCGTTCTCGACGTACTCCCTGAGGTTGTTCCCGGCGGCCTCCGTCATCAGGTACAGGGCGGGTACGACGACAAGGGGATAGGCCGACAAGTCGGCTTCCGGGTGGGCGAAGTCGACCGTGAGGTGGCGGTCGTAGAGGGCCTCGTAGAAGGCGTCGGCGCGCTCGCGCGGGTCGTGGTCCTCGCTGGGGCGCCACTGGAGGTTCTGCGCCCACCAGGAGTGCCAGTCCCACAGGACGGCGACGTCCGCGACCGTGCGGGTGGCGCGGATCGAGGCCAACGAGTCGAGGGACGCCCCGAGTTCGACGACCTCGCGCCAGACACGGGTCTCCGTGCCGCCGTGCGGGAGCATCGCCGAGTGGAACTTCTCGGCGCCGCGCCGGGACTGGCGCCACTGGAAGAACATCGCGCCCTCGGAGCCCCGGGCCACGTGGGCGAGGGAGTTGCGGGCCATCTGGCCCGGTGCCTTCGCGGGGTTGCGGGCCTGCCAGTTGACGCCCGAGGTGGAGTGCTCCAGCAGGATCCAGGGGGCGCCGCCGCCGACGGAGCGGGTGAGGTCGGCGGCCATCGCCAGGTTGACGTGGGTGCGGCGGCCGTCGGTGATCAGGTAGTGGTCGTTGGTGACGATGTCGACCTCGCGGCCCCAGGCCCAGTAGTCGACGGAGTCGCACTGGCTGAGCGCGGTCATGAAGTTCGTGGTGACCGGGATGCCGGGCGCGAGACGGTGCAGGATGTCCCGCTCCATCACGAAGTTCTCGCGCATGGTGGCGTCGGCGAACCGCTTGTAGTCGAGTGCCTGGCCCGGGTTGCCGACCGTGGGCGCCGCGCGCGGCGGGTTGATCTGCTCGAAGGCGGTGTAGCGCTGGCCCCAGAAGGCCGTCCCCCAGGCCTCGTTGACCCCGTCGGCGGTCTCGTACGCCGTCTGCAGCCAGCGGCGGAAGTGGGCGGCGCAGGAGTCGCAGTAGCAGGCCGAGACGGGGACGCCGTACTCGTTGTGCACGTGCCACATGGCGAGCGCGGGGTGGGCGCCGAAGCGCTCGGCGAGCTTCGTGGTGATGTTCGCGGCGGCGGCGCGGTAGTCGGCGTTGCTGTGGCAGATCGCGGCGCGGGAGCCGAACTCGTAGCGCACGCCCTCGGGCGTGACCGGCAGCGCGTCCGGGTGCTCGCGGTAGAACCAGGCCGGCGGGGCCACGGTGGGGGTGCCGAGGTCGGCGCGGATGCCGTTCTCGTGGAGGAGGTCGAGCAGGCGGCTCAGCCAGCCGAAGTCGTACACCCCGGGCGCGGTCTCCAGCAGGGCCCACGAGAAAATCCCGACGCTGACCATGGTGACACCGGCCTCGCGCATCAGCCGGACGTCTTCCTGCCAGACGCTTTCCGGCCACTGCTCGGGGTTGTAGTCACCGCCGAAGGCAAGCCTGGTGAGGCCCGTGGGGGTGGTCTCCGGCATGGAATGTCTCCCGATCGGTCAGTCGCTTTGGAACGTATCTTGGGAACGTGCACACACAGCGGTTGGCGGCGCGTGGCCTAGATAACCGCATGGCAACAACCATTGACAAGTGTCCAGTGTGTTTCTCTACTGTGAACGCTCACAGAAGCATGACGGGTCTTCGCAGCAGGCGAGGACCCCAAGGTCAGGGGAGAAGTTCCATGCCGAACACGAAGCAGTGGCGCCTCGTGGCAACCGCGGTCGCCGTCACGCTCGGCGCCACCACACTCGCCGCCTGCGGGTCCGACGACGACAGCGACGCCCAGTCGGGCCCGGTGTCGCTGACGTACTGGACCTGGACGCCCGGCATGGACAAGGTCGTGGACCTGTGGAACAAGGGGCCGGGCAAGGAGCAGCAGATCACCGTCACGGTGAAGAAGCAGGCGTCCGGCGACACCCTGGTCACCAAGATCCTCACCGCGCACAAGGCCAAGAAGGCGCCGGACCTGGTGCAGGCCGAGTACCAGGCGCTGCCGACGCTGGTCAGCAACGACGCCCTCGCGGACATCTCCGGCGAGGTCGGCGACGCGAAGAAGGACTTCGCCGACGGTGTCTGGCAGCAGACGACGCTGGGCACGGACGCGGTGTACGCGGTGCCGCAGGACATCGGGCCGATGATGTTCTACTACCGCGAGGACCTCTTCAAGCAGTACGGCCTGAAGGTCCCGACCACGTGGGCCGAGTTCGCCCAGACCGCCAAGGACCTGAAGAAGAAGGCCCCGGACAAGGACCTCACCACCTTCTCCGCCAACGACTCCGGTCTCTTCGCGGGCCTCGCCCAGCAGGCCGGCGCCAAGTGGTGGACGACCTCCGGCGAGAAGTGGAAGGTCGGTATCGACGACGCGGCGACCCAGAAGGTCGCCAAGTTCTGGGGCGACCTCGTCAAGGCCGACGCCATCGACAACCAGCCGATGTACACCCCGGCCTGGAACAAGGCACTCGACACCGGCAAGCAGATCGCGTGGGTCAGCGCGGTGTGGGCGCCGGGCACCCTGACCACGGCCGCGCCGGACACCAAGGGCAAGTGGGCCATGGCCCCGCTCCCCCAGTGGTCCGTGAGCGAGGACGTGACGGGCAGCTGGGGCGGCTCCTCGACCGCGGTCACCACCGACTCGAACCACAAGTCGGCCGCCGCGAAGTTCGCCGCCTGGCTGAACACCGACCGTGACGCGCTGGCCGCGCTCGCCAAGGAGGGCGGGATCTACCCGGCCGCCTCGGGCGCCCAGCTCAGCGGCGCGTTCCTCAAGTCGCCCGACTTCTTCTCCAACCAGGCGGACTTCTACCCCAAGGCCGCCGAGATCGCGAAGACCACGGCCCCGTCCGCGTGGGGCCCGAACGTGAACGTGGCGTACACCTCGTTCAAGGACGCGTTCGCCTCGGCCGCGAAGAACAAGTCGGACTTCGGTGCCGCCCTGAAGACGATGCAGGACGACACGGTCGCCGACCTCAAGAAGCAGGGCTTCGGAGTCGCGGAGTGACCAGCGCACGCCGGAGGTCGTACGGGGTCAGGTCGGCCCCGTACGCCTTTCTCCTCCCCGCGGTGATCCTGTTCGCCCTCTTCTTCGCGCTGCCCATCGGTTACGCGCTCTGGCTGAGCCTGCACAAGGTGAAGGTGTCCGGCCTGGGCCTCGGCGCCGGGGCACGGAAAGAGGTCTGGGCGGGCATCGGGAACTACACCGACGCCCTCACCGACAGCGAGCTGCTGAGCGGCGCGCTGCGCGTGGTCGGTTACGGCGCGATCGTCGTCCCGGTGATGCTGGGGCTCGCCCTCGTCTTCGCGCTGATGCTCGACGCGGACAAGGTACGGTTCACCCCCTTCACCCGGCTCGCGATCTTCCTGCCGTACGCCGTTCCGGGCGTCGTCGCCGCGCTGCTCTGGGGGTTCCTGTACCTGCCGGACGTCAGCCCGTTCTACTTCGTCCTCGACAGGCTGGGGATGCCGCAGCCGGACCTGCTGGACGGCGGTCCGCTCTATCTCGCCCTCTCCAACATCGCGGTGTGGGGCGGCACCGGCTTCAACATGATCGTCATCTACACCTCGCTGCGGTCCATCCCGGCCGAGGTGTACGAGGCGGCGAAGCTGGACGGCGCGACCCCGCTGCAGATCGCCCTCAGGATCAAGATCCCGATGGTGGCGCCCTCGCTGGTGCTGACCTTCTTCTTCTCGATCATCGCGACACTCCAGGTGTTCAGCGAGCCGACCACCCTCAAGCCCCTCACCAACTCCGTGTCCACGACGTGGAGTCCGCTGATGAAGGTGTACCAGGACGCCTTCGGCAAGGGCGACATCTACTCGGCGGCGGCCGAGGCGACGATCATCGCGATCGTCACACTCGTCCTCTCGTTCGGCTTCCTGCGGGCCGCGAACTCCCGTAACAAGCAGGAGGCAGCACGATGAGTTCTCTTGCCGTGGGCAAGACGGAAGCGGCGACGGGCACCAGGCCCGGCACCGTGCGGCGCCCGCCGCTGCGCGGCCGGATCGCCCTGGTCCCGACGATCACCCTGCTCCTGGGCGCCCTGTACTGCCTGCTGCCGGTCGCGTGGGTGGTGATCGCGGCGACGAAGTCGGGCAGCGAGCTGTTCTCCACGTTCACGTTCCTGCCCGGCAGCGGCTTCACCGACAACGTGAAGGAGCTGAGCGCCTACCGCGACGGCGTCTACTGGAAGTGGATGGGCAACTCGGCCCTCTACGCCGGGCTCGGCGCCCTCCTCTCGACAGCCGTCTCCGCGGTCAGCGGCTACGCGCTGGCGGTATACCGCTTCCGCGGCCGGGAGACGGTGTTCAGCGTCCTGATGGCGGGCGTGCTGATGCCGCCGGTGATCCTCGCGATCCCCCAGTACCTGCTGCTGGCGAAGGCCGACATCACGGACTCCTACGCGTCCGTGCTGCTGCCGCTGGTCCTCTCCCCGTACGGCATCTACCTCGCGCGGATCTACGCGGCGGCGGCGGTACCGGCCGATGTGGTCGAGGCCGGGCGGATGGACGGGGCGGGCGAGTGGCGCATCTTCACCAGGGTCGCGCTCCCGATGATGATCCCGGGCCTGGTGACGGTGTTCCTGTTCCAGTTCGTGGCGGTGTGGAACAACTTCCTGCTCCCCTACATCATGCTCAGTGACGACGAGAAGTTCCCGATCACGCTGGGCCTGTTCACGCTTCTCGAACAGGGATCGGCCACCCCGGCCCTCTACACGCTGGTGGTGACGGGCGCGTTCCTGGCGGTCGTCCCGCTGATCGCGCTGTTCCTGGTCATCCAGCGGTTCTGGAGCCTCGACCTGCTTTCCGGAGCCGTAAAGTCATGACCATGAGCAATACCGGGGGCCGGCGCAAACCGCCGACGATCCACGACGTGGCCCGCGAGGCGGGAGTGTCCCGAGGCACCGTCTCGCGCGTGCTCAACGGCGGGCACTACGTCAGCCCGAGCGCCCAGGAGGCGGTGAACGCCGCGATCCGCAAGACGGGTTACGTGGTGAACCGCCACGCCCGCTCACTCATCACCGGCCGTTCCGACTCGATCGGCTTTCTGCTGACGGAGCCTCAGGAGCGGTTCTTCGAGGACCCCAACTTCAATGTCCTGCTGCGGGGTTGTACCCAGGCACTGGCGGCGCACGACATCCCGCTGCTGCTGATGCTGGCGGGCACGGAGGACGAGCGGCGCCGCCTCACGCGGTACATCACCGCGGGTCACGTCGACGGGGTGCTGCTGGTCTCCAGCCACTCCGGCGACCCGGTCGCGCAGGAGCTGTGCGAGGCGGGCGTACCGCTGGTCGCGTGCGGCAAGCCGATCGGCCTCGGCTCCAAGGTGAGCTACGTGGCGGCGGACGACCGCGACGGCGCCCGGGACATGGTGCGCCATCTCCTGTCGCTGGGCCGTCGCCGCATCGGGGTGGTCACGGGCCCGCTCGACACCCCGGGCGGTGTGGAGCGCCTCGCCGGCTATCGCGAGGTACTGGCCGAGGAGGGCATCGAGTACGACGAGCGCCTCGTCGTCTCCGGCGACTACAGCCGGGCCAGCGGCGAGGCGGGCGCTCGGCGGCTGCTGGACCGGTGCCCGGACCTGGACGCCGTGTTCGTCGCGTCCGACCTGATGGCACAGGGCGTGCTCACGGCACTGGACCGGGCGGGGCGCAGTGTCCCCGGGGACGTGTCGGTGGGCGGCTTCGACGACTCCTCGGCCGCCCTAGCCGCCCGCCCCCAGCTGACGACCATCCGGCAGCCCTACGACCGGATCAGCGCCGAGATGGTCCGGGTGCTGCTCGCGCAGATCGGCGGCGAGGATCCGGCGGCGGTGATCCTGCCCACCGAGCTGATCAAGCGGGGATCCGCCTGAGTTCCGCCTGGGTTCCGCCTGAGTCGGCGATCACCACCTCGGCCACGCCGTTTTTTATGCATACGCATTAACATGGGGTGCATGGCAGCGAACAACGCCGGGGCGGGTCTGGCGGACCAGTGGCGGGACATCCTGGCGGCGCACGCGCGCACGATGTGCGAGATCGACCGTGTGCTGCATCCGCACGGCCTGGGCGCGAGCGACTTCGAGGTCCTCGACGTCCTCGTCGCCGAGGCGGCCACCGCGAGGGAATCCGCCGGCCCGGGCGAGCAGTGCCGGGTGCAGGACATCGCCGGCCGGGTCCACCTCAGCCAGAGCGCGCTCTCCCGGCTCATCGGGCGGCTGGAGAAGGACGGGCTGGTGGAGCGCAGCATGTGCGTGGAGGACCGGCGCGGAGTGCGGGTCGCGCTGACGGCTCGGGGGCGCGAGCTGCACAGCGAGGTGCTGCCGCTGCAACGGGCTGCGCTGGCACGGACGTTGGGCGAGTAGGCGCTCCGCTGCGGGGCCGGTTCGTCGTGCGCGGGTCCACCGTGGCTGGTCGCGCAGTTCCCCGCGCCCCTGGAGGCTCC
Source organism: Streptomyces turgidiscabies Car8 (assembly GCF_000331005.1). Lineage (GTDB taxonomy): Bacteria > Actinomycetota > Actinomycetes > Streptomycetales > Streptomycetaceae > Streptomyces > Streptomyces turgidiscabies. The sequence goes on from NZ_AEJB01000514.1 coordinate 30,276, forward strand.
AAGGCCGGTTCGCCGTCCGCAGGTCCACCGTGGCCAGTCGGCGCAGTTCCCCGCGCCCCTGGAGGCTCCAAGGCCGGTTCGCCGTCCGCAGGTCCACCGTGGCCAGTCGGCGCAGTTCCCCGCGCCCCTGGAGGCTCCAAGGCCGGTTCGCCGTCCGCAGGTCCACCGTGGCCAGTCGGCGCAGTTCCCCGCGCCCCTGGAGGCTCCAAGGCCGGTTCGCCGTCCGCAGGTCCACCGTGGCCGGTCGCGCAGTTCCCCGCGCCCCTGGAGGCTCCAAGGCCGGTTCGCCGTCCGCAGGTCCACCGTGGCCGGTCGCGCAGCTCCCCGCGCCCCTGGAGGCTCCAAGGCCGGTTCGCCGTCCGCAGGTCCACCGTGGCCAGTCGGCGCAGCTCCCCGCGCCCCTGGCGGGGCCCCGGAATTCGGGGCGCCCGCCTCGTGGGATGCGTTCAGTACTCGAAGGGCCTGGCCAGCAGGGTTCGTACGCCCTCGGAGGTGACCGTCATCCCGTGCGGGGAGGCCGCGTCGATGGTGAGGGAGAGGTCGCCGGTGGGCCACTGGTCGGCGAGGGCGCCCAGCGGGATCAGACGGTAGCGGGAGACGGCCGGCAGCAGCTCGGCCAGTTCGGGCTCCGAGGTGAACACCGGCACCGCCTCCCGCCCGTCCGGTTCCTCCAGGACGGGCAGCGCGACGGTCGAGGGGTTGCGGGCGTCCACGTCACTGACGTCGTCCGGTACGGGCACCAGCACGTCACTCATGGCGAGGACGTCCAGCGCGGCCGGGTCCTGGGTGTTGTCGGCCAGGGCGTCGAGCGCCAGTCGGGCCGGTGTGGCGGTGTCCTGGTTGGCGGGTGTCTCCATGGTGGGTCCCCTGGTAGCGGCGGTCGTACGGGCCGCCCGGGACACAGCCGGCCCCGGGCACAGTGGAGGTCGCCTACCCGAGGGGTGCGCGGGCATGCGTGACCTGGAGAGAGGATGCCGGGGACGCGCCGCGTGCGGGTGCGGAGCCGGTCCCGGGGCCATGGAGTCCCCGGGACCGGTGTCCACTACTTCAGGTACGGCCCGGCGGTGCCGATCTTCCCGGGCCCGCCCAGGACGTACACCCGCAGGTTGCCCCTGCCCGGCGCCGCCACGCTCAGCGTGCCGTTCGAGACGGTCCGTACGTCACCGGTGACGGCGTCGGTGTACGTGCCGTTCGGGATGCCGGTGTAGGTGGCGTCGCCGGTGACCGTGACCAGCGCGAAGCTGTCCGTCGAGCCGCTGGTGTACCGGCGCTTGAAGGCCATCTGGCCACTGATGCCCTCCGTGGAGTACTGGCCCATCTGCAGAGCCGGTACCGCCCGGCGGATCTGGTTCAGCCGCTGCAGGTGCTTGACCAGCGGCTGCGCCAGGGTGTTCGCGACCTCGCCGCTCGCCGAGCCGACCGTGCCGAAGTCGCTCGCGGTGACCGATCCGGCGAGGTGGTCGCCGTAGTACGCGCGTCCGGTGTTCGCCAGTGGGCAGGTCGGTCCGCAGTCGATCTGCCTGCCCTTCTGGAACTCGATCTCGGAGCCGTAATAGAGAGTCGGGATACCTCGGAAGGTCCACATCAGCGACATGTTCTCGGCCCAGGCGTCGGTACCGCCGCTGTAGCGGGTGCTCGACTTGTTGGGTCCGTAGTCGTGACTGTCGACGTACACGACGTTGTACGTGGCGTCGTTGACGGAGTCGTCGGAGTCCTTGCCGTTGCCGTAGGCGTTGGGCGCGTCACCGAAGTTCATGTGCATGCGCATGTCGATGATGTTCATGCCGGAGAACCGGCTGCGGTCGGGCGTGTGGTAGCTGTTGCCGCTCAGGAAGGCGTTGGTGGACGTCGGCTGGTTCCCGGTACCCAGGTTGTTCTCGTAGGCGAACTGTTCGATGGCGGCCGTCTCGTCGTCGGCGCTGTACTCCTTGCGTTCCTTCCAGGTGTAGAACTGCGCCGAGTGGTTGACCGAGCCGCGGTTCCACTTGTCGTTGACGAAGGCCGCGACCTCACCGAAGACGAAGAAGTTCTTCGCCGCCTCCGTGCCGAACTTCTGTGTCACCCGGTCGTAGATGGCGGGCAGGAAGCGGCGGTTCCAGGTCACGCGCGGAATGTGGACGGCCGTGTCGATCCGGAAGCCGTCCACGCCCATGTCGATGTACTTGTCGTAGGCGCCGATCAGATAGTTCTGGACCGTGGTGTTCTCGGTGTCGAAGTCGGCCAGGTCCTCGTGCAGCCAGCAGGAACGGGAGTCCTCCCCCTCCCAGTTGCCGATCCAGCACTGGTGGTAGTAGGCCTTCGGGAACATGCCCGAAGTGGGGCTCGGCCACTGGCAGTTGTAGAGCGTGTAGCCCTCGGCGCTCTTACCGCCGGTCGGCTTGCCCCAGTTGAGACAGGTGTTGCCGGTCGGTTCGGCCGTCGACCACAGGTCGCCGTTGTAGTAGGACTTCCCGGACTTGGGCTCGACGGTCAGACCGTCGTAGTCGAAGCCCTCGGCCTTCTCGTCGTAGTACCAGCTCCACTGTGTGTCCCGGACGCCGTACACCGTGGGGGTGAACAGGCCCTTGGCACCCCAACGGGAACTGTGGTTGTAGACGACGTCCTGGTAGATCTTCATGCCCTTGGCGTGGGCCGCGTTGATGAGGTCCTGGTAGGAGGCGCCGGCCGACTCCAGGCGGGGGTCGACCTTGTAGAAGTCGTAGCCGTGATAGCCGTGGTAGTCGTAGTCGGAGCGGTTCAGGACGACCGGGGTGATCCAGACCGCCGAGAAGCCGAGCGCCTTCACGTAGTCGAGTTTTTCGACCAGTCCCTTGAAGTCGCCGCGGAACATGGGGTCGTTGTTCGCCGCGTTGCCGGACTTGGTGTGCTGGCTGCCGCCGCGGTCGTTGCCCGTGTCGCCGTCGTAGAAGCGGGCGGTGAGGACGAAGTAGATGGGGTCCTTGCGCGGGTCGGTGCCGAGCGGGGTGCCGGAGGACGGCGTGGGGGCCCTGTCGCCGGTCGTGGTGGTCGCGGAGGCGGAGGCGGGCGAGGTGTTGCCGGCCGCGTCGACGGCCTTCACGGTGTAGGTGTAGGCGGTCCGCTCCTCAAGTCCCGTGTCGGAGAACACCGTTGAGCCGATGTCCGTCACGAAGGTGCCCTTGGTGCCGCCGGTGCGCGTCACCTGGTACTTGGTGACGCCCTTGTTGTCGGTCGACGCGTCCCAGCTCACCACGACCGAGGTGTTGGTCGCGCTCGCGGTGACCTTGGCGGGCGCGGTGGGTGCCTCCGTGTCCGGTGCTTCGGCGGCGCACGGGTCGGCGGCGTTCGCGGTGACCGTCCGGTCCTTCACCGTCGAGGTGCCGGCCGGGATCGTGTAGTCGGCGCTGTTGTTGTTGTCCCAGACACCGTTGCCGTTGTTGAAGGCCGCCTTGAGCGAGGTCGCGGTGGCAAGGTCGAGGGTCTTTTTCCACCAGCCCGTGCAGGCCGCGGTCATGCCCACGCCGGGGGCCGTGGTCCAGGAGCCGCCGGTGGGCGCGTAGTGGATGTTGGCGGTGGTCCAGCCCGAGGTGGCCGTGGAGTAGTAGACGGTGGCCTGGTTCCCGGTTCCCGTGCCGGTGTCGGCGCACGGGTCGCTGTGGGCGATCACGCCGTCCTTGACGGTGAGGGTGCCGGTGCCGAGCGCGTAGTTGCCGCCGCCGTTGTTGTCCCAGGTGCCGCTGCCGTTGTTGAAGGTGGCCTGGAGACCGGCGGCCGAGCCCAGATCCACGGTCTTCTTGACCCAGTTCGTACAGGCCTGCTCCATCGCCGTGCCGGGGACGGTGGTCCAGGAGCCGCCGTCGGGGGCGTAGTGGAGATAGGTGGTGGGCCAGTTCTTGGTCTTCGTGTAGTAGAAGACGGTCGCGGTGTTCGAGCCTGCGGCAGCCGTCTCCGCCATGGGCGCGGAGCCCGTGTCCGGCGGGAGCGAGCCCATCAGCACGGTCGCCGTCACGAGCGCCAGCAGGGGGTGTGGGCGGGCCCGTCTCATGGCTGTACGCCTCATGCGTGACTCCTATACGGCCTGAAATGCGGGGTTCTGGACTGCAAGAGGAACCGGAAAGTTCCTGAAATCTCTTGCAGCGCGGAAGCTACAGGTGCATGACAGGTACGTAAAGAGGTCTCACGTCGATCGTCGCCGATGGTGAAAACAGACCAGTAGTGGTGACCGGCGCCCACGCGCGCGCCGGGAGCCCGTGCCTAGCGTGGGCGCATGCCGATGCAACCCTGGTTCTCCGATGCCAAGCTGGGCATCTTCATCCACTACGGCGTCTACGCCGTGGACGGCTGGGCCGAGTCGTGGTCCTTCTACACGGGTGAGGTCACGCACGAGGAGTACATGGAACAGCTCGACCGTTTCACCGCCTCGCGCTACGACCCGCAGGCCTGGGCCGAGTTGTTCGCCCGCGTCGGCGCCCAGTACGCGGTCCTCACCGCCAAGCACCACGACGGCGTCGCCCTGTGGGACACCGACCACCGCGGTCTGGACGTGGTCCGGGACACCCCGGCCGGCCGGGACCTGGTGACCGGCTTCGTCGACGCCCTGCGCGAGCGGAACCTCAAGGTCGGCCTCTACTACTCGCACTCCGACTGGAACCACCCCGACTACGCGAGCGAGCGCCACCCCGGCCCGCACATCGTCGAACCCAACCACTACTCCGAGGCCCGGCCCGGCGAGGAGGACCCGGAGGCCTGGGCGCGCTATCTCGCCTACCGCGACGGCCAGGTGGGCGAGCTGGTGGAGCGCTTCCGCCCCGATGTCCTCTGGTTCGACGGTGAGTGGGAGCGCACCGAGGAACAGTGGCGGATGCGGGAGCTGTCCGAGCAGATCCTCGCGGGCAACCCGGACACCATCCTCAACGCCCGCATGCTCAGCTACGGCGACTACGCCACCCCCGAGCAGGGCGTTCCGCTGATCGCCCCGGACGGCCCGTGGGAGCTGTGCCTGACGATCAACGACTCGTGGAGCTACCGGGCGAAGGACCGCGACTTCAAGTCGGTGCGCCAGCTGGTGCGTTACTTCACGGAGACGATCGGCATGGGCGGCAACCTGCTGCTCGGGGCCGGCCCCATGGAGGACGGCACGATTCCCGCCGAGCAGGTCGAGCGGCTGGAGGGGCTCGGCGCCTGGGTGCGGAAGCACGCCGACGCGGTGTACGGCACGGTCGCGGGGCTGCCCGCCGGGCACCACTACGGTCCGAGCACCCTCTCCGCCGACCGACGCACCCTGTATCTGGTCTGCTTCGACGCGCCCCGCGAGGCCGTGTCGATCCGGGGCCTGCGCAACGAGGTCCGGCGCGTCACGCTCGTCGGCACGGGTACCGAACTGGGCCACCATGTCACCGGCGGCCTGGACAAGGTGCCCGGCGTGACCTGGATCGACGCACCGGGGGCGGCCGACCTGGACGAGTACGCGACCGTCCTGGCCGTGGAACTCGACGGTGAGCTGGACCTCTACCGGGGCGCGGGCCGCGACTGACCGGCCCACGCCTCCAGACCGAGCTGCCGCTGGACCGTGGTACGGGACGGCCCGCCGGAATGTCCGGCGGGCCGTTGTTCACCGCAATGCACGGCCCGGGTCATTCGGAACCGGCGAAGCCGGCGGTGTCGAACCAGGTGGGCGCCTCGGTGTCGGACATCGCCTGCTTGATGCGGAACAGCGCGAACTCGTTCAGTTCCGGCAGCGCGTCCACCGTGAACCAGGCGACTTCCAGGGACTCGTCGTCATTGACCCGCGCCTCCCCGCCGACGGCCCGGCAGCGGAAAGTGATGTCCATGTACTGGCAGACATCCCCGTTCTCGTACGTCACCGGCTCCAGAGCCTGGACCAGCACGACCCGTTCGGGCACGCACCGGACCGCGGTCTCCTCGTAGACCTCACGCACCGCGCAGGCCGCCGGCTGCTCGCCCGGGTCCGGGATGCCGCCGATCACCGACCACTTGCGGGTGTCGGTGCGCCGGCCCAGAAGCACTCGTCCCTCGTCGTCGAAGACTAGGGCGGTGACACCGGGGAGCCAGAGCAACTGGTGACCGGCCGAGGCACGAAGAGCACTGATGAAGTCAGGAGTAGCCATGCCCCGACCCTAACCGGGCGTCCCGGTCACTCCTGTTGATCACGGGGGCGTGCGTCCGGCGTACGACTACACGCCACCGGCGCGCCGCCCGCGCACACCTGCGCCGATCGCCCAGCCGAGACCGCCGACGGCGACCAGGACGAGGAGCATCTCGGGCAGGATGCCGAGCTTGGTGGCCGGGGTCTCCGAGGAGCGCAGTGGCACCTTCTGGACGAGGGAGTCGGCCACGAACATGCCGGTCCTCTGGGTGATCTTCCCGTCCGGCATGATGATCGCGCTCACGCCGCTGGTCACCGGGACCGTGACGGTCCGGCTGTGCTCGACGGCGCGGATACGGGACATCGCGAGCTGCTGGTAGGTCATCTCGCTGCGGTCGAAGGTGGCGTTGTTGCTCGGCACGGAGATCATCTGGGCGCCGTGGGTGACGGTGTCGCGCACCGCCCAGTCGAAGGCGGCCTCGTAGCAGGTGGCCAGGCCGACCTTGGCGCCGTCCATGGTGAACACGCCCGGCTTGCTACCCCGGCTGAAGTCCTGGTGGACCATGGTGGTCCAGTTCTTGTTGATGTGCGCCAGCATCGAGCGCAGCGGGAGGTACTCGCCGAAGGGCTGGACCTGCCGCTTGTCGTAGGTCTCGGTCGGACCCTTCACCGGGTCCCACAGGATCTGCTCGTTGTAGAGCTTGCCGTCCCGTTCGACGACACCGCCGACCGAGATGGGTGCCCCGATCGTCCTGGCCGCGTTCTCGATGACCGCGGCGGCGTCGGGGTTGGCGAACGGGTCGACGTCGGAGGAGTTCTCCGGCCACAGCACGAAGTCGGGCCGCGCCACCTTCCCGGCCTTGACCTCGGCGGCCAGCCGCAGGGTCTCCCGCGCGTGGTAGTCGAGCACTGCACGCCGCTGGGCGTTGAAGTCGAGGCCCGCGCGGGGCACGTTGCCCTGGATGAGGGCGACGGTCGCGGTGCCGTCCTCGGCCTTGTCGCTCACCAGGGTCCGCGCGGCGAGGGCGCCCACCACGGGGACGGCCACACTCAGCGCGGCGACGACGGCAGCGGCACGCGGGACGGAAGCCACGGCACCGCTACGGCGCCGCTCGATCACCAGGCGCACTACCTCGTACAGCCCGAACCCGCACAGGACGACCCCGAAACCGAGCACCGGGGTGCCACCCAGCGCGGCGAGCGGCAGGAAGACACCGTCCGCCTGGCCGAAGGCGATCTTGCCCCAGGGGAAACCGCGGAACGGCACGCGCGCGCGTGCCGCCTCCCCCGCGATCCACACGGCCGCCGCCCACAGCGGCCACCCGGGCAGCTTCGACACGGCCGCGATACCCGCGCCGACCAGCGCGACGAAGACGGCCTCGACGACGACCAGCGCCAGCCAGGGCCCCGAGCCGACCTCCACACCGGTCCACACCAGCAGCGGAAGCAGGAAACCCAGGCCGAACAGATAGCCGAGGCCGAGCCCCGCCTTCCAGGACCGGCCGCGCAGCACCCAGGCGAAGAGCCCGAACGCGGGCAGCGCGAGCCACCACAGGGTGCGGGGCGGGAAGCTGACGTACAGCAGCACGCCGGCGAGCGCGGCGGTGGCGGCCGGCCAGAGGCGCAGCAGCCGGGCGCGGCGCGAAGCGGGCGCGAGCTGCGGTTCGAGCTGGTCGGGCTCGTCTATGGAGGGAGCGGTGGCGGTCACTCCGGGAGTGTACGGCGCCTGCCGGGGCCGCCGACAGCACGGTCCGGCCCGTAGCGGTGGGCCCGCTCCGGCCCGTCTGCCGCATCGTTTCTGCGCAACTCGTCCACAAATGACGCACCAGCCGTTACGGTGTGCCGGAGCCTCTGACGTGCGCGCCTGTGACGGCCCGTACGGTCGGGGCCCGTCACAGGTCGGGGGGCGACGGGTTGGGGTCCACGGGGATGACGTCGGCGGCGGACGCGCCGTCGGACAGTGAGAGACGCAACGTTTCCGACGCGGCGGGCGTCGTCGTACTGGGCGCGTGTGCCACCTGGTCCCTGATCACGGCGGCCACGCACGACGGCCGGCCCGAGGGCATGCTCCTGGCGGTGCTCGCGGTCGCCGCCGGTTACGCGGCGGGACGGATCTGCGGGGCGCTGCTGCCGGTCGCCGCCCCTTGTACGGCGGCACTGGCCGGGTTCGGGCTGGCGGTGGCCGCGCCGCACACGCTGCCGGGGCCGCAGACCGCCGCTCCGCCCGGACACCTCGGCGCTGTGGCCGCGCTGCTGGTCCTGACCACCGGCGCCGTCTGCTGCGCCGCCTGGGCGGCCCGCCCGCCGCTGCTGCGACTGGCGCTGCACGCCCTGGCCGGCGGGATCACGGTGGCGTCGGCGGTGCTCTGTCCGGTCGCCGGATTCGTCCTCTGTGCCGTCGTCCTGCTCTGCTCGCTCGCCGCCGACCACATGCCTCGCCGGGGCGTGGGCCTCGCGGGGCTGGCACTGACGGCGGCTCTGGTGACCGGGACGGTGTGGGCCGCCGCCGAGGACGTACTGCCGGGCGGGCTGTCCGACTCGATGGAGGGACAACTGGGCGAGCATCGGCTCCAGTTGTGGCGAGACGCCCTGACGCTGGCGCACCGGGACCCGGCGCTGGGCGCGGGGCCGGGCAGGTTCGCGGAACTCGGCGAGACGGCTTCCCGCTCGCTGCCCGCCGAGGCCCGGCCGCACTCCGCGCCCCTCCAGCAGGCGGCCGAGCAGGGCGTGGTCGGTGCGGCGCTGCTGGCGGCGGTCTTCTGCTGGGTGCTGTACACGCTGTGGCGCACCCCGCGCCCGACCTCCGTCGCGCTGACCGCGGGCGCGGCCCTGACCGCTCTGGCCGCCCTCGCGGCGGTCGGCAACGTGCTGAGCTTCACCACGGTGACCGTGGGCGCGGGCCTCCTGGCGGGCCTGGCGACGGCCCGGCCACTCGGCTACGAGACCCCGGACCCGGCGCCGACCCGCGCGCGGGAGCAGCGCGAACACCGGTGACCCGTCACGGGAGCGAGCCGACGGTCAGAGCGCGGTTCCCGCCGTGCCCCGCAGCCGGTCCTTGATGACCCGTACGGCCGCCTCCGCGTTGTCCACCGTGATCGTGAACGTATGCCCGTCCCCGAGGCGCAGCACGACGCCCTCGCCCCGGCGTACGACGACCGCGGTGCCCTGCTGGGGCCGCCAGCGGTAGCCCCAGCCGCCCCACTGGCGCGGGGTGACCCTGGCCACGAACTCGGCGCCGACGATCTGTGACAGCGGGATACGGCGGCGCGGCAGGCCGATGTGACCGCAGCGCACTTCGAGGGCGTCCTTGTCGACCTTCACGGCGACGTGCACGAACGCGAGGGTGCCGAAGAGGACGAGCAGCCCGGCCGCGATACAGCCCACGACGGACATGGCGAGCGGTGCGACACCGGACGTCCACGCCGAGTCGACGGCCAGTTCGATACCGAGTGCCATGAAGGCGCAGCCGCCGAGTGCCAGCAGCCACTGCGCGCGGTTGGTCGCCCGGCCGGTCCAGATCTCGGTCGGCACGGTCTCTTCGCGGGGGAGGTCCCTCATGCTTCCGAGACTACTCAGATTCCGCTCTGCGGGCACCGGCTTGCGGAGGGTGACTGCTCCGCCCGGCCGCCGTACGGAAGCCGGTCAGCGGACGGGGGTGGCCGCCTGCAGGAGCCGGCCTTCCTCGTAGGACAGCGCGGCTGCGGGCAGCGGGCCCGCGTTGCCGTTCAGCAGCGCGGTGAGGGTGCCGTTCGCCGCCGCTTCCGGGGCGGGATGCGCGCCGAGCCTGCGGAGCGTCTGGGCGGCCACCGCGCCGGCCGAGCCATGCAGGACGAGCGGAGGGAGGCCGGGCTGCTGGACGGCCGCGCGGATGCGCTCGGCGACAAGTTCGTAATGGGTGCAGCCCAGGACGACGGTCATTACCTCGTCGGGGGTGAGGGCGGCAGCGGCGGCGATGGCGGCGTCGATCGCCGCCTCGTCCGCGTGTTCGACGGCTTCGGCCAGTCCCCAGCAGGGCACCTCGGTGACCGCCACGCCCTCGGCGAAGTCCCGGATGAGGCCGCGCTGGTAGGGGCTGCCGGTGGTGGCGGGGGTGGCCCAGATCGCGAAGGGCCCGCCTCCCGAGGCGGCGGGCTTGATCGCCGGGACCGTTCCGATGACGGGCAGCTCCGGTTCGAAGCGGGCGCGCAGGGCGGTCAGGGCGTGCACGGTCGCGGTGTTGCAGCCGACGATCAAGGCGTCGGGCCGCTGCGCGGCGGCGGCCTCGGCGACGGCCAGTGCGCGCCCGGTGAGGTCCTGCGTGGTGCGCGGGCCCCAGGGCATGCCCGCGGGGTCCAGGGAGAGCACGAGATCCGCGTCGGGCCGCAGCCGCCGTACCGCCGCGGCTGCCGGCAGAAGTCCGATTCCGGAGTCCATCAGCGCGATCTTCACCCGGTCACTATAAACGGCCTGCCCTTACGGGCCTTCGGGGTGGGGCAGACTGCGGCGGGTGAGCGCCGTTGTGTGGATCGCCGTCGGATCACTCGCCGCCTGGCTGTGGCTGCTGCTGTGTCAGGGCTTCTTCTGGCGTACGGACGTCAGACTGCCGTCGTACGACCGGGAGCCGGAACCCTGGCCCGCCGTCTGCGTCGTCGTCCCCGCACGCGACGAGGCCGCCGTACTGCCCGCGAGTCTGCCGTCGCTGCTCGCCCAGGACTATCCGGGGCGGGCCGAGGTCTTCCTGGTCGACGACGGCAGTTCGGACGGCACCGGGGAGCTGGCCCGGGAACTGTCGCGTCGCCATGGCGGGCTGCCGCTGACCGTGGACTCGCCCGGTGCGCCGCCCGCGGGCTGGACGGGCAAGCTGTGGGCCGTGCGCCACGGCATCGGCCTGGCACGCGCGCGTGGACCCGAGTTCCTGCTGCTGACGGACGCGGACATCGCCCACGCGCCGGACAGTCTGAGGGAGCTGGTGGCGGCGGCGCGGGGCGGCGGCTTCGACGCCGTGTCGCTGATGGCCAGGCTGCGGGTGGAGAGCGCCTGGGAGCGGCTCGTCGTTCCGGCTTTCGTGTACTTCTTCGCGCAGCTCTATCCCTTCCGCCGGATCGGCCGGAAGGGATCCCGGACGGCGGCCGCCGCGGGCGGGTGCGTGCTGCTGCGTACGGAGACGGCCGAGCGGGCCCGGATCCCGGACGCCATCCGCCACGCCGTCATCGACGACGTGGCACTCGCACGGGCCGTCAAGGGCGGCGGGGGCCACATCTGGCTGGGGCTCGCCGAGCGGGTGGACAGCGTGCGGCCCTACCCGCGGCTGCACGACCTGTGGCGGATGGTCTCGCGCAGCGCGTACACGCAGTTGCGCCACAGTCCGCCGCTCCTGCTCGGCACGGTGCTCGGCCTCGCGCTGGTGTATCTGGTGCCGCCGTTCGCCCTGTTCGCCGGGCTCGGCACCGGGACGACGCCCGCGGCGGTGTGCGGCGGCCTCGCGTGGCTGGTGATGGCGGGGACGTACATCCCGATGCTGCGCTACTACGGGCAGCCGCTGTGGCTCGCTCCCCTGCTGCCGTTCACCGCTTTCCTGTACCTCCTGATGACGGTCGACTCGGCGGTGCAGCACTACCGGGGACGCGGCGCCGCCTGGAAGGGCCGGACGTACGCCCGCCCGGAAACCGCCGCCGAGGAGAGCTGAGCCGCGTGCGTCACTTGCGGCCGGGGGTCCAGTTCATGCCCCAGCCGTAGACGTGGTCGACGGTCCGCTGCGGGCTCACGCCACGCTCGGGCACGAGATAGCGGGCCTCGCGCTGGACGATCAGGTCGCCGCCGTTGTTGGTGATCAGGGCGAGCGCGCACACCGTGGAGGGCACCGTGCACTCGTCGAGCGAGAAGTCGACCGCCGCTCCGTTCGCCGGGGTCAGGGTGACCGTGGCGTGCAGGTCGGCGAAGGAACGGGCGCCCGCGTAGATGGTCACGAAGATGAGGATGCGCCGGAAGTCCTGCTTGTGGTCCAGGTTGACGGTGAGGTTCTCGCCGCTCGACACGGCCCCGGTGCGGTCGTCGCCGTCGAGGTGGATGTACGGGGGCTGGTGCAGCGCCCCGAAGGCGTTGCCGAGGGACTGGACGACGCCCTTTCTGCCGTCGGAGAGCTCGAAGAGGGCGCACAGGTCGAGGTCGAGGTCGGAGTGCTGGGCGACGGCACGGCCGAGTTTGCTGCCCCACCCGGAGAACTGCTTGTGGACCTGCCAGTTGAGGTTGACGCGCAGGGCGCCCGAGGTTCCGCCCTGCTTGGTGAGCGATACGGACGGGGTTTCCTTGGTGAGCGTCACCTTGGTCAGACGTACCGGCGCGGCGGGAGGCGCGGACGGGGGCATGGTCACGGGCGGTGCGGGCGGCGGGGGCACGGTGACCGGAAACGCGACAGGCGGAGCCACGGGCGCGGGGGCCTGCGGGGCGGGCGCGGGTGAGGGCTCGTCCACGGTGATGCCGAAGTCCGTGGCCAGGCCTGCCAGTCCGCTGCTGTAGCCCTGTCCGACCGCGCGGAACTTCCAGGCGCCCTGCCGACGGTAGAACTCGCCGAGCACGAACGCGGTTTCGACACTGGCGCCCGCGTTGTCGAAGCGGGCCACCACTGTGCCCTGCGCCGCGTCACGGACCTCGATGTACAGATCGGGAACCTGCCCGAACGTTCCTCCGTCGGCGGAGGCGGCGAGGACGACGGTCTCGACGGCCGGCTCCACGCGCGCGAGATCGACGAGAAGGGTGTCCGTCACCCGGCCGCCCTCGTCCCGCTTGCCCTCGTGCCGAACCGCGACGGAGGAGTGCACGGGCTGGTTGTAGAAGACGAAGTCGCCGTCGGAACGGACCTTTCCGGCCACCAGAAGCAGCGCCGAGGCGTCCGCGTCGGGCACCCCCGCACCGGAGCGCCAGCCCAGTTCGACCCGGAGTGCCGCCGTGGGCACCGGTGCGTTGGATCCCTTGGACATTGACATGTCTGCCCCCACTCTCTGCCGGCCTCGCGAGACAACCTATTCTCCCGAGCCTGTGAACTCCCGTTGAACTCTCCTGCCGAACGCGGGGAGAACGCGGGGCGACCCGTCGGTAACCCGCCCGGAACCTGGCCTTTACCCGATCACAGCACGATCCGGTGCCCCTTTTGCCGAGTTCGCTCCCATTGGGGGTCCCACATCACCGCCGACACGGAAAACAACCCTCTTATCGGTCTCCCCAACCACCTCATCGTGGGTTTAACTTATGTGCCATGACCTCCCCCCGCTCCACCTACGGCGGCGGCTACTACTCCGCCTTCCCGGAAACCCCGATCTACGACTCGCTCGTCGCCGAGCGGGGGGCCCCGCAGATCGCTCCGATCCGGGTCCCTGCCGCGTACGACACGGGCCACAACAACTTGCCCGCGCTGGCGTCCTCGCTTCCCGCACTGCCTGCCGGCCCGTCCCAGCAGGCCCAGTCCTACGGCTACCCGCAGGCGCAGCAGCCGTCACCGCTGCAGCAGGCGCCGGCGGCGTACATCCCGCAGCAGGCGCCACCGCGCGGTTATCCCGCCGGCCAGCCGATGCAGCAGCAGCGTCCGGCTGCGGCCACCGGTTACGAGGCGATGCGCCCCGCGGCCCCGCGGCCCGCTCCGACGCCGTACCAGGACCCGTACAACAATCAGCAGTACCGCGGGTACTGATCTGCCCCCCGGAGTGTCCGTGCCTGCTGGCACGATGGCTGCATGGGGAACGCGGAGCTGCATTCGATTCACATCCATCCGGTCAAGGCGCTCCGGGGCCAGGCGCCCCGGCAGGCCGTGGTGGAGCCCTGGGGGCTGGCCGGAGACCGGCGCTGGGTCCTCGTTGACGCCGAGGGGAAGGTCGTCACACAACGCCAGCAGCCGCGCCTGGCGCAGGCGGCGGCGGAGCTGCTGCCCGACGGCGGAATTCGCCTGTCGGCACCCGGCCGCACATCCCTGACCGTGTCCGTCCCGGAGGTGACGGGCACGACGACGGTGGACATCTTCGGTACCAAGGTGCAGGCGGTGCTCGCGGCCGACGACGCGCATGCCTGGTGCGGTGGGTATCTCGGCGAGGACGTACGCCTTCTGCACATGGACGACCCGGCCACCCGCCGCGCGGTCGACCCGGAGTTCGCGCTGCCCGGCGAGACAGTGAGCTTCGCCGACGGCTATCCGCTGCTCGTGACCACGCTCGCGTCGCTCGACGCCCTCAACTCGCTGATCGCGCGGGGGGATCGCCCCCAGGAGGGCCCCCTGCCCATGAACCGCTTCCGGCCCAACGTGGTCGTGTCCGGGACGGCCGCCTGGGCCGAGGACGACTGGTCCCGGATCGCCATCGGCGAGGTCTCCTTCCGGGTCGCCAAGATGTGCGGGCGGTGCGTGGTGACCACCACCGACCAGGACACCTCCGAACGCGGGCGGGAACCGCTGCGCGCCCTCGGACGCCATCGCCGCTTCGGCAACCAGTTGATCTTCGGACAGAACCTGGTTCCGGAGAATCCCGGCACCATCCGCGTCGGCGATCCGTTCACGGTCGTCGAATAGGCGGGCGTGATCTCCCGATGGGTCCCGGACGCGGGAACACCGGCACCGGGCCCGGCCGTTGGCCTCTGTGAGAAGTTCATGAGACTGCCGGGACGAGAGCCGGTGAGCAGTGATTTGGCTCTCTCTTCGACCTGCGTCGTGCGTGAACTGCCTCAACCGGGTTATCACGGAGCGGGAAGGGGGTGCGGCTGTGCGGGCGATCGGCGGACTCTGGCGCTGGCGGCACAATCCGCTGCGCCGCGCGACAGACCTCGCGGAGGCCTGGGTGGCGCTCGCCGCCCTGCTGCTCATCCTGCTGGCGGCGCCCCTGATCGGCGTCCTCGTCGGCGGTGCCGCCCAGGGCGCGCTGCAACAGGCCGTACGGGACCAGCGAGAGGCCCGTCATCTCGTGACGGCCACCGTGGTCAGGAAGCTGCCCCGCTCCCCCCTGGAGCCCGACCCCGAGTCGGCCGCCCCTCGGGAGGCGAGAAGCCGCGTGGAGGCCGACTGGAAGGGACCCGACGGTACGGAACAGCACGGCAAGGTCATGGCGAGCCTCAAGTCCCCGCATCCCGGCGACCACTTCACGCTGTGGACGGACGAAGAGGGGCGAATAGCCGCCCAGCCACTGGACACCGCCACCGCGACGACGCACGCGGTCCTCGCCGGATTCGGTGCGACCGTCCTGTCGGCCGGGTTCTTCGAGGGCGTCCGGCGGCTGATCCTCTGGCGCATGGTCCGTCGCCGGTTCGCCCGCTGGGACCAGGCATGGGACCGTGCCGGACCCGACTGGGGCCGGACCGGGACCGGTAGTTGACCGCCTTTCGGCTCTGGTCAACCCACCGTGCCCGCGCACGCTACGGTGGACCGGCCGACATCGTTCGGCACCTTCCGCGACATACCGCGTTCCACGAGGTGGGGGCACAGCAGCGCCATGGCACAGGGCACGGTCCAGGTGACGCACACCGGCACTTCGAGGTGGCGGCGCCGCACGGGTGAGTACGCATCGCTCGCCGCAGCCCTGGAGGCCGCGGCGGACGGCGACGTCCTCATCGTCGCGCCCGGCACCTACCGGGAGAACCTCGTCGTCGAGCGGGCGGTGACGCTGCGCGGGCCGGAAGGATCCCCCGGCTCGGTGCGCATCGCGCCCGTGGACGGTGTACCGCTCACCGTGCGTGCCTCGGCGGTGGTCCAGGACCTGCATGTGGAGGGCCAGGACCCGACCTCGGCCGCCGTGCTCGTCGAGGAGGGCACACCCGAGCTGATGGACCTGCGGATCGTCACCCGGTCCGCCGCGGGCATCGAGGTGCGCGGAGGCGCGCGCCCGACCGTGCGGCGCTGCACGGTCGACAACCCGGCGGGCGCCGGCATCGCCGTACTGGACGACGCGGGCGGGGTGTTCGAGGAGTGCGAGGTCGTGGCGGCCGGCCAGGCGGGCGTGACCGTGCGCGACGGCGGCCATCCGCGTCTGGAGCGCTGCCGCGTGCACCACGCCTCGGGCGTCGGTCTGTCGGTCTCGGGCGAGAACTCGGCGCTGGAAGCGGTCGGTTGTGAGGTCTACGAGGTCAAGGGCAGCGGCGTCCACATCACCGGCCGGGCCACCGCCCACCTGACCGACTGCGGTGTGCACCGTACGTCCGCGGACGGCGTGACCCTCGACACCGACGCCGTCCTGACGCTCGCCGACTGCCGTATCCACGACATCCCGGAGAACGCGGTCGACCTGCGGTCCCGCTCGGTTCTCACCCTGACCCGCACGACGGTGCGTCAGTTCGGGCGCAACGGGCTGTCGGTGTGGGACCCGGGCACCCGGGTTGACGCCAACCAGTGCGAGATCTTCGACAGTACCGGCGACTACCCGGCGGTGTGGATCAGCGACGGTGCCACGGCCGTTCTCGAGTCCTGCCGGGTGCACGACGTGCCGGACGCGCTGTTCGTGCTCGACCGGGGCTCGCGCGCGGACGTCGTCGACAGCGACCTCTCGCAGGTGCGCAACACCGCCGTGTCGGTCAGTGACGGCGCGACCGCTCAGCTCGACGACTGCCGGATCCGGGACGCGGCGACGGGCGCCTGGTTCCGCGACCACGGCAGCGGCGGCACACTGAACGGCTGCACCGTGGTCGGCACCCAGACGGGCGTGATCGTCACCAAGGGCGCCGACCCCACCATCGAGCGCTGCACGGTCGACTCCCCCGCCGAGGCGGGCTTCTACGTGTCGGCGGGCGGCCGGGGCAGCTTCCTGCACTGCCGGGTGACGGGCAGCGAGGGCTACGGCTTCCATGTCATAGACGGTTGCCGTTCGACGCTGACGAAGTGCCGTACGGAACGGTGCGCGCGCGGTGGTTACGAGTTCGCCGACGGCGGTTCCGGCGCGGCCACCGGCGGCGGGCCGGTCGTCGAGGACTGCACCAGCGACGAGAGCGCGGCCCTGCGCGCGCCCCTGGTGCCGGAGACGGCCGTGCTGACAGCGGTCCAGTCGACGGGGCTGCTGGGCGGGGTCCCGGACCAGCGCGTCGCGGAGCCGGAGTCGGCGGCCGGCGCCCAGGGGCCGGAGCAGGCAGCGCGGTCCTCGAAGGACGTCCTCGGTGAACTCGACGCGCTGGTGGGCCTGGAGAGCGTCAAGCGCGAGGTGCGGGCCCTCACCGACATGATCGAGGTCGGCCGGCGCCGGCAGCAGGCGGGCCTCAAGGCGGCCTCCGCCCGCCGCCATCTGGTCTTCACGGGCTCCCCCGGTACCGGCAAGACGACGGTCGCCCGGCTCTACGGCGAGATCCTGGCCGCGCTCGGCGTCCTGGAGAAGGGCCATCTCGTCGAGGTGTCCCGGGTGGACCTGGTCGGCGAGCACATCGGTTCGACGGCGATCCGCACCCAGGAGGCCTTCGACCGGGCGCGCGGCGGTGTGCTGTTCATCGACGAGGCCTACGCGCTGTCCCCGGAGGACTCCGGCCGTGACTTCGGCAAGGAGGCCATCGACACGCTGGTGAAGCTGATGGAGGACCACCGGGAGGCCGTGGTGGTGATCGTCGCGGGCTACACGGCCGAGATGGAGCGCTTCCTGTCGGTCAACCCCGGGGTCGCCTCCCGTTTCTCGCGGACCATCACCTTCGGTGACTACGGCCCCGAGGAACTGCTGCGGATCGTGGAGCAGCAGTCGGAGGAGCACGAGTACCGGCTCGGCCCGGGCGCCTCCGAGTCCCTGCTGAAGTACTTCGAGGCGATCCCCAAGGGTGCGACGTTCGGCAACGGCCGCACGGCGCGGCAGACGTTCGAGGCGATGGTCGAGCGGCACGCGGGCCGCGTCGCCCAGCACACCGAGCCGAGCACGGACGACCTGACCCTGCTCTACCCCGAGGACCTGCCCGAGCTGCCCTGAACCCCGGCCCCGGGCCGCGGCCCGGGCAGCGCCTCGCTCGGCGTCAGGCGCCCCAGCAGTTCCTCGCGCTCGTCGGCGAAGGCCGGGTCGGCCTGGTAGTCGGAGTGGCCGAGGATCGGCGAGGGCAGCGGATTCTCCCTGCTGCGGCCGTAGGCGAGCGGATCCCTGAGCGGTGCCCGGTCCACTTCGGGGCCGCAGTCTCCCGGCAGGTGTACGGGGCCGCCGATCGGGTCGGTGAGCCGGTACAGGTTGCGCCAGCAGGCCACGTCGTGGTGCAGCGAGGCGAGCGCGGCGGGGCCGAAGTGGGCCGGGAACCAGCGGCCGTACAGGCGCTCCAGCGGTGAGCCGTACGTCAGCAGCGCGACGCGCCGCCGCACGGACGGCTTCAGCTGCCAGGCGGCGGCCGCCGCGAGGACGCTGCCCTGGGAGTGTCCGGAGATGACCAGGCGTCCGCCGGTGGCCTCGGTCCAGGTGGCCATCCGCCAGGTCAGGTCGGGCACCGCGCGCTCCGCGTAGCAGGGCGGTGCGAAGGGGTGGGAGGCGCGCGGCCAGAAGGTGCCGACGTCCCAGAGGATGCCGATGGTGCGCCGCGCCGCCGGGTCCTTGTAGGCGCGCCGCCCCCAGGTGACGAACAGCAGGAAGCCGACTCCGATCAGCCAGGACCCGAGGGCCTGGGCTGTCTCGGCGGCGCCCTGGACGACCCCGTAGGCGCCGTGCGAGGCGTCTCCTGGCGTGTCGTCCGTGATCCGGGCTCCGATCAGCGCGGTGGCGCCCAGGAGCAGCGTGACCGCGGAGGTGATCCCGACGATGCGGGGCGCCCGGTCGGTGAGCGCGGCCATCGCGCGCATGCTCGCGATCCGGCGGGTGTGCACGGCGTCCATGGGCTCCCCTGAGCCGTCGTCGTAGTCCCGCTCCACGGCGTCCAGCTCGGCGCGGCGCAGTTGCAGGGTGCGCCGGGCCAGCCAGCCGATCAGGCCCAGGACCACCAGGAGCACGGCGGGGATCACGGACGCCTGCCAGGTCAGCAGCACGGGCGGGCCTTCGATGGTGGCCCCGGTGCCGTCCAGCCAGTCGGCGACGCGCTGGGACACGCCGCCGGACATCACGCCGCCCAGCGCGCAGGCGAGCGTCGCGACGGCCGGTCCGCCGAGGCCGCGCATGGCGGCTCGCGGGTCGGGGTGAGCGCGGTACAGCAGGTGGGCGACGACGGCCAGGACGACGACGATGAGGCCCTGGAGCAGTGCGAGGGTGCCGAAGGTCGTGTCGCCCGGCAGCCGCCCCGCCGACCGCCACCCGGGGCGCGACCAGCCCGCGTACACGGCCGTCACGAGCAGCAGGGCGAGCGCACCGCCCGGCAGGAGGCGGACGAGGCGGGCGTCGAGTTCCTTGTCGAGGCGCTTCTCGCTGCGGCCCCGGCGGCAGACCACCCACACCACGGCGACGGCCCCGGCGGCCAGCGACACGTACAGCAGCCCGGCCAGGGTCGCCAGGATCGCCGGACCGCCGGGTTCGCGGTCGTGCCGGGCGGCGGCCGAGCCGAGGGCGGCGGCGACCGTCAGCAGGCCTGCCGCGGTGTGCGCGGCACGCAGCCGGGCGACCAGCCGTCGGCCGTACCAGAACCCGGGGCGCCCGAGCGCCGTACGGCTGTTCTCGTCGGCGGGCTCGGGGGCGTGGGCCATCGGCCGCTGGGACTCGTACGCCCTCCACGTGCGGCGGGACAGAAACCACAGGAGGCCGGTGAGTGCGGCGGGCACCACGGCGGCCAGGGCCAGCCGGCGGCCCGGCGCGCTCCACCAGCCGCCGCCCGACTCGGTCGGCGAGAGGAAACCGAGCCAGGAGTGCGCTTCGGCGCACGCGCGCGTGCCGGCGCACTGCCAGGCCGTGAGGTCGAGGGCGACCTCGCAGGCGGCGGCGACCAGGAGGACGGTGAGGGTAAGGCCGGCGAGGCGCACCAGGAGGCCGTAGAGGCGGACCGTGCCCTGCCGGTCGCGGGCGGTGGGGCGCATCCAGTGGGCGAGGTTGACCACCATGAACGGCAGCAGCAACAGCCACAGGGCGCGCGTGCCGTTGCCGGAGGTGAGGTTGCACCACACGTACGCCTCGCGCACCGGTGCGCCGTGCGGGTCGGCGGGCCGGTCCTCGGCCCCGACGTCGTCCGCGCGCCGGAAGACGGCGGCCGTGTCGTCGCCGGTGATGCGGACGGTCCGCGGATCATTGAGCATCTTGTCGGGCGTGGCGCCGCCGACGCCGTGGACCAGTAACTCCAGGGCGATGCCGGTGGTCGCCCCCGCTCCGGTCCGTTCGGTTCTTTCGGTTCTCACGGTTCTTTCGGGCGGCTCGGCCGCGTCGTTCGCTCCGGGCGTCGAGGCCCGTTCCTGTGCGTGCTCCACTGTTCGCACTCCCCCGTTGCTCGTGCTTCCCCCGTGCCTCGCCGACGGCCCTCGTCCTGTGAACGACGATGCCGGGCGGGACTGGAGGATCTCCGCCAGGTGGGCTCCGTACACCTCTCGTCACGGAATCTCCCCGATCTGTGTGACAGGCGAGGAGCCGGTGTTGCCAGAGTGGCATGTCCGCGTCGTGACGGGCAGTGGCGCGACGAGTACCGGCCCATGCGAGTATGGGACGTCCACCGGGCCGCTAGCAGGAGGAATGTCCTTGTCGGAGCGGGTTCGCAGCAGGTGCGCAGCGGGTGTGCGGGACGTGTCGGAGTTGGTGGGGGCGAGTGGACCGGCAGGCCCGGATGAACCCCGGAAGGACGTGGAGCGGCCGTGAATGACAACCAGAACCTCCTCGCGGAGCAGCGCCGCGCCCTGATCCTCGACGAGGTACGGCGTCGCGGGGGCGTTCGCGTCAACGAGCTGACCCGCAAGCTCGGCGTGTCGGACATGACGGTCCGCCGTGACCTCGACGCGCTGGCCCGCCAGGGCGTCCTGGAGAAGGTGCACGGCGGCGCGGTGCCGATCGTCGAGGCGAGCACCCACGAGCCGGGGTTCGAGGCCAAGTCCGGCCTGGAACTGACGGCCAAGGAGGACATCGCCCGGGCCGCGGCGGAGCTGGTCGCGCCGGGCTCGGCGATCGCCCTGTCGGGCGGTACGACGACGTACGCGCTGGCGCATCATCTGCTGGACGTGCCGGATCTGACCGTGGTGACCAACTCGGTGCGCGTGGCCGACGTCTTCCACACCGCGCAGCGCGTGTCGGGGCAGCGGCAGGGGGCGGCGACGGTGGTGCTGACCGGTGGGGTGCGGACTCCGTCCGACTCACTGGTGGGGCCGGTGGCCGACCAGGCGATCGCGTCGCTCCACTTCGACGTGCTGTTCCTCGGCGTGCACGGGATATCGGTAGAGGCCGGGCTGTCCACGCCGAACCTCGCCGAGGCGGAGACGAATCGGCGGCTGGTGCAGTCCGCTCGGCGCGTTGTCGTGGTTGCCGACCACACCAAGTGGGGGACGGTGGGGCTCAGTTCGTTCGCGGCGTTGGAGCAGGTGGATACGTTGGTGACGGACTCCGGGTTGGTGCCTGAGGCTCGGGCTGAGGTTGCGGAGCATTTGCGGCGGCTGGTTGTCGCCGGTGAAGGGGGGAGTTGAGGGGGGCGCCCAAGGGGGTGGCCTTATGAGTGTGGTCGCGGGTGCGGCGTTCGCCGTGGCTTGTCGCGCAGTTCCCCGCGCCCCTGGGGTCAGTTGGGCCACAGGCCTGTTTCTAGGAACACCTCGATCGTTCCGCCGTACGGCTCGATGTTCAGGGACTGTTCCTTCAGCCAGGTGTCCGAGTAGTACTTGTCCAGGTAGCGGTCGCCGTGGTCGCACAGGAGGGTTACCACGCTGCCCTGCTGGTTCTGCGCGACCATTTCCGCCACGATCTTGAGGGCGCTCCACAGGCCCGTTCCCGTGGAGGCTCCCGCCTTGCGGCCGATGGCTTGTTCCAGGGCTCTCACCGCTGCGATGCTCGCCGCGTCCGGGACCTTCATCATGCGGTCCACCGCTCCGGGTACGAAGCTGGGCTCCATCCGGGGGCGGCCGATGCCCTCGATGCGGGAGCCGCAGTCGCAGGTGACGTCCGGATCGCCGGTGGTCCAGCCCTCGAAGAAGCAGGAGTTCTCCGGGTCGGCGACACAGATGCGGGTGTCGCGCTGCGTGTAGTGGACGTAGCGGGCGAGCGTCGCCGACGTGCCGCCGGTGCCGGCCGTGGCGACGATCCACGCGGGCTCCGGAAAACGCTCCAACTCCAGTTGCCGGAAGATGGATTCGGCGATGTTGTTGTTCCCGCGCCAGTCCGTGGCCCGTTCCGCGTAGGTGAACTGGTCCATGTAGTGGCCGCCCGTCTCCGCCGCGAGGGCTGCCGAGGCCTCGTACATTTTGCGGGAGTCGTCCACGAAGTGGCACTGGCCGCCGTGGAACTCGATGAGGCGGCACTTCTCGGCGCTGGTCGTGCGGGGCATCACCGCGATGAAGGGCACGCCGATCAGCTTCGCGAAGTACGCCTCCGAGACGGCGGTGGAGCCGCTGGACGCCTCGATCACCGGGCGGCCGGGGCGGATCCAGCCGTTGCACAGCCCGTAGAGGAAGAGGGAGCGGGCGAGGCGGTGCTTGAGGCTTCCGGTGGGGTGAGTGGACTCGTCCTTCAGATACAGGTCGATGCCCCACCTCTCGGGCAGCGGAAAGCGCAGCAGGTGGGTGTCGGCCGAGCGGTTGGCGTCGGCCTGGACCTTACGGACGGCCTCTTTGAGCCAGTCCCGGTAGTCGGCGTCGCTGCGGTCCACGTCGAGGGTGTCCAGGGTTTCGGCGGTCCCGGTGGGGTCGGGGATGCTCACGTCAGGCTCCTTGTGCTGCGTACGCCGACAGCTCTCGTCGGGCAGCCGGACACCTCGATCATAGACACCTTGCACACGCTCCTCACCTGCATAAACACCTCTTTGGGCGGCCCAAAGGCAGGCCTTGGCACAAGGGGTGGGAAAAGAGGGGACGGGGGGCGGGGGCGCCCGGGGCGCATCCCGGTGAGTGCTTCCACCGGTTGGCGTGGAGCGTCGTACGCACTGGTGCTCCTCGCCGGGGGCAGGCAGACTGCACGGCACGGGGGCGCACACTGGATCACGTTCCACGCGGGACGACCACGCATCTCGGCACAGGCCGACTAGGGGGCGGAGCATCATGGCGGAGCCGGAGTTCACGGCCACGGGCGTGCGGATCGGGAAGAGGCTGCGCTCCCTCACCCGAGCCGGACAGGTCCGGATCAGCGGGGGCAGGCTGGAGTTGCTCACCAGTTACGGCAGCGAGATCGACAGCGCTCCCGTGCAGGCGGTGCGCGCGTCGAAGCCCTGGTTCGCGGCGGACGACCGGGCGCTGGCAGACCTCAACGGCAAGCGATACCTGCTGACGCTGGGGGAACACGACCCCGCACCGGGGCGGCCCGGACCGCCCGCGGCGCGCCGCTTCATCGAGGCCGTACGCAAGGCGGCCGGGCGCGGGCACTAGGACGCCAGGGACCGGCGGCCACACCTCGCGTGGGCACGAGTACGCCCGGAACCATGCCGCGAGTTGCGGGTTTCCGCCCCCTGAGTCACGCTTGTCACACATCACTCTGGGTTTACCGGCGATAACGCTGCGAACCAGCCCGCCGGCCATAGACAGCAGGCGGCCATCACACACAGCCACTCTGCTGGATCCGCTCTCGTGTCTTCTTCCGGACCTCAATTCGGGGAGTCGCAAGCCGTGATCAGTCACCCAAGCAGGCACTGCACGGTGGAGCTCCAAGCCCTGCCGTCGCGGATCGGCCAGGTCCGCAGAATCGTCTCTGCACATTTGCGTTACTGGCATCTTGATCCCTTGATAGACCGAGCGTCGCTCGGTGTGACCGAACTGCTGACCAACGTCCACCGGCACGCCCAGCCCGACAAGCTGTGCACCGTGGAGATCGAGGTCCTGCTCGACCGGCTCACCGTCTCGGTCCACGATCACGACCCGCGCATTCCCGAACTGCGGGACGCGGATCCCACCGCCACCTGCGGACGCGGCCTCGCGATGGTCGCCGCGGTCAGCGAGAGCTGGGGTGTGCGGCCGGACGGCGAGTCCGGAAAGGTCGTGTGGTTCACCCTGCCGACGGTCGCACCGGCGGTGGCGGCTCCGGAGACCCGGCCGGCGACCGCGGCACCCGCACAGCTGCCCTTCGAGGAGCAGCTGCGTGACGGGCCCGGATTCGACGAGCCGCCGTACGACAAGGGACACAAGCCGGGGGCACTCCGGCGCAGGCCGGAACACGCTCCCGCCCGGTCGGCCGTTGCCGGCTGACCGGGCGGTGACCGCCGGAATCCCTCCCCCTCCCCCGCCGTGCCCGTACGTCACTCGGTGACGATGGCCCGCAGTACGTCCAGGCGTGCCGCCCGCCGGGCCGGGCGCAGCCCCGCGAGTGCGCCGGCCGTGACGCCGTGACGCCCACCAGGCACGACCGCGAGCTGTCCGGACGGCGGCGCGAAGGCGAAGACACTGCCGCTCACGCCGTCCGAGGCCTTCACCAGCACCCGGCCGGAACGACGGCGCTCAGCCCGTCGAGGGCCCGTACGGCGGTGTCACCACCGCCGTACGCCTTCACCGCGTCGACGGCACCGGCCGCCGTACGGGCCGTGGTGGTGGCGATGGTCATACCGCGCCGCCCTTGCCCGGGCGCCCGCTCGCGGCGCCGAACTGCTCGTCCAGGACGGAGAGCCGGCGCCAGTACTCGTCCTCGTCGATCTCGCCGGAGGCGAAGCGCCGGCCCAGTACGGCGAGTGGCGCGTCGCCGGAGAGACGGTCCTGCGTGTCGTCACGGCCGCCCATGGGACGCCACGGGCCTCGGCGACCGCGCCAGGCCGTGCGGCGCAGGACGGTGACGACGCCGATCACGACGGCCGCCCAGATCAGCGGGAAGAACAGGATCCACGGGCCGGGGCCGCCGTTCCAGTTCGCGAGGGTGTTCATGTCGAGTCATCTCCCGGGTCGGGGTTTTTCGTTGATGCCTCGAGGTTCGCGCCGGGAGGGGGTCCGGGTCGTCGTACGGCCGACGGCAGTACGTGTACCTCCCCGGGAGTACACGGGGCCCTTCCGGCTGCTTCCCATCTGCTTCCCGCGCGGCGCGGCGCCGTCCCCGCGATCGGCCGGCGACCGCACGTGGCGGCGCTGTGGAGCCCACGGGACAGGACGACCCGTCCTAGGGCTGGGCCAGCGCCCCCAGCGGGTCGTCCAGTACCGGTTGCCACGCCAGTTCGGCCGCTCCCACCAGGCTGTTGTGGTCCAGCGTGCACGCCAGGATGGGCACACCGCCGCTGCGGCCCCACAGGCTGCGGTCGGCGACCACCGCGCGCAGACGGTCCGCGTCGGCGTCGAGGAGGGTCCGGTGCAGGCCGCCGAGGATGATGCGGTCCGGGTTGAGGATGTTCACGAGGCCCGCCAGGCCGAGGCCCAGGCGGTCGATCAAAGTCTCGGCGGCCGTGCGGACCGTCGGGTCCGTGTACTGGTCGCGGATCAGGTCGTTGGACTGCTGGAGCAGGGACACCTCGGGGCCGGGGTCGCGGCCCGCAGCGGTGAGGAAGGCGAGCGGGTCGGCCTCGACGTCCAGGCAACCCCGGCTGCCGCAGTAGCAGGGGCGTCCCTCGGGGTTGACGGTGAGGTGACCGACTTCGAGTGCGAGGCCCGAACTGCCCGTGTGCAGGCGCCCGTCGAGGACCAGCGCCCCGCCGACCCCCCGGTGCCCGGTGGCCACGCACAGCAGGTCGCGGGCGCCGCGTCCGGCGCCGTGCCGGTGTTCGGCGAGCGCGGCGAGGTTGACGTCGTTGCCCGCGAAGGCCGGGCCCGCGATGCCCGCCTCCCGTACGCACTCGGCGAAGATCTCCCGTACCGCCGAACCGGCCGGCCAGGCGAGGTGCAGCGGGTTCAGGGCCAGGCCTTCGGGTTCGGCGACGGCGGACGGCACGGCGAGACCGGCGCCCACACACCGCCGGCCGGTGTCCCTCAGCAGCTCGGCACCCGCGTCGACGACCGAGCCGAGCACCTTCGCCGGGTCGGCGTCGACGGTCTCGCAACCGGGCGCGGTGGCGACGATCCGCCCGCCGAGCCCGACCAGCGCGGCCCGAAAGCCGTCGGCGTGCACCTGTGCGGCCAGAACGACCGGCCCGTCCTCTGCGACGTCGAGCCGGTGTGAGGGGCGACCCTGTGAACCGGCCGCCGCGCCCGGCCGGGCGTCCACTCTGATCAGCCCGAGCGCCTCCAGCTCGGACGCCACCGCGCCGGCCGTCGCCCGGGTGACTCCCAGCTCGGCGGTGAGCACGGCCCGGGTGGGCGCCCTGCCGGTGTGCACGAGCTCCAAGGCGGGCCCGAGTGCGCCGCGCCCCCGGTCCAACCGCGTCCTCGAGGTGGTCCCCTCCCCCGCCGTCCGGGGGTCAGCCTTGCCGCTCATGAGGGCGAGTCTCCCATGATCCCTACGACCGGTGACCGCACCGTAGGGCTAGAGACCGCTGACCCGGAGCGTGATGTTCAGCCGACCGGTCAGTCCCAACTCGGTTGGCGCCGTGCTCTGGTACACCCGTGGCACCCCGTGGTGGGCGAGCCGGGAGGCGCCACCGAAGACGAACAGGTCACCGCTGCGCAGCTCTACGTCGGTGTACGGCCGGGTCCGTGTCGCCGTGTTCCCGAAACGGAAGAGGCAGGTGTCGCCGAGGCTCAGGGACACCACGGGCGCGTCCGACTTCTCGTCGCTGTCGCGGTGCATGCCCATGCGGGCGTCGGCGTCGTAGAAGTTGATCAGCGCGATGTCGTAGTCGAGGTCACTGTCGAACCCCGCTGCCGCTGCCGCCTCCCTGCCCAGCGCGCCCAGCCACTCGGGGAACGGTTTCACGGGCGAGCCGTCGCCGTCGACGACCGTGTTCGCATAGCCGTACGGGTACCAGTGGCGGCCGAGGCACACCTGGCGGGCGGTCATCGTGCCGCCGCCGGGCGTCCGGACCGTGCGCAGGCCGGCGGGCGGACGCGCCCAGTCGCGGCAGGCGTCCAGCAGCTCGCGCTGACGCCCCGCGTCCAGCCAGTCCGGCACGTGCACCGCGCCCGGCGCGATCTCCGCACGGGCTCTGGGGAACAGCTCGGCATCCATGGTGTCCATCCTGCCCGAGGGGGCCCAAGGGGCGGAGGGGCCGAGGGGGCCGCCGGGCGTGAGCTGCGGCTCGGTTAGCCTGGGGCCACGATGAACGACCGTATGGCGACTCCCTGGTCCGAGCTGACCCTGACCCGTTTCCCCGCCGACCCGCGTGAGCGGCTGCGCGCCTGGGACGCCTCGGACGAGTACCTCCTCGGGCACCTCGCGGAGTCCGGGACCGAGCTGTCCGGCGCGGTCGTGGTCGTCGGCGACCGCTGGGGCGCGCTCACCACGGCGCTCGCTCCGCACCGGCCGACGCAGATCTCCGACTCGTTCCTGGCCCAGGAGGCGACCCGGGCTAACCTGCGGCGGGCCGGCGCGGACGAGGATTCCGTGCGGCTGCTCACCACCCAGGAGCCGCCGCCCGAGCGCATCGACGTGCTGCTCGTGCGGGTGCCGAAGAGCCTTGCCCTTCTTGAGGACCAGCTGCTGCGGCTGGCGCCGGCCCTGCACGAGGGCTCGGTCGTCGTCGGTACCGGCATGGTCAAGGAGATCCACACCTCGACGCTTAAACTGTTCGAGCGGATCGTCGGACCGACCCGGACCTCCCTCGCGGAGAAGAAGGCCCGGCTGATCCACTCCGCCGTCGCTCCGTCCGCGGACCGGGGTGCCAGTCCCTGGCCGTACCGCTACGAGCTGCCCGACGGCATCGGCCCGGCGTCGGGACACCCGGTGGTCAACCACGCGGGCGTCTTCTGCGCCGAGCGTCTCGACATCGGCACCCGGTTCTTCCTCCGGCATCTGCCGGAGCCGTCGGGCGCCGCCCGGGTGGTGGACCTGGGCTGCGGGAACGGTGTGGTCGGTACGACGGTGGCATTGACCGCGCCGGAGGCCGAGCTGCTGTTCGTCGACGAGTCGTTCCAGGCGGTGGCCTCGGCGGAGGCGACATACCGGGCCAACGACCTGCCGGACGGGCGTGCCGAGTTCCGGGTCGGCGACGGACTGGCCGGGACCGCGGACGGGAGTGTCGACGTCGTGCTCACCAATCCGCCGTTCCACACCCACCAGGCGACGACGGACGCGACGGCCTGGCGGATGTTCACGGGCGCGCGGCGGGCTCTGCGGCCGGGCGGCGAGCTGTATGTGATCGGCAACCGTCACCTCGGCTATCACCTCAAGCTGCGGAAGCTTTTCGGCAACAGCCAACTCGTCGCGAGCGACGCCAAGTTCGTCGTCCTGAAGGCCGTGAAGCAGTGAGCACCGACGTAGCGGTGCAGTGGAGCGGCCATGTCGTGATGTTGTGCAGGGGTGATGTGGGTAGTGAATTCAGACCACTTCACATCACGGCAGTGGTCGTCTCTCCCCGCAATGCGCGGGGTGATGCGCCGAGTTCGCGTCGGCAGGCCTTGTTGAACGCCTGAAGGTCGGGGATGCCGACCAAGGCGGCCACGGCGGGGATGGACAGGGTCGAGGCGCGCAGCAGGTGGCGGGCGCGGTCGAGTCTGCGGCGGCGGATGTAGCCGACCACCGTGTCGCCGGTGGTGGCCTTGAACAGCCTGGTCAGGTGGTTGTGCGAGACTCCCGCCGCCTGGGCGACGGCGGGCACGGTGAGCGGGGCGGCGAGCCGGCCCTCGATGTGCGCGATGGCGGCGCCGACCGCCGGGTGCGGGCCGGGGCCGGGGCGTTCGGTGTCCGGGGTGAGGTGGGCGATACGCCACAACGCGGTCCAGATCTCGGCTCTCGTGTGCTCCGGTGCGCGCGGTACGGCGGCGATCGCCGCGAGCAACAGGCCGGTGAGAGTGGGGAGTTCGGGGCCAGCGTCCTGTACTACGGGCACAGTGCGCGACGGACCGACGGGTTGGAGGCGCAGGTGTGCGTAGAGGTGTTCGGAGCGGCCCTGGTAGCGGAAGCGGACCGTGCTGCCGGGCGGTACGAGGCTGACGCGGCCGGGGCGGATCACGTGCGCCGTGCCGTCGACGGTGAGCTCGGCCTCGTACTGGTAGAGGTGCAGCTGCCACAGCTCCGGCAGCCGGAAGACGTCGGTGCGGCTCGCCACGCCGTGCACGCCGACGCCCGCGTTCGCCACATGGGGTGGTTCGCCGAGGTGCAGCTCCGTTTCGCGCATGGTGAAAAACTACCAGCGACGGTGACTGTCAGCGGAGCACGCCGATGATCCGGGTCACCGCCCGCGCCATCGCCTCACGTCCCACGCTCAGATACGTGCGCGAGTCGACCGCCTCGGGGTGGGCGGCGAGGAACTCCCTGATGGCGCCGGTCATCGCGATGTTCAGGGCAGTGCCGATGTTGACCTTGGTGATGCCTGCCGCGACGGCGGCCACGAGTTGGTCGTCCGGCACACCGGACGAGCCGTGCAGGACGAGAGGGACGTCCAGAGCGGCGGACAGCCGCTTGAGGAGGTCCTGGTCGAGGGCTGCCGTCCGGGTCGTCATGGCGTGCGAGCTGCCGACGGCCACCGCCAGGGCGTCCACCCCCGACTCGGCGACAAAGGCCTGCGCCTCGGCGGGGTCCGTCCGGGCACCGGGTTCGTGCGCGTCCAGCGGGGCCCGGCCGTCCTTGCCGCCCACCTGGCCCAACTCGGCCTCGATCCACATCCCTTGGGTGTGCGCCCAGTGGGCGGCGGCCCGGGTCGCGGCGAGGTTCTCGGCATAGGGGAGCCGGGCCGCGTCGTACATCACGGAGCTGAATCCGGCGCCGGACGCCTGGCGCAGCAGGCCGTCGCTCTGTACGTGGTCGAGGTGCAACGCGACGGGGACGGCGGCGCGTTCTGCGGCCGAGGCCGCGGCGCGGGCCAGCGGGAGGAGCCGTCCGTAGCGGAACCTGACCGCGTTCTCGCTGACTTGGAGGACGACGGGCGAACCCGCCTCCTCGGCACCGGCGATGACGGCCTCCACATGCTCCAGGGTGATGATGTTGAACGCGGCGACCGCCGTACGCGCGGCGGCGGCCCGGGTGATGAGCTCACCGGTGGTGACGATCGGCACGGCCACTTCCCCTTCGGTCGACTTCGGTCAACGAGTGCGCGGCGACTGGCTGCCGACGAGCCTCAGGGCTCGAGGATCACCGAGCGGGTGAGGTGACGCGGGCGGTCCGGGTCGAGACCCCGCGCCGCCGCCACCGCGACCGCGAGACGCTGGGCACGCACGAGCTCGGCAAGCGGGTCGAGAGCACCGGGCACCCACAACGCCCCTGTGGCCCGCACCTGTTCGGCAAGGCCTTCCGGTGCCTCACCGAACATCCAGGTCGCCGTGGACCGGGTGGTGACGCTGATGGGACCGTGCCGGTACTCCATCGCCGGGTACGACTCGGTCCAGGACAGGGACGCCTCGCGCATCTTCAGTGCGGCCTCGTTGGCGAGCCCCACCGTCCAGCCCCTGCCGAGGAACGTGAACTGCGTGCACTCGACGAGCCCTTCGGGCAGCGGAGTCGCCAGCGCCCTACGGCAGTCGTCGACCACGGTCTTGTCGTGCAGTCCGAGGTGAGCGCGGAGAAGTGTGAGGGCTGTGGTGGCGAACCGTGTCTGCACGACGGACTGTTCGTCCGCGTGGTCGAGCACGACGAGGTCATCTGCGGCTTCCCGCACGGGAGTTCGGGGGTCGGCAGTGATGGCGGTCGTCCGCGCGCCCTCGGGCGTGGTGCTCTTCAGGCGCCGGAGCAGTTCGAGCACCTCGGTGGTGGTGCCGGAACGGGTGAGGGCGACGACGCGGTCGTACCGGCGGCCGTAGGGGAACTCGGAGGCGGCGAAGGCGTCCGTCTCACCCTGGCCCGCCCCTTCCCGCAGGGCCGCGACGGCCTGCGCCATGAAGTACGAGGTGCCGCAGCCGACGACCGCGACCCGCTCCCCCGCCCCCGGCAGCACGCCGGCGTGGCCGGCTGCCTCCGCGGCGGCGCGGGTCCAGCACTCGGGCTGACTTTTCAGCTCGTCCTCTACATGGGTCATGTCGTGCGCCTTCCCCGAGAGAACCTACGGAATGCTCGTTCCTGCAAGATACAGTCCATTTTCAAGCAGAATCAAGCACCCGGCGTTGAGGGGTGGACAGTCCTGCGCAGGG
Source organism: Streptomyces turgidiscabies Car8 (assembly GCF_000331005.1). Taxonomy (GTDB): domain Bacteria; phylum Actinomycetota; class Actinomycetes; order Streptomycetales; family Streptomycetaceae; genus Streptomyces; species Streptomyces turgidiscabies. The sequence continues at coordinate 61,388 of NZ_AEJB01000514.1, forward strand.
CGGCGCACGACGAGAAGGGGGCGCCCGAGGGCTACTCCCCTTCAACTTCACCGATTCACAGGGAGTTTCTGCCGTCGTCGAGCCGCTCGACCCGGGCCACGTTCGCCCGGTCCTCGGTGTCCGTGCTCGCCTCGGCGGCGAACCAGGCGTCGAGGATCTCCTGGAGCAGCGGTTCCGACGTCAGGCGCAGGCTGAGCGCGAGCACGTTGGCGTCGTTCCAGCGGCGGGCGCCGTCAGCCGTGTAGGCGTCCGTACACAGGGCGGCACGGACGCCGGGCACCTTGTTCGCGGCGATCGACGCGCCCGTGCCGGTCCAGCAGCACACGACGGCCTGGTCGGCGGTCCCTGCGGCGACCTCTTGGGCCGCCGCCTCCGAGCAGGCGGCCCACTGCGGGTCGTCGCCGGGGCTCAGGGCCCCGTGGGTCACCACATCGTGGCCGCGGTCGCGCAACTGCTTGAGGAGGGCGCGGGCCACGGGTTCGTCCATGTCCGAGGAAACGGAGATCCGCATGGCCCGAGACTACCCAGCCGTGGAAAAGACGCACGTCACGTCGCGAGCAGCCCTGTCGGCGGTCAGCCTCCGCTCTCCGGGGAGCAGCAGCCCTCCCGTCGCATCTGGCGACTGACCTCCAGCCAGTCCTCCTCCGAGGCCGACGACGGTGGGGCGTGGCGCCGGGCGGTGGTCGGCTCGAAGGCGTCGACCAGGTCCGCCTGCTCGAAGGGGATGCCGCCGCGCAGGACCCCCACAGTGCGGATCAGGCTGGCGAAGTCGGTGAACGGGTCGCCGTCCACGATCGTCAGATCGGCGAGTTTGCCCTCCTCCAGCGTTCCCAGGTCGGCGTCAGCGCCGAAGACCCGCGCGGGCAGCAGGGTGGCGGTGCGCAGGGCCTCCGCCGGTGACAGGCCGGCGCGGTGCAGCGCGCGCAGGGACAGGTGCAGGTGCAGGCCCACCGGGACGAGCGGCTGGTCCGTGCCGAGCGCCACCAGGCCGCCCGCCGTGAGGATCCGTCGGTAGACGTCCAACTCCCTGTCCAGCGTGGTCAGTTGTGCCTCGGTGGGCGGCGCCGCCGCCTGTTGCCTGACGAGCGCCGTGTCCCACGGCGGCATGAGCGTGGTCACGCGTGGGTCGTCCGCGAGAGCGGGGTCGGCGCCGAGCAGGGGAAACGCGGTGAACGGGGTGGCGATCAGGTGGAAGTCGGTACGGGTGTAGATCTCCTCCACGTCCTGGTAGGCGCGCCCGGTGGCCGTGGTCGCATGGCCGAACTCCAGTCGCTGGGTGGCCTGCAGATGGGTCGTCAGATCCTGGCCCAGTTGTACGCCGGGGCTGCACAGATGGCTTCCGCTGCGTACTCCGAGCCGGTCGTGGGCGAAGTCGGCGGCCTCCTTCATCACCCAGCCGGGGGCCCGTACGTACGTCTTCACGAAGTCCCAGTCCAGCGCCCGCGCGCGGGCCAGTGAACGGCGTAGGCCCTCGGGGGTGCGGTGGGCGCGGGCCATGCTGTACGCGACGCGATCTCCGTCGAGCAGTTCGCCGGTGGACAGCAGCCGGGGTCCGGCGAGGGCGCCCGCGGCGACCGCCTCCCGGATGCGAGCCTGCTCGTAGGCGAAGCCGCCGAGGGAGACGGCCGTCGTGATGCCGTAGGCGACCTGCAGCGCGGTCTGGCGGCCGCCGTAGGTGGACTGCCAGGGGTGGGTGTGCGCGTCCCACAGGCCGGGGATCACCGTCCGCTCGCTCGCGTCGATCCGGCGCGTGGCCGGGCGGCCGGCCCGGTGCGGGGCGACCTGCGCGATACGCCCGTCGCGGACGACGACGTCGATGTCCTCGCGGACGTCCGGCCCGGTGCCGTCCCAGAAGCGGCCCGCGTGCACGACCGTGTCGGCCGGCCGGGGCTTGCGGTAGTCCAGCGGGACGCGGACGGTACGGGTGCTGCCGTCGGCGATGTCGATCAGGCGCAGGGTGCCCGCGGAGAGGTAGAGGAGGGTGCGCGCATCGGCGGACCAGGACGGATGGTCGGCCGGCTCGGTGGTGAGCCTGCGGGGTCTCCCGTGCGGGGTGCCGTCTGCGCGGACCGGGAGCAGCCACAGCGCCGACTCGGCCACGACCGCCATCCACCGCCCGTCGGGGGACCAGACGGGGCCGGAGTCGTAACGGTCGGCGATCGAGGTGTGCGGGGCCACGGCGTGCAGGGCGGCGGTGCCGGTGGTGGTGTCGACGATTCGGATGAGGTTGTAGCCCTCGCGGAAGCGCTGGTTGACCCGGTTCCGGTCGCACAGGGCGACGTACCGGCCGTCCGGCGACCAGCTGGGACGGCCGGGCAGGCCACCCGCTCCGAGTGCGGCGGCCAGGACCCGCTCGGGGCCGTCGGGCAGGTCGCGCACCACGAGGTTGCCCGACATGTCCAGGCAGGCCAGCCGTGTCCCGTCGGGCGAGAGGGCGGGAAAGACCCGGCCGCCCCCGGCGAGCACGGTCTCCGCGCCGGAGTCGAGGTCGCGGCGCCGCACGGTGAACAGACCGTCGCGGTCGTCGGCGTACACGAGTCCCGTGCCGTCGGGTGTCCAGGTCGGCGCCAACACATAGCGGGTGGTGGGGACTTGGAGCACTCTGCGGGGTGGACGTCCGCCCCTGGTGCCGGCGGTCCACAGCGCGTTGAGCGCGGCGAAGGCGACGGTCCGGCCGTCCGGGGAGAGGGCGGGCAGGTGGAGGGCGCGCACAGGACGGGCACCGGTGGCCTCGAAATCGTAGGCCTTGACGCGGTAGTCGGGCCGTTTCACGGGCAGCGTGGCCGTGAACGGGATCTCCTCGCCGGCGTCCGGCGAGGCCGGGTCGACCAGGCGGAAGTGGCCGTCGACGTTCAGCAGCAGCCGTTCGCCGTCGGGCGTCCAGCGGGGCGGCGCCGGGAGGAGGTCGCCCTCGACAGCGACCGGGGAGCCGTCCACGACGAGGGTGCAGGAGGCGGCGGGTGCGGCCGTGGTGCGCAGGTGGGCGAGGCGTCCGGCGAGTGAGACGGCGGGGGTCATGAGCTGGGCACCGGAGTCGTCGGTGTGCTCCGTGGTGACCGGGCCCGAGCCGTCGGCGGCCACCGACGCCACGGTGGACGCGCGGAGGGTGCCCGGCGCGGGCACGGTCGCCCGTACGAAGAGGACCCGCTCACCGTCGGGCGACCAGGTCGGGTCGAAGTCCTCCCAGGCGGCGTCCTGTCCCGGGCCCTGCTGTCCGGGGCGGCCGGTGAGCCGGGTCAGCGCGCCGGTGCGTACGTCGACGACCCAGACGCGGTACGGGGCGCCGGTCACGGTGTCGCCCCCGCGCTCGGAGGCGAACGCGATCCGGGTGCCGTCCGGCGACCAGGCCGGCCCCCGGTCGTCCCACGGGCCGTCGGTGAGCTGCCGCAGCCCGGTGCCGTCGGGCCGGAGTGTCCAGAGGTGGAAGCCTCCGCCCCGGTAGGCGCAGACGACGAGGCGGCTGCCGTCGGGCGAGAACTGGGGGCGCGTGGGTTCCAGGCCGGGCGCGGTCAGCGCGACGGCGACGCCCCCGTCGCGCGGCACGGACCACAGCACGTTCTGGATCTCGGCGACCAGCCTGTCACCGGCGGGGGCGAGCGTCGCGGACCCGCCCGTGGCGGCGGTGAAGGTGAGGCTGGCCGCCGAGCGGGGCTCGGCGGACGCGGCAGGAGTACCGGCGGAGGCGAGCACTGTGGCCGTGACCGTGGCGGTGGCGGTCGCCTGGAGGAATCCGCGGCGGGAGAGAGGGCCGAACCAGGTGTCGTCCGGGGTACTGGTGGGGGTGCCTTCGGCGTCCAAGGGGGCTCCCAGTGAGCGGAGTTGGCGTGTCGGACCGGTCGGACGGGGAGATCGCTGAGGAGAACGTAAGACGCGAAGCGCCCTTCAGGGGACCCCGCCCGGCGTTTCTCGGCCGAACTTCACTCTGCCGTGGGCCTTGTCCCGCACCGACCCGCAAATCTAGACTCAGAGAAAATGAAGCTAGTTCAGTTCAGGTCTTATGATCAGGTTCGGGATGCGAGTCCTGGACCAGGGAGCAGACTCATGCTGGGTTCTCTCGACGGAAAGGCCGCGCTCGTCACCGGCGCGGGGCAGGGCATCGGGCGGGCGATCGCGGTGCGGATGGCCCGGGAGGGCGCGTCCGCCGTGGCGGTCGCCGACCGGAACAAGGAGACCGCCGCCGAGACCGCGGACCTCGTCCGCGCCGAGGGCGCGCGGGCCGAGGTGATCGTCTGCGATCTGCGCGTCCGGGACAGCGTCCACGAGATGGTGGCGCGTGCGGCGGAGTGTTTCGACGGTCTCGACGTCCTCGTCAACAACGCGGGAGTGATCGAGACCGCGTTCACGGCGGACCAGGCCCGTGGCGTCGACACCCTCTCGGAGGAGGTCTGGGACGCCGTCTACGAGGTCAATCTCAAGGCGGTGTGGCTGACCACCAAGTTCGCCGCACCCCATCTGCGCCGCTCACGGCGGGGGCCGGCCATCGTCAACACCGCCTCCGTCTCCGGCCTCACCGGCTTCCCCAACGCGCCCGCCTACGGTGTCACCAAGGCCGGTGTCATCCATCTGACCAAGGTGACCGCCGTCGATCTGGCCCCGGTGCGCTGCAACTGCTTCTGCCCCGGCGTCATCGACACCCCGCTCGCCCAGGACTACTTCGCCGCGGCGCAGGACCGTGCGGCCATGGAACGCGAGCTGACCGCACCGCAGTTGGTCGAGCGGCTCGGGCGCCCCGAGGAGGCAGCCAAGCTGGCGTGCTTCCTGGCCTCGGACGACGCGGCGTTCATCACGGGCGCGTCGTACGTGATCGACGGCGGCGCCCTCGCCTGGCTCGGTGTACGGGACTGAGGACGACCGAGTCATGGGCCGCGGGGCCCACCACCTGAGAGGGGACGCGATGCAGTCGAGACTGGCCGGGAGGACGGCGCTGGTGACCGGCGCCACGGGAGGCATCGGTGACGCCGTCGTACGGCGGCTCGCGGCGGAGGGCGCGGCGGTCGTGGTGACCGACCTCGACGCCGATCGCTGCGAGAAGCTCGCCGAGGAGGTCGGCGGAGGCGCCCTCGGACTGGCACTGGACGTCTCGGACGAGACGGCGTGGCGCGAGGTCGTCGACGCGGCGACCGCCGCGCTGGGCGGCCTGTCCGTGCTGGTGAACAACGCCGGCATCGCCGCGATGCACACGGTCGAGACGGAGACCATGGAGTCCTGGGAACAGGTTCTCGGCGTGACCCAGACCGGGGTCTGGCTCGGCATGAAGTACGGCGGCGCGGCGATCGAGCGCTCCGGCGGCGGCTCGATCGTCAACGTCGCGTCGATCTTCGGTACGGTCGGCGGCTTCGGCGCCCAGTTCTCGTACCACGCGGCCAAAGGAGCGGTACGTCTGATGACGAAGAACGCCGCGTTGCACTGGGCGAAGCGCGGGGTCCGGGTGAACTCCCTGCATCCCGGGTTCATCGAGACGCCCCGCTCACGTGAACTGTGGCGTGACACGCCCCGGTTGACCGCGATGGTCGAGGGGACACCGCTGGGCCGGCTCGGTACGCCCGGGGAAGTGGCCGGGGCCGTCGTTTTCCTCGCCTCCGACGACGCGAGTTTCATGACCGGGTCCGAGCTGTACGTCGACGGCGGCTGGACGGCGCGTTGAGCCGGCCGGACCCGTACAGCGGTTCCGGCGGCCGCCCAGCTGTCCGCTGTCCCGTACGCCTCAAACAGCCGTAGCCGTGTACCGGTCGACGTCGTCGGTCCGTGTGCATCCGGCCTGTCCACGGGCCACCAGCACGTCCAGGTGCGCCGCGGTCTCGTTGACGGCGAGCATCTGGTTGAAGGCGTTCAGGTCGGCGAAGGGCAGCCTGCGCCGGGTCCAGCCCAACTCCCCCGCCACCTCAAAGGCGTTGCGCGTCCGGTCGCCGAGAACGGTCAGCGTCTCGGTGAGCCGGTCGTCGTGGTGGGCCAGCAGTTCTTCGGTGCGGGCGTGCACGCCGGCGCCGACCGGGCCGTGCGCGGGCATCAGTCGGGCGTCGGTGAGCGTGGTCATCCGGCGCAGCGAGTCCAGGTAGTCGCCCAACGGCAGGTCGGAGTCGCCGAGTTCGAATCCGATGGACGGGGTGATGTGCGGCAGGACGTGGTCGCCGGAGAACAGCAGCCCCCGGGCCCGGTCCAGGTAGACGACATGGCCCCGGGTGTGGCCCGGCGTCGGAATCACCGTCAACGCCGCATCGCCGAAGGTGAGTTCCTCTTCCCGCAGCCAGCGGTCCGGGGCTTCCCACACGCTCGGGTCGAAGCCTCCGTGGTCCATCGCCTCGATCCGCTCGGCGAGTTCGTGGGCCCCGGCCCGGCGCAGGGTCCGTAGCGAACCGTACGGCTGGTCCGAGCGCAGTTCCCCCAGCAGCTCCAGCCCGCGCCGTTCGCCCGCGCCGAGGTAGACGCGGGAGCCGAGCAGCCTGCGCAGTTCGACGGCCTGGGTGTAGTGGTCACGGTGGATGTGGGTGACCAGGATGTGGCTGATCTCGCCGAGGTCGTGACCCAGGCTGGTCAGGGCGTCCTCAAGCGCCTTGCGGGACTCGGGGATCGACCATCCTCCGTCGATCAGGACCAGCCCTTCCGTCAGCCCCTCCAGAGCGTAGACATTGACGGCTCGCAGTCCGTCGTCCGGCAACGGGAGGGGAATGCGGTGGACACCGGGCCGCACGGTCTCGGGTCCGCTGTCCGCCCACCGTCCGCGGTCGAAGCGGGGGCTGCTTGGGGTGGCGCTGGGAGGCGTGGGGGTGGTCATGCGTCTCCTTGGCGGTGCTGGTCATGGGCCGCGGGGATCCGCGCGTGCAGTCGGCGAGCGAGGCCACGGGCTGCCGAACGGTCGAGCTTGCCCACGGTGGTCTGGGGCAACTCGCTCACGGTGAAGGCGAATTCGGGCCACTTGGCCTTGGACAGGCCGGTGCGGGCGAGGTGTTCACGTAGCTCGTCGAGGCCGAGTCCGTCGCTGCCGTCCTCGGGCACGAGGAGTACGGCGGCGCGTTCGCCGAGGAGGGGATCCGGGACGGGGGTGACACAGACGCGGGCCACCGCCGGGTGGGTGGCGACGGCGCGTTCGATCTCGGTGATGTCGAGGTTGCGCCCGCCACGGATGATGACGTCCTTCTCCCGGCCCATGACGGTGACCGTGCTGTCCTCGCCGGTCGTCAGCAGGTCACCGGTCGGGAAGAACCCGTCCGGGGTGAGGACCGGCGGCTCGGTCCTGCCGTCGCGGGCGTAGCCGAGGAAGAGGGACGGGCCGCGGACCTGGGCGCGCCCGGTCACGCCCGGTCCGAGGACGGTGCCGTCGGCTGCGACCGCCCTGAGTTCGGTGCCGGGGAACGGCCGTCCGTCGCGACCGAGGCGGATCTCCTCGGAGTCGTCGGGCCGGGGCGAGGTGTGCCCGAGGCACTCGGACATGCCGAAGACGCGCAGGATTCTGGTCCCCAGGGAGCGTTCGGCTCGGGCGAGGGCACCGCGGTCCATGGGGCCGCCGCCGACGGTGATCGAGCGGACCCCGCCGAGGACCTTCGAGCCGGCGGCCGCCGCGCCCATCTGGAGGGCCATGGTCGGTACGCACATGGTCCACCGGACGTCATGGGCGGCCATCCGCGCGAGTGCCTCCTCGCGGTCCCATCGGCCGGTCAGGACGAGAGGTCCGCCCAGCATGAGCGCGAGGCACACCCCGAAGCAGTAGGCGGCGGTCGAGGAGAGCGGGACCACGCGGCCACCGCGTCGCCGTCGCGCAGACCGTTGACGTCGATCGTGCGGGAGCACGCGTACCGCAGGGCTTCCTCGGACTGGACGACGCCCTTGGGCCGTCCGGTGGAGCCGGACGTGAGTCCGATGAGGGCGCCGCCGGACCAGCGCGCGACATCGTGCGGACCGTGGCCGGCTCGTACCGTCCAGCCGTCGAGGCCCTCGGTCGTCCGCGCCTCCGGCATGGCCCGGCCGACGTCCCATTCCGACATCGCCGACGGTTCGGCGATCACGACGTCCGGCCGGATGTCCTCCATGGCGGCCTCGAACTCGGCAGGGGTCGTGTGCCGGTTGACCAGCGCCAGGACGCCGCCGGTCAGTCCGACGGCCAGGGTCGCGGCGACGGTGCGCCAGGAGTTGTCGGCCTGGAGGAGCACCGTGCCGCCCGGCGTCCAGTCCGGGGTGATCGTCTCGGCCAGGTCGGCCGCACGCTGGAGCAGGTCGCGGGCGCCATGCCGGCCCTCGTCGTCGACGACCGCCGTGAAGTCGGCCCGCTGGGCCCGGTCGTAGAACTCCCGCACTGTCTGTCGCATCCGCTTCCTCGCCTCTTCGCGAAGGGGTGAAGCACCGTTTCGGGCCGCCGTGCACAAGGGCCGACGCGTCCGCGTCCGCCCCGTCCGTGCTCAGCCCGGGTACATCTCCGTCTCGCCGCCCATGACGGCGATCCGGCGTCCGCTCATGTCGCCGACCTGTGCGACGGCCTCCGCCCACTCCGGGCTCCGGAGCGCCTTGCGCAGGTCGTCGGCGGTGTCGAAGCTCAGGACGGAGACACCGTCCCAGCCATCCGAGCGCGGTTCCAGGGCCGCGTCGATGTCGGTGTGCCGCCAGAATCTGAGTCCGGGCAGCCGGTAGGTGAGTTCGGCGTGTTCGCCGCGCCACCAGTCGATGAACCGCTCATGGGTCCACTCGGGCGGCCGGGCCGCCAGCAGTACGAGGTTGTACATGCGTCCTCCTCGGGTGGATCAGGTGAACAGGACCGCGGGTGAGCGTCCGATCATCAGGCGCCGCACTCTGCCGTCCTCGTCGAGCCGTGCCGAGGCCACGAAGGTCGCCTCCGGCACTCCCGACCTGCGTACCTCGCCGAGGTACAGCTCGTCGCGGCCGACGGCGGACGCGGTGAGCAGGTGGTGGGTGCGGACGCCCACCTCGCGCTGGGCCAGATAGCCCTCCATCTCGGCCCGGCCGCCGTGGAAGTCGGTGCCCGCGTCGCCGCCGGTGGAGAACAGGATGGAGAAGGCGAAGTCCTCGCCGATCAGATCGAGGATCCGGTCGGCGTCGTCGCTGTCCAGGATGCCGAACCAGGTGGTCAGGAACGGCGCGGCGGGCGTGGACGGGGCGGTCACGGCCGGTCCACGAGGTCGAAGTCGGTGGTGAAGAACGACTGGTAGCGGGCCATCAGCCCGGCCGGCGAGACGCGGACGGCGGACAGGAACGCGCCGACGGCCGCGCCCTTCTCGACGACGAAGCCGTACGCCGTCTCGACGTCGCCGTCGACCGCGTACCGCGTGATCTCGTGCGTGCGGTCCACGGCGGCGCGGCCCGCGATGTAGTCGGCGAAGTCCGCGCGGGAAGCGCCGGACCGTTGGCCGCTGGGAAGAGCGATGAGGAACCCGAAGTCCGGCTCCAGTAGTTCGAGGGCTTTGTCCGGGTCCTGGCCGTCCATTCTGGCCATGTATTCGCGAAGCACCATCGCTGATCGCTCTCCCTCAGCACCGTGAAACAACCTGAGTTCAGTTCAGTTTGACTGTAAGGCAGCGGCCCGCCTCCGACAAGAGGCGGGCGCCGACAGGACCGACGGGCTATTCCGCGACCATCCGCACCACACACCCCTCGATCATCTCGCTGATCTCCGGCAAAGGAATCGCGCCGGTCGGGCGGTACCAGCGCCAGACACTCACGATCATGCCGAGGACACCGAGACCGAGGGTGTGCGCGTCCCGGACCGGGAAGGAACCCTTGGCCATGCCGCGCATGAGCAGGCTCGTCCAGTCCCGCTCGACCATCTGGACCAGCTGGCGGGCCGCGACGCGCTCGGTCTCCTCGCGCTTGGACTTCCGCGGGGTGGCGAGCAGGGACATGTTGGCCTGCAGGATGCGCATCTGGCGGATCTCGTGGTCGGTCACCGCGAAGGCGGAGCGCACTGCCGCGCGCAGTTCCTCCACGGGTTCCGTCTCACCGGACGTCACCTCGACGAACATGTCGTGGGAGCGCTGGAGCTCCAGGCGCATGATGGTGAGCAGACAGTGGGCCTTGGACTCGAAGTAGTGGTAGAGGGCGGTCTGCCCGATGCCGACCCGGTCGGCCACCTCCGACCACTTGGTGTTCTCGTAGCCGTCCTCCCCGAACCGCTCCACGGCGGCCACGAGGATCGCGCCGCGCTTCGACCTGGGCCCCTCCTCCGGATCCACGATCCGCGCCCTTGCCATCGTCTCTCCCTCTGCTCCACCGACGGTACGGATCACCGCCCGGTCGTCCGAGAGTAGACCCAAGTTCAAGTCGGTTTCGAATCGACGACCGACCGGGTCCCGTGTTCGCCGTCCGCCCGAGCGGACTCCGGCCGTGCGTGGTCGGGGTGTGCGAAGTGGGGCCGGCGCCCGGCGAGGAACGCTGCCACGCCCTCCCGGCCTTCCGCGGACACCGCGGCGGCGGCCAGCTGACGGGCCTCCGCGTCGAGGTGTTCGCCGAGGCCCACCGACAGCGCCCCGTCGACGAGGCGCCTGCTCACGCCGTACGCCCTCGTGGCACCGCGCGCCAGCGCGCCGGCCACCTCCACGGCCTCCTCGTACAACCGTTCCGGCTCGACGACCCGGCTCACCAGCCCCATCTCCAGCGCCTCCGGGGCCGGTACCCGCCGGTTGGTCAGCAGCAGGTCCATGGCCCGCCGGGGTCCGACGAGCCGGGGCAGCGACCAGCTGGTCCCGGCGTCCGGCGTGTAACCGATCGCGGTGTACGCGGCCGTGAAGCGGGCGTCGCTCGCCGCGAGGCTCACGTCCGCCGCCGTCGCGAGCCCCAGGCCCGCTCCCGCGACCGCCCCCTGTACGGCGGCCACCAGCGGGGCGTCCAGCCCGGCGAGGATCCGCAGCGCTCCGTGGAGTGCGTCGGTGACGTCGGTGAGATGCGCTGCCAGCCGCTCCCCGGACAGCGTGGCGAACTCCTTGAGGTCGCCGCCGACGCAGAAGGACCGCCCCCGCCCGGTCAGCAGCACCGCCCGCGCCCGCGCCTTCTCGCACTCCCGGGCGGCGTCCAGGAGCCCCCGGGCCATCGCCAGATCGATCGCGTTGCCCGCGCCCCGGCACATCTCGACCCGTGCCAGCCCGTCGCCGTCGACCTCGACCGTGACCCTCATCGCGCGGTCCACCCACCGTCCACCGTGAGCACGTGTCCGGTGCAGTACGAGGACGCGTCCGAGGCCAGGAAGAGCAGCGCCCCGTCCAGCTCTCCCCGCGCTCCGCCGCGCGCCAGCATCGTGCCGCGTTCGACCCAGCGCCGGGAGCGCTCGTCGGAGAAGAGCCCGTCGGTCATCTCCGAGTGGAACCAGCCGGGGGCGAGCGCGTTGACCCGCACCCCCAACGACCCCCACTGTCCGGCCAGTTCACGAGTCAGACCGATGAGTCCGGCCTTGGACGCGGCGTAGGCCGCGCCGCCCAGCGGGGCGCCGGAGACCAGCCCGAGGACGGACGACACGTTCACGACCGATCTCGTACGGCCGGACGAGGACTCCGGAGCCGGCGTCGGCGCCTCTGCCATGAGCCGGGCGAGGTGGAAGGGGGCGACCAGGTTCACGGCCAGTACGTCGGCGAAGTCCCGGGCGCTCTCGTCCTCGGCGCGTACGGCTCCGGGCGCGCCGGCGTTGTTGACGAGCACGTCGATCCGGCCGCTCTCGTCGAGCGCGGCCGCGATCAGCCGCAGCCTGTCCTCCTCCCGCGACACATCACAGACCACGGGGTGGATACGTGGGTCGGTGTCCGCGAGTTCCTTCAGCTTCGCCGGCCTCCGGGCGGCGGCGAACACGGTGGCACCGGCCGAGGCGAGCACCACGGCGAACCGGGCTCCGAGACCGGAGGAGGCCCCGGTGACGACGGCCGTCCGGCCCCGCAACGAGAACAGCTCCGCCACCGGGTGCGCCGCCGGATCCGCCGCCGGGCTCATCCGTCCACCCCGATCGGGAGCGCTGTCGCGCCACCGTCCAGGACGAGCGTCTGCCCCGTCATCCAGGACGAGGCGTCGGACGCCAGGAACAGGGCCGCGTGCGCCACGTCCTCAACCGTCCCGAGCCTGCGCAGGGGCAGTTTCGCGGTCAGGATCGGCTCTCGCGGCTCCCAGACGGCCCGGGCCAGTTCGGTCTTGATCAGTCCGGGCGCGATGGCGTTCACCCGTGCCTTCGGACCGAGTTCGTATGCGAGTTGCCTGGTCATGTGCAGCATGGCCGCCTTGGTCGCGTTGTACCAGCCGATGTGGGGGTCGACGATCAGTCCGCCGACGGAGGCGATGTTGACGACGGCTCCCCCGTGCTCCGCCATCCAGGCCCGCCATGCGCAGCGGGTCCAGGCGAGCATCCCGTACTGGTTGACCCGTACCGTCTTCTCCGCGCGGGGCAGGTCGAGGTCGATGAGGTCGCCCATGTAGGGGTTGGTGGCCGCGTTGTTGACCATGATGTCGAGGCGTCCGAGTCGGGCCATGGTCTCCTCGACGCACCGTTCGGCGTCGGACGGCTCGCCCGCGTTGGCGACCGTTTCGTGGACCTCGCCGTCGCCCTTGACGCGCAGCAACTCCGCACGTGCCGAGGCGAGTCCGTCGGGTTTGCGGGCGGCGATCACCACATGGGCGCCCGCTTCGCGGTACGCCTTGGCGATCCCGAGGCCGATGCCCCGGGAGCCGCCGGTGATCACGGCTACCCGGCCGCTCAGTACCTGTGCGCTCACGCCGACTCCTCCGGATACTTGGCCAGTTCGCGCCGCGCGACCGTCCGTAGGTGGACCTCGTCGGGGCCGTCCGCGATCCGCAGTGCCCGGGTGATGGCGTACAGCCGCGCCAGTACGGTGTCGTCGCTGACCCCGGCCGCGCCGTGCGCCTGGACCGCGCGGTCGACCGCCCGGTGGGCGACCTCCAGCGCGGCCACCTTGATGGCGGCGACCTCGGTGCGGGCGGCCGAGTTGCCCTGGGTGTCCATCAGCCAGGCCGACTTGAGGACGAGCAGCCGCAGTTGCTCGATCTCGATACGGCTGCGTGCGATCCACTCCCGCACGACCCCCTGCTCCGCGAGCGCGCCCCCGAAGGCGGTGCGGGTGAGGGTGCGGCGGCACATCAACTCCAGTGCCCGCTCGGCGAATCCGACGGCCCGCATGGCGTAGTGCATACGCCCGGGGCCCAACCGTCCCTGGGCCAGGGCGAATCCGTCCCCTTCGCCGCCCAGCATGGCGGACACCGGCACGGTGACGTCCTCGAAGAGCACGTCACCGTGGCCGCAGCGGTCGGTGTAGCCGAACATCGGCAGGTCGCGCAGGACGGTGATGCCGGGGGTGTCCCGGGGGATCAGCAACATGCTCTGCTGCCGGTAGGTGGGGGCGTCCGGGTCGGTGACGCCCATCAGGATGATCAGCCGGCAGTCGGGGTCGAGGATGCCGGAGGTGTACCACTTGTGACCGCTCACGACGTACTCGTCGCCGTCCCGGGTGATCCGGGTGCGGATGTTGCGCGCGTCGGAGCTGGCGACCTCCGGTTCGGTCATCGCGAAGCAGGAGCGGATCTCGGCGGCCAGCAGGGGCCGTAGCCAGCGGTCCTGCTGCTCGGGAGTGCCGAAGAGCGTGAGCAGTTCCATGTTGCCGGTGTCAGGAGCGGAGCAGTTGAACACCTCGGGGCCGATCACGGAGCGTCCGGCCAGTTCGGCGAGGGGCGCGTATTCGAGGTTGGTGAGGCCGGCGCCTCGGTCGCCGTGCGCGAGGAAGAGGTTCCACAGTCCTTCGGCGCGTGCCTTCTCCTTCAACTCGCGCATGATCGGCGGAAGTTCATGAGGGTCGTCAGCCTCGGTCAGTTGCCGGTCGTACACGGCTTCGGCGGGCAGGACGTACTCCTCCATGAACGCGGCCATGCGGGTGCGGAGTTCTTCGGCCTTCGGGGCGAGTCCGAAATCCATGGGTGGCGCTCCTTCAGGGCCGGGTGGTGACGATGTCGCACGCCGTGCGGATCATGGCCGCGATCGTCGGCGGCAGTCGCTCCTGGTCGGGGTCGTGGTGCTTGCCCTCGCGGTGTCTGCGCAGGTTGTGGCCCATGATCGCGGCCATCTTGGTGCGGGCCAGGGCACGGAACCAGTCGAGGTCGGGAGGTTCGGGGCGGCCGTCGAGGTACGCGGCGAGCAGTTCCCCCTCGCCCGGCAGGCCCGGCACCGGGCGGCCGAGCCGGGGGAAGTTGCGGTGGTCGGCGAAGAGCAGGAACCAGGCGAGGTCGACGCGAGGATCCCCGTGGGCCCAGATCTCCCAGTCGATGACGGCCGCCGGCCGCTCGCCCCGGCACAGGACGTTGCCGAGCCGGAAGTCGCCGTGGGTCAGCACGGGCGGTATGGCCGTCGGGATGCGGGTGGCCAGCAGGTCGATCAACTCCTCGGCTCCGGGCCGGAGTTCGATGGGCACGGCCTCCATGGTGCGGGCCCAGCGGGCCAGCTCGCCGTCCGGATCCAGTGGTGGTTCGGACGCCTGCGCCTCTGCCGCCTCCGCTTCCATGCCGTGCAGGTCTCGCAGTACGCCGGCCAGCGCCAGCATCCGTGTGCGGCACAGCCGGGAAGGGGTCCGGTGCTCGTCGAGGACCGGCTCGACGGCCTCGCCCGCGACGAACTCCATGGCGAACCAGGCGGGTTCGCGTTCGTCGACGGCGGCCACCCCCGGCACAGGCACCGGCGATCCGGCGAGAACGCGCAGGATCCGGGCCTGCCGGAGCACGTCGTTGCGGCCGACGGGACGCTGCCCGGGCGGTACCGCCTTCACCACGTACGAGGTGGTCCCCGCCGTGATGGCGTACGTGAGCCCGGAGTGCCCGCCGGGCAGGGTGCGCAGGTCCCCGAACGGTCCGCCCGGGTGGCGGTCGGCGAGATGTGCGCGGACCCGTGCGGCGAGTTCCGTCACCTCGGTCGTGGTACTCAACTCCCCGCTCCTTTCGGCTCTTTCGGCAGCCCCAGTACGCGTTCGGCCAGAATGGTGCGCTGGATCTCGTCGCTGCCGCCGGCGATGCGGTAGCCGGGGGCGCCGAGCAGGTGTTCCGTCCAGGCGAAGGTGCCCCACTCCCCCGTGTCGGCGGCGAGCCGCGGTCCGAGGAGTTGCTGGACGAGGTCGGTGGTGGCGCGCATGGTCGCGGTGGCGTGGAGTTTGCCGACCGAGGCCTCGGCGCCCGGTTCGCGTCCGGCGACCAGGGCAGCCGAGACGCGCAGGCCGATGAGCCGCTGGACCAGGGCACGGACGAACAGGTCGGCCGCCTGCTCCCGTTCGCCGCCGGTCAGCGGCCGGGGCAGGTGCCGGGCGAGTTCGAGGGCGCGGTCGGCGTTGTCCAGGCCGAGGCCGCCGGAGTCGAGGCGTTCGGCGGCGAGCACGGTGAGGGTGACCCGCCAGCCCTCGCCTACGGGGCCGAGCCGGTCGGTGTCGGGGACGGACACGTCGTCCAGGTAGACCTCGTTGAAGCTGGAGCCGCCGGTCATCTGACGGATGGGCCGTACGGTCACCCCCGGCGCGTCCATCCGGACCAGGAAGACCGTGATGCCCGTGTGTCTGGGCACATCCGGGTCGGTGCGGCACACCGCGACGCCCCAGGTGGCGACCCGCGCGCCGGACGTCCAGACCTTGTGGCCGCGCAGCACCCAGCCGTCACCGTCCGGCACGGCCCGGGTGCGGACGGCGGCCAGGTCCGAGCCCGCCTCCGTCTCGGAGAAGAGCTGGCAGGCGAGTTCGTCGGTGCGCAGCATGGGCCGCAGCCAGCGCTGTTTCTGCTGCTCCGTCCCCCAGATCCGGATCGCGGGGGCGACGAGCTGCTGGGTGACCGGGAAGATCTCGGTGCGCCGGGGGACGTCGAAGGCTGCCTCCTCCGCACGGTACAACTGCTCGTAGTGGGATGGCAGTTCACGTCCGCCGTACTCCTTCGGCCAGTGGAGCGCGCCCCAACCCTGGTCGTACCGGGTGCGTTCCCACTCCCGTGTCCGGTCGGTGTGCTCGTGTTCCTCGGCCTCGGTGCGGTTTTCGAACACGGCCACCGAGTCGTCGCCGCGGCCCCACTCCTGACGGGCGGCGCGGGTCTTCGCCACGCCGGTCAGCCAGCGTCGGGCCGCGGCCCGGAACTCCTCGGGGCCGGGGATGTCGCTCATGGTTCTCCTCCCTTCGGTTGCTGCTGCGGGGCGACCCGGCGGGTCAACGGGTCAGTACGGTGCAGGCGCTGACGCCCGGTGCGCCGTACACCTGGGTGAAGCCGCTCGACGGGCCGCCGGGCACCTGCCGTTCGCCCCCTCTCCCCCGCAACTGCTGGACGATCTCGTGGACTTGACGCAGTCCGGAGGCACCGATGGGCTCGCCGTTGGCGATGCAGCCGCCGTCGGTGTTGACCGGCAGCGTTCCGTCGATCGCGGTCGCGCCGGAGGCGATGAGCCGCTCCTGCTCGCCGTGCTCGCAGAAGCCGCACTCCGCCAGATGCATCACCTCGGCACCGCTCTCGGTGTCCTGGAGCTGACACACGTCGATGTCACCGGGCCCCAACCCGGCCTGCTCGAAAGCCAGTCGGGCGGCATCCGTGGTGACGCTGCTCGGTGTACCGGCCGGCGCCCAGGGGCTGAACACCTCGAACGAACCGAACCTGCGGGTCCGCACGACGGCCGCCCGCAACGCGACCGGGGTTGCGTCCAGTTCGCGGGCGACCGCCCGGCTGCACAGGACCAGGGCGACCGCGCCCTGGCCCGGCGAGCAGAACATGTAGCGGGTCAGCGGGTCGTTGACCATTCCCGACGCCAGGATCTCGGCCGCGTCGAGCGGTTCACGGCGCCAGGCGTGGGGGTTGCGCACCCCGTTCGCGTACGCCTTCTCGGCGACCAGCGCGAGCGTGCGTGCGCTGATCGCGTGGTCGTGCATGTAACGCTGGATCTTCATGGCGAAGAACTGGGTGGTGACCATGAGTCCGTCACGGCCGTAGGCCTCGTCGAGCCCCCAGTCGGCCGGCCGGGGGTCGAAGGCACCGCGTGGGTGCTTGTCGAAGCCGACGGCGAGGGCGACGTCCGCCGCGCCGGCGCGAATGGCGTTGACGGCCGAGACGAGCGCACTGCCGCCGGTCGCGCAGCCGTTGCGTACGTTGACGAACGGCACGCCTGTCAGGCCGAGTTCGGCCACGAGGGTGTCGGCGTTCCCGGCCGCGTCGCTGCCGCCGTAGGCAGCTTGGACACGCGGCCACGGGAGCCCGGCATCGGCGAGGGCCGCCCGTACGGCCCGCACGGCGAGTTGCCTGCCGGTGGCCTCCGTACGGGCGAAGGAGGTGATCCCCGCGCCGCAGATCATGACGTCGTCGGCACTCATGGGACGGCTCCCGCGGCAACAGCCCTGGGGACGCCGTCCGCTGCCCCGACCCGCACCGCCATGCCGATGGTGACATCGTCCGGCGATACGTCGAGGACCGCCAACACCCTTACCCCCTCGGCGAGTTCGACGTATCCGACCGCGAACGGCTCGAACCCGGCGTCCGGTGCGGCGTACGGCGGCGACTTGGGCGCGTACCGCTGTACGGTCCAGGTCCACAGCGTGCCCGTGTCCGAGAGGACGACCGGGTCGGCCGGACCCCCGCAGCGCGGGCACGCCGGGTCGGCCGGGTACACGGCCACCGCGCATCCGGCACACCGTGAGCCGTGCAGCCGGCCGAGGGTGCTCGCGCGCACCGCCCCGCTCAGCGGCCCTTCCACTGCGGCTCCCGCTTCTCCAGGAAGGCCGAGACGCCCTCCGCCGCGTCCTCGGAGTTGAGCATCACACCGACCGCGAGGTGCTCCATGACCATCAGGGACTGGATGTCGGCGTCGAGGCTCCGGTCGATGGTCATCTTGGTGATCCACATGGTGAACGGGCTCTTGTCGATGAGCTGGTCGGCGAACTCCTCGACCGTCGCGTCCAGCTTGTCCGCCGGCGCCGAGGAATTGATGAGGTCGAACTGTGCGGCCTCGACACCGGTGAGCAGCTTGCCGGTGAGCATGAGCTCCTTGGTCTTGCGGACGCCGATCATCCGCGGCACGCGGTAGATGGGGCCCGCGCCGCCGAACAGCGCCCGGCGGATGTGGAAGTCGCCGATCAGTGCGTCGTCCGCGGCGATCGCGAAGTCGCAGGAGATCATCAACTCGAAGCCACCCGCGGTGACATGGCCTTCGAGGACGGCGATCGACGGCGTCCTCATCGAGTAGAGCCGGTCGCAGACCTTCGCCGACAGTACGGCGACGTCGATGGCGTTGGACCGGCCGACGAAGTCGGCCTGGAGGCTGTCCAGGTCGAACCCGGAACAGAAGGTGTTGCCGCGCCCTCGCAGGATCAGCACGCGCAGTTCCGGGTCCGCGTCGACCTCGGTGATGATCTCGTCGAGCCGTTCGAGGATCGGCACCGTCACACAGTTCTTCTTGTGCGGCCGGTTCAGCCAGACCCGTGCCACGTGCCCGTCCCGCTCGAACTGGATCTCGTCTTCGACTGCCATGAGCTCCTCCAACCTGAACTGAATTCAGTACGATTCTGCGTGCGGTGGTCGGCCCTGTCAATGGACCGGGACCGACGATCAGCCGGAACGGCCGACGAGGTCGAGCAGCCCGGCCAGCCGCAGCCTGTGGTCGTCGGCGGTGCCGAACAGGGCCTCGTCGGCCCGCGCCCGGCGTACGTACAGGTGGGCCGGATGCTCCCAGGTGAAGCCGATACCTCCGTTGAGCTGCACGTATTCGGCGGCCGCCAGACGGTACGCTCCCGTGCAGGCCACCGCTGCCACGCTCGCCGCCACCGGCGCCTCCTCCGTCCGCCCGGCGAGGCAGGCGCTCGCGTACGCCGAAGCCGACCGCGCGCCCTCGACCTCGACGAGCAGGTCCGCCAGCCGGTGTTTGACCGCCTGGAACGAGCCGATCACGCGGCCGAACTGGGTTCGGCTGGATATGTACGCGAGGACGGCGTCGAGGGCGTGCGCACTGCCACCGACGTGCTCGGCGGCCAGCGCCACCCGCCCGGAGTCGAGGACGGCGCCGACGGTCCCCGGCGCCTGCCCGGCCTCGCCGACCGGTTCACAGGGCGCTCCCCGGAAACGGATCAGCGCCTGGCGTCGAGTGGGATCGAGGACGCGGCGGGCGACCCGGTCGACGGTCGCGGTGTCCGGTTCGCAGGCGAACAGCCGCTCCCCGCCCGGCGCCCGGGCCGCGACCAGCAGCAGGTCGGCACCCTCGCCGTCGAGCACGAAATCGGCCTCCCCCCGCAGCACCCATCCGCCGGGGCCACACTCGGCGATCACGTCGGCCCGGTGCGGTAGTCCGGCGACCGTGGCCGTGAGCGCGCCGGAGGCGATGCCCGGCAGCCAGCGCGCGCAGGCCTGCCGGTCGCCGCTGTCCAGCAGGGCGTGCCCGGCGAGGACGACGGTGGACAGCAGCGGCGCGGGGCACAGCACCCGCCCCGTCTCGTCCAGGGCGACGGCGAGTTCGGCGAAGGTGTAACCGGCGCCGCCGTACTCCTCGGGCACGGCGAGCCCGTGCACGCCGACCTCGACGGCTAGCCGTTCCCACAGCACCTGGTCGTGTCCGCGCGGGCTCCGCGTCTGGGCGCGCACCTCTTCGGGCCCGCAGGTGTCGGCCAGCAACTGGCGCAGGATGTCGCGCAGTTGACGTCGTTCGTCACTCTCCAGCAGCAGCGCCGGATCGGGGTCGAGCCGGAACATCCGAGTCTCCTTCAGCCGTAAAGCGTTTCATGGACCGCCGAACCACCAGATCGCCGAACCGTCAGACCCACACACGGTCGGCCCGCCGCACAGTCAGACCGTGAAGCGTCCGCCGTTGGCGAGGAGGACCGCGCCGACGAGGTTCGTGGCCTCGTCGCCCGCGAGGAACAGGGCGATGTCGGCGATCTCGTCCGGTGTGGCGTAGGGGCGTACGCGCGGATCGGCGAAGCCGTGGCGCAGTGCGGCGGGGGTCCTGGCGGCCATGCCGGTGTCGGTCGGCCCCGGGGCCACGGTGTTGACGCGGACGCCGAACGCGATCGCCTCCTTCGCGACGGACTGGCTCAGCGCGTGTGCGCCGGCCTTCGAGGCCGCGTAGTGCGGATAGCCGGCCAGGGTGTCGAAGGCCGAGGAGGAGCCGACGGTGACGACGGCTCCGGACCGGCGAGGCGCCATGACCCGCAGGGCGGCGCGCAGGACGTGGAAGGTGCCGTCCAGGTTGACGCGCATGACGCGCCGCCAGGCGTCGTCGTCGAGCCGCCCGGTCACCTCCGGGGGCCGGTTGCCGACCACTGCTTCGGCGATCCACTCCTTGGCCGTGGGGTCGTCGATTCCGGCCGCGTGCACCACGACGTCGAGCCGTCCGTGCCGTCGTACGACCTCGTCGAAGGCCAGGTCCACCGCTGCGGACTCGGCCACGTCGACGGTCAGCGGGTGCGTTCGCGGCAGTTCCTTCGCCACAGCCTCGGCCGCGAGGCCGTCGATGTCCGCGGCGAAGACCTCGGCGCCCTGTGCGGCGAGCCCCCGCACGACCGCGGCGCCGATGCCGGATCCGGCGCCGGTGACGAGCGCGGTCCTTCCGTCGAACCGTCCCACGCGCTCACCGCCCGACCGCCCCGGCCGTTCCGCCTGTTCAGCACCCATGCGCGATCACGCCTCCCTCCACTTTCCTCTCCCTGCTTCCTGAACTGACTTCATTTTTGCTAGCGTCCCAGGTATGTCAACAGGCGGGACAAGAGCGGTCAGGCTGACCCGGTGGGGCGGCCCGCCGGTCATCAGCGAGGTGGCACGGCCCGTCCCCACGGGCGCGGAGGTCCTGATCGAGGTGGAGGCGGCCGGCCTGTGCCGTTCGGACCTCCATGTCATCGACGCGCGGCCGGGCGATCTCCCCTACCGAACCCCGTTCACCCTTGGCCACGAGGTCGCCGGCCGGGTGACGGAACGAGGCCCTCTCGCGACGGGCCCGGCGGTCGGCGAGCGGGTCGTCGTATACGGGCCCTGGGGCTGCGGGAACTGCGCACGCTGCGCCTTCGGGGCGGAGAACTACTGCGACCGGCGCGCGGCACTGGACACGGACCGCGTCGGCACCGGGGCGGGGCTGGGACGCGACGGCGGGATGGCCGACTGGCTGCTCGTGCCGTCCGGACGGCTGCTGGTTCCGGTCGGCGGGCTGGCCGCCGTACAGGCCGCCCCGCTGTCGGACGCCGGGCTCACCGCGTTCCACGCCGTGGCCACGGTCCGGCGTGCGATCGATGACGGCACGAGCGTGGTCGTGCTCGGTGTCGGCGGGCTGGGTCATCTGGCCGTCCAGATCCTGCGCGCCACGACGACGGCGCAGGTGCTGGCCGTGGACGTACGGGCGGAGGCGCTCGCCCTGGCCGAGGAGTGCGGCGCGCACTTCGGCACGCTCCTGCGCCCCGACAGCGCGGCGGCCCTGCGAAGCCGCACGGGCGGGGTCGGGGCGGTCGCCGTGCTCGACTTCGTCGGCAGCCGCTCCAGCCTGGACCTCGCGACCGGCGTGCTGCGGGCGGGCGGAGAGCTGGCGGTGGTGGGCAGCGGCGGCGGGGAGGTCACCGTCCGCAAGCCCGGCGCGCTCCCTCCCGGGACGCGGATCTCCCTGCCCTTCTGGGGAACCCTGCCCGAACTGGAACAGGTCGTCGCCCTGGCACGCGAGGGCGCCCTGAAGGTGGAGGTCGAGCGGTTCGCACTGTCGCGCGCGCTGGAGGCGATCGAGGCGCTGCGTTCCAGCGAGGTGCGTGGACGCGCGGTTCTCGTACCCGACTGACGTCATTCGCCGTACCCGGCCGACCCCACCGGCCCGGCCGGAACTCGTACAGTCCCACCACACTCCCGGCCGACCTCTCGACTCCAGAAGTGAGTTCAATTAACGTCTTGTCCCCGATCGGTGACATGGAACATGGAGATGACATGAAGGCGGTGGGGCCCGCTATGGACGCGGAAACAGTGGATCTTCTGGTGCTGGGCGGCGGGATGGCCGGCCTCTCGGCGGCCGCCCGGGTGGCCGCCGAGGGCGGCTCGGTGGTCCTGGTGGAGAAGGCGGAACGCACCGGCGGATCCGCCCGCTTCGCGGGCTTCGTGTGGACGGCCCCCACCGTCGAGGAGTTGCACCGGGTCAATCCCGACGGCGACCCGGAGCTGGCCGAGGCCCTGATCGACGGGTTCGCCGACGGCATCGCGTGGATACGGTCGCTGGGTGTGGAGTGTCGGCCGCCGGTACCCGTGCTCGGGTTCGGGCGCGGCCATCAGGTCGACACCAACCACTACCTCGACACCTGTGAGCGGTTGATCCGCGACGGGGGCCACGAGGTACTGACCGCCACCCGGACACACGCGCTCCTGACGGAGAACGGCGCGGTCAGGGGCGCGGAGTGCCTTCTGCCGGACGGATCCGTACGCCGGATCGAGGCCACCTGGACCCTGCTCGCCACCGGCGGCTTCCAGGGCGACCCGGCCCTGCGCGCCGAGCACCTCCACCCCCGGGCCGCGGACATCGGGCTGCGGGCCAACCCGCACAGCGTGGGCGACGGTCTCGCGCTCGGCCGGGCGGCCGGCGCGGCGTTCGGCAAGAAGGACGCGGGGTTCTACGGACATCTGATGCCGGCCGGCGTCCCCCTGGCCGACCCCGCGCGCTTCGTCGACCTGGCGCTCTACTACAGCGAGCACGCCCTGCTGTTCGACACCACGGGCGAACGCTTCGTCGACGAGACGGTCGGCGACCATCTGACCACCATGGCGCTGCTGGACCGGCCGGGAGCCCGTGGCCTGCTGGTCGCCGACGCGCGGGTGCACCGCGAATGGATCAGCGCCTCGTACGTGGAGGGCATCCCCGGCGTCGACAAGTTCCAGCTCTGCCATCGCGCCGGGGCCCGCAGCGCGGTGGCCGAGAGCCTGGACGACTTCGCGTCGATGCCCGAGGAGTGGGGCTACCCGGGCGCCGTGATCCGTGACCGGATCAAGGAGTTCAACGCCACCACCAGCGGCGACAGCGCACCGGCCCCGGGGCGGCTGCTCGACGGCCGGCCGCTCGACGAACCGCCGTTCTACGTCGTCGAAGCCGCCCCGGCGATCACCTTCGCCTTCGGGGGCCTGCTGATCGACACCGGAGCGCATGCGCTGTCGGCCGACGCGGGCGGGCATCACCCGATCCCAGGCCTGCTGGCGGCCGGGGCGGACGCGGGCGGACTGTACCGGCACGCGTACGCCGGCGGCCTCGCCCCCGCCCTGGTGTTCGGCCTCGCGGCGGCGCACACCGCGCTCAACGAGGCGCCCGCGCCCGCCCGGCCCTGAATACCGGTATGCCACACGCACAAAATGTCGTGCACGAGTCTTGCCCGTCCGGCGCAGGAGTGCCTAGCGTACTGAATTGAGTTCACTTTGACTTATGGATCCGCTCCATGGTCCGCAGGGTGAGCACGCTTCCTCGCATGTGGCGCGAAACGCGCGCCACCCGAGTCGCAAGGTCCCCGATTCCCCGAGTTCCGCAAGTTCCCAAGTTCCTCCAAGGGAGTGGCTGTGAGTCAGTTCCTGCTCGTCCTGGTCAGCGGTGTGGCCAGTGGAGCCGTGTACGGCCTCATGGGTCTGGGGCTGGTCATCATCTACCGGGCCACGGACGTCGTGAACTTCGCGATGGCGTCCCTCGCGACCCTGGGCCTGTACGTGGCCGTCTCGCTCCACGACCGGGGCGTGGCGACGGTCGTCGGCATCCTCGCCGCCGTCGCGATCACCGTGGCGGCCGGTCTCCTGGTACGGGAGACGGTGATCAGGCCGCTGGGGCAGGGCCAGCTGTTCTCCGCGCTCGTCGTGACGATGGGTGTGTCCCTCGTCGTGGAGAGCCTCGCCGGTTCGATCTGGGGCGACCAGCCCAAGTCCTTCCCCAGCCTGGTCGACGGGACGGTGCGCTGGTCCGGTGCCGCGGTACCCGTCCAGAGCCTGGTGACCATCGCCGTCGCCGCCGTCGCCATGGCGCTGGTGGGATATCTGTTCGCCCGCACCACACTCGGCTCAGCCATGCGGGCGGTCGCCGAGTCGGCGGAGACGGCCCGGGTCGTCGGCCTCGGCGCACAGCGCATCGCCCGGCTCTCCTGGGCGCTCGGCCTGGGTCTCGCCGCGCTCGCCGCCTGTCTCTACGCGCCCCGCTCCGGGCTGGTGCCCACCGCCCTCGTCGCCCCGCTGTTCCGGGCCTTCGCCGGGATCTTCCTGGGCGGCCTGACCAGCATGTACGGCGCTGTCATCGGCGGGCTGACCATCGGCGTCCTGGACAACCTGGCGGCGAACTACGTCTCCGCCAGTTTCCGGGACACGTTCGTGTTCACGTTCACCGTGCTGGTCCTGCTGATCCGCCCGCAGGGCATGTTCGGCACCCGCACGTTCCAACGGGTCTGAGGGGTCGCATCCATGGTCTTCAACCGTTCCCTCCTGGCGAAAGCCGCCCTGGGACCGGCCGCCGGGGCGGTGCTCATGGCGTTCATGGCGTCCGGCGCCATCCCGGCCTACCAGATGTACTCGGTGGGGCTTGCGGCCGTGTACACCGTCGTCGTGCTGTCGGTCGGTCTGCTGGCCGGCTGGTCCGGCATCTGGTCGGTGGGCCACCCCGCGTTCTTCGCCATCGGCGCCTACTTCGCCGCGTACGGCAGCGGCCACGACTGGCCCCTGGAGGCGGTGGTCCTCGGTGCCGTCGCCACCGGTGCCGTCCTGGGCGCCTTCATCGGGTACGCGGGTGCCAGGTTCTCGGTGCTCTACATCGCCCTGCTGACCCTCGCCTTCACCACGGTGACCCTGGAACTCATCAACCGCTGGAGCAGTGTGACCGGCGGCGACCAGGGAGTTCCGGTACTGCGACTGCGCAGCGCGCTCGGCCTGGGCACCGTCCTGGGCGGGGGCACCGACGCTCAGTACCTCGCGGTGGGGGCCGCCGCCGTGGTACTCGGGCTGGCCGTGCCGACCGCCGCCTCGGGCCTGCGGATGCGGCTGGTCGCCGCCAAGTCGCACCCCCTGGCCGCCCGTACGATCGGCATCGCGCCCGAGGCGCAGTCGGCGCTGTCGTTCGCGGTGAGCGGTGCGTGCACGAGCTTCGCGGGCGTGCTTCTCGGTCTGCTCACCGGGTTCGTCAGCCCGGACCCGTTCTCGCTGACCTTCGGCATCTCGCTGATCGCGGCGTGTGTGCTCGGCGGGGTGGGCACGGTCGTCGGCGCGGTGGCCGGCGGCATCTATCTGACCTGGAATCCCTCCCTCTCGTCGGCGGTCGGTCTGCCCCAGCCGGTGGTGCAGGGCGCCGTACTGATCGCGGTGCTTCTCTTCCTGCCCGGTGGAGTCGTGCCGTTCCTCGCCAGGCCCGCGCGCGGTCTCCTGCGGCGCGTTCCGTGGCGGCCGGCGGTCGGGCGCCCGTCGGCCCCCGAGCCGTCGGCGGACCTCGTACCGCTCCGGCCCACGGCCGACGGCACCGTCCTTCTCCGGCTGGAGCACCTGTCCGTCGCGTACGGCGGGCTCAAAGCTCTGGAGGACGCCTCCCTTTCGCTGCGGCAGGACGAGATCCTGGCCGTGATCGGCCCCAACGGGGCAGGGAAGACAACCCTGTTGAACGCCCTGTCGGGGCTGACCGGCAACGGCCGGGTGAGTGGGACCGCCGAGTTCGCCGGGCGGCCGTTGCTGACGGCGCGGGCGACCGCGCGGCGCCGGCTGGGCATCGGCCGTACGTTCCAGCACGCGGAGGTCTTCTCCGAACTCACCGTCGCCGAGAACGTGTTGTGCACCCGCCGCCGGGTCACGGCCCGGGACCGGGCCGACGTCATGCGGCTGCTGGACTCCGTGGGTCTCGCGGAGGTGGCGGAACGCCGCCCCACAGAGCTGCCGTTCGGCCTCCAGAAGCGGCTGGACCTCGCCCGCGCGATGGCCGAGGAACCTCGGCTGCTGGTGCTGGACGAGCCGTTCGGCGGCCTCGACGCGGGTGAACGGGCGCTGCTGGCCGGGCACATCAGGCGGCTGCACGCCTCGGGCACCGCCGTGGTGATCATCGACCACGTCCTCGACGACCTCTTCTCCGTCGCTCACCGGGTGATCGCGTTCGACTTCGGACGCACGATCGGCGGAGGCACCCCGGACACCGTCCTCCAGGATCCGAAGGTGCGCTCGTCGTATCTGGGTACGGTCGGCAGCCGGGTTGAACTACCCGATCAGGTAGGCGAGTCGAGCATGCTCCGTCTGCGGGGCGTCGGTCACTCCTACGGCGGGGTGGCCGCGCTGCGGAGCGTCGACCTCGACGTGCGCAAGGGCGTCGTGCTCGGGATCGCGGGCGCCAACGGCGCGGGCAAGAGCACCCTGGCCGGCATCCTGCACGGCTCCCTGAAGCCCGCCCACGGCGAGCGGGAGACGGGCGACGCCGTCCGTACCAGCCTGGCGCCCGAGGGGCGGGCCCTGTTCAAGACGCTGTCCCTGCGAGAGAACCTCGAAGTGGCGGCGTACGCGGCGGGGATCACCGGCGCACCCCTGCGCGAGCGGATGGAGGAGACGGTCGAGTGGCTGCCGCCGCGGCTGCGCGACCGGATGCACGTCTCCGCCGCCGGACTGTCCGGCGGCGAGCAGCAGATGCTCGCCATCGCCCGGGCGCTCATCGTCCGGCCGGACGTCCTGATCGTCGACGAACCGGCGCTCGGGCTCGCCCCGGCGCTGGTCGACGAGGTCTACGACCGGCTGGTGCGGCTGGCCCACGACGGCCTGACCGTCGTACTGCTCGAACAGCTCCTCAGCCGTGCCATGTCCGTCTGCCACGAGGTGGCCGTGCTGCACGAGGGCGTCGTCGCGGCCCACGGGCGGCCGGGCGACCCCGGGTTCGCGGCCTCGGCGGAAGCGGCGTACTTCAGCGGCGGCCTGGAAACGGCCGCCCCGACCGCGGCGGACGACGCCCGGACCTCCCCAGTTGTGTGAAATCCCGTTGTGAACGAGGTGGAACGTGTTCCGGACAATGAGAAGATTCCGTCGCGCCGCAGGAACCACAGCCGTCCTGGCCGTGGTGGCGCTGACGGCCAACGCATGCGCCGACCAGGACTCCGTGGGAGCCGGCGGAGGCAACTCGTCGGAGATCCACATCGGGGCGTGGCTCCCCCTCACCGGTGCCACCGCCTCGTACGGGGTGCCCGAGAAGGCGGGCGCCGACGCGTACTTCAAGATGATCAACACGCAGGGCGGTGTCAACGGACGCAAGATCCGGTGGACCGTCAAGGACAACGCGGCCGACCCGCAGCAGACCGTACAGATCGCGCGCGAACTCGTCGGCCAGGACAAGGTCGTGGCCATCGTCAACGCGAACGGCACCTCCCAGGCCGAGGCCGCCTTCCCGTTCGTGCTCACCCAGTCCAAGGTCCCGGTCCTCAACGAGGTCGGCGGCAGCGAGTCCTGGTACAAGCCGCCGCGCCCGGGCCTGTTCGGAACGCAGACCCTCTACGAGGACCAGGCCGCCGCGGTCGCCGCGTGGGCGGTGCAGGACGGGGCGAAGAAGATCCTCGTCGTGCACAGTGATCCCGCCGCGTTCGTGAACGTGGCCGAGCAGGTCGAGCCCGTCGCGAAGAAGGTGAACCCGTCGGTCGAGGTCGACCGGCTGGCGGTCAAGTACCAGACCACCGACTACACACCGGTGATCAGCAAGGTCAAGGCCGCGAAGACCCAGGCGGTGATCCTGATCCTCACCTCCCCCGAAGCGGCGGCCTTCATGAAGGAGGCCAAGCTCCAGGGGCTCTCCCTGCCCACCTACGCCTACGCGCCGGTGGCTGCCGAGTCGACGATCTCCCTGGCCAAGGACGCCGCCGAAGGTGTCAAGGCGGTCCAGCTGGTCAAGGCGCCCTCGGACCCGGACCCCGCGGTGAAGGAGTTCCGCACGGCCATGGCCAAGTACGAGCCCGGTCAGGACGCCGGATTCCTCGCGCTGTGGGGCTGGAGCAACGCGAAGGTGTTCGCCGAGATCGCCGGGACCATCAAGGGGTCCGTCACGTCCCAGGCCATCAGCGCGGCGTACGAGAAGGCCTCCGCCGTGGACCCGGGGGTGTCGCCGGTGATGAAGTTCAGTGCGAGCGACCACCTCGGCACGCGCAGTGTGCAGCGGGTCGAGGTGAAGAACGGCGTCTGGACGTCCGTCGGCGACTTCTACACACCGCCGACCCGCGACTGAGCCCTGCCTGCCCCCGGCTTCGACGAGCCGGGGGCAGGTGGCGGGTTCAGCAGCAGCGGCTCTGGGGGTGGGTCTCCCGGTGCAGGGTGCGCAGTACCTCGTACTCGCGCCGGGTCGGCACGGGGGCCTGGGGGTGGCGGCCGAGGTGACGCTCGCAGTAGCGGTCGTACTCGGCCTCTCCGGTCAGCTCGCGCAGATACCAGCGCAGGTGCCGGAACGCGTCCCGGGCCCGGCGCCGGGCCATCATGAGCGGGCCCCCACCAGCGGCTCGGCGGCGGTGTCCTTCCGCAGGTCGATGCCGGATGCGACGTACGGCGTCTCGGTCGTCGGGAGCGGGGCGGGCGAGCGTACCGCTCGTACGCACACCACGGCCGCGTTGGCGATGACCACCGCGACCAGCAGCAGGAACAGGGCGATCAGGACGCCGTCGACCGTGGAGTTGGTGACCACGGTGTGCATGTCGTCGAGGGTCTTGGCGGGCGCCAGGACCTGACCGGCGTCGATGCCGTCGGCGTACTTGGCGCGCTGGGCGAAGAAGCCGACCCGGGGGTCGTCGGAGAAGATCTTCTGCCAGCCCGCGGTGAAGGTGATCGCGACCACCCAGGCCAGCGGGACGCCGGTGACCCAGGCCCAGCGCAGCCGGCCGGACTTGATCAGTACCGTCGTGCAGACGGTGAGGGCGACGGCGGCCAGCAGCTGGTTGGCGATGCCGAACAGCGGGAAGAGCTGGTTGATTCCGCCGAGCGGGTCGGTGGCGCCGGTGTAGAGGAAGTAGCCCCAGGCGGCCACGACGAGTCCGCTGCACAGCCAGATGCCGGGCTTCCAGTTGACCCGGCCGATGGGCTTCCAGACGTTGCCGAGCATGTCCTGGAGCATGAAGCGTCCGACCCGGGTACCGGCGTCGACCGTCGTCAGGATGAACAGCGCCTCGAACATGATCGCGAAGTGGTACCAGAAGGCCTTCAGGGCCGCCCCGCCGAAGATCCCGGAGAAGATCTCCGACATGCCGACCGCGAGGGTCGGCGCCCCGCCGGAGCGGGCGATCAGCGTCTGCTCCTCGACGGCCTTCGCCGCCTGCGTCAGCTGGTCGGGGGTGATGGTGAAGCCGAGGCCCGCCACCGCGTGGGACGCGGACTCGGCGGTGGTGCCGAGCAGGCCGGCCGGGGCGTTCATCGCGTAGTAGAGGCCGGGTTCGAGAGTGGCCGCGGCGATCAGCGCCATGATCGCGACGAACGACTCCATCAGCATGGCGCCGTAGCCGATCAGCCGGACCTGGGACTCCTTCTGGATCAGCTTCGGAGTGGTTCCGGAGGCGACCAGTGCGTGGAAGCCCGACAGCGCGCCGCAGGCGATGGTGATGAAGAGGAACGGGAAGAGCGATCCGGCGAAGACCGGTCCCGTGCCCGAGGAGGCGAAGTCGCTCACCGCGTCCGCCCGCATGACCGGCGCGGCGGCGACGACGCCGACCGCGAGCAGCGCGATGGTGCCGATCTTCATGAAGGTGGAGAGGTAGTCGCGCGGCGCGAGGAGCATCCACACGGGCAGGACGGAGGCGACGAAGCCGTATCCCACCAGGCAGAAGACCAGCGTGGTCGGGCTGAGGGTGAAGGTGTCGGCGAGCGAGGAGTTCTGGACCCAGCTGCCGCCGACGATCGCGAGCAGCAGCAGGGCGACCCCGATGAGACTGGTCTCGACGACCCGGCCGGGCCGGATGACGTGCATCCAGAAGCCCATGAACAGGGCGATGGGGATGGTCATCGCGACCGAGAAGGTGCCCCACGGGGAGTGGGCGAGGGCGTTGACCACGACGAGGGCCAGCACACCCAGCAGGATGATCATGATGGCGAAGACCGCGATCAGGGCTGCCGCGCCGCCCGCCCTGCCGATCTCGTCCCGGGCCATCTGCCCGAGCGACTTCCCGTCCCGCCGCATGGACAGGAACAGCACCACCATGTCCTGCACCGCCCCGGCGAAGATCACTCCGGCGACGATCCACAGGGTGCCGGGCAGGTATCCCATCTGGGCCGCGAGTACCGGCCCCACCAGCGGCCCGGCACCGGCGATCGCGGCGAAGTGGTGGCCGAGGAGCACCCGGCGGTCGGTCGGCTGGAAGTCGACGCCGTCGTCGAGGCGTTCGGCGGGGGTGGCCCGGCTGTCGTCCGGTTTCAGGACGCGGCGGACGACGAAGCGGGAGTAGAAGCGGTAGGCGATGGCGTACGAGCCGAGGGCGGCCATCACCAACCAGACCGCGGAGATCTCCTCCCCCCGGGCCAGCGCGAGGACGCCCCAGCCGACGGCGCCGACCAGGGCGACGGCGGCCCAGAGCAGGATCGAGCGCGGTGTCATCCGGGAGGATCCGGAGGGGCCGGAGTGATCCGAGGGGGTGGACGGCGGGCCTTCCGGCGCCGGGAGAGCGGATTCGGGCATGGCTGATGCGGGCATGGCGGCTCCTCACCTTGACGGTGGTGGGTGATGCCGAGCGCGCATCGGGTGCGTGCGGCTCGGCGGTGATGACGTCAGGAGTGACGTCGGTGGTGGCCGACCGGGTCAGGGGTCGCGGTCTTCTTCCCTGGTCAGCGCGTAGGCGGCGAGCAGGCAGAGCCCGCTGCCCGGTACCCAGACGAGCTGGTACCAGTAGAAGAACGGTGTCCCGGCGAGATCCGGGTTCGCACCGGCGTACCAGGGGACCCACAGCAGCCCTGCCGCGGGCGCGAGGAGCAGCACGGCGACGGCGAGGTGCCGTAGCCGTCGCGGTGGCCGTGGGTGTGGGTGTGGATGTCCGGTCCGTGCCATGACCTGCGCTCCTCTCCCGCTCGCTGAGGGTCTGTGCAAGAGTTGCCCACCCGCCGGAAACGGTTGACACCGAAATTCCAGAAGATTTCCCGTCGGTTCCCTGTCCTCCGAACCGGCCGGCCGCGCAACTCTCCGGCGAGGGGTTTCAGGCACACCAAGGACGGTGACCCATGGCGGACAGCGCCATGACCACGACGTTCCTCGCCGTGATCGGCGGGGCGTCGCTGCTCGCCGTGACCGCGCGCCGTCTGCGCCCCAGCGACCGGCTGCCCTCGCTGGAGGGCTGGGCACTGGCCGACCGAAGCCTCGGCCCGGTGTGGACCTGGCTGCTGCTGGGCGGCACGATCTTCACCGCGTACACCTTCACCGCCGTGCCCGGACTGGCGTACGGCAACGGGGCGCCCGCGTTCTTCGCGGTGCCGTACACGGTCATCGTCTGCCCGCTCGCCTTCGTTCTTCTGACCCGGCTGTGGGCGGTGGCCCGGCGGCACGGCTACATCACCGCCGCCGACTTCGTGCGCGGGCGGTACGGTTCGCCGCCGCTGGCGCTGGTGGTCGCACTGACCGGGATCCTCGCGACGATGCCCTATCTGGCGCTTCAACTCCTGGGCATACGTGCCGTGCTGACCGCCGGGGGCCTCTATCCTCGGGGCGCTGCCGGGGACCTGGTGATGGTGGCGCTGTTCGCGGGGCTCGCGGTGGCGACGTACCGGCACGGGCTGCGCGCGCCGGCCGTCATCTCGGCGCTCAAGGCGGTGGCCGTGTTCGTCTCGCTGGGCGTCGTCTGCTGGCTGGTCCTCGACCGGTTCGGCGGGCCGGGGCCGGTCTTCGACGGGGCGGCGCGCCGCCTCGGCGGAACGGACGCCGCCCACTCACCGCTGCTCCTCTCCCCCGCCCAGCAGCCGGCGTACGCCACGCTCGCCCTGGGCTCGGCACTGGCGCTGCTGATGTACCCGCACGTACTCACCGCCGGTTTCGCGGCCGACGGCACCCGGACCGTCCGCAAGGTCGCCGTGGCGCTGCCCGCGTGGACGGGGCTGCTGGCGCTCTTCGGTTTCCTCGGCATCGCGGCCCTGGCGGCGGGGGTACGGGCACCGGAGGGCGGGGCCGAGGCGGCCGTGCCGATGCTGGTCGACCGGTTGATGCCGGGGCCGCTGGCAGGCCTGGTGTTCGGCGCGATCACCGTGGGCGCGCTGGTCCCGGCCGCCGTGATGTCGATCGCCGCCGCCACCAGCTTCGTACGCAACGTGTACGTCGAGTACGTGCATCCGACGGCCACGCCCAAGCGGCAGGTACGCATCGCCAAGGCCGTGTCGCTGACCGCGAAGGTGGGCGCGGTCGCGTTCGTGTTCGGGCTGCGCGACCAGGACGCCGTCAACCTCCAACTGCTCGGCGGGGTCTGGATCCTGCAGGTCTTCCCGGCCGTCGCCGTCGGACTGTTCACGGCCCGGCTGCATCCGCGTGCGCTGCTCGCCGGGTGGGCCACCGGCATGGTGGCCGGGACGGTCATGGTGGTGCGCGAGGGCTTCTCGTCCATCGTGCCCTTCGGTCCCGCCGACCAGCCCCTGCAGATCTACGCGGGGCTCGCCGCCCTGGTGCTCAACCTGGCCGTCGCCGTGCTCGGCACCGCGGTCCTGACACGTCTCGGCGTCCCGCGCGGCGCCGACACGACCGACCTGCCGTCCCGCCTGACCGTCAGGCGACGCCCCGAGACGGGAGTGAACAACCCGTGAGACGCAGACAGCACACGCATCTGCCGGTGATGCCACCGGCGGTCGCGGCCCTGGCCGAACCGGCCGTCACCGCGCCGCCCCTTCCGCGACCCACCGTCCCGGGCGAGGTGCTCGCCCCTGTGGCGGGCGATCCGGCGGAGGCCGAACGGGAGGCCGCGCTCGCCGGCCTGTTCGAGCTGCACTACGCCTCGATGCTGCGACTGGCCGTCCTGCTCGGCGCCGACGACCCGGAGAACGTGGTGGCCGAGGCCTACTACCAGCTCTACCGGAAGTGGCGGCGGCTGCGGGAGACCGGGGCGGCGGAGGCGTATCTGCGCTCCACCGTGTGCAATCTGACCCGGATGCGTATACGCCACCTCCAGGTCGCCCGCAGACATGTGGAGAACCCGCCCCTGCCGGACGACGCCGTCGCTTCCGCCGAGAGCACCGCTCTGCTCCACGACGACCAGCGCGTACTGGTCGTCGCCCTGCAGCAGTTGCCCGCCCGGCAGCGCGAGGCGCTCGTCCTGCGCCACTGGCTGGGCCTCAAGGAGAGCGAGATCGCCGCGGCGATGGGCATCTCCGGCGGATCGGTCAAGACGCACACCGCACGCGGCATCGCCGCTCTGACCCAGGCGATGGAGACACGGCGATGAACGACACCAGCCCGGACCGGGCCGACAAGGAATACGCGGAACAGGACCGCACGGAACAGGAGTTGCGCGCCGCCCTGGAGACACTGGCCGGTGCGGTGAGCGCCGCCCCCTCCCCCGACGCCTACCGCACGGCACGCGGCGACTGGTTGCGACGGGAGAGACGCCGCCGGCTCGTCCTCACCGTGCTGGTCACCGTCGTCTTCACCCTCGCCACACTGATCGGCCTGTGGGTCCTCAACCACGCCCCGTCTGACCCCGGCGTCATCTTCTCGGGCACCCACGGCGCGGCCGTTCCCGGCGCCGCTGCGGGCGTCTCGCCCTGAGCTCGACCCTGCCCGGAGGGTCGCGATATGACACGGGGCGCCACCGTCAGACCAATATGAAACGAAAGCATTTCGTTTCGTAGGAACGATACGATGTGGGAGTGACTCCTCCCACGCCTCCTGAAACCTCCCAGGACTCCCACGACCGGCCCGCGCCCTCCCCGACCGCGGCCCGTCGAGGGCGGCCCCGCGATGCCTCGCGGGACCGTGCGTTGCTGGATGCGACTCTGGCCGTGCTGAGCGAGAGCGGTTACGGCACGCTCACCACCGCCGCCGTCGCGGCCCGCGCCAAGGTGTCGACCGCCACCCTCTACCGGCGCTGGCCGTCGAAGGAGGTCCTGGTCGTCGACGCCGCCGCTGCCTACGCCAGGCAACTCACCGAGCAACCGGACACCGGCACGCTCGAAGGCGACCTGCGCGCCCTGCTCCGGGACAAGGCGGCATCGCTGACCGGCGGAGAGGGTGGCGTACTGCGGACCCTGGTCGGCGAGGCCGCGTACAACGCCCCGCTCGCCGAGGCCCTCGTCGACGCGTTCGTACTGCCCGTCCGCCGGCGCATGGAGGAGATCACCCGGCGTGCCGTGGAACGAGGCGAGATCCCGGCGTCGGAGGTCGGCGCCGACCTGCTCGGCGACCTGGTCATCGGCCCCATGATGAGCAGGTTCTTCCTCACTCCCCTGCTGCCGGACCAGATCGACGCGGCAACCGCCCTGGAGACCGCCGAGCGCTTCCTGCCCTTCCTGCTGCGCGCCCTCGGACACAACAGCCAGGGTTGAGCGAAGGGCCGGGTCAACACGGGCGGGCGAACTCCCCTCCCGCTGTGGTGCGGAACGGCTCCGTGTACCGTCTCGGGGCATCCGAGCGAGGGGGCGTCGTGCCGTGAACCTGGGCATCGTCAGTCAGGCGGTCGGCCTGTTCGCGGTCACCAACGTCGACGACATCCTGATCCTGTCCCTGTTCTTCGCCCAGGGGTCGGAGGACCGCGGCTCGGCCCGCCGGATCGTGCTGGGCCAGTACCTCGGGTTCGTGGCCATCCTCGCCGTCGCCGTGGCAGCCGCGTTCGGCGCGACCTTCCTGCCCGAGTCCGCCATCCCCTACCTCGGACTGCTGCCGCTCGCGCTCGGCGCGAAGGCGGCCTGGCAGACATGGCGGCACAGCGACAGCGACGAGGAAGGCGAGAGGACCTCCGGTACCGGCCCGGGGATGCTGGAAGTCGCCGCGGTCACCCTGGCCAACGGGGGCGACAACGTCGGCGTCTACGTTCCCGTGTTCGCCACCGCCGGGACCGGCGGAATGAGCGTGTACGTCGCCGTCTTCCTGATCCTGGTCGCGGTCTGGTGTGTCGCGGGCCGGTTCTTCGCCACCCGGCCCGCCATCGCCAAGGCACTCAGCCGGTGGGGACACGTTCTGCTCCCACTGGTGCTGATCACACTCGGCCTGCCCATCCTCATCGAGGGCGGCGCCTTCGGCCTGTAGGCGTCCGGGCGGCTGGTCCGGTACGCAGGTTCCTCTCCTACGCCCGTTTCCCTCGGCCGCTCGCCCCGCTCAGGTGAGCCGTCGCAGTATGCGGTCCTTGCGGCGGGTGAAGGGCGGGTAGGACACGCGCAGGGTGTCGGGCTTCAGCGGCTTGTCGAGGACGGACTTGGTGTGGCTGAAGGTGTCCAGGGAGTACAAGCCGTGGTAGCGGCCCATGCCGCTCTCGCCGACGCCTCCGAACGGCAGCCCTGGCACGGCCAGTTGGGCGGTCGGAACGCCGAAGGCCAGGCCCCCGGAGGAAGTTTCCGCGATCAGCCGCCGCTTGGAACGCTTGGACGCGGTGAAGGCGTACAGGGCCAGCGGCTTGTCCCGCCCGGTGATGAAGGCGATGGCGGCGTCCAGGTCGGGGACTCGGACGATGGGCAGGATGGGACCGAAGATCTCGTCGCGCATCACGGCCGAGCCGGGGTCGACATCGGCCAGGACGGTGGGGGCGATGTAGCGGGCGTCACGGTCGTGGTCGCCGCCGACGACGGTCCGGCCGTCGCCCAGCAGGCCGGTCAGCCGGTCGAAGTGGCGCTCGTTGATGATGTTGCCGTAGTCGTGGCTGCGGGCCGGATCGGTGCCGTACATCTCACGGATCGCATCGCGCAGGTGCGCCTCGATCCCGGTACCCGCCTCGCCTATCGCGAGGACGTAGTCGGGAGCGACGCAGGTCTGGCCCGCGTTC
The DNA here is from genome assembly GCF_000331005.1 of Streptomyces turgidiscabies Car8. Taxonomy (GTDB): domain Bacteria; phylum Actinomycetota; class Actinomycetes; order Streptomycetales; family Streptomycetaceae; genus Streptomyces; species Streptomyces turgidiscabies. The sequence continues at coordinate 97,198 of NZ_AEJB01000514.1, forward strand.
ATGAACTTGCCCCAGGCGATACGGCGGGCGGCCGTCGCGAGGTCGGCGCCCGGTTCGACGACGGCCGGGCTCTTGCCGCCCAACTCCAGAGCGACCGGGGTGAGATGACGGGCCGCCGCCGCCATGACGATACGTCCGACCGTGCCGTTGCCGGTGTAGAAGATGTGGTCGAACCGCTGCTCCAGCAGCGCGGTCGTCTCCGGCACGCCTCCCTCGACGACGGCCACGGCCCGCGGGTCCAGGACCCGGGGCAGCCAGTGGGCGAGCACGGCCGACGTCGCCGGAGCCACCTCACTCGGCTTGAGGACCACGCAGTTCCCGGCAGCCAGGGCACCGATGACGGGTGCCAGAGCCAGGTTCAGCGGGTAGTTCCAGGGAGCGATGACCAGCACCGTGCCCAGCGGCTCACGCACCGTCCAGGCGCGGCCCGGCATGAGTGACAGCGGCACGGAGACCCTGGACGGACGCAGCCACCGGTCGAGATGACGCAGGGTGTGGTCGATCTCCCTGACAAGGAAGCCGATCTCCATCATGTGCGACTCGGTCGGGCTCTTGCCGAGGTCCGTGTGCAGCGCCTCCTCGAAGACGTCCTGATGCTCGGTCAGCAGGGTGCGCAGCGCCCGCAGCTGCTGCTTCCGCCAGGCCACGGGCCTGGTACGGCCGGTGTTGAAGGTGGCACGAAGGCGGGTGACGGCCTCCGCCGCGCGGTCTGCAACCAAGGCGATGTCAGACCGACCGCCGGCGTCGGTACGCGTGTCCAGGTTCATAGCGGCAAGCTTAAACAAAACGGAAGTTTTTCGTTTCGTATTTGCGGCGCACCGATGATGTGACCTCTCGCACGTCTCCGCACACCCCCGAACCACTTGGCGACACTTCGCGAAGCGGCTTGGGGACTGGCGAGCGCGTGCGCTACTCCGGCACGCCGGACTCGTCGAGCCTCGCCTCGGCAGGGATGCGGTGCAGCCCCTTGCGGTCGTACCAGTTCGTCACGCCGAAGCCGAAGGGGTGCCGATCAGCCGGAGACGCGGTACGTGGTCTCGTCGAAGTCGGCGTGCAGGCCCCCGCCTGCCAGGTCCCACGCCCACAGGCCGACGAACGCGCCGGTGAATCCCAGGGACCGGATCTGTCCGTCCACGATGTCCTCGGCATGCTCGTCCGACAGCACGGTGGCGTCGAGGGACGGGCCGAGGGGGCACCAGCCGGGGCCGGTGTCGTAGCGGAAGCGGAGCGTGGCGCCGTCGAGGTCGAGGCCGAGCCGAAGCCGGGCGGTGTCGCCGAGGCGTACCTCGCCCGCTTCGTCGACGCTCACCACGCCCCGGTCGCAGCTCGCCACGCGCAGCACCGTCTCGCCCCGGTCGTCGGCGGTGAGGTGGAGGTAGTACCAGGCGCGGGAGTTGTAGTACGCGGTGATGCCCGCCAACTGCTGCACCCCGTAAGGCCGGTACTCCACCGTCGCCTCGAAGGCACAGCGTGCGGCGGTCACCCGGCGGGCGACCAGACTCGCACCGGTGAGGCTCTGCGGTGAGCGTCCGCCGCGCAGCCGCAGGTGGGAGAGGCGCTCGGTGAGCGAGAGCCAGTCGGGGGCGGCGGGGCGGCGCAGGGTGGACCAGGCGGGGCCGAGGGCCGGCCGGTCGAAGCCGTCATACTCCCTGGGGCGCGTGTGGCCGGGGCCGGCGGGCTCCTCCTCGGCATCGGCGAGTTGCAGGTCCGGGGCGGTTACCTCTACGGCGGGCAGGCCGGTCGGGGTACGTGGCCAGCCGTCGGCAGTCCAGGTGACGGGGGTGAGCGCGGTTTCGCGCCCCAGCACGCACGGTCCGTGTCGGCCGTGGGGCCGGGCGACGAGATACGCCATGTACCACTCGTCGCCGGGCGTGTGCACCAGGCTTCCGTGCCCGGCTTTCTGCAGCGGCAGGTCGGGGTGGTCGCGAGCAGTGATCAGCGGGCCGAAGGGGTCGCGCTCATAGGGGCCGGTCAGGGTGGCCGAGCGGGCCACGGTGACCTGGTGGCCGTAGCCGGTGCCGCCGTCGGCGGTCAGCAGGTAGTACCAGGCGCCGCGACGGTAGAGGTTGGGGCCCTCGATCCAGCCGGCCTGCGGCGGCAGCACGATCCTGACCGGCTCGCCGGTCGTACGGCGTGTGGCACGGTCGAACTCGGTCGCTTCCAGGCCCGCCGAACCGCCGTGGCCCGGGCGCCAGTCGTGAACCAGGTTCACCAGCCAACTCCGGTCGCCGTCATGGAACAGCGACGCGTCGAAGCCACGCGCGTGCAGCAACACCGGGTCGGACCACGGCCCGTCGATCGACGGGGCGGTCGTCAGGTAGTTGGGGCTGTCGGTGAAGCCGCCCGCGTAGGTCGACACGTTGCTGTAGACGAGGTGGAAGAGGCCGTCCACGTGGCTCAGGCTCGGCGCCCACACGCCGCCGGAGTCCGGCCGTCCGGTCAGCTCCAGGAGCCGCGTGCTGTCGAGAGCCCCGCCCAGGGAGCGCCAGCGGACCAGGTCCCTGGAGTGGTGCAGACGTACGCCCGGATACCACTCGAACGTCGAGGTCGCCACGTAGAAGTCCGCCCCCACCCGGACGATGGACGGATCGGGGTGCGAGCCGGCCAGTACGGGATTGCGGATGATCCGCGGGGTCGGCTCCGGCATGAACGCCCACTCTCCCTGGCCCACGGCCCACGTCTGACAGCCCCTCGAAGCGGCGGGCCGATGATCGGATGATCAAGAGGGACCGTAGTGTCGAACACGTTCGCAAGCAACGCCCCGTCCGCAGCCGGACCGCAGCACGCCCTTCGCCGTCCGCAACCCGCCCGCAGCCCGTCCTTCGCCGTCGGCAGCCCGGCCGTCCGTTCCTCGCCGTCTCCCCCGCCACCGCCCCCGGACGCCGTCCACGGGTCGGCCGCGGGCAGTCCAGGACCACGCGAAATCCGGTTGCCCGGCCGGAACGGCGCTGCGAGAGTCGTGGCCATGTCTGTCTTCTCCGCGTACGACGGAACCAAGCTGGCCTGTCGCGAACTCGGGGAGGGGCCGCCACTGGTCTGTCTTCCCGGCGGCCCGATGCGGGACTCCGACTACCTCGGAGACCTCGGCGGCCTGTCCGCGCACCGGCGCCTGATCATGCTCGACCCCCGGGGCACCGGCCGGTCCGCGGTACCGGAGGACCCCGCGTCCTACCGCTGCGACCGTCTTGTCGAGGACGTCGAGGCCCTGCGCGAACACCTCGGCCTCGACCGGCTCGACCTGCTCGGCCACTCCGCCGGCACGAACCTGGCCGTGCTGTACGCGGCCCGGTACCCCGAGCGCGTCGCCAGCCTCGCGCTGATCACCCCGAGCGTCCTGGCCCTCGGCGTCACCGTCACCGGAGACGTCCGGATCCGGACGGCACGGCTGCGCCGGGACGAGCCGTGGTTCCCGGAGGCGTTCGCGGCCCTGGAGTCCCTCGTCGCCGGCCGGCCCGATGCCGACACCTTCCAGGCCATCGCCCCCTTCTGGTACGGCCGTTGGGACGAGACCGCGCGCGCCCACCGGGCGGCCGAGGACGAACAGCGCCACGACGAGGCCGCGGCCGTCTTCGCCGCCGAGGGCGCCTTCGACCCGGCAGCCACCCGGGCGGCGCTCGCTTCTCTCGCCTCACCGGTCCTCGTCCTGGCCGGGGAGGTCGACCTGAACTCCCCGCCGCCCGCGATGGCCGAGCTCGCGGGACTGTTCCCGCACGCCGAACTCGTCGTCCAGCCCGGCGCCGGCCACTTCCCGTGGCTCGACGACGCGGACCGGTTCGTGGCGACCACCCAACCCTTCCCGGGACGAGAAACAGTCCCTCGGACGCCGCCAAAGCCCCTCGACTCCCAACTGGAGAACGCCTGATGGAAATCGTGCGCTTCGTGGAAATCCTGGACGCGCAGGGCCAGTTGATGGCCGACGCCGCCGAGCGGGCAGGTACCGACGCCAAGGTGCCGACCTGCCCGGGCTGGCAGGTACGCGACCTGGTGCTGCACACGGGCGTGGTACACCGCTGGGCCGCCTGGTACGTCGCAGAGCGGATCATGTCCCCCCAGCGCCCCGGCGGCCCGCCCGACCTCGACGGCGGCGCGCTGCTCACCTGGTTCCGGGAGGGCCACCGCACCCTCGTCGACACCCTCGCCTCGGCGCCGCCCGACGTCGAGTGCTGGAGCTTCATGACCGCCCCCTCACCCCTCGCCTTCTGGGCCCGTCGGCAGGCCCATGAGACCGCTGTCCACCGGGTGGACGCCGAGTCCGCGGTCGGTGCCACGCGCACGCCGCTCGCCCCGGAGTTCGCCGTGGACGGCATCGACGAACTGCTGCTCGGTTTCCACGCCCGCGCCAAGAGCCAGGTCCGCACGGACGAGCCCCGTGTGCTCCGGGTCCGGGCGACCGACCGGGCCGACGCGGTGTGGACCGTACGCCTGTCGTCGGAGCCGCCGGCGGCCGAACGAGCCGCCCCCCAGGCGGTGTCGACGGATCAGGAGGCCGACTGCGAGGTGAGCGGCCCGGCCGCCGCTCTCTACCTGGCGCTGTGGAACCGACAGCCCTTCACCGGCGTGACCGGCGATCCCGCGCTCGCCGCCCTGTGGCAGGAGAAGTCCGCCGTCTGACGCCGGCCCGCGTTCCGTACCACCGACCAGTTTGTTGCATCCACATTAACTGCACTTGCATTCAATGCATGCGCATGTACTGTCTTCGGCATGACCTCTCCGCTCACCACCCCGGCGACCGACGGCCGCTGGACTCCCCGTCTGTGGGGCACCCTTCTGGTGCTCTGCGCCGCGATGTTCCTGGACGCGCTGGACGTGTCGATGGTCGGTGTCGCACTGCCGTCCATCGGCTCCGAACTCGACCTCTCCACCTCGACGCTGCAATGGATCGTCAGCGGCTACATCCTGGGATACGGCGGCCTCCTGCTCCTCGGCGGGAGGACCGCCGACCTGCTCGGCCGCCGTCAGGTGTTCCTCGTGGCACTCGGCGTCTTCGCCCTCGCCTCGCTGCTCGGCGGACTCGTCGACTCCGGCCCCCTGCTGATCGCCAGCCGCTTCGTCAAGGGACTCAGCGCCGCCTTCACCGCTCCGGCCGGCCTGTCCATCATCACCACGACCTTCGCGGAGGGCCCGCTGCGCAACCGGGCCCTGTCCATCTACACCACCTGCGCGGCCACCGGCTTCTCGATGGGCCTGGTCCTCTCCGGCCTGCTCACCGAGGCGAGTTGGCGCCTGACCATGCTGCTGCCGGCCCCGGTCGCCGTGCTCGCCCTGGTCGCCGGCCTGAAGCTGCTGCCGCGCAGCGAACGCGAGAAGGACCACAACGGCTACGACGTCCCCGGCGCGATTCTCGGCACCGCCTCGATGCTGCTGCTGGTCTTCACCGTCGTGCAGGCCCCGCAGGTCGGCTGGGCATCCGCCCGGACCCTGCTGTCCTTCCTCGCCGTGGCCGTGCTGCTCACCGTCTTCGTCCGCGTCGAGCGGCGCTCCGCCGGACCGCTCATCCGGCTGGGTGTGCTGCGCTCCGGCCCCCAGATTCGCGCCCAGCTCGGCGCGTTGACGCTGTTCGGCTCGTACGTCGGATTCCAGTTCCTGGTGACCATCTACATGCAGTCACTGCTCGGCTGGTCGGCGCTGCACACGGCGCTCGCCTTCCTCCCGGCCGGTGCGATCGTCGCGCTGTCGGCGACGAAGATGGGCGCGATCGTCGACCGGTTCGGCACCCAGCGGCTGATCGTGGCGGGCTTCGTGCTGATGATCACCGGGTACGCCCTGTTCCTCCGGGTCAGCCTCGACCCGGACTACGCCACCCTGATCCTGCCGTCGATGGTACTGATCGGCGGCGCCTTCGCCCTGGTCTTCCCCTCGCTCAACATCCAGGCCACGAACGGCGTCGACGACCATGAACAGGGCATGGTCTCCGGCCTGTTGAACACCTCGGTCCAGGTGGGCGGCGCGATCTTCCTGGCCGTCGTGACGGCGGTGGTCACCGCGGGCACCCCCGCGAACCCCTCGCCGCAGGCCGTCCTCGACGCCTACCGGCCCGGACTGATCGTGGTGACGGGCATCGCGCTCGTCGGCCTGCTCGCCACGCTCCCCGGACTGCGCACCCGGCGTCCGGGCCGGTCCGTCGTCGTCGCGAAGTCCGTTCAGCAGCAGGAGGAGACGGCACCCGAACCCGTGGCGGCCCGCGACTGACCGGGTCTGTCCGGCGTCCGAGCCCGGCCGGGGTGGCTTGCCCGGCCGGGCACCGCCTGTTTGACTCGCCGGATGGACAACTACGGGGACCACATGGGGCAGGGCCGCGCGAGAAACTCCCAGGCGCGGCGGGACGCGGTCACCGTGGAGATCGGATACGCCCTGTGCAGCGCCGTCTTCCTGGCGGCCGTCGTCTTCGCGGTGGTGACCGGTCCGGCGTGGGTCTTCGACCTGTCCGACACCGCGCAGCGCACGCTCGTCGCGGCGGGCGCGACGCTGGGCGCCGTCCTGTTCATGGTGCGCGTGGTGAGCGTACTGAACCGTTTCGGTCGCGCAGGCGACACCACCGATGGGTCTCAGCCGAGCCAGCCCGGCCGCACCAACCCCGACTCGTAGGCCAGCACCACCAGTTGGGCCCGGTCGCGGGCGCCCAGCTTCACCATCGTGCGGCTCACGTGGGTCTTCGCGGTGAGCGGACTGACGACCAGGCGGCGGGCGATCTCCGCGTTGGACAGGCCCATTCCGACCAGGGCCATCACCTCCCGTTCCCGTTCGGTGAGCCCGGTGAGGGCGTCGACTGTGGCCGGTTCCTTCGAGCGGGCGGCGAACTCGCCGATCAGCCGTCGCGTGACTCCCGGCGAGAGCAGCGCGTCACCGGCGACCACCGCCCGTACGGCGCGCAGGAGTTCGTCCGGCTCGGTGTCCTTCACCAGAAAGCCGGAGGCACCGCTGCGGATCGCCTCGAAGACGTACTCGTCGAGTTCGAAGGTGGTCAGCATGACCACCCTGACGTCGTTCAGCGCGGTGTCGCCGGTGATCCGTCGGGTCGCGGCGAGCCCGTCCAGCACCGGCATGCGGATGTCCATCAGGACGACATCGGGGCGCAGTTCGCGTACGGCACGCAGCGCTTCCTCTCCGTCGGCGGCCTCCCCGGCCACCTCGATGTCGGGCTGTGCGTCGAGCAGTGCCCTGAACCCCGCGCGCACCAACGACTGGTCGTCGGCGAGCAGTACACGGATCACCGGTCCTCCTTCACCCTGAGCGGCAGCACTGCCAGCACCCGGAAACCGCCGTCCGCTCGCGGCCCCGCCTCGATCGTGCCACCGAGGGCGGCGGCCCGCTCCCGCATCCCGGCCAGCCCGTTCCCGCTGCCACCCGCGTCGGCGCCGGTCGCGGGCCCGTCGTCGTCGACGCGCAGCCGCAGGACGCCGTCCGCTTCGTCCGCCTCGACCCGCACGCGCGCGTGCCGTGAACCGGAGTGCCGTACGACGTTGGTGAGGGCCTCCTGGACGATCCGGAAGGCGGCGAGATCGGCACCCGGCGGCAGCTTCGGGGCCGCGCCCCGCACCTCTACGGTCAGTCCGGCCGCCGCCGCCTGCTCCACCAGCTCGGACAGCCGCTCCAACCCGGGCGCCGGAGCGCGCGGCGCGTCCCCCGGCGTACGCAGCGTGTCGAGCACCTGACGCACCTCGCCGAGCGCCTCTTTGCTCGCCGCCTTGATGGTGGTGAGCGCGGTGCGGGCCTGCTCGGGGTCGGAGTCGAGCAGCGCGAGACCGACCCCGGCCTGCACGTTGATGACCGAAATACTGTGCGCGAGTACGTCGTGCAGTTCGCGCGCGATCCGCAACCGCTCCTCGTCGGCGCGCCGCCGGACGGCCTGGGCGCGCTCGGCGCGTTCCCGGTCCCACTGCTCCCGTCGCACCCTGACCAGCTCGGCGACCGCCACGACGGCCACCACCCAGGCGGCGACCACGAGCTCCTGACTCCAGGGAGCGGCCTTGTCGCCGGAGGGCGGCAGCCACCGGTACAGCCAGTGCGCGATCAGCACGTGCCCGGCCCAGAGCATCCCGACAGCCGCCCACGCGGCCCCGCGGTGCCCGGCGACCACCGCGCTGAAGCAGCCCAGTACCACGGTCAGGAAGACCGGCCCGTAGGGATATCCGGCGCCGAGGTACACCATGGCGGCAGCGGCGGTGCCGAAGACGACGAGCACCGGATACCGCTGCCGCCACAGCAGCAGCGCCGAACCGGCAACGAGCAGGAGAACGGCGAAGAGGTCCAGGTGGGCGCGGTCCCCTTCCTGTCGGCCGGCTGCGAGCTTCGAGCCGACGAGCACGAAGGCGGTCAGCAGGAGGACGGAACGCCAGGGCCACCGGCCGACACCCCGGTCCGCGACCGCCGGGCCTTCCCCGTCCCGGGACCCCCACCGCCGGGGCGAACCTCCCCCGCGTCCGCGTACGCGCTGCTCGTCCATGCCCGCCACGCTAGACGGCACCGCCCCGCCACGGCGTCCGCCGGACGAGGTGATCACCCGTACTCCCCGGGGAGTACGGGTCCGGGGGCGCCCTGTCCGCGGCGCCCGCCCCACCACCCCCCTGCTCCGTCCGCTCCCTCGGCTTCCCTTTGCTACTTCTCCTTCTCCTTCTCGGGGAACACCAGCCCCACCCCGTGGCCGATACGGCTGACGGCGTACCGGTAGAACCTCTCCCGGTCCTCCACCACCCGGTTGAACTGACCGAACAGCTCGAACCCGACCAGCCCGTACACCTGCGCCCAGGCCGCGGCGAGCGCCAGCGCCACCTCCGGTGGCAGGTCGGGGGCGATGTCGGCGGCCAACCGCTCGCCCTCGGGGCGCAGTTCGGCGGGGATCGGGGTGAGCGCCACCCCTCGGCCCCGGTGGGCGTCACGCACGATGTCCATCAGCAGCAGTCCGACCCGCGAGGCGGCCGGCACGGTGGTGGGGGGCGCCTTGTACCCGGGGACCGGGGAGCCGTAGATCAGCGCGTACTCGTGGGGACTGTCCAGCGCCCAGCCGCGCACCGCTTCGCACACCGCGACCCAGCGCCGCAGCGGGCCGGTGTCCGCGACGGCGGCGTGGGCGGTCTCGGCGGCCTCGCCCAGGGAGTCGTAGGCGTCGATGATGAGGGCGGTCAGCAGGTCGTCACGGCTCGGGAAGTAGCGGTAGAGCGCGGAGGAGACCATGCCGAGTTCACGGGCGACGGCCCGCAGCGAGAGTTTGGCGGCCCCTTCGGCCGCGAGCTGTCTGCGCGCCTCGTCCTTGATCGCCGAGGTGACCTCGATCCGGGCACGGGCGCGGGCTCCTTTTGCGGTGCTCATGGGTGCGAGTGTTCCACGTTTTCGGAGCAGTGCACACAAACAAGAGCGCCGAACCAAAAAGAGAGCAGTGCTCTTGCTTTGGATCACCGATCTCCGGCAGACTGCTCTCAAGCGAGAGCAGTGCTCTCGCAACCAGGATTCGCACACGCCCTGACCGCAAACCCAGGAGGACACCATGCCGTCGTCGTCAGCCCACTACATGAAGCCCAAGGCGTTCGACCGGGCCATGAACGGATTCATCGGCTGGCTCACCCGCCACGGCTTGAGCGTCATGGGCACCGCCGAACTCTCCGTGCTCGGCCGCAAGAGCGGAGAGTGGCGCCGGGTGCCCGTCAACCCGCTGCCGTACGAGGGCGGCCCCTACCTCGTCTCGGCGCGCGGCCACTCCGAGTGGGTGCGGAACATGCGCGCCGCCGGCGGCGGACGGCTCAAGGTCGGCCGCCGCGTCCAGGAGTTCACCGCGGTCGAGCTGCCGGACGCCGAGAAGCCGGTCGTGCTGCGCACCTACCTCAAGAAGTGGGGCTGGGAAGTGGGGCGCTTCTTCGGCGACGTCGACGCCAACTCCACCGACGAGGAGCTGCTCGCCGCCGCTCCCAAGCACCCCGTCTTCCGGATCACCGTCACCTCGTGAACGCCCCTCGACACCCGGACGAGGCCGGGCGAGGTCTCAGGGCTTGTCGAGCACGGTCAGGGCGCGCCCGGCCATGGGGTGGGTGCGCACCAGCTCGCCCAGCGAGGTGGTGCCCCGGGTGATGTCCCGGAAGGCGTTCCACGCGGGGCGGAAACCGGTCAGGGCGGCGTGGAAGAGACCGGGGCGCCGCTCGAACGCCTTGAGCATGCTCCGGCCGACGGCCATCTCGACACCGAGTCCCGCCTTGATCGCGAACGCGTAGTTCAGTGCCTGGCGGCGCGTGTCCACGGCGTCGTTGGCCTCCGCGATGCGTACCGCCCACTCCCCCGCGAGCCGTCCCGAGCGCAGCGCGAACGAGATGCCCTCTCGGGTCCACGGCTCGAGCAGGCCCGCCGCGTCCCCGCAGACCAGCACCCGGCCGCGGGACAGCGGCGAGTCGTCGGCACGGCAGCGCGTCAGGTGGCCGGAGGAGATGCTCGGTTCGAAGCCGGCCAGCCCCAGCCGGGCGATGAAGTCCTCCAGATACCGCTTGGTGGCCGCGCCCTCACCGCGCGCGGAGATCACACCCACCGTCAGCGTGTCGCCCTTGGGGAACACCCAGCCGTAACTGCCGGGCATCGGACCCCAGTCGATGAGTACCCGCCCCTGCCAGTCCTCGGCGACGGTCTGCGGCACCGGGATCTCCGCCTCCAGGCCGAGATCCACCTGGTCGAGCTTCACCCCGACGTGTGCTCCTATGCGGCTGGCGCTGCCGTCCGCGCCGACGACCGCGCGGGCCAGCACCGTCTCGCCGCCCTGCAGGACGAGTGCGACCGTCCGCCGGTCCGGCACCGCGGAGCCGTGCTGCTCTACCCGCGACACCGCGACGCCTGTACGCAGCTCGGCGCCCGCCTTCTGGGCGTGCTCGACGAGCTGCTGGTCGAACTCGGGCCGGTTGATCAACCCGAACAGCATCTGCTTGGAGCGACGCGTGCGGGTGAAGCGGCCGTTGTTCGAGAAGGTGACCGCGTGCACCCGGTCCCTGAAGGGCAGTTCGAAGCCTGGCGGCAAGGAATCGCGCGAGGGGCCGATGATCCCGCCGCCGCACGTCTTGTAACGCGGCAGTTCCGCTTTCTCCAGCAACAGCACACTGCGGCCCGCGACCGCCGCCGCGTACGCGGCCGAGGCCCCCGCCGGTCCCGCGCCCACCACAACGACGTCCCACACCTGTGCCACGTCGTCCGCCGAAGAGTTCTCGCTGCTCACGATGGTCTGTCGCTCCTGGTCATCCGCCTGCCGCACCTGTTCCTCCGCATCCTACGGCGGGAGTCGCCACAGTCCGCTGTGGGAGGATCACAGGACTTCTCTGGTACAACGTCGCACCCACAAGGAGCGTGCCCATGTCCTCGAATCCGGTCGCCGAGACCGTCGCCTCCCTCATGCCGAGGGCACGGGCGGAGCTCACCGAACTGGTGGCGTTCAAGTCGGTGGCGGACTTCGAACAGTTCCCGAGGAGCGAGAGCGAGGCCGCCGCGAACTGGGTCGCCGACGCGCTGCGCGCCGACGGGTTCCAGGACGTGGCCCTGCTCGACACCCCGGACGGCACGCAGTCGGTGTACGGCTTCCTGCCCGGCCCCGAGGGCGCGAAGACCGTCCTGCTCTACGCCCACTACGACGTGCAGCCGCCGCTCGACGAGGCCGGCTGGGTGACCCCGCCCTTCGAGCTGACCGAGCGCGACGGCCGCTGGTACGGACGCGGTGCCGCCGACTGCAAGGGCGGCCTCATCATGCACCTGCTCGCCCTGCGTGCCCTCAAGGCGAACGGCGGCGTCCCGGTCAACGTCAAGGTGATCGCCGAGGGTTCGGAGGAGATGGGCACGGGCGGTCTGGAGCGGTACGCCGAGGAACACCCGGAGTTGCTCGCCGCCGACACCATCGTCATCGGCGACGCGGGCAACTTCCGGGTCGGGCTGCCGACGGTCACCTCGACTCTGCGCGGCATGACCATGCTGCGGATCAGGATCGACACCCTCGAGGGCAACCTCCACTCGGGCCAGTTCGGCGGGGCCGCGCCCGACGCGCTGGGCGCGCTGATCCGCGTCCTCGACTCGCTGCGTGCCGAGGACGGTTCGACGACAGTCGACGGACTCACGGACGACGCGTCGTGGGACGGGCTCCAGTACGACGAGAAGCAGTTCCGCGCGGACGCCAAGGTGCTGGACGGCGTGGAGCTGATCGGCTCCGGCCCGGTCGCCGACCGGATCTGGGCGCGCCCTGCGGTCACGGTCCTCGGCATCGACTGCCCGCCGGTGGTCGGCGCCACCCCGTCCGTGCAGGCGAGCGCCCGCGCGCTGGTCAGCCTGCGGGTGCCGCCGGGTGTGGACGCGGCGGCGGCGACCAAGCTCCTGCAGGCGCATCTGACCGCGCACACGCCGTGGGGCGCGCGAGTGTCCATGGAGCAGACCGGACAGGGCCAGCCGTTCCGCGCCGACACCTCCAGCCCGGCGTACACGGCGATGGCCGAGGCCATGGCGGTCGCGTACCCGGGCCAGGAGATGCAGTACGCGGGCCAGGGCGGCTCGATCCCCCTCTGCAACACGCTCGCGTCGCTCTACCCGCGCGCCGAGATCCTGCTGATCGGTCTGAGCGAGCCGGAGGCCCAGATCCACGCGGTGAACGAGAGCGTGTCCCCGGAGGAGCTGGAACGCCTGTCGGTGACAGAGGCCCTGTTCCTCCGGAACTACGCCGCGTCCTGAGCCTCCCCGGCAGCCCGCCCCCTACTCCGCCTCGGCCTCTCCCACCGCCACCCCCGCCTCCAGATAGAGGGCGGCGCCCCGTTCGCGCGCCCGCAGGGCCCCGCGCAGGCGCTCGTAGCGGACGGGCGGGAGCAGGTCGGCGGCCTCCTCCTCGGTGACGAAGCGCCAGTCACGCAGTTCGGGGCCGGGCAGCAGCACCCGCCCGGCCCGGGCGCTGTCGAGCCGTCCGCCGTCGAAGAGGAGGCGCAGTCCGCCGTAGCCGGGCGGCTCGGGCGGCTCCCAGTCGATGACGAGGAGCCGGGGTACGTCGGTGAGGTGGATGCCCGTCTCCTCGGCGACCTCGCGGATGCCCGCGCGCGCGGGCGCCTCGCCCCGCTCGACGACGCCGCCGGGGAACTCCCAGCCCGCCTTGTAGGTGGGGTCGACGAGCAGGACCCGGTCCTCGTCGTCGAACAGCAGGACCCCGGCGGCCACCGTTTCGCCGGTGGGTTCCGGGGTCTGGACGATGTCGCACGTGGGCGCGGTCCCGGTGCTGACGGCCTCCGCGATCCGTACGGCCGTCTCGTACGGGGTGAGGGCGCTGGTGTCGACCGGATGGGCGTCGGCGGTGAGCCAGGAGGCGAGCGCCGTCCGGTACGACTCGATCTGGTCGTACGACCATTGCCGTACGCGTATCTCTCCGTCCGGGAGGTCCGGTGGGATCTCCCGGGTGGCTATTCGCTCGCGCAGGATCGTTTCCGCCGGGGCGAGGAGCACATGCCGGACCGTGATCCGGCGGGCGGCGAGGCCACCGAAGATCTCGTCGCGGTACTCCTGGCGGAGGAGCGTCATGGGGACCACGAGGGTGCCGCCGAGCTCGGCGAGCATGGCTGCCGCGGTGTCCACGACGAGCCGCCGCCAGATCGGCAGGTCCTGGAAGTCGCCGACCTCCGCGAGTCGCTTGGGAGGCAGCAGATGCGCGAGTGCCCCGCCGATGACCTCGGGGTCGAAGAGCGTGCTGTTCGGGATCAGTTCGTTCAGTTCCCGTGCGGTGGTGGTCTTTCCCGCACCGAACGCGCCGTTGACCCAGACGACGATCACATTTCCCCCTCTTCTGTTGGACCCCTGAGGTTTGCCCGCTCCACCCTGCCACGGAAACCAGATTCGGATGAGGGCGCACACACGGCGGCGCCGGTGCCCCGTCACACGGACCACCGGCGCCACTTGGATCACTTCCGGCTCGTCAGCCGTTGGCGCTGTCGCCTCCCAGCGCGTTCTCGTCCACGGCCATGCTGTCGCTCGCGACGGTGTGGTCGAGGGCGCTGAGCGTGTCGTCCACGTTCAGATCACCGAGGGCGTCGGCCCCGAGGCCGTGGGAAGGGGTGATCGCCGCGACGACGAACCCGGTGGCGAGGGAGGCGATGGCGAGCATGCTGCGCTTCTTCATGCCCGGCTCAACTGCCGAACCGGGGTGGGGGTCACGGGGTTCGCGCGCCGTGTCACATTCCCGGTGGCCGCGCCGTCCTACTGCCGAGGCACCATCCACGGACCAGAGGAGCGACCGCATGCCGGCAACCGGGGCAACCAGCAACACAGCTACCCTCGACCGCCTCCACTCCGCCGTGAACAGCGGCGACCCGGACGTCATCTCGAAGGCCATCGACGAGCTCGTCGCACCGGACGTGCTCTTCCACGCGCCGGTACCGATGGGCGCGACGGGCCCCGAAGCCCTCAAACGCGTGTGGGAGGTGCTTCTGCGCGCGTTCCCCGACATCCACGTCTCCGTCGAGGAGACGGTCGCGGAAGGCGACAAGGTCGCCTCCAGGAACACGGTGACCGGGACCCACCGGGGCGAGTACCAGGGGCTGGCGCCCACCGGAAGAACCGTCACCTACAGCGAGATCTTCATCTGCCGGTTCGCCGGCGGGCAGATCGCCGAGATCCGGGGCGTCGTCGACGTCCTCACGCAACTGCGCCAGCTGGGCGCCCTCCCTGCCTGACGCGGCCCGGGACGACGGCACCTCCTGGCACGGCCGGTTCTCAACGGGCGGTTGCCGCCAGGAGGTCTCTCGTCGGCGTCACTTCACCGGTTCCCGCCCGGACCCGGCGATCAGCCGGCCCTCGGCCACCTGCCTCAGACGCTCGCCTCGGCCGTGTGGTCCGCCCTGCGCGTCAGCGCCGCCGCTGCCGCGCCGACGAGGCCCGCGTCCGTGCCCATCTGCGCCGGGACGATCTCCAGACGCTGGACAAACGACAGCGTCGCGTAGGTCTTCAGGGCCGCGCGCAGGGGCGCGAACAGGACGTCGCCCGCCTTCCCCACGCCGCCGCCGATCACGGCGACGTCGATCTCCACGAGGGTCGCCGTGGCGGCGATGCCCGCCGCGAGCGCCTGGGCGGCACGCTCGAAGGAGGCAAGGGCGACCGGGTCGCCGGCCCTTGCCGCCTCGGCGACCGCGGCGGCGGAGATATCGCCGTCGGGGCCCGGCTGCCAGCCGTTCGCCAGGGCGCGGCGAGCGATGTTGGGACCGCTGGCGATGCGCTCCACACAGCCGCGGGAGCCGCAGGCACAGGGCTCACCGTCGAGTTCTACGCTGATGTGCCCGATGTGGCCGGCGTTGCCCGTGGGTCCGGGGTGCAGCCGGCCGTTGAGGACCAGGCCGCCGCCGACACCGGTCGAGACGACCATGCACAGCGCGTTGTCGTGGCCGCGGGCGGCGCCCTGCCAGTGCTCGGCCGCCGTGATCGCCACGCCGTCGCCGATCAGTTCGACGGGCAGGCCTCCGGTCACGGCCCGGACGCGTGCGACCAGCGGGTAGCCGCGCCAGCCGGGCACGTTCACCGGACTCACCGTGCCCGCCGAGGCGTCCACCGGCCCCGCGCTGCCGATACCGACGGCGGTCACACCCACCCACGACGGCGAGCCGGTCAGCTCGGCGAGCACCTCCTCGACGGCCCGCATGACCGTCTCCCCGTCCTCCCGGGCGGGCGTCGGGCGCTGAGCGCGCAGCAGGATCCGGCCGTGGCCGTCCACCAGCGCTCCGGCGATCTTGGTGCCGCCGATGTCGAGCGCGGCCACGAGGTCGGTGTGCATCAGTGTCAGATCTCCCTGTCAACCATGGCAAAGGGGCAGGCCGGTCTGATGGTGGGGGCGCAGGCCGGAGTTGGCGTGGACAGTGTCCCCTGCACCTGACAACGTTGTCCAGGCCCTATGCTCGACGCCACATCCTCATACACAACCTGGGACGACGCATCCCCCGCACGCAACATGGTCCGGAGTACCGCGATGGATCAGCGGGGACCGCCGACATCCCGTGGCCGACAGGACAGGACAGCGCATCGTGGCCGACACCGCCCGCCGCCCGGAGAACCGCTACGGCAACCGTCCGACCATGAAGGACGTGGCCGCCCGTGCCGGGGTCGGGCTGAAGACGGTCTCGCGTGTCGTCAACGCGGAACCGGGGGTCACCCCGGAGACCGAGCGCCGCGTGCAGGAGGCCATCGACGCCCTGGGGTTCCGCCGCAACGACAGCGCACGAGTGCTCCGCAAGGGCAGTACGGCGAGCATCGGCCTCGTCCTGGAGGATCTCGCCGACCCCTTCTACGGCCCCCTGAGCCGGGCCGTCGAGGAGCTCGCCCGGGCGCACGGCGCCCTGCTGATCAACGGGTCGAGCGCCGAGGACCCGGACCGGGAGCAGGAGCTGGTGCTGGCGCTGTGCGCGCGGCGCGTGGACGGGCTGGTGATCATTCCGGCCGGTGACGACCACCGTTATCTGGAGCCGGAGCTGAAGGCGGGCGTCGCCACGGTGTTCGTGGACCGGCCGGCCGGGAAGATCGACGCCGACGTCGTCCTGTCGGACAGTTTCGGCGGCGCCCGCGACGGCGTGGCCCACCTGATCGCGCACGGTCACCGCAGGATCGGCTTCATCGGCGACATGCCCCGTATCCACACCTCCGCCGAGCGGCTTCGCGGCTACCGGGCCGCGATGGAGGACGCGGGGATACCGGTCGAGGACGCGTGGATGTCGCTCGGCGTCACAGACCCGGAGCGGGTGCGCCGCGCGACCGAGGAGATGCTCTCGGCGCCGTCCCCGGTGACGGCGGTCTTCGCGGGCAACAACCGGGTGACGGTCACCGTCGTCCGGGTCCTCACCGAGCAGCGCCGACCCGTCGCTCTCGTGGGCTTCGACGACTTCGAACTCGCCGACCTGCTCCAGCCGGGCGTGACCGTGGTCGCCCAGGACGCGGCTCAGCTGGGCCGTACGGCCGCCGAGCGTCTCTTCCGCCAGCTGGACGGCACGCTGCTCTCCCCGGAGCGCATCGAACTCCCGACCCGCCTGATCACCCGGGGATCGGGGGAACTGCCGCCGGCGGACTGAGCCGGGCCTAGCGCACTCGGCCTTGAGGGACCCGGGGGCTCAGGGACTCAGCAGACCGGGAGTCCGGGCACCGGGGCGTCGTTGTCTCCGCCCTTGAGGTAGACGACGCTGACGTAGACACCGGCGTTGCCGCTGTCGTCGTCGGTCTTCGCCCACCAGACGTTCGTCCACTCGCCGTAGGTCTCGCGCCGGCCCAGATTCTGCTGACAGTAGAAGTAGTTGGTACCCGAGTTGAGGACGCCGACCTCGGTGCCGGACGCCGTGTACGACTTGGCGGTGCGCCAGACCGAGCAGTTGTACTTGCCGTCGCCGGTCGGCTCGCACCCGGGGTCGGGCGTGGCGGTCGCGCCACCGCTCGTACCGCTCCCGCCGGTGGCGCCGGTGCCCCCGGTCGTTCCGGTCCCGCCGGTCGTGCCCGAGCCTCCGGTCGTCCCCGTTCCGGCG
The DNA here is from genome assembly GCF_000331005.1 of Streptomyces turgidiscabies Car8. Taxonomy (GTDB): domain Bacteria; phylum Actinomycetota; class Actinomycetes; order Streptomycetales; family Streptomycetaceae; genus Streptomyces; species Streptomyces turgidiscabies. The sequence continues at coordinate 114,669 of NZ_AEJB01000514.1, forward strand.
TCGCCGGTGGTGCCGCCCGAGGCGCCGCCGCCGGTCGTGCCGCTTCCCGAGGTCTTCGACGCGTCGGGGGTCGCGTCGTCACGGGCCTCGGCGCCCTTCGTCCTGGTCGGCGTCGCCGGGGAGGAGGACTTCTCGGTGCCCTTTCCGGTGGGTGTGGGATCGGAGAGGTCCAGGTCGGCCCGGCCGCTGCCGGTGGAGGGCGCCGGTCCCAGGCTGTCCCCGGAAGCGGCGGGCGAGGTGCTCGCCTCGGTGTCGTCCCCGCCGTTGAGCACCGCCGCGGTGACTCCGGCGGCGGCGAGGACCACGGTGACGGCCGCGGCGGCGAGCAACGCGCGTCCCCTGCGGCGGGGTTGGGCGGCGGCGGGCACCGGCGTGGAGAAGGCGGTCGGCGCGGCGAGGTGGCCGGCATCCGGTACGCCGCCGGTGTGCGGGGGCCCGGCGGGGCTGAAACCGGGCACGGAGGACGTCATCGGCTCCGGCGGCCCGAACCCGGGGGACGCCTGCTGTACGGCCGGGGCCGCGGGGGATGCCTGCCCGGCGGGACCGAACCCCAGCGGTACCGGCGGCGCTCCGGTCTCCGCCGCCTGCGCCGCGTTCCCTGCCTCCCGCGCCTCTTCGTCCCTACCGGCGCCGGACGCCGCGGGCGGTTCGGCCGCAGCCGCTTCCGGCGGTCGCAGGCTCGTCGTCGGCATGTCCGTCGCGCCAACCTCGGCCGGCGCACTCGTCGTGGGCGTGTCCGTCGCACCGCTCGTGGCCGACGCCACCGCCTCCAGCAGGCCCCGCGCGGTCTCCGCGTCCGGGCGTTCCTCCGGCCGCTTGGCCATCAGTTGCCGCAGGACGGGGCCCAGGGCGCCGGCCTGGCGGGGTTCCGGGAGCGGTTCGGCCACGATCGCGGTGAGCGTGGACCAGGTCGACGTACGGCGGAAGGGCGAAGCTCCCTCGACAGCCGCGTACAGCGTGGCGCCCAGGGCCCAGATGTCGGAGGCGGGGCCGGGGTCGCCGCCCTGGGCCCGTTCGGGGGCCAAGTAGTCCAGGGAGCCGACGAGTTCGCCGCTGCGGGTGAGGTTCGTGGCCGAGCCGTCGCCCGGGTCCTCCATCGTGGCGATGCCGAAGTCCGTCAGGACGACCCGGCCCGAGGTCTCCAGCAGGATATTGCCGGGCTTCACGTCACGGTGCAGGACGCCGACGCGGTGGGCGGCGGACAGCGCGTCCATCACCTGGGCGCCGATCCCGGCGGCCTCGCGCGGGTCCAGGGTGCCGCGCTCGCTCAGGACGTCGTCCAGGGAGCGGCCGTCCACCAGTTCCATGACGATCAGAGGGCGGCCGTCGACCTCCGCGACATCGTGCACGGCGACGACTCCGGAATGGCGTATTCGGGCCGCCGCGCGGGCCTCGCGCTGCATCCGCAGTCGCAGGGCGGCCAGTTCGGGCGCGCCTGCGTCCGTGAACGCGCGCAGCTCCTTGACCGCGACCTCACGGCCGAGCACCTCGTCGACCGCACGCCAGACGACGCCCATACCGCCGCGCCCGAGCTGGGACACGACCCGGTAGCGGCCGGCCAGCAGTCGACCGGTGCCTGCCGCCGGATCCACCGGCCGCTGTTCCGGCTGTCCGCCCGTCTGTTCGCGCTCCCCCGAAGACACCGCTGCCCCGTTCCTGTGACCCACCCGTACGTGGCGTACAGACTACGGGGCCGGTGTGACAGCGGAACCGCGTGCCCATGGTTGTGACAGGGGTGCTACCTGGGCGACGCGGTGAGGTCGGCTCGTCTGGGACGCGCGAAGCCGTCCAGGTCGGCCCGGGTCAGGCCGTCCGTCGCCCGGGTCACCTCCGCGCCGTCTAGGGCGCCGCAGTCCAGGCCGCGCAGCAGATAGCCGCTGAGGGCCTTGGCGGTGGCGGGCTCGTCCATGACGTCGCCCCCGGCCCGGTTGGCGTAGCGGGAGAGTCGGGCGGCGGCCTGTTCGTAGCCGTCGCGATAGAAGGCGAAGACAGCCGCGTAGCGCGTCGGGATGTGCCGGGGGTGCATGTCCCAGCCCTGGTAGTAGGCGCGGGACAGGGCACGGCGGGTGAGGCCGTAGTGCAGGCGCCAGGCCGCGTGGACCTGCTCGGTCGGGCCGACCGGCAGGACGTTGGTGGAACCGTCCGAGACACGTACGCCGGTGCCGGCCGCCGCGACCTGCATGATCGCCTTGGCGTGGTCGGCGGCCGGATGGTCGCTGGCCTGGTGGGCGGCGGAGACTCCGAGGCAGGCGCTGTAGTCGAAGGTGCCGTAGTGCAGGCCGGTGGCGCGGCCCTCGGCGGCCTGGATCATCCGGGCGACCGTGGCCGTACCGTCGGTGGCGAGGATGGACTGGCTGGTCTCGATCTGGATCTCGAAGCCGATCCGGCCGGGCGTGAGGCCGCGCGCCTTCTCGAACTCCTCCAGGAGCCCGACCATGGCGGTGACCTGCTCGGCGTACGTCACCTTGGGCAGGGTGAGGACCAGGCCCTCGGGCAGTCCGCCGGCCTCCATCAGGCCCGTCAGGAAGATGTCGAGGGTGCGGATGCCCCGGTCGCGCACCGGCGCCTCCATGCACTTCATCCGGATGCCCATGTACGGGGCGGCCGTGCCCTTCGCGTACGCCTCGGCGATCAGCCGGGCCGCACGGGCCGCCGTCTCGTCCTCCTCGGCGTCCGGGCGGGGGCCGTAGCCATCCTCGAAGTCGACGCGCAGGTCTTCGATCGGCTCGCGCTCCAGTTTGGCGCGGACACGGTCGTGGACGGATTCGGCGAGGTCGTCGGACAGACCGAGGACGGCGGCGAAGGAGGCGGCGTCCGGGGCGTGTTCGTCGAGGGCGGCCAGGGCCTGGTCACCCCAGGAACGGATGGTGTCGGCGGCGAATACGTCTCCGGGGACGTACACGGTGTGGACGGGCTGGCGGGTGCCGGGGTCTCCCGGGTAGCGGCGCTCCAGCTCCGCGTCGACCGGGGCGAGGGAGGCGCTGATCCTCGCGCTGACGGCACCCGCGAGGCTCGTCGTCACGTTTTCCTGCTGGCCCTGCACCATTCCGAACCCTCCGTCTTCCGCAATACGGAATCTACAATCCGCATGACGAAGCTAGCCGTCGATCTTCATCCAGGTCAACACCGTCTCGAAGCGGTATTACCGATCCTTTCCCCCTGGTCACTGCTGATCCGGCGCCTTCTTCCGTATTCAGAGGGCAAGGTTCATTCTGACTCCGAAGGGGAGGGGATCGCGTGCCGAGAGAGGTCGGAGTGACGCGTCGCCATGGACTCAAGTCCGTGGCGGCCGCCGCCATCGCCATGCCGCTGCTGACCACGGCGGGCTCATCGATACCTGCGGTCGCCGGCGAGCACGCGGGCGCCCTGAACGTCATGACGTTCAACGTGCGCTTCGCGACCGTGGTCGACAAGACACCGCGCTGGTCCGTGCGCCGTCCGGTGATGCGGGAGCTGTTGCGTCGCGAGCGCCCGCACGTCATCGGCACCCAGGAGGGGCTCTACCAGCAGGTGCGCATGATCGAGAAGGATCTCGGCGGGCACTACGACTGGATCGGTACCGGCCGGGGCGGTGGCAGCAAGGACGAGTTCATGGCGGTTTTCTACGACACCCGAAGGCTCGAACCGCTGGAGTTCGACCACTTCTGGCTGTCCGACACCCCGTACACCATCGCTTCCAACACCTGGAACGCGGACTGGCTGCGCATGGTGACCTGGGTGAAATTCGCCGATCTCGCCGACGGGGGACGGGAGTTCTACGTCCTCAACACCCATCTGGACAACGTCAGCCAGTACGCCCGGGAGCGCTCAGCGGGGCTCATCGGCGAGACGATCGCCAAGTGGGACCCGTCGATGCCGGTGATCGTCACCGGCGACTTCAACTCGCCCGCCCACGAGAACCGGGTGTACGACCTGATGCTCGCGAACGGGCTCGTGGACACCTGGGACGCGGCGGCCTCCCGCAGCCCGGAGTACGGGACGTTCAACGCCTACCGGGCACCCAAGCCCGGAGGCCGGCGCATCGACTGGATCCTGACCTCGCCCGGGGTGACGACCCACCGGGCGGCGATCAACACCTTCTCCGTGGACGGGATGTACGCGAGCGACCATCTGCCGGTGCAGGCCTCACTGACCCTGGGATGAGCCGAGCCCCCGCGACCGGTCGTACGGTCGCGGGGGCCTGGGGAGGGCTCAGGAAGCTCAGCCCTTGCGGGTGTTGATCTCCTCGGTGAGCTGGGGGACGACGTCGAAGAGGTCGCCGACGACGCCGTAGTCGACGAGGTCGAAGATCGGGGCTTCGGCGTCCTTGTTGACGGCCACGATCGTCTTCGAGGTCTGCATACCGGCGCGGTGCTGGATGGCGCCGGAGATGCCGTTGGCGATGTAGAGCTGCGGCGAGACGGACTTGCCGGTCTGGCCGACCTGGTTGGTGTGCGGGTACCAGCCGGCGTCCACCGCGGCACGCGAGGCGCCGACCGCCGCGCCGAGGGAGTCGGCGAGGGACTCGATGATGGCGAAGTTCTCCGAGCCGTTGACGCCACGGCCGCCGGAGACGACGATCGCGGCCTCGGTGAGCTCCGGGCGGCCGGTCGACTCGCGCGGGGTGCGCGCGGTTACCTTGGTGCCCGTGGCCTGGGCGGAGAAGGTGACGTCGAGGGCCTCGACGGCACCGGCGGCCGGGGCGGCCTCCACGGCGGCCGAGTTCGGCTTGACCGTGATGACCGGGGTGCCCTTGGCGACCCGGGTCTTGGTGGTGAAGGACGCGGCGAACGCGGACTGCGTGGCCACCGGCCCCTCGTCACCGGCCTCCAGGTCGACGGCGTCGGTGATGATGCCGGAGCCGATGCGCAGCGCCAGCCGGGCGGCGATCTCCTTGCCCTCGGCGGAGGACGGCACGAGCACGGCGGCCGGGGACACGGCGTCGTAGGCGGCCTGGAGGGCGTCGACCTTCGGGACGACCAGGTAGTCGGCGTACTCGGCGGCCTCGTGGGTGAGGACCTTGACGGCGCCGTGCTCGGCGAGCGCTCCGGCGGTGGCGGCAGCGCCGGCGCCCAGCGCCACGGCGACCGGCGTACCGATGCGGCGGGCGAGCGTCAGCAGCTCCAGGGTGGGCTTGCGGACGGCACCGTCCACGTGATCGACGTAGACGAGAACTTCAGCCATGGGACTTCTACTCTCCTGCTTGCGGAAGATGAGGGGCGGTCGGCGAGTCGGGGCTCAACGGACTCGGAAGTCGGAGCAGTGAGCCTCGAACGGGGCCTAGATGAACTTCTGGCCCGCGAGGAACTCGGCGAGCTGCTTGCCGCCCTCGCCCTCGTCCTTGACGATCGTGCCGGCCGTGCGCGCCGGGCGCTGGGTCGCGGAGTCGACCACGGAGTACGCGCCCTCCAGACCGACCTCCCCGGCCTCCAGGTCGAGGTCGGACAGGTCCCAGGACTCCACCGGCTTCTTCTTGGCGGCCATGATGCCCTTGAAGGACGGGTAACGCGCCTCACCGGACTGGTCGGTGACCGACACGACGGCCGGGAGGGAGGCCTCCAGCTGCTCGGAGGCGGAGTCGCCGTCGCGGCGGCCCTTGACGACGCCGTCCTCGACGGAGACCTCGGAGAGCAGCGTGACCTGCGGGACGCCCAGCCGCTCGGCGAGCAGCGCCGGTACGACACCCATGGTGCCGTCGGTGGAGGCCATGCCGGAGATGACCAGGTCGTAGCCGGCCTTCTCGATCGCCTTGGCCAGCACGAGGGAGGTGCCGATGGCGTCGGTGCCGTGCAGGTCGTCGTCCTCGACGTGGATCGCCTTGTCGGCGCCCATCGACAGGGCCTTGCGGAGCGCGTCCTTGGCGTCCTCGGGTCCGACGGTCAGGACCGTGATCTCCGCGTCGTCGGCCTCGTCGGCGATCTGCAGCGCCTGCTCGACCGCGTACTCGTCGAGCTCCGAGAGCAGACCGTCCACGTCGTCACGGTCGACGGTCAGGTCATCGGCGAAGTGCCGGTCGCCAGTGGCGTCGGGCACGTACTTCACAGTGACAACGATCCTCAAGCTCACGCCGGCTCTCCTACTGCATCGTCTGTTCCGGGCTGCCTTCCTGCAGGCAGCATAGGCGCCTCAAAGCGGCAGATCCCGATGGGGGCGACCCGCGCTCCGAACGAAATATTACTCGCCAGTACACCCACTCGGCGCCCACTGAGCAAGCGCTTTGACGTGTGACCTTCGCAACGCAGCGTAACCGGAACCCGGCCGGGTCGCAGAGTCGGCAACATCACATTGTACCGATCGGTCGGTCACCGTCGGTCAGTCGCGGAGCCCGTTGAAACGGCCCTGGTGGTACAGCAGCGGCCGTCCAGGACCGGCGGGGTCGCCCAGCACGACCTCGGCCAGCACGATCCGGTGGTCCCCGGCAGGCACCCGCGCGACCGGGCGGCACACCAGCCAGGCCAGGACACCGTCGAGGACGGGCACCCCCTCGGGACCCTCGCGCCAGGCGGTGGGCGCGCCGAACCGGTCGGCGCCGCTGCGGGCGAAGGTCGCGGCCAGCTCGTGCTGGTGCTCGCCGAGTATGTGCACGCCCACATGGTCCGCCCGGGATATCACGGGCCAGCTGGAGGCGCCGGTGCTGATGCCGAACGAGACGAGCGGGGGCTCCGCGGAGACTGAGGCGAGGGACGTGGCGGTGAAACCGACCGGACCGGCGCTCCCGCGTGCGGTGATCACGGCGACACCCGCCGCGTGCTGCCGGAAGACGGAGCGCAGGAGATCGGGAGAGGCGGGTACGACGGACTGAGCGGTACCGAGGGCGGGCGTGGCCGTCATGGAGCTGTCCTTCTGCGGGAGGCGGCGAGCTGGGCGGTGGTTGCTCAACGGCCCGGACAGCGCGCGCTCGCGGTGCGCACGAGGTCCACGTGGACCCGCGCATGGAGAAGGAGTTCCGGAGGCATAGGGTCAGGCTGACGATAGATGGCGGGCGCAGTCAAGTGGCTTCCGGCATCTGGGAGATGCGTCACCGAACACACCATCAGCGGCGGTAACGGATGGCCGGAGCACCTCAAACGGCCTCCCCCAGCGCGGCGATGACCTCTTCCTTGCGCGGCTGCCCGGTCGCCCGGCGCACGATCCGACCGTCCGCGTCGAGCACGAGCACCGTGGGCGTCTTCAGAATGTCCAGCCGCCGTACGAGGTCCAGGTGCCCCTCGGCGTCGATCTCGACGTGGGTGACGCCGGGGACGAGGCCGGCCACCTCACCGAGGACACGGCGGGTGGCCCGGCAGGGGGCGCAGAACGCGCTGGAGAACTGGACGAGCGTCGCCCGCTCGCCGAGGCTCTCGCCCAACTCGGCGGCGCCGAGCCGCTTTCCGTCGTCTCGCACACGCACGCGTACTCTCCCGCTCCGCCGTCGATGCAGCACTCCGAACACGCTCGACGCCGCGAGCACCGCCACACAGATCACGATTCCGGTCATCCCCGGCTGCAGCGTTCATCAGACTGCAAAGATTCCCGGCTGCTCGAATCGTTTCTGCTGCGGAATGCTGTGTTCCATGGACATCGATGTGAGAGGGCCGCGGTTCGGAGCGGCCGTGACGGCCACCGTACTGGCGGTCGTGCTGGTCACCGGGAGCGCGTGGCTGCTGGCCTGGCAGACGCTGGCGTTCGCGCTGGGCGCGGTCGGCGGGGTGGGACGCTCCCCGTACGGTCTGCTGTTCCGCCGGGTGGTCCGTCCGAGGATCGGCCCGCCGACGGAGTTCGAGGCTCCCGAACCGCCGCGGTTCGCGCAGACCGTCGGGCTCGTCTTCGCGGGCGTGGGACTCGCCGGGTTCGCGCTCGGTGTGGAGTGGCTCGGGATCGCCGCGACGGGGGCCGCGCTGGCGGCCGCGTTTTTGAACGCCGCGTTCGGGTACTGCCTGGGATGCGAGATGTACCTGGTCGTACGACGGGTGCGGCTACGCACGTAGTAAAGGCGGTGTAAAAGCACGAGGTGGATCAAGGGACGACGTGACGAGAATCTCGCTGATCACGGGCACGAGGACTGGCCACCCGTCCGTTCTTGGGGCACGATCTGCGCAACGCTGTAGAACCTACGGCTGCGTAACTTCCCGCCCGGGGACCCCTTCCCAGGCAGAGCAGAGAGAAGGGTCATCCCCGTCCATGGCTGAGCTTGTCTACCGTCCCGCCATCGGTCTCGCCCGGACGCTGTTCAAGACCTGGGACCTGAAGATCGACCTCAAGGGGTCGGAGAACATCCCGCGCTCGGGTGGGGCGGTGCTGGTGAGCAACCACATCGGCTACCTGGATTTCATCTTCGACGGTCTCGCCGCCCTGCCGCAGAAGCGTCTGGTGCGCTTCATGGCGAAGGAGTCGGTGTTCCGGCACAAGGTGTCCGGCCCGCTGATGCGGAACATGAAGCACATCCCGGTGGACCGTAAGAACGGCGAGACGGCGTACGCGCACGCACTGGACTCGCTGCGCTCCGGCGAGATCGTCGGCGTCTTCCCCGAGGCCACGATCTCGCAGTCGTTCACGCTGAAGAGCTTCAAGTCCGGCGCAGCGCGGATGGCCCAGGAGGCGGGCGTCCCGCTGATCCCGATGGCCGTGTGGGGCACACAGCGCCTGTGGACCAAGGGCCACCCGCGCAACTTCAAGCGCAGCCACATCCCGATCACGATCCGGGTCGGCGAAGCCATAGAGGCCTCCCGCGACAAGTACGCGGGCGCGATCACCCGCCAGTTGCGCGAGCGCGTCAACGAGCTCCTGGAAGCCGCCCAGCGCGCCTATCCGGTCCACCCCAAGGGTCCGGACGACACGTGGTGGATGCCGGCCCACCTCGGCGGCACGGCCCCGACCCCGGAGCAGGTCCGCGAGGCCGAGGCACGCTGAGCCCTCCGGGGGTTGTGCGGTTGGGTTGTTCGTCGGCTGCGGGCCCGTGGGGGCTTGTCGCGCCCACGCGGCGGAGCCGCAAATCGGATACAGCCTCGCGCCCCTACAGGGCGCCCCTTGCCGTGATCTTCGCTCCGGGGCTGAACTTCTCCAGTAGTTCGGCGAGTTCGGTGCCGGCGGCCTCCGACTCCTGGGTCGTCATCGGGGGGAGGCACTCCAGGAGGAAGATCGCGGAGGTGGTGCGCTCGGTGAGCCGGGTGCGGGGGCCCTGGCGCCAGTTCCAGCGTCGGCACGTCACGCCCGCCTCGTCGCACCACACGACCTCACCCGCGTCAGGGTGCTCGACGGTCTCCTCGCCGCCCGCCACGGTCACGAAGTCCTCGGCGCCGGTGGCTCGTACGAGCCGCATCCCGCCCCGGATGTGGTCGAGGTCCTCGCCGCCGACCGGCACCAGGTGCGCCACGCTGATGGCGTTGTAGAGGTCGACCAGGACGTTGATCCGGGGCAGGCCGGCATCCGTCAGAGCCCTCTTGGCAAGCGCCTCGGCCGAGTTACGGGTGCGCGAGGGCTTCGAGCCGAACGCCGTGTACGTGTCACGCCAGGCGACCATGTGCGGGTCCTCGTGCGGGGCCCGGCCGTCCAGGCGTACGGCGAGTCGGCGGGCCGCGTCGTCGAGGAGCGCCGAACTGGCGTCGGTGCTGGGGCCGTTGACGAGTCCGTGGGCCTCGATCGCGACGTGGGTGAAGCCGGGCGCGAGCGTGCGCACCTCGTCGGACACGGTCAGGGTGAGTGTCATCGCCTGCCTCAGAGTGCGGTGGGGAGCGTCTTCCAGAGATACGGCCTGTCGGGTGCGGCCTTCAACGCGCCCAGCACAGCCGGATGAGGTTCAGCGTACAGTACTGGATAGTCCACCTCATTGGACTTCGGATCGGGGATCCAGGCCAGCCACTCACCTCCGAGGGAGAACCGCGCGTCCACGCCCGCCTTGTTGCCGCGCGGGTCCTGGCGGTGCCAGGCGCCGTTGAACCGCACCGCGACCAGCCCGTGCACGGCGTGACCGTCCCCGTCGTCGTGCGCGAGCCGCTGGTAGCACAGCGCCGTGGGAATGTCCTCGGCGCGCAGCAGCGCGGCCAGCGCGTGGGCCTTGGCGTAGCAGATGCCGGTGCGCTGTTCCAGGACGGTGGAGGCGCGCCAGGTGACCCGCAGGTCGCCGCTGTCGGCGGAGTGCGGGATGGTGTCGCGCACGAATTCGAAGGCAGCTCGCGCATAGGCATACGAGTCCACCGCATCCTTGGCGAGCTGCGCCGCAGTCTCGCGCACCAGCGGGTGATGGTGGTCGATGACCTCGTCAGCGGCGAGATAAGCGGACAGGTCAGAGGTGTTCTGGATCAGCTCCATGGCCCCAGAGCATAGGAAAGCGATCACCGAACAGTCAATGACTTTTCAGGTGAACGCATACCTATGCAGCTAGTGGGGGCGCGTCAACGCGCCATCTCCTCCTTCAGCGCCGCCACGAACGCGTCCACGTCGTCCTCGGTCGTGTCGAAGGCGCACATCCAGCGGACGTCGCCCGCGGGCTCGTCCCAGAAGTAGAAGCGGAAGCGCTTCTGCAGGCGTTCACTCACGTCGTGCGGAAGTCGGGCGAAGACCGCGTTCGCCTGCACCGGGTAGAGGATCTCCACGCCGTGCACGGCCCGCACGCCCTCCGCCAGCCGCTGCGCCATCGCGTTGGAATGGCGGGCGTTGCGCAGCCACAGGTCCTTGGCGAGCAGCGCCTCCAACTGCACCGACACGAAGCGCATCTTGGAGGCGAGCTGCATGGACAGCTTGCGCAGGTGCTTCATGTGGCTGACGGCGTCCTGGTTGATGACGACGACCGCCTCACCGAACAGCGCGCCGTTCTTCGTCCCGCCGAGGGAGAGGATGTCGACGCCGGCCGCGTTCGTGAAGGTCCGCATCGGGACGTCGAGCGAGGCCGCCGCGTTGGCTATGCGGGAGCCGTCCAGGTGGACCTTCATGCCGTGCGCGTGGGCGTGGTCGCAGATCGCGCGGATCTCGTCCGGGGTGTAGAGGGTGCCCAGTTCGGTGCTCTGGGTGATCGAGACGACCTGCGGCATCGCACGGTGTTCGTCGTCCCAGCCGTACGCCTGCCGGTCGATCAGGTCGGGCGTCAGCTTGCCGTCGGGGGTGGGCACCGTGAGCAGCTTGAGGCCGCCCATGCGTTCGGGGGCACCACCCTCGTCGACGTTGATGTGCGCGCTCTCGGCGCAGACCACCGCTCCCCAGCGGTCGGTGACCGCCTGGAGTGCGACGACGTTGGCTCCGGTGCCGTTGAAGACGGGGAACGCCTCCGCCGTGGCCCCGAAGTGGCTGCGGATGATCCGCTGGAGGTTCTCCGTGTAGTCGTCCTCGCCGTACGCGACCTGGTGCCCGCCGTTGGCCAGGGCCAGGGCGGCGAGCACCTCGGGGTGGGCCCCCGCGTAGTTGTCGCTGGCGAAGCCTCGGGTCTCCGGGTCGTGATGACGGCGTGCGTCGGTCTTCGGAGGGTTCACGGCTTCTCGGTCAGCCACAGACGTTTCCCGTTCACTTCGGCGGCGGGCCGCTCCCAGACGCCGACGACGGCCTCGGCCAGCTCCTTGACGTCAGTGAAGCCCGCGAACTTCGCGTTGGGGCGCTCGGCGCGCATCGCGTCGTGCACCAACGCCTTCACGACCAGGATCGCAGCCGCCGACGTCGGACCGTCGTCGCCCTCCGACACCCCGGCCTTGCGGAAGAAGTCGGCCATGGCCAGCGTCCACGCCTCGGCGGCGGCCTTGGCGGCGGCGTACGCGGCGTTGCCCGCGGTGGGGTTGCTCGCCCCCGCGGCGCTGGTCAGGACGTACCGGCCGCGGTCGCTGCGCTGGAGGGCCTCGTGGAAGGCGAGGGAGGTGTGCTGGACGGTGCGGATGAGCAGCAGTTCCAGCAGGTCCCAGTCGTCGAGGACCGTCTTGGTGAAGGTCTCGCTGCCGCGCCAGCCGCCGACGAGGTGGACCAGGCCGTCGACGCGCCCGAAGTCCTTCTCGATACGTGTGGCCCAGTCCCGGGTCGACTGCAGGTCGAGCAGGTCGACGGTGTCGCCGACGACGGTGGCGCCGCCGTGGGCGTAGCTCGCCGCGTCCACGGCCTCCGCGAGCCGCTCCGGGTCGTTGTCGGAACCGACGACCGTCGCGCCCGCCTCGGCGAGCCTGAGCAGTGTCGCCCGGCCTGCCGGACCGCCGGCGCCGGCGACCGCGATCACCGCACCGCTGAGAGCCCCGTTCCCCATCCTCATCGCCTCCTGAGCAGTGTTTTCGGTGGCACGGTCGCTCACGCGGCGATCCGCTCGGCGCTCTCCGCGGTGATCCCCTTGGTGGAGGCGATCACGTTCTTCAGCTTCTTGGAGAGAGCCTCATAGAACATGCTCAGCGGAAACTCGTCCGGAAGCACGTCGTCCACGAGCTTGCGCGGCGGCTGGCTCAGGTCGAGGGCGTCGGGGCCCTTGGCCCAGCGGGAGCCCGGGTGCGGGGCGAGATGGGTGGAGACCAGCTCGTACGCCTTGAACCAGTGGACGAGTTTGGGCCGGTCGATGCCGTCGCGGTACAGGGTCTCGATCTCGGCGCAGAGCTGGTTGGTGACCTGTGGGGCGCGCTGCCAGTCGATGTGGAGTTTGTTGTCGGTCCAGCGGATCACGTCGTGGCGGTGCAGGTAGGCGAAGAGGAGCTGGCCGCCGAGGCCGTCGTAGTTGCGGACGCGCTCGCCGGTGACCGGGAAGCGGAACATCCGGTCGAAGAGCACCGCGAACTGCACGTCACGGGCCTGCGGTACACCTTCCGCCTCCAGCTTCACGGCCTCTTTGAAGGCGGTGAGGTCGCAGCGCAGCTCCTCCAGGCCGTACATCCAGAACGGCTGGCGCTGCTTGATCATGAAGGGGTCGAAGGGCAGGTCGCCGTGGCTGTGGGTGCGGTCGTGGACCATGTCCCACAGGACGAACGCCTCCTCGCAGCGCTTCTGGTCGTGGACCATCGCTGCGACGTCCTCGGGCAGCTCCAGGCCGAGGATGTCGACGGCGGCGTCGGTGACCCGGCGGAAGCGGGCGGCCTCGCGGTCGCAGAAGATACCGCCCCAGCTGAATCGTTCCGGCGCCTCGCGCACGGCGATGGTCTCCGGGAAGAGGACGGCGGAGTTGGTGTCGTACCCGGCCGTGAAGTCCTCGAAGGTGATGCCGCAGAACAGCGGATTGTCGTAGCGGGTGCGCTCCAGCTCGGCCAGCCAGTCGGGCCAGACCATGCGCAGGACGACCGCTTCGAGGTTGCGGTCGGGGTTGCCGTTCTGCGTGTACATCGGGAAGACGACCAGGTGCTGGAGGCCGTCCGCGCGGCTCGCGGCGGGCTGGAAGGCCAGCAGTGAGTCGAGGAAGTCCGGGACCCGGAATCCGCTGTCGGACCAGCGACGCAGGTCCTTGGCGAGGGCCTGGTGGTACGCGGCGTCGTGCGGGAGCAGCGGGGAGAGTTCCGCGACGGCGTCCACGATCCGGCGTACGGCGAGATCGGCGTCCGCGGGGTCCGGGGCGTCCTCCCGGTCGAAGTCGATCGACCCGTCCTTGGCCTGCCATGGCCGGATCTGCTCGACGGCATCCTTGAGCACGGGCCAGGCCGGGTGCTCCACCACCCTGCCGAGCGGAGAAACCCGCTGGTCCGAAACTGCCTGCACAAGAATTTCCGTCATGTCCCATCCTCCACGGGAGAACCTTCCGTCAGCACACCGTATGCGTTCGAGGTTCCCGACCACAAGGCGAGACGGAAGAGATTGTCCTGCGGACCCCCATGGTCACCGCATTTTTTCCTGCCTGTAACCAGGACAACGATGACTTCCCTACCCGGCAACCGCCGGTTCACACCCCCTGCGGATCAGTCACTTCCGGCCAGCGGTTCCGGCGCGTCCGTAGGGGTTCAATGCCGGGCCGGGCGGTTAGGCTGCGGCAGCCGAGCCGCCGTCGACGGAAGCGAGCTGACCTTGAACTTCCTGACCATCGGGCACCGCGGAATCATGGGCGTCGAGCCCGAGAACACCCTTCGATCGTTCGTCGCCGCCGAGCAGGCCGGCCTCGACACGATCGAACTCGATCTGCGTCTCAGTAAGGACGGCGCCCTCGTCGTCATGCACGACGCCGACGTCGACCGTACGACGGACGGCACGGGACCCGTCGCCGAGATGACCCTCGCCGAACTGCGCGCCCTGGACGCGGGCCGCGACGAGCGCGTCCCGGTCTTCGAGGAGGTGCTCGACGCCGTCGTCGCACCGCTCCAGGCCGAGATCAAGGACACGGCGGCGGCGCGGGCCCTGGCCGAGGTGATGGAGCGCCGGGACCTGACCGCCCGGGTCGAGGTGTCCTCGTTCCACGAGGACGCGATCGCCGAGATCGCCCGGCTGGTGCCCGGGGTGCGCACTGCGCTCATCGCCGGCCGCTACGGCACCGACGTCGTGGACCGCGCCACCCGCTCCGGCGCCTCGACGGTGTGCCTCGACATCCGCCGCCTCACCCTGGAGATCGTCGAGCGGGCGAGGAAGGCGGACCTGCGGATCATCGGCTGGGTGGTGAACACCCAGGACGAACTGCGCCTCGTACGGGCCCTGCAGCTGGACGGCGCGACCACCGACTACCCGCAGATCAAACGCACGGGCCGCTTCACCGCATAGCGGGCCTCGCAGAGGTCACCCCAGTTCCTTGACCAGCAACTCGAACTGCAGATCGGCGCGCTGGGGAATGCCGAAGCGCTCGTCGCCGTACGGGAAGGGGCTCATCTCTCCCGTACGGCGGTAGCCGCGCCGCTCGTAGAAGGCGATCAGGTCGTTCCGTACGGAGAGCACGGTCATGTGCATCGCCCGCGCGCCCCACGTCTCGCGTGCCGTGCGCTCCGCCTCGGCGATGATCACCTTGCCGAGGCCCGCGCCCTGGAGGGCCGGGCTGACCGCGAACATGCCGAAGTAGGCGTGGTCCCCGCGGTGTTCGAGCTGGCAGCAGGCGACCACCCGGCCGTCCTGTTCGACGGTCAGCAGCCGGCTGTCGGCCGACTTGATGACGCCCCGCACGCCCTCCGGATCGGTCCGCTGCCCTTCCAGGATGTCCGCCTCGGTGGTCCAGCCCGCCCGGCTGGCGTCCCCCCGGTACGCAGACTCGATCAGCTCGACCAGAGCGTCGACGTCGGACTCGGTGGCGTCACGGAAAGTGGGTCCGGTGGCGGCGGTGTCCATGGCGGTGTTACTCCGGGTTCTCGGTTCGGCTCGGGTCGTTCCCGCACGGCGCGGGCACGGTTGAGCCTAACGCCGATCGACGGCACCCCCGCTAGGCTCCGGTTGCATGGTGCATGTACTGAGCGGCCGGGTCCTTCTGCGTCCCCTCGACCCGGAGCGGTCCCGGGTTTTCTACGGCGAGCGGCTGGGGCTCGCCGTCCACCGTGAGTTCGGGACCGGACCGGATCGGGGCACCGTCTACTTTCTCGGCGGAGGGTTCCTGGAGCTTTCGGGGCGGGCCGACGAGCCGCCGTCGCCGTCCGTGCGGCTGTGGCTGCAGGTGCCGGACGTGTCGGCCGCGCACGACGAGCTGGTGTCCCGGGGAGTCGAGATCCTCAGGCCGCCGGTGAAGGAGCCGTGGGGGCTGGTCGAGATGTGGATCGCGGACCCGGACGGCACACGGATCGTGCTGGTGGAGGTGCCGGCGGACCATCCACTGCGGTACCGGCCCGGCATCTGAGGCCTTCGACAGGCCCCCGTCGTCCATGAGTTCGACCGGTGGGGCGCGGTCGCCGCGGACCTGGGGTGTTCCGGTCCGCGCTCCCCCGCGTACACCCTTGCGCTCGTCTGCGCACCGCCTGGAGCGGGCATCCCTTCGGTGAGGGTCTCGGGGCTCCAGGGGGAGGGTGCGTGTGCACGGTCCGGCTTCGCCCGGGTGGCTGCTGGTCGCGCTGTGCGCGGCGACCGGCGCGTACTGCCTGCTGCGGATGCGCAGCAGGGTCGAGGAGCAGCGCCGGGCCGCGGGCGGCGAGGCGCTGATGGGCTTCGGCATGGCCGCGATGGCCGTGCCCGCCGCCGTACTCGCGCCACCGCGCTGGGCCTGGCTGGTGTACACGGCCGTGTTCGGTACGGCGGCGCTGCGCGCCCTGTGGGCGGCCCGCGCCGGGCGGCACCATCTGCACCATCTGATAGGGGCGTTCGCCATGGCGTACATGGCGGCCGTGATGGCCGCGGCCCCGGGCCACCACCACGGTTCCGGTGGCTCCGGAGTCCCCCTGCTGACGGCGTCGCTGCTCGTCTACTTCGCCGGCTACGTGCTGCTGTCCGGTGTCCGGCTGGTGTCCGTGCCGGTCCCGGCCGTCGGCGGCGGGGTCTCGACGGGCTCGCCCGGCTGGGGCGACCGGCCCGAACTGGCGCGCGCCTGCAGGCTCTCCATGGGCATCGCGACGGTCGCCATGCTGATCACGCTCTGACTGTACGAAACCGTGGTCTGCGTCACTTTGCCGCCATGGACCGTAGGTCTGAGCGCCACCCCGCTCATAGGCTGCGTCCATGATGGTCCCCGCGGCACTGCTGCTGCTCGGCGCGCTGACCGCCGTCGTCGCCCCGCGGCTGCTCGCCCGTGCCGACTGGCCGGACCGCGAACCGGTGGTCGCCCTGTGGGTGTGGCAGTGCGTGGTGGCGGCCGTACTGATGTGCTGCGCGCTGTCGATGACGCTCAGCGCGGCGGCGGCCTGGCAGGCGGTGCGCGGCCATGTGTTCGCCCCGGCACCGCACGAGGTCGTGGAGGCCTACGTCCTGGGCGCCTCCCGCCCCTGGGCCGCGACGACGGCCGTCGCGCTCGCCTGCGGCGGACTGTGGACCGCGGCGATGCTCGTCCGTGAGGTCGTACGGGCGCGCAGCCGGCGCAGGCTGCGACGCACCGAACTCCTCGTCCGCGCACCGCTGTTGCCCGGTGAGGAGCCCGCCCCCGACCGGCTGGTGGTTCTGGAGGGCGAGCGTGCCGACGCCTGGTGGCTGACCGGCACCGCACCCGGGCTCGTCGTCACCACGGCCGCGCTGCGCCGCCTGAAAGGACGTCAGCTGGACGCGATGCTCGCCCACGAGCAGGGGCACGCGCGGGCCCGCCACGACTGGCTGCTGCACTGCTCGGGCGCGCTGGCCGCCGGGTTTCCGCAGGTGCCGGTCTTCGCCTCTTTCCGGGACGAGATGCACCGGCTGGTGGAACTCGCCGCCGACGACATGGCCTCCCGGCGCTTCGGCCGTCTGACGACCGCCCTCGCCCTGGTCGAACTCAACGAGGACCGGGGCGTGTTCGGCCCGTCCCCGACGCCGCAGGCCCATGTCCCGCTGCGCGTCCACCGGTTGCTGACCGCACCGGACCGGTTGACAGCGGGCCGCCGGCTCCGGCTGACGGCGGCCGCGGCCCTCGTGCCGGTGATCCCGGTCCTGGTGGCGTTCGCACCGGGGTTGCGAGCACTCGGTTAGCGCGCCGACGTACACCTCGGCTGGCCTCCCGACCGGCGCGTCGGCGAGGATCGCCTCATGAGCACCCCCCACCTCACCCCCCGGCTCCAGCTCCCGATATATCGGCGGGCCGTCCGCGCCTCCGTCGCCCTGGCCCTCGCCTCCGTACTGCTGCTGACACTGGTCGCGGTGGACTGGCACCCGCTGATCACCCTCGACGGAGACATCGCGCGGGCCACCCATCGCTGGGCGGTCGACGAACCGGGGCTCACGCACGCGTTCCGGATCCTGACGGACTGGGTGTGGGACCCGCTGACGATGCGTCTGCTGTGTGCGGCCGTCGCGGTGTGGCTGGTGTGGCGGCATTCGGCGTGGGGGCTCGCGCTGTGGCTGGCGATCGCCTGCGCGCTGGGCACGGTGCTCCAGCAGGCGCTGAAGGCGGCGGTCGGCCGCGCCCGTCCCGTGTGGCCGGACCCCGTCGACTCCGCGCACTACGCGGCCTTCCCTTCCGGGCACGCCATGACCGCCACGGTGGTGTGCGGCCTCCTGCTGTTCCTGCTGCGCCGCTACGGCGCCGGCCGAGTCGTGTGGCGTACGGCGGTCGCCGGGTCGGTGATCTCGGTCCTGGGTGTCGGCCTGACCCGGATCTGGCTCGGCGTCCACTGGCCCTCCGACGTGCTCGGCGGATGGCTCCTCGGGGCGCTCGTGGTCGCGCTGGCCGTGCTGTCGTACGAGCGGTTCGAGCGGGCCCCCGAGCGGCCCTGACCCCACCGGTTCACGCCTCCACTTGCGGACGGTCCCGTTCAGCCCCGACCACCCCAGAACCGTACATACGATCGACGAAGGCTGCGGGAGACACCCGTCCGAGCCATCGAGAGAAGTCGAAACGGGGATCAACTTGTCCAGTATTTCGAGACGTTCGCTGCTGGGTTACTCGGGGACGGCCGCGGCGGGCGCCGCCCTGGGAACGGCGACCCAGGCGGAGGCGGCGGAGGACGACCCCACCGCCCTGCCCGAGTTCCCGTACAACACCGAGTTCAGCGGCGACTCCAACATCCGCAACGCCGAGTTCGGCGAGCCCGACGGGCACGTGGGCATCTCGTTCAGGGTGAACTGCAGTACGACCGGCCCCGCCCGCCCGAACCAGATCGACCCCATCGACATCGCCAACGCGCTCAACGCCTATCTGGAGTCCCGTGGCTGGCCGCCCATGACGTTCTACGGCACCCCGGTGCCGGCCCCGCTGAACTGACGGAGGCCATGTCAGGGGCCCCTCTACTGCGATCGCAGTAGAGGCAGGTGTCTGCGTAGGGCCAACGACGGGAGGCCGTTGAACTGCGAGCGTGAGGGTGGGCCGTGATCGTCGGCCCGCCTTCACGGCAGTTCCCTGGAAAGGCTCGTCGATGTCCTCTCTCGCCCGCTGGTGCCACCGGCACCGGCTCGCCGTCGTCCTGGTCTGGGTGGGCCTGCTGCTCGCCCTGGGAGCCGGGGTCGGCGCGGCCGGCAACGCCTTCGGCAACAGCCCGACCTCGCAGGACACCGACTCGGCCAGGGCGACGGCCCTGCTGCAGCAGGCCTCGAACAGCGCGGCGGGCAAGAGCGGCCGGGTCGTCTGGCAGCTCGACGGTGCCAAGGTCACCGACCCCGCGGCCGAGAAGGCGATGACGGGGGCACTGGACCGCATCGCCGACGCCCCGGGCGTCGCCGCGGTGAGCAGTCCCTACACGACTGAGGGCAAGGCGCAGGTCAGCGCGGACGGCGCGACCGCGTACGCCACGGTCGCCTTCGGCCGGGACGTGGAAGACGCCCAGATCGACCATGTCAAGGAGCTCGCGACCGCCCCGGAGTCGGGAAGCCTGCACATCGCGCTCAACGGGCAGGCGTTCACCGTCAACCCCGAGCCGAACCCCGTGGCCGACGCCATGGGCATCATCCTCGCCTTCTTCGTGCTCCTGTTCGTCTTCCGCGCGGTGTGGGTGGCGGCGCTGCCCATCATCACGGCCGTCGTCGGCGTCGGAACCTCCGCCGTCGCCGTGATCCTGCTCAGCCACGTGATCACGCTCTCCAGCACCACGCTGACCCTCGGCTCGCTGATCGGCCTCGGCGTGGGCATCGACTACGCCCTGTTCATCGTCAACCGGCACCGCGCCAACCTGCTGGCGGGCATGGCCGTCCCCGAGTCGATCGCCAAGTCCCTCAACACCTCGGGCCGCGCGGTGCTCTTCGCCGGTCTGACCGTCGTCGTCGCGCTGCTCGGCATGCTCACCCTGAACGTCGGCATCATCAACGGCATGGCCATCGGCGCGGCCCTCACCGTGGTCCTGACCGTCCTGGCCGCCGTCACCCTGCTGCCCGCCCTGCTCGGCATGATCGGCCGACGGGTCCTCAGCCGCAAGGAGCGCCGGGGGGCGGCCGATGGAACCATGCGGCGCGCCTCCGGGCGGCCCGGTCTGTGGACCCGGTGGGCCGAGCAGGTCCAGGCCCGCCCCAAGGCCCTCGGTCTGGTCGCCCTGGCCGTGCTCGCGGCGCTCGCGTTCCCCACCCTGTCGCTGCGCCTCGGCGCGTCCGACGACGGCAACCTGCCCACGACCTCCACGAACCGCCAGGCCTACGACATGATCGCGGACGGGTTCGGCCCCGGCTTCAACGGACCGCTCGTCCTCGCCGTCCAGGCACCCACCACCGCCGACAGGGCCGCCGAGGCCAAGCTCGTCACCGCCCTCCAGCGGGTCGACGGCGTCGCCAGTGCCTCCGGCACACCCATGGAGCAGGGGCAGAAGGTCGGTGTCATCTCCGTCGTACCGACGACCTCGCCCCAGTCCGCGGCCACCTCCGACCTGATCAGCCACCTGCGCGACAAGGTGATACCGCCGGCCGAGCAGGGCACCTCGATGAAGGTCTACGTCGGTGGTCTCACCGCGAGCAACGACGACTTCGCGTCCGTCCTGATGTCCAAACTGCCGGTGTTCGTGCTGGTGATCGCCGTCCTCGGCTTCCTGCTGCTGACCATCGCCTTCCGCAGCCTGCTCATCCCGGCCGTCGGCGCGGTGCTCAACATCCTCAGCATCGGGGTGGCCTTCGGCGCGATCGTCGTCGTCTTCCAGTACGGATTCGGCGCCGGCCTGCTCGGACTCGGCGCCGCCGGACCCATCGAGTCGTTCGTGCCGATCCTGGTCGTCGGCATCATGTTCGGCCTCTCCATGGACTACCAGGTCTTCCTGGTCAGCCGGATGCGCGAGGAGTGGGCCCACACCGGAGACAGCCGCAGGGCCGTCAGGATCGGGCAGGCGGAGACCGGCAAGGTGATCGCGGTCGCCGCCACCATCATGGTCTGCGTCTTCGGTTCCTTCGTCTTCGGCGGCATGCGCGTCATCGCCGAGTTCGGTGTCAGCCTCGCCCTGGCCGTCGCCGTGGACGCCTTGCTGATCCGCATGGTCGTCGTCCCGGCGCTCATGCACCTGTGCGGAGCGGCGAACTGGTGGCTGCCCCGACGGCTCGACAAGGCACTGCCCAACGTGTCCGTCGAGGGCCCCGCGGACGAGCCGGCGCCGTCGCCGTACCCGGTGCGGGAGCCGCAGGCCGTCGGCCTGCCCGACTGACGCCGGTCGTACGACGTAGGGAAGCCCCGGGCGCGGGCCGGCCGGGCGGAATTCTCAGGGCCCGACGGGCCGGTCCGCGCTGGCTACAGTGAGGGAATGGACGTGAGGATGGTGTGGCAGCAGTGGCTGTCCCGTCATGACCGGATCAGGGACGCGCTCCCGGTGGTACCGGTGATCGTGATCTCCGCCGCGGCGACCGCCGCCTCCGGCGACTCCGGCTGGCACGAACCGCGTTGGGACGACGCGGTGTGGACCGCGCTGTCCTGTCTGCCCCTCGTCGTACGAAGCCGTTGGCCGCTGCCTGTCGCTCTGCTCACCCTGGCCGGTGACCTCACGCTGATGGCTTTCGCCTCGGACGTCACGCTGGCCCCGGCGGCCAGCCTCGTCGCTCTGTACACCCTGGCCGTGCTCGGCAGCCGGCGCACCGCGTGGATCGTCGGCCTCGCCGCCGCTGTGGCGATCACCGGCGTGTACGCCGCCAGCCACCAGGAGTCCCTGGTGGCTGGAGTCAGCCTGCTGCACCTCGACTTCGCGCTCGCGGCGACCGCGCTGGGCCGCGCCGTCCGCAATCGCCGGGACGGCCTCGCCAAGGCCAGGGCACGCGCGGACCAGGCCGAAAGCACGCGGGAGGAGGAGGCCAGGCGCCGGGTCACGGTCGAGCGCGTGCGCATCGCGCGCGATCTGCACGACGTCGTCGCCCACCACATCACCCTGGTCAACGCCCAGGCGGGGGTCGCTCACCATCTCATGCGCACCAGTCCCGACCAGGCGTACGAGGCCCTGGCGCACATCAAGGACAACAGCCGCGCGGCGCTCGACGAACTGCGCGCCACCGTCGGCCTGTTGCGCCAGCCCGACGACGCGCCCGGTTCCCGGGCCCCCATCCCCCGCCTCGCCGACCTCGACATCCTCACCGCCGGGCTCCGCGCGAGCGGGCTGTCCGTCGAGGTGGCCCACACCGGCAGCCGGTCTCCGCTGGCACCGGCCACCGAGCTGACCGCCTACCGCATCATCCAGGAAGCCCTCACCAACACCCACAAGCACGCGTCGGCGACCCGGGCCGCCGTGGTCCTGCACCACGGCCCGCACTCACTTCGCGTCACCGTGACGGACAACGGGCTCCCCGGCGCGCCGAAGGGCGCGGGCACCGGCCACGGCCTGATCGGCATGCACGAGCGCGCCGCCGCCATCGGCGGCACCGTCACCGCCGGCCCGCGGCCCGAGGGCGGCTTCCGGGTCGTCGCCGAACTGCCGCTCACCCTGGCTTCCACAGCCGCCTGACACCCCCATGAGGAATAGGCACCCATGATGATTCGTGTCCTGCTCGCCGACGACCAGGCCCTGCTCCGCGGTACCTTCCGGCTGCTCATCGACGCACAGCCGGACATGGAGGTCGTCGCTGAGGCGTCCAACGGGCGGGAGGCGGCGCGACTGGCCCGTACCGAACGCCCCGACGTCGTCGTGATGGACATCCGGATGCCGGAGGTCGACGGCATCGAGGCCACCCGGCTGATCGGTCAGGACGAGGAGCTGGCGGGGGTCAAGATCCTTGTCCTGACCACGTTCGAGGAGGACGAACTCGTCGTCGAGGCCCTTCGGGCGGGTGCGAGCGGCTTCCTGGGCAAGGGAGTCGAACCCGCGCAACTGCTCGACACCGTGCGTCTTGTCGCGGCCGGTGAGGCGTTGCTCTCCCCCACCGCCACCAAGGGCCTCATCGCCCGCGTCCTCGCCCAGCCCGTCCCCGGCGACCTCGTCGACCCCCGCAGGCTGGCCGACCTGACACCCCGGGAACGCGAGGTACTGACCCTGGTGGGCACCGGTCTGTCCAACGGTGACATCGCCGAACTCCTCTTCGTCACCCAGGTCACCGTCAAGACGCACGTCAACCGCGCCATGGCGAAACTCGGCGCCCGCGACCGCGCCCAACTCGTCGTCATCGCCTACGAGACCGGCCTGGTCCGCGCCGGAGAACGTCAGCTCTGAGACGGGCCCACGCCGGGCCGACCGCGCCCCACACTCCGAGTCCGGGTTGTCAGCCGTCGCCCAACGCCCTGTTGATCTGCCCCAGGGAGCTGGTCAGCCCTCCGTAGTCGGCCGGGGTGAGGGGGGCGACGAAGTACCTCTCGACGACCTGACCGTGTACCTCCGCGGCCCGCAGGAACACCGCCCCGCCGTGCTCGGTCACCTCGACCAGGACGCTCCGGCGGTCCTCCGGTGACGGCGTGCGACGTACCAGGGCGGCCTCTTCCATCCGGTCGATCAGCCGGGTGACGCCGCTGCTCGTGAGCGTGAGGTCGTCGGCGAGCGCATGCTGCGCGACTTCCTCACCCGGCTGACGGCAGAGCCTGATGAGGACCTCGAACATCGTGTGGCTGATGCCGCACTCCCGTCTCAGGACGCTGTCGAGCCGCTGTTCCAGGCGGGTCGCGGCCTTGATGAGCAGCCCGAAGTCCTGGACGAGCCGACTGTTGGCGGCCCGGACGGTCTCGGCACCCCGTTGGGTCTCGGCGTCCACCTGTGCGCTCCTCTCGTGCCGGGAAGGCTCCTGCACAGGGCCCCTTCCCGCGACTTTACTTCCCGATCACCTACCAACGTCTCAATTACTGAGCAATCAATTGCTGATCAGTCAATGAAATCCTATGGTGGGCGCAGCACCGGGGGAATCCGAGGAAGGGGACATCCGTGGACCTGCAGCACTGGCTCGGCCGGGCCGACGACGCGATTCAGAAGTGGGCCGGCACCTTCGGCCCCTATCAGCCCCACCCCTCCCTGCACGTCGACGAGGACGCCTTCGCCGGCGTCTTCGAGGAGTTCACCGGGAGGCTGCGGGACAACTATCCGTTCTTCCACCCGCGCTACGCGGGCCAGATGCTCAAGCCTCCGCACCCGGCAGCAGTGGTCGGCTACCTCACCGCCATGCTGATCAACCCGAACAACCACGCCCTCGACGGCGGGCCCGCCACCGCGGCGATGGAACGTGAGACCGTCGCGCAGCTCGCCGCGATGTTCGGCTTCGACTCCCACCTCGGCCACCTCACCACGAGCGGCACCATCGCCAACCTCGAAGCCCTGTTCGTCGCCCGGGAGATCCACCCCGGGCGGGGCGTCGCCTACAGCGCCGAAGCGCACTACACCCACGGCCGCATGTGCCATGTCCTGGGCATGAAGGGACACCCGGTTCCCACCGACGGACAGGGCCGGATGGACGTGGACGCGCTGGAGGAGGTCCTTCGCACCGGTGACGTGGGCACGGTCGTCGTCACCGCCGGGACGACCGGCCTCGGCGCAGTCGATCCGGTCCACAGGATTCTCGCCCTCGGGGAGCGCTACGGCGTCCGACTCCACGTCGACGCCGCCTACGGCGGTTTCTTCACCCTGCTCGCGGGCTCCGACGAGCCCGAAGGACTCCCGCCCGAGCCCTGGCGGGCGATATCCCGGTGCGACTCGGTCGTCATCGACCCGCACAAGCACGGGCTGCAGCCGTACGGGTGCGGAGCCGTCATCTTCCGCGACCCCGAGGTGGGCCGCTTCTACCTGCACGACTCGCCCTACACCTACTTCACCTCCAGCGAGCTTCACCTCGGCGAGATCAGCCTGGAGTGCTCGCGAGCGGGAGCCTCGGCCGCCGCTCTGTGGCTCACCTTCCAGCTCATCCCGCCCACACCCGACGGTCTGGGGCGCGTCCTGGCAGCAGGACGCCGCGCCGCGCTGCGCTGGGCCGACCTGATCCGCGCGTCCGACGTCCTGGAGCTGTACCAGCAGCCGGAGTTGGACATCGTCGGCTACTTCCCACAGGTCGAACCCCGCACGCTGACCGCTGTCGACGCCGCGTCGGCACGCATCCTGACCAGCGGCATGGCCCATCCCGATCCGGTGTTCCTGAGCACCCTCAGGGCCGACAGGGAGGCCTTCACGGTCCGCCACCCCTCTGTCACCGCGGACGCCGACGGGGCGCGCATCCTCCGCAGCGTGCTGATGAAGCCGGAGTCCGAGCAGCACGTCGACCGTCTCCACGACCAGGTCGAACAGCTCGCCCGATAAGGTCCGCGCATGGCTGCCGTGCTGTTCGACTTCTCCGGGACCCTCTTCCGTATCGAGTCCACCGACTCCTGGCTGCGCGCCGTACTCGCCGACCACGGACTCGCCCTGCCGGAACCCGAGTTCGACAGGGCGACCCGGGCGCTGGAGTCGGCGGGCGCGCTGCCGGGCGGGCCCTCCCCGGAACGGTTGCCGGCGGAACTCGCCTCCGTGTGGGGGATCCGCGACCGGAGCGCCGAGCTGCACCGGGCCGCGTACACGGGGCTCGCCCGGCAAGTGCCGCTGCCCGACGCGGTGTTGTACGACGCGCTGTACGAGCGGCACATGACGCCGGCCGCGTGGGCCCCGTACGCCGACGCCGTGGAGGTGCTGGGCTCGCTGCGGGAACGCGGGATCTCCGTCGGGGTGGTGAGCAACATCGGCTGGGATCTGCGGCCCGTGTTCCGGGCGCACGGGCTGGACCGGTATGTCGACGCGTACGTCCTGTCGTACGAGCACGGCATCCAGAAGCCGGACCCGCGCCTGTTCGAGGTGGCCTGCGACGCGCTCGCCGTCGTCCCGCGGGACGTGCTCATGGTCGGTGACGACCGGCACGCGGACGGGGGCGCGGCTGCCCTTGGCTGCGCGGTGCACTTCGTGGACCATCTGCCGGTGTCGCGGCGGCCGGACGGGCTGCGACCGGTGCTGGACCTGATCGGCTGAGACCACGCTCCGAGTGAGGCACGCCGGTCTGAGGTGATCCCCCGCGTCACCCCAGACAGGCGGCCGCCCGGAACCACCCGCGAGGGGTCGCTCCGGCCGCGTCGGCATCGTCGGCTGACAAAATGTCAACGCGGAAGTAACAGCATGTCCCCACGTGGCTTCTCGGTCAATGAGGAATCACGGTGGCGTTCCCCGGACATGGGCGTCCCGCCGGGCGCCGAGATGCCCAGCGGGACGCGCGTCAAGGGTTCGTCGTGACGGTCAGTCGAAGTAGTCCGGTTGCGTCTGGACGTTCAGCTCACGCACCCGGACCTTCTTGGCCGGATCCGTGCGCCGGTCGTCGAGCTTCAGGACGTCGAAGCCCTTGGCGATGTCGTTCGAGTAGATGTAGCCGTTGTAGTAGTACGCCGACCACGGGCCGGCGGTGGTGACGCGGTCGGTGGTCACCGGGCCGCGCTCGAAGTAGGCGATCTCCTTGGGCTTCGCGGAGTTGGTGAAGTCCCAGACGGAGACACCGCCCTGGTACCAGGCCTGGACCATGATGTCCTTGCCCTTGACCGGGATCAGCGAGCCGTTGTGCGCCACGCAGACCTCGGTGTCCGCCTGGTAGCGGGGGATCTTGAAGTAGCTCTTGAAGACGAGCTTGCGCTTGTCACCCTTGCCAACGATGTCGTAGATGCCGTCCGCTCCACGGTTCGGTCCGACCTCCGCGTTGCAGGTGGCCGCACCGCCGCCGCCCAACTCGTCGGTGAAGACGACCTTGTTGGCCTTC
Organism: Streptomyces turgidiscabies Car8; assembly: GCF_000331005.1. GTDB lineage: Bacteria > Actinomycetota > Actinomycetes > Streptomycetales > Streptomycetaceae > Streptomyces > Streptomyces turgidiscabies. The sequence goes on from NZ_AEJB01000514.1 coordinate 141,144, forward strand.
TGGTTGAAGGTCGCCGAGTGCCAGAACGCGAAGTTGACGTTGTCCTGGACCCGGTCGATGACCTTCGGGCGCTCGGGGTCCTTGATGGAGAACAGGATTCCGTCGCCCATGCAGGCGCCCGCCGCGAGGTCCTTCGAGGGCAGCACGGTGATGTCGTGGCAGCCGGTCGTCTTGGAGACGCCCGGGTTGGTGGGCGAGCCGGGGTTGCCGCCGCCGTCGGGGCCCTCACCGGGGAACAGCACCGGGAAGCCGACAACTGCCGCCTTCTCGGGGGCCTTTCGCGGAACCTTGATGACCGAGATGCCGTCGTGCGGCGGCTGGCAGTCGGGGAAGGTGGCACTCGGCGAGTACGAGGAGACATAGACGTAGACGTTCTTGCCGTCGGGCACCAGCGTGTGGGTGTGCGAGCCGCAGGCGGTCTCCACGGCGGCGACGTATTTCGGGTTCGCCTTGTCCGTGATGTCGAAGATCTTCATGCCCTCCCACGACGACTTCTCGGTCGCGGGCTGCGAGACGCTGTTGCAACTGCTGTCGCTGCGCGAGGAGTCGGTGGACAGGAAGAGCAAATTCCCGGAGACGGAGATGTCGTTCTGGCCGCCGGGGCACAGTACCTGCGAGACGGTCTTCGGGGCCTTCGGGTTGCTGATGTCGAAGACACGGAAACCGTCGTAGTTGCCGGAGAAGGCGTACTTCCCCTGGAAGGCGAGGTCCGTGTTGGTGCCGGGCAGCGCGTCCTTGGGGACGTTCGTGAGGTGCGTGATGTTGTCCGAGTGGACGATCTCGTCCACCCCGGGTATCTCACCCGCGGCCAGGGCTTCCCTGACCTGGGTCTGCACCCTCTTGGAGATCTTCTCCGGCACCGTCGGGCCGTCCCCCGGGTCGGGGGTCGCGGCAGCGGGGCCGGCGGTCAGCAGCGCGGCCAGGAGTCCGGCCGCGGCGGCGGCAACTCCCAGACGTCTGTGCCGCGTTCGGGAATCGTTCAACAGGGTCACTGCGTCCTCCCTGGTAGCCGTTCGGGTCAGAACGGTGCACGGTGCTCCGAAGTATCGTCTTCATCATGCACCGATCAACAGTAGGCAACGCATTCGTCATGAAAGTTTCTGATCACCGGCGAATGGAAGCGTGCTAGGACGGACACAGCACTCACGAGGTGTCCCTCAACTCACCCGACCCAGGAGGCTGTTGTGCCCGTCCGCCGTGCGCCCCGTATGCTTCGCCCGGCCCTGGCCGCGCTCGCGCTCACGCTCGCACTCGGGGCCTGCGACTCGACCCCGTCGCCCGAAGCGAACGCCAGGGCCGCGAAGGCGACCGGGCCCTCGGTGATCGCGCCCGGCCTGCCCGGTGAGGCGGCCAAGACGCTCTCCCCGGAGGAGGCCAAGGCCCAACTGCCGGACGACTCGCCCAACTCGGCGGACATCTCGTACGCCCGCATGATGATCGAGCACCACGCGCAGGCGATCGAGATCACCGAACTCGCCCCGAAACGCGCACTGTCGACACCGGTGAAGCGGCTGGCCGAGCGCATCGCCGCCGCACAGGGACCCGAAATCGCCGCCATGCAGGGCTGGTTGAAGGACAACGGCAGCACCGAGAAGCCCACCGAGCATGCCCACGTGGCGATGCCCGGCATGGCGAGCGAGGCACAGCTCGCCAAGTTGCGCGCGGCCAAGGGGAAGGCGTTCGACGAGCTGTTCCTGACGTTGATGATCACGCACCACGAAGGGGCCGTCACCATGGCCACCGAGGTGAAGGCAGACGGCAACAACGTGCGGGTCGAGGAGATGGCCGACGACGTGATCGCCCAGCAGACGACCGAGATCAACAGGATGCGCGGAATGTAGCCGCAGGACCCTCGCTCAACGCCGGGCATGACGGGGTGAGAGGAACCCGGCGTCGCGGGCCTGTGAGATCAGCCTGAGGGATCGGCGACGGCTGTACCCTGTCGCGCACATCACGGCGAGAACGGGGTCGGCGCCCTCTTCCTGGGCGGCGCGGTACTCCTCCGCGATCAGCCACCGCCCCTCGACACCACGCGGCCAGGCCGGCCGGGCGCGACGAGGCCGCGGGCAGAACTCGGCCCGCGTGACCTCCCCCGGCCCGTCTCCGCACGCGTCGAAGAGCGGCCCCTCGATCCAGTCCGCGAGCCCCGCCAGATCGTCCAGCGACAGCGCCGGCTGCGCCCGCACGTCCTCGACGGAGACGCCCGCCTCACGGACCACGGCGAGCAGGTCGACCTGGGCGCCGTCGGTGAAGGCGAGCCGGACGTCGAACCACGCCGTCGCCGCCGAGCCCTCGTGCTCCCGCACTTCCCAGGCGGGCCGCACCGACACCACGCCCTCCGTCGGGCAGCGACCGGAAAGATTAAGAAAGGATGCTTCTAGCACATACGGAACGTAACCGCATCATCACATTCCATACGAACGGACACGCGCGCCCGTCCCGCTCCGCACTCTGTCAGCGCAGCTCCGGGGGTGCGATCCTGGAGATGTCAGCAACAGGGAGTTCCGCAGCGTCCCGCAGTGAGGGGTTCCGCCGTGTTGCGTGTCGCCGTCGTGGGTTCGGGTCCGAGCGGGGTCTACACCGCGCAGAGCCTGGTCCAGCAGGATCCGGAGGTGCGGGTCGACGTCCTCGACCGGCTGCCGGCGCCCTACGGGCTGGTGCGGTACGGCGTGGCGCCGGACCACGAGAAGATCAAGTCGCTGCAGAACAACCTGCGCGCGGTCCTGGAACACGAGCGGGTGCGTTTCCTGGGCGGGATCCGGATCGGCCGCGGGCCCGGGGAGCTGCCCGGCGCCCGGCTTCGGGAGCTGTACCACGCGGTGGTGTACTGCGTGGGCGCCGCCACCGACCGCCATCTGGGGATTCCCGGCGAGGAACTGCCGGGCAGCTGGTCGGCGACCCAGTTCGTGTCCTGGTACAGCGCCCATCCGGACGCCGGTGACGACGGCTTCGTCCGGGGGGCGCGGTCCGCAGTGGTCATCGGTGTCGGGAACGTGGCGGTGGACGTGGCCCGGATGCTGGCGCGCGGCCCGGCCGAACTGAGCCCCACCGACATGCCGCAGGCAGCGCTCACCGCACTGTCCGCGAGCGGGGTGACCGACATCCACATGGTGGGTCGGCGCGGCCCCTCACAGGCCCGCTTCACCACCAAGGAACTGCGCGAGCTGGGCTCACTGCCGGACACTCAAGTCACCGTGGACGAAGCCGAGTTGATGCTCGATCCGGCATACGCCGACCCGTCCGCCCTGCCCGCCGTGCAGCGCCGGAACGTGGAGGCGCTTCGCGCCTGGGCCACCCTGCCCGCCACAGGCGCCGCCCGCCGCATCCGGCTGCGTTTCTTCCGTCGCCCGGTCGAGTTGCTCGCCGTCGGAGGCCGGGTCGGCGCGGTGCGTTTCGAGCGGACGGCGCCGGACGGGAACGGCGGCGTGACGGGCACCGGGCAGTACGAGGACATCGACGCACAGCTCGTGCTCCGCTCCGTCGGCTACCGCGGGGTCCCGGTCGACGGGCTGCCGTTCGACGAGGCTCTCGGCACCGTGCCCCATCTCGCGGGCCGGGTCCTGCGCGACGGGAGCCCCGCGGTGGGCGAGTACGTGGCCGGCTGGATCAAGCGCGGCCCGACCGGCGTCATCGGCACCAACCGGCCCTGCGCCAAGGAGACCGCGACCTCCCTGCTGGCGGACGCCGCCGTGCTCGTACGGCAGGAGAGGCCCGGGGACCCGCTGACCGCACTGCTCGCGGAGGGGTTCCGGCCGGTCGGGTGGACGGGCTGGCAGGCCATCGAGCGGGCCGAGGCGGAACTGGGCGCCACGCTGGGGCGAAGCACCGTGAAGCTCCCCGACTGGGAGTCGCTCATGGCGGCGGCGCGGGCGGAAGGCGCCCCGGACGTCACACGCCGACCGGGAGCGCGACACACTCCGGCAACAGGCCAGTAATCAACAAACTGTTCAAGCCGCTTACGGTCTCGTCGAGTCCCGATGCCCGATGCCCGATGCCCGTTCGCCCGCCGCCCCTGGAGTGCCCATGGCCACCACCTCTCCCCCACCCGTGCATCCCGTCGACGAGGTCCCGCCCGTGCGGCAGCTCGCCGCCTTCGGTCTGCAGCACGTGCTCGCGATGTACGCGGGGGCCGTGGCCGTACCCCTGATCGTCGGCGGCGCGATGAAGCTGTCACCCGCCGACCTGGCGTATCTGATCACCGCGGACCTGCTGGTGTGCGGGGTCGCGACGCTCATCCAGTGCGTGGGTTTCTGGCGCTTCGGCGTCCGGCTGCCGATCATGCAGGGATGCACCTTCGCGGCCGTGTCACCGATGGTCCTCATCGGTACGACGGGCGGCGGACTCCCCGCCATCTACGGCTCCGTGATCGTCGCCGGACTCGCGATCATGCTGCTGGCGCCGGTCTTCGGACGGCTGCTGCGCTTCTTCCCGCCGCTGGTCACCGGCACCGTCATCCTGGTCATCGGCCTGTCACTGCTGCCGGTGGCGGGCAACTGGGCGGCCGGCGGGGTGGGTTCGGCGGAGTTCGGCGAACCGAAGAACCTGGCGCTGGCCGCCTTCGTCCTGGCCGTGGTGCTCGGTGTGCAGCGGTTCGCGCCCGCGTTCCTGAGCCGGATCGCGGTACTGACGGGCATCGTGGTGGGGCTGGCCGTGGCCGTGCCCTTCGGGTTCACGGACTTCGACGGGGTCGGGGACGCCGACTGGGTCGGCATCAGCACGCCGTTCCACTTCGGAGCGCCCACCTTCGAGGCGTCGGCGATCATCTCGATGCTGGTGGTGGCGCTGGTGACGATGACCGAGACGACCGGTGACCTGATCGCGGTCGGCGAGATGACCGGCCGGAAGGTCGAGCCGCGCTCCCTCGCCGACGGGCTGCGCGCGGACGGCTTCTCCACCGTCCTGGGCGGCGTCTTCAACACCTTCCCGTACACGGCGTACGCGCAGAACGTGGGCCTCGTCGGGATGACCCGGGTGCGCAGCCGCTGGGTCGTGGCGACCGCCGGCGGCATTCTCGTACTGCTCGGTCTGCTGCCCAAGCTCGGCGCGGTGGTCGCGGCCATACCGGCACCGGTGCTGGGTGGCGCGGGTCTCGTGATGTTCGGGACGGTCGCCGCGAGCGGGCTGCGCACGCTCGCCGCGGTCGAGTTCAAGGACAACCACAATCTGACGGTCGTGGCGGTCTCGGTGGCCGTGGGCATGCTGCCCGTCGGTGTGCCGACGGTGTACGCGAAGTTCCCGGACTGGTTCCAGACGGTGATGAACAGCGGGATCAGCGCGGGCTGTCTGACGGCGATCGTGCTGAACCTGCTCTTCAACCACCTTCCGGGGAAGGGCGGTTCAGTCGGCGGCGACAGCACCGAGGCGGTCGGCCTGGCGGACGGCGGTGGCCCGCACACTGTCGAGAAGCCCCGGGAAGAGGTCGTCTAGGTCGTCCCGGCGCCGGCCGTTCATCCTGGCCGTGCCCCGGTAGGCCGGGAGAGCGCGTGCACTCTCCTGGTTTCTCAGAGAGTTGGCGGCAGTGCCTGTTCCGCCCAGATGGTCTTGCCGGTGCCGGTGGGGCGGGTGCCCCAGCGGTCGGTGAGCTGGGCGACCAGGAGAAGGCCGCGTCCGCCCTCGTCGAAGGTGCGCGCCCGGCGCAGATGCGGCGAGGTGCTGCTGGCGTCGGAGACCTCGCAGATCAGGGTGCGGTCGCGGATCAGCCGTAGCTGGATGGGGTCTCCGCCGTAGCGGATGGCGTTGGTGACCAGCTCGCTGACGACCAGCTCCGTGACGAAGGCGGCCTCGTCGATGCCCCAGCGGGTCAGCTGGGCGGTGACGTGCTTACGGGCGAGGGCGACCACGGCCGGGTCGGCGGGCAGGTCCCAGACCGCGACCTGTTCGGCGTCCAGGGCGCGGGTGCGGGCGACCAGCAGGGCGACGTCGTCGCCCGGTGTCTGCGGGAGCAGGGCACCGAGCACCGTGTCGCAGACCTCCTCCAGGCTGTCGGCCGGTACCGCGAGTGCCGTGCACAGGGCGGCCGTCCCGGTGTCGATGTCACGATCGCGGGCCTCGACCAGACCGTCCGTGTAGAGGGCCAGCACGGCGCCCTCGGGCAGCTCCAGCTCGGTCGCCTCGAACGGCAGCCCGCCGACACCGAGCATGGGACCGGCGCTCACCCGCACCACCTCGACCCGGCCGTCGGGATACAGGACGACGGGCGGCGGATGCCCGGCGGCGGCGAGCGTGCAGCGCCGGGACACCGGGTCGTAGACCGCGTACAGACAGGTCGCGCCGATCTCGGCCGACTCGCCGCTCTCGTCCGTCCCGAGATGACCGACCAGGTCGTCGAGGTGGGTGAGCAGCTCGTCGGGCGGCAGATCGACGTCCGCCAGTGTCCAGACCGCCGTCCGGAGCCTGCCCATGGTCACCGAGGCGTGCAGGCCGTGGCCGACGACATCCCCGACGACCAGCGCCACCCGGGTCCCGGACAGCGGGATCACGTCGAACCAGTCACCGCCGACGCCCGCCTGGGACAGCGCGGGCAGATAGCGGGAGGCGGACTCGACGGCCGCCTGTCCGGCCACCGTCTGGGGCAGCAGGCTGCGCTGGAGGGCCAGGGCGGTGGTGCGCTCGCGGGTGTAGCGGCGGGCGTTGTCCACGCACACGGCCGCGCGGCTGACCAGTTCCCGGGCCAGCGACTCGTCGTCGTCGTCGAACTCGTCGGGTTTCTCAGGGGTCAGCAGCCGCACGAACACGGCGACACCCAGCGTCGTACCGCGTGCCTTCAGCGGTACGGCCATCAGCGCGATTTCGTGGGTGTCCGTGCCGTCGTCGGTACGCAGTTTGGCGGAGCGGGCGGTGTGCCGGCCGAACCACCGGTCGAGGTCCGGGTCGCCGGTGCGGGCGAGGACGGGCAGGCCGGTGGCGAGCGCGCGGGCCGGTGGCGAGTACGCCGGGTAGACGTCCGCCACACCGAGCCCGATCGCCGCCTCCGGCACCCCGGCCGTGAGCGAATGGTGGGCGACCCTGCGCAGCTCCACACCCGCGTCCACCTGCCCGACCGTCGGTTCGTCGCCCTGCAGCACCGAGTCCAGCAGGTCCACGCTGGCGAAGTCGGCGAGCCGGGGCACCACCAGTTCCGCGAGTTCCCGGGCGGTCTGGACGACGTCGAGCCGGGTGCCGATGCCCGCGGCGGCCTCGTCGAGCATGGCCAGCCGCTGCCTGGCCCAGTGCTGCTCGCTGCTGTCGAAAGCGGCGAGGGCGACGCCGAGCAGTTCGTCGGCCGGGTCGCGCAGCGGCCACATCTCGATGTTCCAGGCGTGCATGCGCCGCCCCGAGGGCGACCGCGTCCAGCTCTCGTAGTGGACCGGCCGGCCCGTCTCCGCCACGATCTCCAGATGGCGCCGGAAGCCCCGGCTGTGCTCGGCGTCCTCGACGGTGTCGGGGTAGTAGCGGTGCAGGAACTCCGCCTCGGGCCGGCCCATGACCGCGCAGGCCACGTCGTTCATCCGCAGGTAGCGCTGCCCGGCGTCGAAGACGGACATCGACATGGAGGCCTGCCGGAACGCCAGCTCGGCCAGGGCCCGCCCGGCGTCGTCGGGCGCCGCCGTGATGACGTACGCCTGCCGCTCCCCCGGCACGGGGCACAGTCGCAGCGCCAGCTCGACACTCCGCCCGTCGCGGTGTCGTACGCCCACGACGGCGGCGCCGGAGGTGCGCAGTTCCCGCCAGGCCGCACGCGGGTCGCCGGTCGCCAGGTCCGCCGCCGGGCGGCCGGTGATCTCGGCGGCGGTGTGTCCGGTGAGCCTGCGGGCACCCTCGCTCCAGCCCGTGAGAGTGCCCCGCGCGTCGATCACCGCCAGCGCGTCACCGGCCGGGACCACCCGCTGTTTCTCGCGCGGCCCATTCACCATATGCCCAAGAATGAGGGCATTGGCGGCCGTCATCAACCCGGGGTCAGCTCTTCCTGAACCAGGACGCGGGAACGGCGGCGGCCAGCGTGCGGTACCCCTCGGGATTGAGGTGCAGCCAGTCCCCGTCGTGCAGGTCGGCGCGCAGCCGGCCCGGATCGGCCGGGTCTCGGACCGCCCGGTCGAAGTCGACGACGGCGTCGAAGGCGCCCCCGGTGCGGATCCAGGCGTTCACGGCCTGCCGGGTCGTCTCGCGCAGGCCCGCCGGGTCGTCGTACGGCGTGTTGCCGCGGAAGGGTGTGAGGGTGGCGCCGTAGACGCGGATGCCCTGGGCGTGCGCGCGGACGACGATCTGCCGGTAGGCGGCGACGAGGTCGTCGGTGACGCGCTGCTGGGCGGCCGGGGTGGCCTCGGCGGTTCCGATGTCGTTGACGCCCTCGAAGACGATCAGCCAGGAGACCCCGCTGTGCGCCAGGACGTCCCGGTCGAGCCGGGCGAGGGCGTTGGGTCCGAGTCCGTCGTTGAGAACCCGGTTGCCGCCCGCGGCCTGGTTCAGTACGGCGATCCGGTTGCCGCCCGGAAGGCCCCTGAGCCGGTCCAGGAGCTGGTCGGGCCAGCGGTTGTTGGCGTTGGTCGTGGAGCCACGGCCGTCGGACAGCGAGTCGCCCAGCACGGCGACGGCACGCGTGTCCGGCCTGGAGAGCACCTCGACATCGCTGAGCAGGTACCAGTGGTTGACCGGGGTGGCCCCGGGCAGATCCTGTTCGCCGGTGCCGTCGCCGGTGCGCAGGTACGAGGTGGTGCGCGAGCCCGGGTGCGAGGTGAGCGCGAGTGAGGCCTGGCCGTTCGCCAGGTACGTCGTCACGGTCAGGTTGGTCGCGGGGCGCAGCCCGAAGTCCAGCGGATCGGAGACGACCTGCGCCCCGGCGGGGACGGTGGTGGACCGGCGCCCGGCGAACGTCACCTCGCGCAGAGTGCCGGGTTCGACGGCGCTGACTCCGGCCCGGCCTTCGGCGGGGAGGGCGACCGTCACGGCGGTGAGGGGCAGCGGGGTGGTGCCGAACGCGTTGGAGAAGCGCAGCCGGACGCGCTCGCCGCCGGTGGAGACACGCACCGTCTGGCGCAGGGTGGTGTCGACGAGGACGGCACGCTCCCCGGTGAAGGGCGCGGGGGGCAGGTTGCCGGGCTCGGTGAGCTGCGGCATCGACGTCCAGGTGTTGACCCAGTGCGGGGCGGACCGGGCCGGGTGGGCGACCGTCGGCTGCGGGCTTCTGACCAGGGCCACCACGGCGGACGACGCCACAGCGACGGCCAGCACGAACACGCAGGTGGCGACCAGGTAGGCGAGCGCTGCTCTGGCGGACGGCCGCTGGGGCCGGGGCGACTGCGCGAGGCGGGGCGACTTCACGGGCCGGGTGCCTTCCTCTGTCCGGACGGGCTTCTTCGATTACGCGGAGCGGGAGGTGACCGGGTGCGCGCTCGTGGCACGCACCCGGCACAGGGGGGCTCAACCGGCCGTGCAGGCCGTTCCGTTGAGCGTGAATCCGGACGGTGCGGCACTGTTGCCCGTGTGGTTCGCCTGGTAGCCGAAACCGACACTCGCGCCGGGCGCGATGCTCGCGTTGTAGGTGACGTTGGTGGCGGTCACCGCGCCGGAGGAGGGCGCGAAGGTGGCGCTCCAGCCGGAGGTGATGCTCTGGCCGGAGGGCAGGGTAAAGCCCAGTTTCCAGCCGTTCACGGCAGTCGTGGTGTTGTTGGTGATGGTCACGGACGCGGTCAGCCCGGTGTTCCAGGCGTTGGTCGTGACCGCCACCTTGCAGGCGCCGGCCGGGGGCTGGGGCACGGTGCCGCCGCTGTCCAGGCCGAAGAAGGTGATCACGCGGGCTGCCATGCCGGTGGTGATCAGGTTGTGGCCGACACCCTGGAGGCTGATGGCCTCGACTGGGGCCTTGTCACCGGTGGCGCCGTAGCGGGTGCGGGTCCAGCCGGACTGGGGCGAGTCGGTCGCGGACGGCGTCTGGGTGAGCCCCTGCACATTGGTCCACTGCTTGATCTCCTCCCCGAAGTTGGGGTAGCGCAGGGTGTCGTCCTCGGTGCCGTGCCAGAGCTGCATGCGCGGCCGGGCGCCGGTGTATCCGGGGTAGGCGTTGCGCACCAGGTCGCCCCACTCCTGCGGGGTGTGGGTCACCGTTCCCTGGGCGCACTCGCTGTTCCACTCCGAGCCGTTGGTGGTGGCGAAGCAGCCGAACGGTACGCCCGCGAAGGCCGAACCGCCCGCGAAGACGTCCGGGTAGTCGCCGAGCAGGACGTTGGTCATCATCGCGCCGGAGGAGACCCCGGTGGCGAAGACCCTGCTGGTGTCGGCGTTGTAGGTCCGGGTGACCCAGTCGACCATGGACCTGATGCCGACCGGGTCGCTGCCGCCGCCCCGGGTGAGCGCCTGCGGCGAGGAGACGTCGAAGCACTTGCTGCTGCGCGTGACGGACGGGTAGATCACGATGAAGCCGTAGCGGTCGGCCAGCGAGGCGTACTCGGTGTTGGAGTAGAAGACGGGGCCGGAGCCGGTGCACCAGTGCACGGCCACCAGAACCGCGGGGCGCGTGGTGACGCTGTCCGGCACATACACGTACATCTGCAGGTTGCTCGGGTTGGCCCCGAAGTTCGTCACCTCGGTGAGCGCGGCCGCCGCCGCTGCGGGGGCCGCCGCCGGCTCCGTACGGGCCGCCGCCGCGGGCGCGGTGAGAAATGTCGCCGCGAGTAACGGCAGCAGGCCTGCGAGAAGCGCGACGAGCGCCGAGCGCAGCGGTCGTTTCGCGGTGGTGCCGACAGTGGTGGACACGTCCTGGTCCCTTCCTGATCACGGCTCGTGGGGTAACGCGTGGCGGAAGTCGAAGTCCCGCTCCGCGGGGCTGCCCGCCCGCATCGTGGCATGAGCATGGCCCCCATGGAAGCGCTCCCACACATCGAAAACATTCGCTGACCAGCGGTTGCGGATCCGCGGTACACGCATTGCGCGCAAAGCGTTGACCAGAAAGCGCTTACCCCCTACCTTCCGTTCATCGATGTGACCCATCGATGTCGATCCCCGTTCGACTAGAAGGCCCGAAACGTACGCACCCAGGGACGTGCACTCCCTGAAGCGCCTACATCCCGCCACTTCGAGCCCTCCGTCGCCGCTCCATCGAGTCACGTGCAGCGCACCACTCGACGAACAACATGGTGAATTTCATTCACATGGCTGACCTCCCCCACGGTCAGCCGGCCCTCCCGAAGGGACGCACCCGCATGCGTACACGCCCCCCACGTACACGAACGCAAAGATCTGTGGCGGCGACGGCCGTGGCCACCGCTCTCGCGGCCGCCGCCGTGCTGACCGTCCCCCAGTCGGCCGGTGCCGCCGAGACCGCACCCATCGGATTCGGTGCGGGAACGACCGGCGGCGGCAACGCCACCCCGGTCACCGTGACGACGCTCGCCGCTTTCCGGACGGCCGTCACGGGCAACGCGGCGAAGGTCGTCCGGGTGAGCGGTCTGATCACGCTGAGCGGCCAGGTCGACCTCGGCTCCAACACCACGGTCCTGGGCGTCGGTTCGTCCTCCGGTTTCACCGGGGGCGGCCTCAGGATCAAGGAGGAGACGAACGTCGTCGTCCGCAACCTCAACATCAGCAAGCCGCTCGCACCGTCCGACGGCGTGACCGTCCAGGAGTCCAAGAAGGTGTGGATCGACCACAACTCCTTCTCCGCGGACCGCGCTCACGACAAGGACTACTACGACGGTCTGCTGGACATCAACCACGGCTCCGACAACGTGACGGTGTCCTGGAACACCTTCAAGGACCACTTCAAGGGCTCACTCGTCGGCCACAGCGACAACAACGCGTCCGAGGACACCGGCCACCTGAAAGTGACGTACCACCACAACCACTTCAGCAACGTGTACTCCCGCATCCCCAGCCTGCGGTTCGGCACCGGCCACTTCTACGACAACTACGTCCAGGGCGCCGAGACCGCCGTGCACTCGCGCATGGGCGCCCAGATGCTCGTCGAGAACAACGTCTTCCGTTCGACACTCGTCGCGGTCACCACGAACCGCAGCAGCGACATCGACGGATACGCCAACCTGCGCGGCAACGACCTCGGCGGAGCCGCCACGGAGGTCTCGCGGGTCGGCACGTTCACCACCGCTCCGTACAGCTACACGGCAGAACCGGCCTCGACCGTCGTCGCCTCGGTGACGTCCGGCGCGGGCGCCGGAAAGCTCTGACGACTCCCCACACAGCACTACCGACCGGAAGAAGGCAACGGGACATGACTTCTACGACACGTCCACGCGCGCGCGGGCGCGCGCTGACCGGCACCCTGGCCACGCTCAGCCTTTCGCTTGGCATGATCATGACCAGCGGAGCGCTCTCCCCGGCGAGCGCCGCGACCTGGCCGACCGCCAACGGCAGCCAGGGCGTCTCCTCGACCATCCCGGTCTCCGGCACCAAGGACTACGGGATGAAGCGTCTCTACGGCACCGGGGACCTCGGCAGCGGCGGCCAGGACGAGAACCAGAAACCGCTCCTGGAGCTGGCCGCGGGCGCCGTCCTCAAGAACGTCATCATCGGCGCCCCGGCGTCCGACGGCATCCACTGCAAGGGCAGCTGCACGTTGCAGAACGTGTGGTGGGAGGACGTCGGTGAGGACGCCGCGACCTTCCGGGGCAGCTCCTCGTCGAACGTCTACACGGTGTCCGGCGGCGGCGCCAAGGAGGCCAGCGACAAGGTGTTCCAGTTCAACGGCGCCGGGACGCTCAACATCTCCAACTTCGCGGCGAAGAACTTCGGCACCTTCGTGCGGTCCTGCGGCAACTGCTCCACGCAGTACAAGCGGACCATCAACCTCACCAACATCGAGGCGACCTGGAAGGGAGGCAAGCTCGCCGGCATCAACACCAACTACGGCGACAGCGCCACCCTGAGGGGCATCACGATCGTCGGGGACTCCAGCAAGAAGATCGTTCCCTGCCAGAAGTACATCGGCAACAACACCGGCAAGGAGCCGACCACGAACGGCTCCAACCCCGACGGCACGTACTGCAAGTACGCGACCAGCGACATCACGTACCGCTGATCCATCCCCCCACCGGTGG